>NZ_JBKIAX020000002.1:0-607756 GCF_046567315.2 Paenibacillus lacisediminis | reverse complement strand
GTCGGCTCATCGCATCCTGGGGCTGAAGTAGGTCCCAAGGGTTGGGCTGTTCGCCCATTAAAGCGGTACGCGAGCTGGGTTCAGAACGTCGTGAGACAGTTCGGTCCCTATCTGTCGTGGGCGCAGGAAATTTGAGAGGAGCTGTCCTTAGTACGAGAGGACCGGGATGGACGCACCGCTGGTGCACCAGTTGTTCCGCCAGGAGCACAGCTGGGTAGCTAAGTGCGGACGGGATAAGCGCTGAAAGCATCTAAGCGTGAAGCCCCCCTCAAGATGAGATTTCCCAACTAGTAAGACCCCTTGAAGACGACGAGGTTGATAGGCCTGAGGTGGAAGTGCAGCAATGCATGGAGCTGACAGGTACTAATCGGTCGAGGGCTTATCCACATGAACATCTAAAACACAAATTCGTTTCGTATCCAGTTTTCAAGGATTAACACCTTGAAAACTTAATTAATGTTCCCTGATAGCTCAGTCGGTAGAGCACTCGACTGTTAATCGAGTTGTCACAGGTTCGAGTCCTGTTCGGGGAGTCAAAGCCCTCAGAAAGTGACGGATTGCTTCGCAGCATATCGTTTGCTTTCTGGGGGCCCCAAAACACGTGGAGAGGTGTCCGAGTTGGCCGAAGGAGCACGATTGGAAATCGTGTAGGCGTCACAAGCGTCTCGAGGGTTCGAATCCCTCTCTCTCCGCCACAATACTCCCAAAAGTGAAGTATTGTCTACGATGGAGTTTCCGATTGCTTTTCGGGGACCCGAGCATAAATAGTGCGGCCCGTTGGTCAAGGGGTTAAGACACCTCCCTTTCACGGAGGTAACAGGGGTTCGAATCCCCTACGGGTCATTGCTTTCTTATATGCTTCAAGTGGGGATAAGAATCCTTGAGAAAGATTTATTTGCAAAAACACTTGATTTGATGATGTATTATATGGTACAATAAGATTTGTCTTTTCCATGGAGGCTTAGCTCAGCTGGGAGAGCATCTGCCTTACAAGCAGAGGGTCGGGGGTTCGATCCCCTCAGCCTCCACCATATTGTATATTAACGACGCGGGGTGGAGCAGCCCGGTAGCTCGTCGGGCTCATAACCCGAAGGCCGCAGGTTCAAATCCTGCCCCCGCAATTGAATTACTTTAGTGTGGAGCCGTGGTGTAGAGGCCTAACATGCCTGCCTGTCACGCAGGAGACCGCGGGTTCGAATCCCGTCGGCTCCGCCATTATAATTCAAATACAAGGCTCGGTAGCTCAGTCGGTAGAGCAGAGGACTGAAAATCCTCGTGTCGGCGGTTCGATTCCGTCCCGAGCCACCATTGAAAAAACGAAAATTGAAAGCCGGTGTAGCTCAATTGGTAGAGCAACTGACTTGTAATCAGTAGGTTGGGGGTTCAAGTCCTCTCGCCGGCACCACGTGGAGGCTTAGCGAAGTGGCCAAACGCAGCAGACTGTAAATCTGTTCTCTGACGAGTTCGGTGGTTCGAATCCATCAGCCTCCACCAGTTTTACCTAAATAGGGGCATAGTTTAAAGGTAGAACAGCGGTCTCCAAAACCGTTAGTGTGGGTTCAATTCCTGCTGCCCCTGCCAGTCTTCAAAATTGCATATGGCGGTCGTGGCGAAGGGGTTAACGCACCGGATTGTGGCTCCGGCATTCGTGGGTTCAAGTCCCATCGATCGCCCCATTTTTATCTCAATAATTAAATTTTGGGGATTAGCCAAGCGGTAAGGCAACGGACTTTGACTCCGTCATCCATAGGTTCGAATCCTATATCCCCAGCCATTTATTAGCGGACGTGGCTCAGCGGTAGAGCATCGCCTTGCCAAGGCGAGGGTCGCGGGTTCGATTCCCGTCGTCCGCTCCATTTTTATAATGTGGCGCCATAGCCAAGTGGTAAGGCACAGCTCTGCAAAAGCTCTATCCCCAGTTCGAATCTGGGTGGCGCCTCCATTAGTTTTAACCTGCGGGAGTGGCGGAATCGGCAGACGCACAGGACTTAAAATCCTGCGGTAGGTGACTACCGTACCAGTTCAAGTCTGGTCTTCCGCACTGTATATTTTCATATTTGCCGGTGTGGCGGAATTGGCAGACGCGCGCGACTCAAAATCGTGAGGGAAACCGTGGGGGTTCGAGTCCCTTCACCGGCATACTTTAACTTTAACAGTTCATTAGATGTTATATCTAATGGGCTTTTTTTATATTTTGATGACTGCATTCATTGTATTGGCTGAAGAAACTTTGGAACTGTACTCCAAGTGAGAATAAATATTTGCTGATGCCATTCTTCTTCAGCACAAGGGCAAAATGTTAGGTGATGTAGTTAGGTTTGATTCGCTCTCCCATAGCATCCACATAAATATAACCGATGTAATCGTGACAGTAGGAATCCTTGCAGAGTTGCTGGTTTGTTTCTTGTTGCTCCTTCATTTGCACCAGAAGGTCATAGAAAGCATCTACAAGGGGCAGCGTACGGAGACTAGCCTTGTTCTTTGTTCTATCCTTCTCACTCAGCTTCCCATCCAGAGAACCAGACGTGACGGTATGCTTGGTTGTGATGGTCTTATTGACTAGATCAATGGCGGACCATTTTAGTCCTACCACTTAAAAATGACCTTTTTTCTCCTGAAGGTGGCCTGCAACCATGTTTCAATACCTCCTTGGTCACAGCACCGATCCCTCTCCATTGACACTTTAAATATATCATAGATAACAAGCCGATGTATGACCCATGGGCTTTTGAACATAGCTATTCTCTGGTACCGGTGAACGGGTTTTCTGTAATTTTCTTATAAACTTCCAATAGCAATACACCTGCCATTTGGCAAAAACTCCTGTTCCCCACAATTAGCAAGAAGAGTGCTGTATCAGCAGAATGATTTAGTTCCGGAATAGCCCCTGTGGGTAAGCCGTGCTGTGTTTGTTGTAGGCTTGAAGGTAATCCGGACAAAGGGACTGCTGTCGTTTGCTTCTGAACGAAGAATGACAAAGCTGATATGGGCAAAAGATAAAACCTACGGCCATTTTTCGGCTCAACCTAATAATCAGCGCTTGACAGTCAAGCCGGTAACCGATCATGGTAAGAAATATCGGAAGGCCGGTGGGTTGGTCGGCAGTTCAACATCCGCTGTCCGGACGCTTTGCACGATTATCCCGTTTGATCTGGAAGCATAGAGAAACATAAAATCAGAAAAAGAAAATATGTTTGGGAGAACATCTTCGAGATCGGTAGGCAGGTTTGTGGAAGGAGGTTTAGGCGAAGTGAAGCAGACCTGACGGGAGGAATGGGGCAAGGCACCGGGAAAAATGAAAGGACCGTGATAAGTCCCCCTCTCCCCCCTGTACAAAAGGGATAATCGTGCAAAGCAGCACGCAGAGATACCAGGACACGAACGCTATCATAATTTATTTTGTCAAGCACTTATCTCGGTTTTGAACCCGTTTTTCCAATCCACATCGCCTTTTCGTGGGGAAGACGTTTGGTTGAAATAAGCCGCAACAGGAATATGCAGACTACAACGGTACTTCGCGCAACGGAAAGGGAAACGAGCAGTTCCAGGAGTTTATCCATAAACAACGCCTACTTTCCTGAAATCCATTGCTTCAACTCTGCAATATTGTCATCATATAAAGCAGCGATTAAGTTTTTAACCGACTCTTGATATCTCGTCCAGTACGTTTTGCGTTTCCGTAAGCTTGTAATCTTTAGGGGAAATGAGAGGAACATACTTGTCCGTTCGGCCATACCTCGTAACTGACAACGCCGGTTGATGTGACAAGCGGGTCACTTGACCATTGCTACATCGGAGTAATAATAAAATTATTATGGACGCATAATCGTAAGTAAGAGGTGCGCGCGAGCAGGCACGACGGATAGTCTTTGGATGGGGCTCCTTCTCGGTCTGGGGGATAAGGTTGGGCGGCCATGGTTTGCGACGATGCGTTCGACAGCGGTCTACCCGCAAACTCATGTGATGTGGCATGTCATAGCCGAGCGGCTTGCGAAATCTTATAGGGTTGTCGTAACCGACCTTCGGGGTTACGGGGATTCAGTTGTCCACGGCGGTGACTTTACCTTTCGGGCTATGGCAATGGACCAGATTTTGCTGATGCGGCATCTAGGCCACACCGCCTTTCACGTCGTATCGCATGATCGGGGTGCCCGAACGGTTCATCGAATGGTTCTTGACCATCCCGATGCGGTGCGGACAGTTGCATTGCTTGATATACTTCCAACGTTGGACGTCTGGCGTACAATGGATGATTGGCTCGCTCGACGATATTATCATTGGCTCTTCCTATCGCAGCCAGGCGAAATGCCACAGCGTCTTATCAGCAAAGACCCAGTGATGTTTCTGCATTCCGCGCTGGTGGGACTGTCAGGCGCACTCAAAATATTCGCACCCGAGGCTTTGGCTGAATACGAGAGAGCTGCACGCAACCCGGAAGTCGTCGCGGCGTGGTGCGGTGACTATTTGGCTGCTGCAACGACCGATCTTGACCATGATCGCGCTGATATAGGTCGGGTAAGTCATATACCTTGCCTCGTTCTATGGGGGAGCAGAGGTGTCGTGGCTCATCACCTCAACCCTCTTGACGCTTGGCGAGCATGGTTTCCGCAGGTCACTGGTCAAGCAGTTGAGGCAGGCCATTTTCTTGTTGAAGAGCGGCCTGATGAGGTTCTTGCAGCCCTGATAGGGCATCTCGAAAAGCAAAAGTATACGAGTTGAGCCGTTTCTGGCCTCTCACACTGATGTCGATCATACCCGCAGCCGATTTCCGGGACGCAGCGGCTTTGAATCTACTCGGGAGACTAAGGAAAAAGTAGAGAAGGACCTCTCGGAAACGATTGGCCAAGATGCTGCCCTAGATGCCGTTATGCAACATTTTCACTCTAACCTCCAGCATTACGGATTTCTTCTTGCAGCTGCTGTAATCGATTTTCCCGGCGAGCAGCTGTTTAGTTTTGTTTGGGCATTAAATAATGCTTCGGCCAAAATCATTCAATATGTCTTGCGAAAACTATCGTCGTTAAAGCTATGACTCTTTGATGTTTGAATATCACTGGGTGCAAAAGAGGCTTGCAGAATATTAATAACAAACAGCAGGCTGCTTTCACTTGGACATTGGGTTTGCTAAGCTGAATTAGGTGTTGAGTTAGTGGAAAAGATTATTGTCGCAAGAAGCCCTTCGTAAGAAACACTTCACACCCGCCTGTTGCTTCGAGACCAATTACTGTAAATGGTAAGTAGTGATCCCGCGAGTATAATTACGGTGCCAATGATCAAATGCACAGTTAATTTTTCTGATAGAATCAGGAACGATAATAGCGGAGCGAGACCCGGTTTTATAAAAAAAGGAATAGAAGCCATGGATACGTTCGATAACTCCATAATCAAGAAGTAAATCGCAAACGCAGCGGCGCTGTTTCCTATACCGGCAAGCAGCAGGAGAGGCACGTTCTCCCAAGCGATTCCCGACCATACAGGGATATGATCGAATGTATCCAAACCGGGAACACTGGAGAGAGTGGCCGCAAGAGACTGAAAATGAGTAAGTAGCATCAGTCCAAGCAATTCCAAGCTGCCGATCAGGAGTGTAAAACCGGTAACTGAAAGTCCGCTTAGTCCAGTACGTGTGATCACCAGGCGAGAGATCATGCTGTAGACGGAAAAGGCAACGGCGCTCAGCAGCGCGAACGTCATGCCAAGCGGTTCGTTCAGATTGGCGGGGTTGACGATGACGAGCAGCCCTGCAATGGAGAGAACGACCGAAAGCAAGGTCAGCCTGGACAGCTTTTCTTTTAAAAACAGATAAGAAAACAGCAATGTAAATACGGGACTGCAGCTAAATATTACCGCGACAGTGGATGCCTTGGCATGGTCTACCGCCAACTGGAACAAAATCATGCTGATCGTGACCACCACAAACCCATTAAGCGCGAGCAACATCCAGTCTTTCAGGGCTGGTTTGATGTTTTTCTTGCGCATGGAGATCAGGGATGGAATCAGTAACGCCAATCCGCCGATGATGAAACGGAGAAACGTAAGCTGTACCGGATGAAACGTATTTCCCGCTATTTTTAAAGTGATTTCCAGTGAACTGATCAATAAGCTGGCCACGAGAAGGTAGAAAATGATTTTTTTGTACGGCATTGTTTGACCTCCCTCTGTTTATTTTCTTTTGACTGAGTTATATAATAAGGCACAAAGGATAATAACTAAAATGAATTTTTATATGAGGGGGTATAAACAAAAGGTTATGAACTTTCACAATTTGCACATTTTTACTGTCGTGGCAGAAAAAATGAATATTACGGAGGCAGCGAGAGCACTTTACATTACCCAGCCGGCAGTTAGTAAAGCCATTAAAAGCCTGGAGAGCCAACTGAATCTCCGATTGTTCTGGCGGGATAAACGAAACGGATTAATGTTGTCCGAAACGGGCAAGGAGATTTTGATTCTGGCACGGCAACTGATCATGATTGAAGAAAAGATTCGTCAAATCGCCAACCGAGAAAATAGCCTTGTGGATTGCAATGTAAAAGTTGGCGCGCTTCCCTCGATGTCCAGCTATTTGATGCCTTCGGCAATGTCACGGCTCAAATCCAGGTATGATTCCCTCCGTATTCAGCTTGCGGAAGGATCGTCAAACGAGATCAAAACTTGGGTGGAAGAGCGAGCGGTGGAAATCGGCATTGTATTGGCGCCGTTTGACTCTTTTGATTGTCAATTGCTGTATGAAGACGATATGGTGGCGGTGCTGCCGCAGACACACCCACTCGTTTCTTCTGAGAAAATTGATCTGATGAAGCATCAGGAGGAACTGATTTTTTGCCGAAGTGGATATGAAGGGACATTATCCAATTTGCTCGCAGATCGGTATAAGGAAATTACTAGCCATTTGATTGTGCAATCTGCGGAAACGCTTGTGAACATGGTTCAGCATGGTTTGGGTATCGGAATCATTAGTCGCATCTCTCAATCCACGCTCCGACACAATCTGATCGTTAAACCGATCTTCCCGGCCATTTGCCAGCAGATTGGAATCATTGTTCATTCTTTTGAAGAATTGACCCCCGCAGCCATGGCAGTTCATGAAATTCTGGCTGGGTTGGGGGCCGATTATGGCTCAAAGCATGGATAGTTATTGGCGGGTTTGATTTGTAAAAGATGAGGCACAGGTTGATAAAGGGAAGATAGAGCAGGTACCTGGGGTAGTGCACTCTTTATTAAGAAAGTGAAAGTGATTGATTCAACATCATCAAAGAACCGTATTTTACATTAATTCAATCTTCATCAAAGCGAATAATGATACTTTCTAAAAAACTGTTTTGGTCTAAAACTCATGATCCCATTGGATTAGGAGCTAATGCCGTCGGAGGTCGCAATAACTTTCCAAACGTAAGTGATGAGGAAGGGGGGAGTATCGTTCGAACTGCATTAGAATCAGGAATTACTATGCTAGACACAGCTTTTAATTATGGCCCGAGACGTTCTGAGGAAATTATTGGGGAAGTGGTTAAAGAGTTTAATCGAGAAAATGTTATAATTGCTACAAAAGCGGCACATAAATATACGGATGAAAAAGAACAAAACCATGTGTTTGATAACTCGCCAAGTTTCCTGAAACAAGCTGTGGAAGAGAGCCTCCTGCGTTTAGAGAATTCTGATGGCTAAGGGACACCAGAGCCGTTATCTGCGTAAAAATGAAGGTTTGCAAAATGTAAACGGACACAGAAGACCTTATTTAGCTCAAATCGGTCTAGATGAACGGGTTTAGAGCGAAATAGGGTCGTTGGTGTCCTTTAGGCTGGGAAATACTTGGGAAATGGGCGGATAAGGTCGCTGGTGTCCGTTAGAGCAGCTTCCAAAGTTTGGGAAGATCCAAAGTCCTTGGTGCTTCCTTTCATGAGAAAGGGGAGGGGGCGGAGTAGTACCCAAGAGGAAATGGCATGGAGGGAGCCTCCACACCCATCCCTTCAATCACTCCAAAGTAGAAGTTATTACCTCATTCCCTCATTTCTTCATTCATTCCTGATTCGATCCCCTAAAGCATCTGCATAAATATTCCACCAAAACTGGAAAAGGCGAGACCAGCCCAAGAAATTCACAAGAATGCTGGAAGGTTTCTACGAGTAGGAACCGAAGTTACTCCATCCAACGGTCTAACGAGTAATCTACAAACTGGCCCGTCAGTAAATCCGATAATTTCCGCTTAAAGCCAGCATGCTAAAAAAGTACAGGCAGTTGTCGTAATAACGCCGTTGACCGGTGCGCAAAGGCGTATTCCAAAGCAAACGGACAAAATGACTCGCTTCCGGGCCATTGGCGGAGAGCGAAGCCATCGCGTTGGTCGCCAGCAATCCTATCGGGTGCAGCGCCAGTTCGTCGAAGGGTTGTCCGTCTATGGTATACCGGCGGTAGTCGGAAACCTCAATGTTCCGGAAAAAGCTTTGAATCCGGTTGGATTGCCCGACCTGCCAGGAATCTTTTTGGAACCATGCCCAATCCAGCCCGATATTGGCGGCAACCCGGTAAGCGTCGCTGAAGAAATGGCGGAAATCGCCATGCGGCTGGGGCTCTGCCGGGGTTCCGTCAAAATTCGCGTATTCGGGGGCAAGACCGGTTTCCGGGTGGCATGCGGCGTGAAGGTAGGCGCGGCTGGCATCCGCCGCTTGCTTCCAAAACGCGCTGTCCCGCTCGTCGGCCCGAAGGGCGAACAAATCGTAAAAATGCGGCAGATGGTAAGACGGATCGCTGAAAGGGGATTCCGGTACGAATTTGATTAATTTCGTTTCCGGGTCCCACATCGGGTCGCCGTCGCCGGCTTCGCCCTGATGCACGCATGCGCGTAAAATCGTTCGTGCCTGCTCGGAATAGTTATAGGGTTCCGGCCCGTCCCCCCAACGGCTTGCGGCGAAAAACAGGGCCATTGCGAAATATTCTTCCCCGTCCGGCGCGGGCCCCTGGGAGATGCGGGTACCGTCAGGCTTGCAATGCCAGGCAAAGTAATGGGCGTAACGGCCTTCTCTATGCTGCATAAACGTCTTCGAGAAGTTCCACAACCGGTCAAACTCTTCTTTTTTGTTCATTTGCACGGCCATCATCATCCCGTAGGACATCCCTTCCGTCCGAATGTCCAGATTGCCGGTATCGAGAATATAGCCTTTATCGTCGCCCAGCGGATAATAGATCCGCACATCCGGATCTCCATAAAACAAATCGGCCCATGTCCGTTCGAGCCTAGCGTCGATGTCCGCTTCGGGATAGCCGAGCTCCTTGAACAGGTTCCTGTATTCTTTCGTATAAAAAGCGCCTTGTTGGATAATCGGCATAGAAAAATCCTCCATATTTTCTATTTTTGCTATATTATAGCACAATAGGAGGTAAATAAATTAAAGCGTTTTCTCGAAAAAGTATAGTAAGTATAACTCTTCATAAAGGAGGGAACTGAAATGTATTCCGTCATCATTGTGGACGATGAGCTGTTTGTCCGGAAAGGCTTAATCGAAATGATCGATTGGGAAAGCAGTGGCTTTAAAGTGATTGATGAGTCCGACAATGGAGAAGACGCCCTGGCGATCATTCAGGCGAAAAAGCCGGATCTGGTCGTGACCGACATCCGTATGCCGGTGCTGGATGGACTCGAATTGATCGAGGCCGCCAGCAAGCTGCAGTTGGAAACGGAATTCGTCATCATCAGCGGCCATAACGATTTCCGCTACGCCCAGCAGGCGGTGCGGTTCGGCGTGCAGGATTATGTGCTGAAGCCCATCGATCCGGACGATATTCAGCAAGCGTTGGCCAAGCTTAGAGACAAGCTGCCGGCAAAACAACGGTTGCGGGATCAAAACCGCAGGCAGATGGGCGAAAAACTGATCGAAACCCTGTTGCGGGACGAGATCGACGAGACGGCGTTGGATGAGTGGGCCCAGGTTTCGTTTTTCGCTGATGCGAAAGCGTTTTCTTACGTATTGCTGGAGGTTAACAATGTCGTACCTTGGAAAAATGCGGTTTCCCCGGCAAGAGACCGGCTAATGGAAGCCATCCGGGAAACGGTGCAAGAACTCGGCACTGCCGCTTCGCCGCCGATCGTGTATGAGCATCGCCGCACATACGGCTTTATTGTGCCGGATACGTACCTCACCCCTTTTGGCGGAGATATCCGTCCTTTTATGAGGTCCGTGCTTCGGCGGCTGAAGGATGCTTTCGCCTTGGAGCTGCGAATCTATGCCGGCCAATCCGTCGAGTCCTTAAACCGGTTGAAGTTCTCCTATATCAGCGCGAAGGAAACGATGCAGCACAAATGGATCCGTCACAACACCCACGCGCTGCTATACTCGGACATCGCCGGCACGGAACTGAACTATTTGCATCTTCGCGAACCGTCGATCCATGCTTTGATCGAAGCGGTCGAAGCGTCGGACAGGGACGGCATTCGAAGCGCCATCGACCGCATCTTTGCGGATTTTCTGGAACGGAACTTCTCCATCGAAGCGATCAAAACATCGATCATGCAATGTGTTCTGGGCATCGTGCACTCCGTCAGAAGCGTGGAAGGTGACGAGAAGGAACTCGGCCTGATCGAGGCGATTCTGGGCTGGCACGATTATAATCTCACATTGGAAGAATTGCGCGGATTATTTGGCGAATTCGCGTCCGAATCCGCGGAATTCGTCAAACAGCTTTATAATTCCAGCGGCAAGAGCGGAATTCACAAAATTAAATCGTACGTGGACCAGCACTTCCAGCAAAATTTGAGCTTAAAAAGCCTTGCGGCGCAGTTCTTCATGAACCCCGCGTACATCGGGCAATTGTTTAAGAAGCATTATGGCGTTTATTTTAACGAGTATTTGTTGCTGCTGCGGATCGAAGAGGCCAAGAAACTGATGAGGCAAAAAGATATGCGCGTTTATGAAATCGCCGAGCGAGTCGGTTTCAATAGCGCCGAGTATTTTGTCTCCCAATTCGAGAAGGTCGAGAAGATGACTCCTACGGAATACCGCAATCGCATGAGCAATTGATAGCGGAAGGGGCGGCGCGCGATGAACCGACTGCTTCATAATACCCGGCTAAGGAACAAAATGCTGCTGGTCTATTTTCTTTGCATCTTTACGCCGATGATCGTGACCAACGCTATTTTTTATAATCTCATCTCGAATAATGTCAGGGAGGGGAGAGTCAAGGATATCGACCTGGCGGTGGAGCAAATCAAAAACGAATTCCGCTCCCAGGTTGACGATGCGGTGGGATTGTCCTCATTTTTTTACGCCGACCTCAAGACCAATGAAATTCTGGAGCGGAATTTTGCCAATACGGAAGATTACGTCGAAGCTTATGACGATTATTTGAGACGGGTGCTAAACAGTTATCACCCCGCTTCCCTCTATCTCCAGAACATGATGATTTACGTAAACAACCCGACGCTGCTGAATTCCGGAAACATCGGCTACCTGTCGGATGAAATCAGGTCGGAGGATTGGTATCGCATGGCGGCGGACAGGTATCGTTCCCAACCCGTGTTTGTGCGCACGGAAACGGATGACGGGCATTTCGCCAGTTTCTCGCTGATCCGGCGTCTGGACTATTTTGCGAATCGGATGTCAAAGGAAAAGCTGCTCAAAATCGATTTTAAAACGATCGATCTGGTGTCCCTGTTTTCGAACTTAAACGTGCAGGGGGATATGTATCTGATCAATCCGGGCGGCGGGATCGAGTACACAACAAACGGGAGAATTGACTGGCAGGGCGGGAATGAAACCCCGTTCGCCTCGCTCGGATCGGACAAAACGATCCGGTTCGTGAAGGAATACCGGGGTGTCAGCTATCTGGAAGGATGGAAGATCGCCGGCATCGTCAGCGAAGGCGAAATCGTTAAGGAAGTCCGCGATTCGCGTGATTTTATTTTATGGTCCGGCTGTGTGATGATGATCATTCCGACCATAATTATTCTTATCATCACCCGGTCGATTAACCTGCGCATCATCCAAATCCTGAAGCAGATGAAAAAAGTAAAAAGCCAAAGTTTTGAACCGATTCAGGGCGAGGCTTATAAGGACGAGATCGGTCAATTGACGCTGGAATTCAACCGGATGATCCTGCAGATCAAAAGCTTGATCCATGACGTGTACCTGGCGGAAATCCAAAAGAAATCGTTGGAGCTGGAGCGCCGGAAGGCGCAGTTGAATGCATTGCAAAGCCAAATGAATCCCCATTTTCTGTTCAATGCCCTGGAAACGATCCGGATGAGAAGCTTGCTGAAAAAAGAGCGCGATACCGCGAAGATCATCCATAGCATGGCCAAATTCTTCCGAGGCTCCTTGACCTGGAACAAAGACCGGGTTTCGGTGAAGGAAGAGCTGGAGTTTATTTTATGCTTTTTGGACATTCAGAAATATCGCTTCGAGGACAAGCTGGACTGCCGGATCGCCGTCGCGCCGGAAGCGTATGAATGCCTGGTGCCGAAAATGGCGTTCCTTCCTTTCGTCGAGAATGCCTGTATCCACGGCATCGAGCCGCTGAAACATGGAGGGATGATTGAGATTCGAATCGACGCTACGGAAGATGAACTGACTTTTACCGTCAGAGACAACGGGATCGGCATGGACGATGAAACGGTCAACAAGTTGTACCGTTACCTGGAGGCCGAGGAAACCATGGGGGAACGCATTGGTGTTCAAAACGCGATATACCGCACGAAAATAATCTACGGGGAGAAGATCCGTTTTTCGCTGAACAGCCGCCCGGGAGAAGGGACCTGCGTCATGCTCGCAATCCCGAACGAAAAGAGTTGACCGCCGAAACAAATACTGAAATTTTTGCAGGAAGCTCTATAGTTCTCCGGGTAACCCAAAATTGAAAACGATTTTATACTGTTCCTGTAAATACCACTCTACAAACGAAAGGGGCAGATCGGTTTTGACAAAAAAGAAATTTTGGGTTCTCTTTTTGGTCGCGGCATTGCTGTTGTCTGTAAGCTCCGCTTGTTCCGGCGGTAAAAACAACCATAAAGCCGTAGGCGAGACAGGCAACAACCCGGAAGAAAGCAACAAGCAGGACAAGGTCACCTTTACGATCTTTAATGGCGTAGCCGGATCCAAGGACCGGAATACAAACGAGACCACCCTTGGAAAAATACTGGAAGACCAAACGGGAGTCAATTTCAAACTGGAGTTTCTGGTCGGCGACCTGAATACGAAAATCGGTACGATGATCGCCGCGAACGAGTATCCGGAAGTGCTGATTCCGGATGCGGCGATGGAAAGCGTATTGAACGCAGGCGTATTTATCCCGCTTGACGATTTGATCGAGGAGCACGGCCCGAATATCAAACGGGTATTCGGTCCATATTTTGACCAGCTGAGAGCTGAAGACGGCAAGCTTTATTTCCTTCCGATCGCCGTGCAGGTCGGCGACTTCGTTCCGGACCCGGAGCCCGGAGCCGCATTTTGGATTCAGCGCCGCGTCTTGGCCGAGGCCGGTTATCCGAAAGTCAACACGCTGGATCAATATATTGAACTGATCAGAAACTATGCCGAGAAGCATAAGGATGAAGATTTGACGGGCATGATCACCCTCACGCATGACTGGAGATTTTTTGCGACATCCAATCCGCCGATGCACCTCATGGGTTACCCGAACGACGGCGAAGTCATCGTCGATCCGGAAACCTTTGAAGCCCAAACATACGCGGCTTCCGAGGCGACGAAAAGATGGCTGAAGACGCTGAACGAGTTAAATGCGGAAGGTCTGTTCGACAAGGCTTCTTTCGTGGACAATTACGATCAATATATCGCCAAATTAACCTCCCATAAAGTGCTGGGCTTTTTTGATTACCGCTGGCAGGTGGGAAATGCGCTCAATGTCCTGAAGGACGCGGCGCGCAAGGACCCCGCCCAGGATGCTTACAACTACTTCCCGCTTCCCGTTACCTTTGACGAGAACACGCCGGATGCGTATGTCGACGCCGAAGGCGGATTGGCAACGAACCGCGGCATCGGCATTACGGTCAGCGCGAAGGACCCGGTAAGAATCATCCAATATTTCGACAATATGCTGACGGAAGATAACCAAACCCTGTTGTCTTGGGGCATCAAAGGCGAAACCTATGAAGTTAACGAACAAGGCCGCTTTTACCGGACACAGGAACAGATCAACATGATCGACGAAGCTTTTAACGAGAAGTTCGGCTTTAAATATTACAATTGGAACTGGCCGATGTACAACGCCAATTCCACGCTCGCGAGCGGGAATGCCAAAAGCGTGGCTTACCAGCCCGAAGTATTCCAAATGAGCTTGACGCAGGCGGATAAGGACATTCTGGACAAATACGGCGTGCAAACTTACAGCCAAATGTTCGCGACCCCGAAGTTCCGCCCTTGGTATCCTGCCTGGGGATTCGCCAAGGAACAAAATTCGCCAGAGCAGCTGTGGGAAACGGCCAAGGATGAATTGACCAAGAAATACTTCCCGAAACTCGTGCTTGCAACGCCGGATAAGTTCGAATCGTTATGGAACGAATACTTGAACGAATTCGGCAAGCTTGACACGGCCGGCTATGAAAAGTGGACGACGGAGCAAGCGCAGGAGAAAGTCAAAATCGTTACCGGCGGTAAATAATCGATTCTACCGGAAGGCCGGGAAGGAGAGAATAGTATGGGGAACGATTCGGTGCTGGCCGCGTCCGGGCCGGAGACATATAAAAAGCCGAAAGGGATCGGGCCGTTCTGCAAAAAATTAGTAAAGCAGCGCGCCTTGGCCGTGATGTCCATCCCTTTTTTCATTTGGCTGGTCATTTTCAAATATGTTCCTTTATGGGGCTGGACGATTGCTTTCCAGGATTATAAACCGGCGCGCGGGTATTTGGATCAAACTTGGGTCGGATTTCAACATTTCAAATTTTTGTTTGGAGACGAGCGGTTTTTGCGCGTATTGCGAAATACGCTGGCCATGAGTTCCATCAACTTGATTCTCGGCTTTGTGACGGCGATTACGCTGGCATTGCTGCTCAATGAACTTCGGAACGTAGCATTTAAGCGAGTGGTGCAAACGGTCAGTTATTTGCCCCATTTCATTTCTTGGGTGGTGGCCGCAAGCATCATTCAAACGACGCTCGCGCCCGACGGAATCATCAACCAGCTGTTGATCTGGACGGGATTGGTTGATAAGGGGAACGAAATATTATTTCTGGGGATTCCCGAATACTTTTGGGGAATATTTGGAGCCGGCTCCGTCTGGAAAGATATCGGCTGGAACACGATCGTGTATTTGGCCGCGATAACGACGATTGATCCGGCGCAATACGAAGCCGCCGAAATCGACGGCGCCAGCAGGTTTAAACGGATGATCTATATTACATTGCCGGGCATTAAATCCGTCGTTGTCGTCCTATTAATTATGAATATCGGCTATTTGCTGGAATCGGGATTCGAGCCCCAATATTTGCTGGGTAACGGCATGAACGTGGATTATTCCGAGAACATTGACATATTCGTATTGAAATACGGCATCGCCCAAAGCAACTTCTCGCTATCCATCGCGGCCGGCATGTTCAAGACGGTGGTCAGCTTCATCTTGCTGTTCTTCGCGAACCATATCGCGAAACGGGCGGGCGAAGCCAGGCTTTTCTAGAGAAGGAGGCAAAGCCAATGGATCAAAGATCCGCAAGCGCTGCAAGAAGGGTTAAGAATCCGCGAATCAAATCTTCCGGCGGTGACCGTATTTTTGATATGTGCAATTACATTTTTATGGTTCTATTGATGGCCGTGACGCTATATCCGTTTATGAATGTTCTGGCCGTGTCGCTAAACAGCGCTCAAGATTCGCTCAAAGGCGGGATTTATTTGCTTCCGAGGATCTGGACGCTGGAAAATTACAAATATATTTTCAGGGAAGCCACGATATTTCACGCCACGCTCGTCTCGATATTGCGTACGATCATCGGTACGGTGGCTACGGTGTTTTGCTCCGCCATGGTGGCTTATTCGATCAGCAGGCAGGATTTCGTGCTCCGCAAATTTATTACGATCGCCTTTATTTTAACCATGTATTTTAACGGCGGGTTGATCCCCAACTATTTGCTGATGAGGGATTTGCAACTCGTGGGCAACTTCTGGGTATACATCCTGCCCGGATTAATCGGCGTGTTCAACCTGATCATCATCCGTTCCTTTATTGAGAACCTCCCCGAGAGCATTCTGGAATCGGGACGGATTGACGGAGCGGGCGATTACAGAACTTTTTTCAGCATCGTATTGCCGTTGACGACGCCGGTTTTGGCTACGGTGGCCTTGTTCTCGGGCGTCTTTCAGTGGAACTCCTGGTTTGACGTGTTTTTGTACAATTCTTCGCACATTGAATTAAGCACACTGCAGTATGAACTGCAGAAAATTTTGCAAAATTCCAATACGACTTCGGGAACTTCGAGCCTGGACGGGATGATCCAGGGCGCCAGCGGAGCGCAGCAAAACACCGTTACACCGTTGTCCGTTCGCGCCACGATGACGATGGTCGCCTCCGTCCCCATTATCATGGTGTATCCTTTCTTGCAAAAATATTTCGTCAAAGGCATGATGGTTGGCGGGGTTAAGGGTTGATCCCGAAAGGGTTGAAAAAAAGCCGAGCTAAATATTTGTTTAGCTCGGCTTTTTGGCGCTTGTACAGTATCATGCGGTTCACTCTATTCTTTAACCGCCCCCAGCACAATGCCTTTAACAAAGTACTTTTGGAGAAAAGGATAGATCAGCAGCACAGGTACGGCGCCGATAAATATTTGGGCGGCCTTGACCGTACGCTGGGAAATGTTTTCAAGCAATTTCGGGTCCACATTCATTTTGCTCATATCCTGTTGAACGAGGATCGTTTGCAGAAAGGTCGCGAGCGGATACTTCTTGTAATCCGATATATAGAGAAGCCCCGAGAACCAGTCATTCCACTGACCGACCAAGGTGAAAAGAGACAAGGTGGCTATGGCCGGCATGGAAAGCGGCAGGAAAATACGGAACAGGGTTGTCAAGTGACCGGCCCCATCGATGAGGGATGCCTCTTCCAGTTCCTTCGGGACCCCCCGGAAGAAATTAAGCAACAGGATCATATTCCATACGTTTACCAGTCCGGGAATAATCAAGGCCCAAATGGTGTTCATCAAATGGATTTTTTGCATTAGAATGTACATGGGAACCATCCCGCCGGAGAACAACATCGTGAACACGAAAAACCAGGAATAAATGTTTCTTCCGCGAAAGACCTTTTCATCCTTGGACAGGGCGTAGGCGGCCAGGAATATGACCAACATGCTGAGGGATGTCCCCAAGACGACTCTCTCCACGGAAATGATAAATGCTTGAATGAAGTTTTCATTGCCCAATGTTTTTTCATAAGCGTCAAGGGTGAAGTCGACCGGCCATAAACCGACCTTATTCGCGCTTGCCGCGGCTTTTCCGCTGAAAGAAACGGCCAGGACGTGAATCAGAGGAATGGTGCAAAGCAGGGACAGGAGCGCTAAAAAAACATGGTTGAATACATTAAACACGCGATAGGACAGCGTTTTATGATACATAACATCTTCACCTCCTCGAATCTTTAAAAAATTCTGTAATTGGCGTATTTGTAAGCCAAACGATAGGCGGTAATAATCAGCACGGCGCCGATCGCGGATTTGAACAAGCCGACGGCCGTTCCGAAGCTCATTTCACCGTTTAAGATAGCCATGCGGTAGACGAAGGTATCGATAATATCGCCTTTGTCGTAAACGAGCGGATTGTACAGGTTGAATATCTGGTCAAAGCCCGCATTCAAAATGTTGCCTAGCGCGAGCGTTCCGACGACGATCGTAATTGGCAATAGACCCGGAAGCGTAATGTGCAGGGTTTGCTTCCAGCGTGAAGCACCATCGATTTCCGCCGCTTCATAGAGTGAAGGGTTAATGCCCGACAGCGCGGCCAGGTATACGATCGTGGAGAAACCAAACTCCTTCCAAATATCAGAAACAACTATCGTAACCCGGAACCAGTTTCCATCTCCTAGAAAGAAGATCGGCTTGATACCAAATGCCGCGAGCGACTGATTCACCAGGCCGCCTTCAGGGGACAGAAGATCAATCAGTATCCCGCCTAGGATAACCCATGACAGGAAATGGGGAAGATAGACCATCGTCTGCACCACCCGTTTGAAGGCTATCAGTCTGATTTCATTGAGCAGGACGGCAAATATAATAGGCACGATCATACCTATCGTGATCTTCAGAACAGAAATAATGAGCGTATTAATGATAACCTGTATACTGTCTTCCCTCTCGAACATGAATCTGAAATGTTCCAGGCCGACCCAGGGTGAGCCGGTAAAACCAAGCCAAGGTTTAAAATCCTGGAATGCCATGATCACTCCGAACATGGGCACGTAAGCAAAAATAATGGTTAAAATTACCGCCGGGAGCAGCATGAAATGAAAGATAGAACCGCTTTTGCGGATCTTTGTGCGCGGCCGCGAAACGTCCGTGCGCTGCGGGCTTTGGGGTGCCGGTTCAATAACAGACGCCATAATCATTCTCCTTTCTAATTGTAAAGGCTTACGCTTGTGGCCCTATTATACTTGAGCGCAAAAAAGCGAGATATGGCAGCCTGTTTACCCAACGGGCACGAATTTTACAAAGAGGGCGAAATCTAAAAAATGTTCCATTAAGGTAAAAAAGCAGCCATTTTAAGTTTACGAGGGCTCATCTACAATAAATGGTGTATTTACAAGATTTTCTTACAGGGGGATGAAAAAAATGAAAGCGATTAAACAGTGCGCGGCCGTCATATTGACATCGGCATTGACCTTCACGCTTGTGAGTGGTTGCTCGGGCGGCAAAAACAGCGGAAACGGGCCGTCTAATCAGCCGGATCAGGAAACGCTGAAGCTGGTCGACGGCAAATACGATCCGCCGGTAACGATTACCACCATTCGCGGCGTAAACGCGGATGTAACGTTCAAGAACGGCGAGACGATTGAAAACAACGTCCACACCAGGTGGGCGGAAGAAAAGCTCGGTATTAAAATCAAATACAATTGGACCGTGACGAATACGAACGATGCGTTTGCTACCAAACTTCGCCTGGCCCTGTCCTCCGATGAGGAGATGCCGGACATCATCGCCATGCGCGAGGATTCGGATATTGTCGACGCGCTCATGGACTCCGGCAAGTTTATGGAGGTCGGAGAACTGTTCGACAAGTACGCTTCCGAAACTTGGAAAAACGCCATGAATGAGGATCCAACGGTATGGTATCGATATATCAAGGAAGGAAAAAAATACGGCATTCCGATTTTGGACTACGCTTACAATTCGGATCCGGTGCTGTGGATTCGCGAGGACTGGATGAAAAAGCTCAATCTGCAGGCTCCGAAAACGATTGAAGATGTCGAGAAAATCATGGATGCCTTCGTCAATCAAGACCCGGACGGAAACGGTCAAAAGGATACCTGGGGATTGACGCTTGGAACGAAAAACGCGTTTAATACATGGATGTCCGATGTCAGCTGGCTCTTCGGCGCTTACGGCGCCATGCCGAACCAATGGAATCTGAACAGTGAAGGGAATCTGGAATTTGGTTCCGTTCAGCCCGGCGTCAAGGAAGGACTCGTTAAGCTGAAAGAATGGAAGGAGAAAGGGTACATTCCAACGGAGTTTCCGCTTTGGGACGAAAGCAAGGCAACCGAGTCGTTTGTATCCGGAAAAGCGGGGATGATCGCCGGCCCGTATTGGATGGTTTCGTGGCCGCTAGCAGATTTGAACAAAAACGTAAAGGGGGCGGAGTTTAAGGCTTACCCACTGCCGACAGGCTCCGATGGCAAAGGCGGCCGCCACTCCACTCCCGTCCGGAACGGGGTAGTCCTGATCAATAAAAATATGAAACATCCGGAAGTCTTTTTCACGTACCAAAATTACTGGTATGACAATTACGCCGAAAGGAAAGCAGGCAGCGAGTTTGAATTCGGAACATTTAAAGGTTACGACTACGACTTTGTGGACGGCAAATGGGTGGATGAAACGAAGGTGCCGGGCGGCGGCGCTCCAGCGTACAAATATACCCTGACCTTTGACGGAGCCAGAATTCCGTCCCTGAACATGAAGACCATGGCCAAATTGGCCGGCGGCGAGCCGCCGGCGACTCCGTTCGAGAAGATCACTGCGGAAGGAACGCCGAAGGCGATGCTCGATGCGGCCAAAATCGTGATGGACCAAAAGGATTTGGCTGTTCCCAATATGTTTCAAACCCGCCAAACGCCAACGATGAGGAAGAGACAGGAATATCTCAAAAAGCTGGAAGGGGACGTGTTCTCGAAGATTATTTACGGCAAAGTTGGCCCCGAACAATTTGATAAATTCGTAGAAGAATGGAAGTCGTCCGGTGGAGACGACATGACCAAAGAGGTTAATGAATGGTATCAGTCGGTGAAGTAAAATATCAAGGGAGGTTTAAACCATAGGGCCGAATTCGCCCTATGGTTTCCTTTATTGTCGAAGCCGAGAGGAGAAATAGGATGACAAGCAGATGGAATTTCTTTAATAAATTTATTGCATTATTTTTCCTCTTTCTGATCCCGGTTGTGTATTTGTATTCCAACAGCCACCGCAATACGATGGCCTTACTGAAGGAGCAGATTACAAACTATAATTTGAACCAACTGTCCTTTCTGGTGAATGAAATCGATACCAATGCCAGCAAGCTCGCCACCTTTCCCATTATGTTGAACCAGGACCCCGATATTCGGGAGTTTCAAAGCATTTATCTGTCCAGCAAGCTGATGGACCTTGACCAGATCAGCATAATTCAACGGGTGGAAACGAAGCTGGTGCTTCAAAGCACTTCAAGTGTTTGGCCCAATGAATTGAGCTTGTATTCAACAAGTCTCGATCAGTTGATTTCGACCAATACGACGAATAATAAACAGGCATTTCTTAAAGAAGTGATGAAGCATGGCCAAGGCTGGAATTTTATCGGCAAAGGCAAACCAAACGCGGTTTTTTCCTACACGCTGTTCGACCCTTTCCATAAAGCGGGCGGCAACGAGGAAACAAAATTCATTTTGGAAATGCAATTTCCAGTCACCAATATTGAACATATGCTGAATCGCTACAAGGTTGAAGACGGGAATCAGGATCCCTTTTTCTACAGCCCGTCTCTCGGCGGTGATTCGATTCTATATAACGCCTCGTCGGATCGGGGCAAGGTGCGGGCGCTGATCGCGGACATTTCCATCCCGCAGAACCGGGAGAAAGGCGAACTGACAAAGACACTGGATGGTAAGAAATACAAAGTTTTTTACGTGAAGTCCAAACAATTGGGCTGGTATTTGATCGATTACATCCCGGAAGCGGAAGTACTGGGGCCAATCATTACAAACCGGGACATTTTTTACAGCTCGACCGGGCTGCTGTTGCTGCTGGTTATCGTAGCGATCACTTTTATATACCGGCAGGTGAAGCTGCCGATTCAGCAGTTGATCTATGCGGTGAACCGGATCAAGAACGGAGATTTTTCCTACCGGATCTCCATTCGGCCCAAAAGCGAGTTCCGTTTTTTGCTCGAGCGCTACAATTATATGGCCATGCAAATTGAAGAACTGATTGAAAATGTATACAAGGAGAAAATCCATTCCAGGGAGGCCGTTCTGAAACAATTGCAATCCCAGATTAACCCGCATTTTTTATACAATTGTCTTGCGTATATCAACAGCATGGCGAAGCTGCAGGACCACGACTCCGTCATCGCGATGTCCTACCACTTAAGCAAATATTACCGGAAAACCACGCGGGTAGAGAACCAGACGATCAAGCTGCAAGAGGAGCTTGACTTGATTCACAGCTACCTGGAAATATACAAGCTGCGGATGAGCAGGCTGGATTATCGGATCGAAATTCCCGCTGCCATGAAGCAGCTGTCGATTCCGCGGCTTATACTTCAGCCTATCGTGGAAAACGCCATCATTCACGGTATTGAGCAGAAGAAAACTTCCTCTATGCTCCGGATAACAGGGGAAATGAAGGATAGGGTTTGTCAGATTCATGTGGAAGAGGATGGATTCGGGATGACCGGCGAGGAGATGGAGAGCCTTACCCGAAAGCTCGAGACGCCGCTATACGAAGAGATGGGCTGCGGTCTGTGGAATGTGCACCAGCGGCTGAATATCAAATATGGAGAAGGCAGCGGTCTGACCTTCTCGCGTTCGGAGCTGGGAGGCGTTCGCGTCACGATCCGATGGGACGAGCCTGGCGAAGGTTAATTTACAGCAGGAGGGATTACGTATGTATTGTGTGTTGATTGTTGATGATGAGGAGCACTTGGTGGAAAGTCTTGCGGAAACAACGGACTGGAGCAGGATGGCCGTTTCAACCGTGTACAAGGCTTATTCGGGAGAGCAAGCGCTGGATATTTTAAATTCGTCCCAGGTTGATATTGTTATAGCGGATATTAAAATGCCCGAGATGACGGGAATCGAACTGATCGAAATCATTCACGATAGATGGAAAAGGGTTAAATGTATTTTGCTGACCGGGTTTTCGGATTTCGATTACGCCAAACAGGCAATTAAATTCAAGGCGGCGGATTACTTGCTGAAGCCTGTCGAGACCGAGGAATTGGAGGCCGCGGTAACGCAAATTATCGCCGGTTTGAAGGAGGAATGGGGGCGGATCGCTTCCTATCAACAAGCGGTTTCCACCATTAAAGAGAACCTTCCGCTCTTGAAAAGCAACCTGCTGCAAGACTTGCTTCAAGGGAAGAAGATCGACGCCAAGTCGTTGCAGGAAAAGATGGCCCTTCTCGAAATGCCGTTTTGCACGGGGGATTCTCTCGCTCTGCTGCTTATTCGCATGGAAGGGACTTTCGCCGAATATGATTACCACACCCTTTCCCTGATGGAATACGCTGTCGGAAATATCGCGGCGGAAATTTTTGCCGACCAGTTTTGGATTTGGATCGGCAAAGATCAGCACGACTACTTAACGATGCTGGTCAAGCTGAAGCACCTACAGGACGCACAAGATAAGAACACTTTATTGGAACTCAAGGCGGGTGAAATGCAGCGCAGCGTGCAGATGTACCTGAAGGGCAGCATATCCATTCTGGTCAGTTCCTGGTTTGTTTTCCCGGAGAAACTCTCCGCCACCTACCGCAACAGTCTGGGGACATTGAGGCAACTGGCTGGCAGCGAGGATGAACTGGTCATCACCATGGATTCGATCACCTTCGCAGAGTCGAGCATCGTGGAGCGCTTGTATGAGCCTCCACTGCTGAACGTACTGCTGGAAACCGCTCGCTGGGACGCTTTTCGGGAGAAGGTCGGCCGGGTTATAGATGAGCTTGAGGCGCGCTGGTCCGATTCCTATGAGCACATCATGGAGGCATTTTTCGTGATATCCGGGGCTTTTACCTATATTGTGCACAAGAACGGCTGGCGCTTCTTTGAGCTGATGGGCAATGATCATCGCATACTCGATACGAGCCGGATGACTACGGTGAAGGCGTTGCGGGAGTGGACCTTTAAAATACTGGATAAAATTATCGAGGAAAGCGAGAAAGGCCGAAAGGACAACCGGCAAATGATGATCGGTAAAATTCAGGCCTTCATTCAGGAACGCTTATACACCGACCTCACTGCCCACATGATTGCGGAGTGCGTCAATCTGAATCCCGCCTACGTATCAAGAGTGTATAAGCTGGAAACGGGTGAGAGCATCACGGAGTATATTTTCCGGTTGAAAATGGAGGCGGCGGCCTATTTGCTGAAGTATTCGGACAAAAAAATCTACGAAATTTCCGGTGAGCTGCGATATCAAAACCCGCAGTATTTCAGCAAGCTATTCCGAAGGCAGTACAATATGTCTCCACAGGAGTACCGCGACGCGATGAGCCGGTAATTTTGACAAAAGACGAGGAGGAACAAAATCATGGCAATGTTAAATATCCAGTTTTTTTCAAAGTGCATGAGAAGAGAAGTTTCGCTTAGCGCGTTGGTTCCTTTGGGCTGCCCGCCGCTTGGTCAGTCCGCTGAAGAGGAAATCCGGCCATTGAAGGCGTTGTATCTGTTGCACGGATATTCCGGCAACCATACGGACTGGATTGTTTTTTCGCGGATTCGGGAATTGTCGGACAAATATAAAATAGCCGTATTTATGCCCTCGGGGGAGAATCACTTTTATCTGGACGATGAGGATAAGGGCCAGCTTTACGGGGAATTCTTGGGCAATGAACTGGTTGAATTTACCCGCTCCATGTTTCCGTTGTCCAGGAACCGGGAAGATACACTTATCGGCGGATTATCCATGGGAGGATACGGGGCGATTCGAAACGGACTGAAGTATGCTGGCCGGTTTGGCCGGGTCATTGCCCTGTCGTCGGCGCTTATCCCTTACAAAATTGCTGGCCTTGCCCCCGGCTTCAAGGACGCCATCGCTGACTACAATTACTATACGAGTGTTTTCGGCGATCTGGATCGCCTGCAGGGAAGCGACAAAGATCCGGAAGCGCTTGTCAAGCAACTGAAGGAAACGGGAGCTTCCATCCCCGGCATCTACATGGCCTGTGGTTCCCAAGATTTTTTGCTTGACGTAAACCGGCGGTTCCATGATTATTTAAATCAAAAGGATATCCCTCATCTCTATGTAGAGAGCGCAGGGGCGCACGACTGGAATTTCTGGAATAAATATATCGGGCCGGCTATTGAATGGGCCATCGCCGATCCTGCATCGGCCACGTCAATGCTGCCGTGATACCGTAAGGAAGCGCTATATGCTTGTATAGGCCAACCGGGATTTCCGGTTGGTTTTTACGTTTATCAGCCCAGGCATAATCAAGGCCCTCAAGTGGAGTTGGTAAATGAAGGAGAAGTAAAGTAAAAAGATGAACGTTGTCGCGAAATGTGCGCCATTGCATAATGAAAGCGTAACCAAATGGAAGGCAAATTCAATCGAACTGGGGGATGCAAATGAAAATGAGAAGCAAAAACAGCTCAGTGTGGTTAAAAGGTCTCTCCGTATTAGTGCTGGCTTCGCTTATGCTTGCCGCATGCTCGGGCGGGGGCGGGGGCGGGAACGGGGCAAACGGGGATCCTGGCGGAGCTTCAAAGGATAACCAGAACCAGACCTCCGCCGCGGATGACGGCCCGCTCGGCAAATACGATCCGGCGATCGAAGTATCATTTGTCAGAGATTTGAGCGATGTTGTGGAGAACAATGTGCTTGGCGTGCTGAAGGGCGAAACGATCGACAACAATCGCTGGACCCAATTGTACGAGGACGAGCTTGGCATCAGGATCAAATACGACTGGGTCGTCAAGGGCAGCCCGACTTCCGATCAATATCTGCAGAAAATCAACGTTACTTTGGCTTCCGGCGACTTGCCGGACGTCATCCCGGTGAATGCCACGCAGCTCAAGCAATTGGCCGATTCCGACCAAATCGAGGACATGACGGAGTTATACGAAAAGTACGCGTCTCCTTTTACGAAAAAAGTTCTCTCGGAAGAAGGAACAAGTGTGTTCGATGCCGCTACGTTCGACGGAAAGTTGATGGCGGTTCCCCAGCTGGAATCTTCCATGGAACGGGCGATGTACATTTGGATTCGTACCGATTGGCTGGATAAATTAGGCTTGAAGCCGCCGAAAACGATGGCCGACGTGCTGGCGATTTCGAAAGCGTTTACGGAGGGCGATCCGGACGGGAATGGCAAGAAGGATACCTTCGGTCTTGGCGTGACGAAAGATTTATGGGGCGGGGCGATGGGACTTGAAGGTTTTATGGCCGGATACGATGCCTACCCCAACATTTGGGTGGAAGACGCCTCGGGCAAACTCGTGTTTGGCAGCACTCAGCCGGAAGTGAAAAAGGCGCTTCAGGTGTTGCAGGATATGGCCAAAAACGGCCAGATCGATCAGGAATTCGGGGTCAAAGACGGGGGCAAGGTGTCCGAACAGATCTCCGCCGGAAAGATCGGGATGGAGTACGGCGAGCAATGGAATTCTATATGGCCGCTTCAGCTTAACCGCGATAATGATCCGAACGCGCAATGGCAGGCTTTCCCGATCGTATCGGAGTCGGGCGAGACGCCGAAAGTGCCGCTTAAATTCAGCACTACCCGTTTCTTCGCCGTTAAGAAGGGAGCCGCTCATCCTGAAGCGGTGATCAAAATGTTCAATTTGCATCTGGAGAAAAACTGGGGCGAGACTGCGGAGTTCGATAAGTATTTTGCGCCGCCGGAGGCCGAAAGCGTATGGCAGCTCTCGCCCGTTACGCCGTATCCGGTTAAGAAAAACGTAGACGCCTTCCGGGCGATTGATGCCGCGCGCAAAGCCGGTGATTTCTCCACACTGACCGGGGAGGCCAAGACGATTCAGGAAAAACTGGAAGCCTACGCGTCGGGATCATCGGAAGGGTTCGCGTTATGGGGCTGGGAACGGATTTATGGAGAAGCAGGCTCCATGGGAATCGCTGATCAATACGACAAAAACAATCAGTTTCTGCGTGAAAAATTTGTTGGCGCCCCGACTCCAACCATGGTGGAGCGCAAAGCGACGCTCGAAAAGCTGCAAAACGAGGTGTTCGTCAAGATCATATTAGGGGATCCCATCGATAAATTCGACCAGTTCGTGGCCGATTGGAAAAAGCTTGGCGGGGACCAAATTACCCAGGAAGTCAACGAATGGTATGAAACTACGAAGTAACGATTCCGGGCCGGAGGGGGGCTTTTGCTCTCCCTCAGCCCTACTCTTGCTCACCGATGTGGAGGATGAAAATGAGAGCGAAATGGCGAAGAGAATTGCCGCTTCATTTAATGATACTGCCGGGACTAATGTTGATCGTGTTATTTTCGTATATCCCGATGGCTGGCGTTATGATTGCGTTTCAAAAGTTTATTCCCGCCAAAGGCTTGTTCGGCGAGCAGAAGTGGGTCGGCTGGGACAATTTCGAGTATGTCATGAACTTGCCGAATTTCACCCAGGTTTTATGGAACACCCTTTTTATTTCCAGCTTTAAGCTTATATTAGGGCTCGTGGTTCCGATCATTTTTGCGATTCTTTTAAACGAATTGAAAAATAATCTGATCAAACGGTCCGTGCAAACCGCGATTTATTTACCCTATTTTTTATCCTGGGTCGTGCTGGGCGGCATTCTGATCGATATTCTTTCCCCTTCCGGAGGGATCGTTAATGAATTCCTCGGATTATTTGGGATTTCGAAGATCTTTTTCCTCGGCGACAACGACTGGTTTCCCTTCACGCTGATCGCTTCGGACATTTGGAAAAACTTCGGCTACGGGACAATCGTATATTTGGCGGCAATCACGGGCATCGATCCGGGACTGTACGAAGCGGCGACCATGGACGGCGCCAATCGCTGGCACAAAATGTGGCATATCACGATTCCGGGAATGCGCATGGTGATCGTGCTGCTGTCGGTGTTAAGCCTGGGGCAGTTGCTGAACGCCGGGTTTGATCAAGTGTTTAATTTATACAGTCCGCAAGTTTACGAGAGCGGCGATATTTTGGATACGTTCGTGTACCGGATCGGCTTGCTTGACGCGCAGTACGGGGTAGCGACGGCGGTCGGTTTATTCAAATCGGTCGTATCGTTCACGCTGATTTCCGGCTCCTATTTCTTTGCCTACCGGGTTGCGAAATATCGGATTTTTTAGAGGAGGGAGAACTTTGGAGCAAAGGTTGGCGCCAAAACCGGCAGGGTTTGCCCGCATCCGGCAGGGAAAACGGTTTGAATGGTTTCCTCTGGTCAATGCCGTTATTCTTATCTTGATTTCACTCATTTGCGTCTTGCCCTTGATTCATATCATAGCGGTTTCTTTCAGTTCGAGCGCGGCAGCCTCGGCGGGGTACGTGAGGTTGTGGCCCGTCGATTTCACATTCGCCTCTTACATGTATACGGCGAGCCGCAACGAATTCTGGCAAGCGATGCTCGTGTCTCTGACGCGGATTGGCTTGGGAACTCCGCTTAACCTGCTTTTGACCATCTTGGTCGCTTATCCGCTGGCCAAAGAGTCGCATGCTTTTCGGTTTCGCAGCCTGTATGCGTGGCTCTTTTTTATTACGATGCTGTTCAACGGGGGACTGATTCCCTGGTATTCGACGATTAAAGAATACGGGCTGCTCGATTCGATCTGGGCGCTTATTCTGCCAGGCGCGGTTCCTGTATTCAGCGTCGTGCTGCTGCTTAACTTTTTCCGGGAGATTCCGAAGGAGCTGGAAGAAGCGGCGCTCATTGACGGAGCGAGCCACTGGAGGACGATGTGGGCGATCTTCGTGCCGATCTCCAAGCCCGCGCTTGCCACACTGGCCTTGTTTTCCATGGTCGAGCATTGGAACAGCTGGTTCGATGGTCTGCTGCTGATGGGCAACCCGTCCAATTATCCGCTGCAAAGCTATATTCAAACCATCGTGATCCAGCAAAACCTGTCGAATATGTCGAGAGACGATATGCTCAACCTGGCGCTTATTTCCGATCGGACGTTGAAATCGTCGCAGATTTTCCTCGGTTCACTCCCGATTATTTTGGCGTATCCATTCTTGCAGAAATATTTCGTAAAAGGTATCGTTTTGGGCAGTGTCAAAGGATGAATGTGCGATTAATTGCATAGAGCTGGTTCGAATGTCTGGTTGTCTCTTCGGTTTCGGGCTATAATTGAGAAAAAATGGCTGGAGGCATCGGCTTTGTTTTTAAGGCAGGACTTTTCGCTGCGAAATACGATATTTCTACGGTTGATCATCACTTTTCTGCTGATCATGCTGCCTATTTTGTTATCCGCGGTTTATCTGTACCATTGGGTCGTGCAAACCGCAAGCGCGGACATTACCAAAACGGCTGCCGCGCAAACTGCATTCTATTTGACCGACCTGGAAAATGAGATCGAGCGTATAAAGCTATTGCAGTTCAGCCTGCTGGAGGACGATAACCTGAACGAACTCGCCCTCGCCTGGGAAACGATGGCGACGATCGACCGTACGGAGAATATGAATTCGCTGATGAAACGGCTGTACACCGTCCAAAACAGCAGCATGTATATCAAGGACGTGAGCGTTCATATCGCGACGATCGATCGAACGATGTCGGCTCTGGGCGGAGTGCGCGGGTTCGAAGCTGAGCGCTACCGCGAAATCCGCTCTGTATTTGGCGGCGGTTCCCAGGTCATCGAATGGAATGGCGGACTGTTCCTAGGCGCGATGAAACAGCGGGGAACCAAGGGGGCGGAGCCGTTGTTTACGGTCGAGATCGAGCTGGATCCGCAAAAGCTTCAGGAGGCGCTGGCCCAATTCAACACCTATCCCGGCAGCGGCACGCTGCTGCTGTCGGACAGCGCCAAGGTGGCTTTGGCGAGCGGAACGGGGGAATTGCCGAAAGCCGGCGCCCCCTTTTATGTTCAGGAAATCCGGCCGGCGGCCGTAGCGGGCAAAACGGCCAAGCTGCTTATTGCGGGGAACCGGTATTACGCCGTCCAGGCGCACTCTGCGGACCTGGGATTGTCGATCTACCGTTTCATTCCCGATCAGGTCGTGCGGAAGCCGTTGAGCAAGTTTTACAAATGGGCATGGGTATTTGCCGCCTGTGCATTGGGGATTTTTGCCGCTTTTGCGTTGTCTACCTATAAGTTCATTCACAAGCCTATGCTGACGCTCGTTAAAAGCTTCAGGAGGATGGAGCAAGGGGATCTGAGCATTTATATCGCCCATGAATCCAAAGACGAGTTTCGGTACTTGTACGGCCGGTTTAACCAGATGGTGGAGAATTTGCGTTCCTTGATCGATCAAGTCTATAAGCAAAAAATCATGGCTCAGCGAGCGGAGCTGAAGCAGCTGCAATCGCAAATCAACCCGCACTTTTTATATAACAGTTTTTTTATCCTGAATACGATGGCCAAGACGGGGGACACGGAACGCATCGAACAGTTTACGACGCTGCTCGGGGAGTATTTCGAGTTTGTGACGAGGAATGCTTCCGACCTGGTTGCTTTGGAACAGGAAATTCATCATGCGAGAATGTATGCGGAAATACAGGAGTTGCGGTTTTCCAGAAGGATTCAGGTCCGTTTCGATCCGCTGCCCGATGAGCTGCGGTCGATTCCCGTGCCCCGGTTGATCGTTCAACCAATCATTGAAAACGCATTCAAGCACAGCCTTGAAAAAAAGGTCAAGAACGGCTTGATCGCCGTCCGTTTCGAGAAGGCGAGCAGCCAGGTCCGAATTATCGTGGAGGATAACGGAGACCGCTTGGCGGATGAAGCGTTGGAACGGATACGGATAGCATTGCACGATGTCCGGGATCAGGCCGAGACCACGGGGATGGTCAACATTCATCGCCGAATTCGCATCACATTCGGGGAGGATAGCGGATTGCAAACGGAACGGAGCGAGCTTGGAGGGCTTAGGGTAACGATCCTTCTTGCCGATGGAGGTGACCGGTCAGGTGTACAGAATGCTGATCGTTGACGACGAAGAGATCATTACGGATGGCTTGGCGGATATTTTCGGAAAGCTGAACCTCGACCTCGATCTGTACAAGGCGTATTCCGGCCAAGAAGCGCTGGACTTGTTAAACCGGACCAGAGTCGATATCGTCTTGTCCGATATCTGCATGCCCGGTATGGACGGCCTGGAACTGATGGAAGCCATACGTCTCAACTGGCCGCAGTGCAAAATTGTTTTTCTGACGGGGCATAGCGACTTCAACTATGTCTATCAGGCGATTCAAGCGCCGGACGTGCAATATGTGCTGAAGAACGAAGGTTATCCGAAATTGATCGCAGCCGTTGAGCGAGCGCTTCAGGAATTGGCGGATACCTTGCGTGCGAACGATCTGATCCGGCGGTCGAAAGAGCAGCTGCATACGCTTGAGACGCTTGCGCATGGGGACTATTTTCGAAATCTGTTATTCCACGACGTCCTCTTCGAACGGGTACTGGCGGAAGATTTCCAGCGGCTGCAGATACCGCTGGACGCGTCTCTGCCGGTCCTGATCGCGCTTGGCAATTTAACGCATGCCGGAACGGCGGGGGCGTCCCCATCGTATGCCGATCGGCAGGAGACGGCACTTGCGGTTAAGTTTCTGGCGGAGGCGTTTTTGGCGGAGCGGACGAACAGCATCGGTGTCATTGATCGATACGGCGATCTGATTTGGCTTTTTCAGCCCAAGCGGCTTATCGATGGGGAAAGAACGGACGCTTTCGAACAGACGGTTATGTATTTGGAAGGGACATTTGAGCTGATTCAGCAAACCTGCCTGGAGTCGCTCGATACGACGGTTGCCGTTACGCTAAGCGGCGAAGCGTTCGCCTGGGAAGGACTTCCCGCCGTTTACGACAAAATGAGGCGGCACCAGCATGATCGGACCGGGGACGGAACGCGAATGGTCCAAAAGGTGTTTCCCAATGAGGACGCCCCGGCGTCCGCCTCGATCCGCAGCCGGTCATTGCGCGATAAATCCGAAGCGTTAGCCGCGCATTTGGAAGCAGGAAGAAGAAAGGAATTCATGAGGCTGTTCGACGAATTGGCCGAGCCGGCAGCTTACGAACACGGGAGGGAAGACCCCAATCTGACGGAGCTTTGTTACACCATTGCGCTTGTGCTGCTGTCTTACATCAATCGCTGGGAAGTTCGCGGGATCGGTTCGTTTGGCCTGATGCGGCTGGAGGACTATCATTCCTGGAGAGAAGCCTTGGAGTTTTTGAAAGGCGCGGCCGAGGTTCTGTTTTCGCTCCGGCAAAGCGGAGAGCAGAAGAGGGCGGCCGGCGCAATCGATAAAATGTGCTTGTACATTGAACATAACATCAGCGAAGATCTGTCCCTTGTGAGACTGGCGGATGAATTCCATTTCAATCCCTCCTATTTGTCCAGGCTGTTCAAGCAGGAACGGGGTGTCAATCTATCGGAATATATCGATGAGCTCCGAATCCGCAAAGCGAAGGAGCTGCTGAGGAAGGACGAGTTGAAGGTGGCCGAGGTCGGTTGGTTGATCGGATACGAAATGCCGCAATCCTTTACCCGGTTTTTTAAAAAATGGACCGGCTTAACGCCGCAGGAATATCGCACCGGCTCGCAAAGCGGCGACGGGTCCTTTTTGTGATTTTGACGCTTTCTAAAGTTGCCTTTTAAAGTCCGGAAGCATAGCAGGCCTTGTATTCCGAAGGCGTCATATTCATATAAAACCTGAACCATTTGGAAAAGTAACTGACATGCTGGTAGCCGGACTCCAGCGCGGCTTCCAGAACATTGTACGATCCGCTGCGCAGCAAGCCCGCGGCTTTATTGATCCGGATAAAATTCACATATTCCATCGGCCGCATTCCGGTCTGCGTTTTGAAAAATTTGCAAAAATGGGAACGGCTAAGGGACACTACGGCAGCCAGTTGATCCAACTCAAGCTTTTCATGGGAGTGCTCTTCCATATAAGCCAGCACCTTTTTGATTTGCCGGTTATATTCATATGCGTGGCGTTTTCCTTGATCGTCGTTTTTTTCCATCAATCCGTGCCGGCAAACATCCGCAATCAGCAGCAGCAGGAGGCCTTTCAAGCTCAATTCGTAAGCGGGCGACCGCTGCTCGAAGCGGGTCAGAAGCTGCCGTATATAGTCCAGCAATTCGGGAGGCGTCCCTGCGGGAGCGGACAACAAGGCAGGCAGCCTGGCTGTCCCCTGCAGGATCGGCCCGAGGAACAGCTCCTGGATTCGATCCGCTTGGAGCGAAGACAGCCAGGATAATTTGAACACGATGGAGTAATAGCATATCCCTGCATCATGATCGTTAATTCCCGAATGGAGTTCGCCCGGGTGAACGACGAGCGCTTCTCCCTCCCGAATGGCGAACTCCCGGCTTTCGATTCGGAACGTGGCCGTTCCTCGGGCCAGATAGATGATTTCCATCTCATTATGCCAATGGATGGGAAGGATGGAAAGAACCCCGGCTTGATGCTCCACCTTGTATATATACAGCGGAAAATCGGGAACGCCGTGCGGCTTGTTTTCCCGGTAACGATGCTCGAACATACACCCTCCTGGAAATCGTAATATAGTGCGGATAATTCGCAATTATCTGCTAGATATGATGGGATTAGCAATAATATCATTATATTATCAAATCCATGGGGAAGGGTAGCGATAGCTTTGAGGTTGACTCATTTTCATACCGAATCGAACGGCGTTACGTTAAACACCTCTGACGGAATCATGCAGATCGCATTTTGCACACCCGGGATTGCCAGAATCCGTTATACTTTGGATTCGGAGTTCAGCGGGAAACAGAGCCTTATGGTTGTGAATCGGCCGGAAAGACGGGATATGCAATTGAAGATTGCAGATCAGCCGGGCCATCTGGAAATCTCGACCGAGCTGCTTAAGGTAAGGGTGGACAAATCAACTTGCGCATTCAGCTATTGGGATTCTAGCGGCAGTCTGCTCGCGGCAGAACCGTCCAGAGGCGGAAAAACGCTCGAGCGCACCGAAGTTTACCGCACGATCTTCGATGCTTCGGAGGGCGGGGTTGATACGGATCATGGGGCGGACGGGTTCCGCGCTAGGGCGGAAGGGATGAACCGCATTTTCGACAGGCTGGCCTATCATACGAAGCTGGAGTTCGAATCGCAGGCTGACGAGGCGCTGTATGGGCTTGGCTCGCATGAAGAAGGGATGATGAATCTTCGGGGTAAACATCAATATTTGTATCAGCAAAATATGAAGGCAGTTATCCCGGCCCTTTTATCTACAAGAGGTTATGGAATTTTGGTGGATTCCTATTCGTACATGAGTTTTCATGACGACTCATTCGGTTCTTACATTTGGACTGACGTCGACGATGAAATGGAATTTTATTTTATTTACGGTCCGGAATTCGATCAGATCATCGCCGGGATTCGCTATTTGACGGGCGAAGCGCCGATGCTGCCGAAATGGGCTTACGGCTATGTGCAATCGAAGGAACGCTACGTTTCCCAGGAGGAATTGATCGATACCGTACAGGAATATCGCGGCCGCGGGTTGCCCCTCGATTGCATTGTATTGGATTGGCAATCGTGGACGGGAGAGCTATGGGGACAAAAGACGCTTGATCCGCAGCGTTTCCCGGACCCTTCGGAAATGATGCGCAAGCTGCATGCGCTGAACGCCAAGCTGATGGTATCGATTTGGCCGATCATGAGAGAGGGCGGCGAGAATCATCGGGAAATGAGCGAACATGGGTTTCTGCTTGGCAACCAGGCAACCTATGACGCTTTTACGGATGAAGCCCGCCGATTGTATTGGAAGCAAGCTCATTCCGGACTGTTCTCGCATGGGATAGACGCATGGTGGTGCGACTGTTCCGAGCCGTTCGAAGCGGACTGGAAAGGGGCGGTCAAGCCGGAGCCCGAACAGCGAATGCTGATGAATACGGGGGAAGCCAAGCTTTATCTCGATCCGGAGTATATCAATGCCTATTCGCTGCTGCATTCCAAAGGCATCTATGAAGGACAACGTTTCGTAACCGACGGCAAGCGGGTCGTGAATTTGACGCGTTCCGCTTATGCCGGGCAGCATCGTTACGGCACGGTTACTTGGTCGGGCGATATATCTGCCAACTGGGAGACGCTTAGAAAGCAGATTGCGGACGGTCTTAACTTTTGTGCGGCGGGGTCTCCATATTGGACGCTGGATATCGGCGCGTTTTTCGTTCATAACCATAAAGATCTATGGTTCTGGAACGGAGATTATAACGATGGAGTTGCAGATCTGGGGTATCGCGAGCTGTATGTCCGCTGGTTCCAATTGGGGGCTTGTCTGCCGATGTTCCGTTCCCACGGGACGGACACGCCAAGGGAAATTTGGCAATTCGGCGAGCCGGGCGAACCATTTTACGATACGTTGGCGAAATATCTGAAGCTTCGGTACAGGCTGCTGCCATACATTTATTCACTTGCGGGGGCGGTTGCGCATCATAGCTATACGATGCTCCGGGCGCTGGCTTTCGATTATCGGGAGGATGCGCGTGTGCACGATATTGACGACCAGTTTATGTTGGGTCCGGCCTTCCTGGTTGCGCCCGTCACGACAGCGATGTATTACGGGCCCGGTTCCCGTGAACTTCAAGGCGTCAGCAAGTCGCGCAGCGTCTACCTGCCGGCCGGCGAATGGTACGATTATTGGACTGACGAACGAATCGAGGGCGGCCAAACGATTGAAGCAAAAGCCGATTTGGAGACGCTTCCGCTCTTTGTCCGTGCCGGCTCCATCATTCCTGTCGGACCGGACGTGCAATATGCGGATGAACAGCCTGAAGCGGTTATTCGCCTGAAAGTATACCCCGGTAAAGATGCCGTATTTACGCTTTATGAAGATGAGGGGGATACATATAACTACGAGGCGGGTGCTTATTCCACGATTGAAATGCGCTGGTGCGAATCGGACCGCACGCTGACGATTGGGGGGCGGATCGGCAGTTACGACGGTATGCCTGAGGACAGACAATTCGCAGTTGAAATCGCCGGGAATTCCGGTCAAAGCATCGTTACTTATCAGGGTGATCCTGTAGTCGCCGGTCGGCCTTACTCTTGAAACAACCCTGGTTGACGTTTCATCTGACTTTTTCCTATCGGTCGCCTTCGCATGAAGGCGGCCGAAGTTTTTAGATCCCTTGGAGCATACGCAGAAAGTCAAAATATGATGACGATTGGTTATTATACAATGAGACAAATCCCAATGCGTCAATCTATAATATTGATAATTAGGTAAATGATCTGGCCAGTCATTTGTCAATGAACACTTGATTTGAAAGCGTAAACATAAAATTGAACCTATTGCTATCCATTGAAGAGAGGGGTCAATGTTATGAAAAAGCGGATTTTTAGAAATGCTTTGTTGGCAATATCCATGATGTCCTTGGTATTGTCGGGATGTCAGGGCAATCGGGTGAATTCCGGCGAGGATGGTTCATCCGGCAAAACAAAATTGACGGCAATTATTGTAAAACATTCATTGACTAAGGACGTTAATCAAATGAAATGGCTTAAAGATTTGGAAGATAAAGCGAATGTGGATATTGAGTGGCAGCAGATTACTGCGGATTGGGATCAGAAAAAAAGCGCCCTTTTTGCCAGCGGGCAAGTTCCGGATCTGTTGTTCAATGCTACAACCGACAGTGATTTCGTACAGTTTAACGGATTGTTTGAAGATATGAGCCCGCGGATTGAAAAAGAGGCTCCTAATGTACAAAAAATGTTTGATGAACATCCCGAGCTAAAGACGCTCGCGGCTGAAAGTGACGGAAAAATTTACGGTATCCCACGATATAAAGGGATATGGCCAAACAGTATAGCGTCCATGTTCATTAATAAAACATGGCTTGACAATCTTGGGCTGCAACCCCCAACAAACTGGGATGAACTTAAAAACGTATTGATCGCTTTCCGCGATGGCGACCCCAATCAGAACGGCGACACAACGGACGAAATACCCATGGATTTTAGCGGTATGCCGGTTGGCTTCTCTGCCAAGCTCCTGCTGGGAAGTTTGGGGTTACCGTTGTCCGAAGATTCACCCAACGGCTATTTCGCGGAAGATGCTAAGGTCAAAAACTTTTTTGTGGATGAACGCTTCAAAACATTGGTCGGATTTCTTCAGGACCTGTACAGTGAAAATCTGATTAATAAAGAAACCATTACCCAGGATTATTCAAAATACCAGTCGCTTGGCCGAGGAAATGGTACCACTGCGAAGGTGGGCTTTACTTGGGGATGGGAGACGGGAGACCGTTTTGGAAGTGTCCTTAAAGACCAATATATTACGTTGCCGCAGCTCAAGCATCATGCCGATTCCGCTAATGAGTTGTATTGGAGTTACGACCATTACACGCAAAACTATGGCGACAATGCGGTTTCAATCAGCGCCAAGTCCAGGAACAAAGAAGCCGCCATGAGATTCATTAACGAATTTTACGATCCCAAGGTCGGTATTCAAGTATTATTCGGCGGCATGAACGATACGGACAAGGGAATCAAAGAGAAGGGAGATGGTACCTATCAAGTGCTGCCTCCCGCCGATCCGTCCATAGACCCCGGATCATGGAAGTGGACTAATACGTTCGCGGATCTCGGCCCTTTTTATATTGCGGACGATATCAAAGATAAATTAACGTTAGGTACAGACATGCAAAGCGTACTTAAAGAGAAAGCTGTTTACGGCGATTTGCTGAATAAAGCGGATCCGGAATCAAATGTCTATCCGCAGGATTTTATGAAATATACGACAGAAGAAATCAATACCCTAGCCTTGAATCAGGCGAATATAAATAATATTACAGACCAGAAATGGGCTCAATGGATGACGACTGGCGCTGACATCGAAAGCGATTGGGATGCTTACGTAAAGTCTGTCTATGACGCCGGGCTCACTCGGAATTTAGAGATTCGTCAAAGAGCGTACGATGAATATTTAACTACTCTTAAGTAGGAGGAATGTTTGGTGAAATCGACGCTAAAGGGCAATTATCAATTATGGATTCTGGTTCTTCCGGCCTTGGTTTATATCGCTGTTTTTGCTTATGGCCCGATGTACGGCATCCAGCTTGCGTTCCGGGATTTTGATTTTAGCAAGGGATTTACCGGTGGCGATTGGGCAGGATTCAAGTATTTTGAACAATATTTTAACAGTCCCATGTTTTGGCCGACCCTTAGGAATACCTTCGTCATTGCCTTCTTCTCTATCTTGTTGGGCTTCCCAACGCCGATTTTATTAGCATTGGTAATTAACTCCATCCGGAGCAGCAAGTTCAAGCGTATTCTCCAAACCACAGTTTATATGCCTTACTTTATTTCCACGGTGGTTATGGTGGCTTTGCTTCAAATCTTGCTTTCACCTGCTACCGGGGTTCTTGACTTGTTTCTGAAGACCCTTCATTTGATTCCCCACGATGTTAATCTGCTAGGCACCCCATCCGCATTTGTCCCGGTTTATGTCTTGTCCGGCATTTGGCAAGCGTGCGGTTGGAACAGCATTATTTTTATCGCTGCACTTTCTACAGTTGAAACGCAACTATATGACGCGGCCCGAATCGACGGCGCCAATCGTTGGCAAATTGTTTGGAACGTAGAAATACCCGCGATTATGCCCACGATTATTATCCTGCTCATTTTGAATATGGGCAGCATACTGAGCGTAGGTTTTGAAAAAACATTTCTAATGCAGAACAGTTTGAATAAGCCTGTATCGGAGGTCATTTCCACTTATGTATTTAATGTCGGCGTGAAATCCAATCAGTACAGCTTCGGTTCAGCGGTCGGCTTGTTCAATACGGTCGTCAACTTCCTGTTTTTGATGCTCGCGAACTCCGCCGCCAAGAAGTCTTCGAACATTAGCTTAATGTAAGGGGGATATGGAATGGTCATCGAATCGGGTGGCGGCATAGCTGATCGGCTCTATAGATTTCTCGTGGTTGTCATTAGCATCTTTACCTTTGTAGTTATAGCGTATCCCTTATATTTTATTATTATTGCGTCATTCAGCAATTCAACGATGGTAAACCAGGGGGAAATTATCCTCTGGCCTAAAGGAATCAATTTCTACGGATATGAGAAGATTTTTGTGGATAGCCGGATTTGGCAGGGATATTTGAACACGATAATTTACACTGTCTTCGGGACGTTGTTGAATTTGGCGGTTACGCTGCCCGCTGCGTATTCCCTTTCCCGAAAAGAGTTCAGGGCCAGGAAAATCATTATGCCTCTGTTTGTGTTCACCATGTATTTCAGCGGGGGGATGATTCCTACCTATCTGCTTTTCAGAGATCTGCATTTACTGAATACGCCTTGGATCATGATTATGAACGGGGCGATCAGTGTATATAACCTTATAATCACAAGGACTTTTTTTGAAAGCTCGATTCCGGAAGAATTGCATGAGGCGGCACTTTTGGACGGTTGCTCTCATTTTCGGTACTTAGCTTCTGTTGTCACCCCGCTTTCAAAAGCGGTTATCTCGGTAATTGCCTTGTACTACGCTGTCGGGCATTGGAACGACTTCTTTAACCCGTTGTTGTATCTCAACTCCGATCATTTGCAGCCGCTGCAGATTGTTCTGCGCAATATTCTGTTATCCAATCAAGCGTTTGCTGGTGGAGCCGGCTCAGGAGCCGGACCGGGGGCAGGCAGTTATGCTCAACAGTACGCGGACCAAATCAAATTTGCTGTAATTATTGTATCGACAATACCGCTGTTGATCACATACCCGTTTATCCAGAAATACTTTGAAAAAGGTGTCATGATCGGCGCAGTGAAAGGTTAATCCGCATTTATTGCGAGAGTGGTGACAAATGGAAGAACATGAGGATTATGGATCAAAAGATTCTAACGGCGGATTTGTAACAAAGGATCTGAAGGAGAAATTGCAGCATGGCGACAAGCAGTTTCGCGTGGGTGTCTACAAGACACATGTTCCAAGCTTCAGCAACCTGGTACTGTATTCCCATTGGAACGAAGAGTTGGAATTTTTGTTTGTCGATAAGGGCAGCGCCCAATTTTATGTCGGACAGGAGAAAATAATTATAAACAGCGGCGATGTATTAATCATCCCCCCGAATATGTTGCATTCTGCCAATCGCGTGGATCAGGGGGAAATTGTCTTTTATGCCGTACTGGTTCACTATAATTTTTTGTCCAGCTTTGAAAATGACCTCATTCAAAGCAAGTATGTTTCATCCTTGTTTTTGCGGCAGCGCCATTATCCTACCGTCATTACGAAAGATATGGATTCCCAATTGGCGTTGCTGCCCTTATTACAGGAAATCACTCGTGTATATTTGAATAAGCCTGCTGGCTATGAATTGAAGGTCAAGGCCATGTTGTTCGAAATTCTGTTTCGGCTTGAAGGATTCGCAACGGATAGCAAGTCAGCGATTGGTCGACCAAGGGGAAGTCATAATTCCTTGCTGGCCATAAAATTATTGGCTTATATTCAGGGGAATTACAGCCAACGAATATCGCTTCATGACATGGCGAATCAAGTAAGTATGAATCCGTCGTATTTTTGCCGCTTTGTCAAAAAGCATTTCGATTTGACTCCGCTGGAATTATTGAATCAGCATCGATTGTTGGAAGCCGTAAATTTGCTGGAAACCTCGGATAAGAAAATTGTTGAAATATCGAATTTAACCGGGTTCAGCAATGTCAATCGGTTTACGGACACATTTAAAAAAGTGTATGGCTGTACACCTACGCATTATCGCAGCAACCTTATAGACTGTTCATGCAAATAGCTGGGAGGGACTTGTTTGTATGTTTCGATCAGAAAATGGTCGACTGGTCAGAGAATATGACCATGAGAGACTTTGGATTGAGCCTTGGGGGGATCATTCCCTCCGCGTCAGGGCTTCTTACGCAGAAATAACAAACGATGAATGGGCGCTGCTGCCTCCGTCTCAAAACCAGGCTGAAATAGTACTCGAGGAGCATGCAGCTACAATCACCAATGGAAAGATCAAGGCTGAAATCAAAAGAAGCGGGCAGATCCTCTTCTACAACCAACATGGGAAATTGCTGCTGAATGAAACGGAAAATACTTATCAATTAAAGTATGGCGGCAGGGAGTTAAAGGCGATACCCGGCGGCAGCGATTTTTCCGTTAAACTGCGCTTGGAATCTAGCCCATCCGAAAAACTGTTTGGTATGGGCCAATACCAGCATCCCTATTTGAATCTGAAAGGATGCACTTTGGAATTGACTCATCGCAACAGTCAGATCAGTGTTCCCTTTGTTCTCTCCAGTGAGGGTTACGGCTTTCTTTGGCACAATCCGGCCGTTGGTGAAGTTCATTTCAGCTTGAATGGAACACAATGGTACGCTCCTTCATCCAAACAACTTGATTATTGGATTACGGTGGGGGATACTCCGTCCGAGATCGAAGAGACTTATGCAGCCGTTACCGGCAGAGTTCCGATGATGCCTGAATATGGAATGGGGTTTTGGCAGTGCAAACTTCGCTATCGCACCCAGGAAGAATTGCTCCAAGTGGCCCGGGAATACAAGCGACGTCAATTGCCGATTGACGTGATCGTTATCGATTTCTTCCATTGGACGAACCAGGGGGATTGGAAGTTCGATCCCCAATACTGGCCGGATCCTGAAGCAATGGTTCGCGAACTGCAAGAGATGGGAATTGAATTGATGGTTTCCGTATGGCCTACGGTGCAAACCGAGAGCGAGAACTATCATTATATGCTGGAAAAAGGCTACTTGCTCCGTTCCGATCGCGGCGTTCGCACACAATTCCGGTTTCTCGGCGAAAACGCCATCTTTGATGCTACCAATCCGAAGGCGCGCGCATTTTTATGGGAGATCATCAAAAAAAATTATTACGACAAAGGGATTCGTATTTTTTGGTTGGATGAGGCCGAGCCTGAACTCAGCGTGTATGATCATGATATCTATCGTTACCACATCGGCTCCAGCCAGCAGGTTGGGAATATTTATCCCCAGAAATACAGCCAAACTTTTTATGACGGGATGACAGCGGCTGGTCAGTCAAATATCATCAATTTGGTGCGTACGGCGTGGGCGGGGAGCCAACGTTACGGTACCTTGGTGTGGTCCGGCGACATACACTCCAGTTTTAAGGTGCTGGGTATACAAGTGAGAGCAGGGCTGAACATGGCCATTGCGGGAATCCCTTGGTGGACAACGGATATCGGCGGATTCCATGGAGGCGATCCACAGGATCCTTCTTTTCGAGAATGTATCATCCGCTGGTTTCAGTACGGCGCGTTCTGCCCGGTGTTTCGCTTACATGGGGATCGTCAGCCCTCTGTAGCTCCCACGGGAACGAAAGGCGGGGGAGTTTGCGGAAGCGGATCGGATAACGAAGTATGGAGCTACGGGGACGAAGCCTACGAAATCTTTAAGAGATTCATGCATATTCGCGAGCGCCTCAAGCCTTACATAGCCGGTTTGATGCGGGAGGCTCATGAACTGGGGACACCGCCGATGCGCCCTTTGTTCTACGACTTCCCGCAGGATGAGGAGGCTTGGAATATCGATGATCAGTATATGTTTGGACCGGACTTGCTAGTTGCTCCGGTTCTGTTCGAGGGTGGAAGAGGACGTTCGGTGTATTTGCCCATTGGTGCGGCCTGGACTAATGCTTATAGTGGAGAATGCTTTCATGGCGGCCAAAAAATTACCGTGGAAGCACCTTTGGAGCAAATCCCTTTGTTTACGCGAGATGATGCCAATTTGCCGATTTTATTTTGAAGGATGCGCGAGGGGCGATTATGGATATGAATTTATCACTAGACAAACTAGCGTTAAGCGAGTCTATTCCTATAGGAGCCATTCTGACGGAGGATACGCTTAAGCTTCCGGCTCAGATAGATGGAATTCCCATAAATTGGATCTCCAATAATCCACTCATCATTAGCAATGAAGGCAGGGTGGTGTTACCCGATAAACAGGCACTGGTAACCTTGACGGCTTCCATATCCTGTAATGGTCAGAGGGTATGCAGGGATTTCGTGATTCCCGTTGTTCCGAAAAGTGAGCAGGCTACGTATTTCTGTGACAACTTCAGCATTCCTTATGTGCTCGTACCGGGTACCGCTTTGCACCGCCAATACGGTTTTGGAACGATCCACTGGTCCGGTAATACGTTAGTTGACGCTGAGGGAAATGTCCTCGCGCCGGAGAGCGGAAGCGAAACCGTTGCGTGTGTGGCTGCGTACACGATGGATGGAACCATAGTTGCTTCCAAGACTTTCACGGTGAGTGTCCTGGGCAGCGATTGCGGCAGTATCCTTGCTTATACACGAGTACCGTTGGAGGATGAGTTGCTTTATTCCACATACATGGCCTATAGCCTTCACCTGGCTTATCGCGGCAACCAGGGCGAAACATTTCAAGCACTTAATTATAACTCCGGCGTTTTATATGCTACCGCAACGATCTCGTCCAACGATACGATCAACGAAAAAGGACTGCGGAATCCGTATTTATTCTATGCAGCCGATCGAACCTTCGGTGTGGCGGCAGTGTGTATCAACGCGGAAGGTGGTGCCGATCATGAGAGTAAAGGTTGCATTTCGTTATGGAGAACGAGCGATTTGATCACTTTCACCGAGGTCGGTCCGGTTCACCTCGGAGTGGATGAGTACGTTCGGGAAGTGACATGTGAGTACAACTCCTTCAAAGGTCAATACGAAATTCAATGGTGTGACTATAACGGCAATTATTACAGAAATGACCTGCCAGACCTTCATGATGTGCAAACGGTATCTGAACCTGTTCGGGGAAGGCTGTTTGCCTATTGCGCCGCAACGACGGATGTGGAGGGCGCGGTGGAGGCAAATGTGATCGATGTAGAAGGTGAATTCGGCAGGAATCTGCTAATTCGCCGGTCACCGTTAGTGAACATAGCTATTGAGGTGCCGGAAACGGCAGTAGCTAAAAACGTAAATGATATTCATGCCGTTACGGCAACCGCGTTATATACCGATGGTTCGAAAGCAGTCAAGCAGGTGATATGGAACACGGACGCTATCGACTTCCATACAGCCGGGAGCTATGAGATCACCGGCACGGTTACGCAACAGTTCTACCCTTTTCCTGTCGCGGTCGGCAGGGCAGATCCAGTCATATTTAAATGGAAGGATAAGTACTATTTTATCGCAACGAACGATGATAACGGCAATATTGGATTGTATGTGCGTGAAGCTGATACCATTCGAGGGCTGTTTGCGTCCGATATCATAGAACATGTGATTTTGGATAAAGATGAATCCCGAGGGTATGTCCAAACCTTTTGGGCACCCGAGTTTCATATTGTAGGCAATGAATTGTACATTTTCTTTGCGGTCAGCGGTTCGGTATGGGGGCCGCAAGCTCACATCATGAAGCTGAAGAACGGCGGACGTATTACCAATCCCTCTGACTGGGAACATCCCATTCGCATGGTGAACAAGGATGGCTTGTTTCTGGGATCGGTTCATGAAGACGGCGGGGCATTAGAGATTACACTGGACATGACGTATTTGGAAGCGGATGGAGGGTCTTATGTAATCTGGTCCTGGCGCCGCTGGTCACCGGAAGATTCCGGTTCCATGCTGTTTATCGCAACGATCGAACCAGCCAAACCTTGGCAATTGACAAGTGATCCGGTGTTAATAGCCCGGCCGCTCTACGGTTGGGAAAATAACAGGCATACCATCAATAATGAAGGCCCATATTGTATCGTTACCGACGATTATATTATTGTTACCTATTCCGGCGGGTCCGCAAATGAGCCTACCTATGCGGTTGGAACCTTAACTGCCAAAAGAGGGGCGGATCTACTGAATCCAGACAACTGGGTGAAGAGCAATGCGCCTGTATTATCTCTGCTATCGGTCGAGAATGAGTATGGTCCGGGCCATAACTCCTTTGTTACGGATGAATACGGCAAACTAATGCTGGTGTATCATGGCATAGGTCCGAATCCGGCCGGCCCCAGATCCGCGGGCCTTCGTCGAGTGCACTTCGATATAAACGGTTTGCCTGTTCTGGATATGTCCGCCGATAGGGATTTGAACCAAGAACTAACGCAAGTTAAGCTTAAGATCATTGTAGAAACGTAAAAATCGCAGCAGTCGCGAGCACTAACAAAGCAGTTTCGGGCATGCCATGAAGCTGCTTTGTTTGCTTTCCAGGTTCATCTTATCTCAGACCGGCGGAGAAACTATTCCGGAAATCGTAATATCATGACAAAGATACGCAATAATCTGCTAGAAAAGATGGAAGCAATAATAATATCATATAATATACTTAAAGGAGTGAGTATTCATAATGAAAAAGCAAGGATTGAATCCCTATCTCCCATCATGGGAATACGTACCTGACGGAGAGCCGTATGTTTTTAACGGCAGAGTTTATGTGTATGGATCTCACGACCGTTTCAACGGACACGCTTTTTGTTTAGAGGACTATGTATGCTGGTCGGCGCCCGTGGATGATCTGGGCGACTGGCGGTATGAAGGCGTGATTTACAAGAAAACGGATGACCCGCTCAATCCTGACGGCAGAATGTGCCTTTATGCGCCTGACGTTACCGTCGGCCCGGATGGACGGTATTATCTCTACTATGTTCTGGATAAGGTTTCCATCGTTTCGGTAGCCGTCTGCGATACGCCGGCCGGCAAGTATGAATTTTACGGTTACGTCAAGTATGCCGACGGCACACGCTTGGGAGAAAGAGAAGGCGATGAGCCCCAGTTTGATCCGGGCGTGTTGACGGAAGGAGAGCGTACCTACCTGTATACCGGTTTCTGTGCGATTGGAGACAAATCCAGACACGGCGCAATGGCCACGGTGCTTGGTCCTGATATGCTCACGATTGTGGAAGAACCGGTATTTGTCGCGCCGAGTGAACCTTACGGCAAGGGCAGCAGGTTTGAAGGACATGAGTTTTTTGAGGCTCCTTCCATAAGGAAGAAAGGCGATACCTATTATTTTGTCTATTCCTCGATCGCCATGCATGAATTGTGTTATGCCACCAGCAAATTTCCGACGAAAGGATTTGTTTACCAGGGGGTTGTCGTAAGCAACAACGATCTGCATATTGATTCCTACAAGCCGGCGGACAAACCGATGTATTACGGCGGCAATAACCATGGCAGCATCGTCCACATCGACGGAAAATGGTTTGTTTTTTACCATAGACATACCAACGGTACAGCTTTCTGCCGGCAAGGCTGTATCGAGCCGATCGCATTCCGGGAAGACGGAACGATCCTTCAGGCGGAGATGACCTCCTGTGGTCCGAATGGCGGACCGCTTGCGGGGCGCGGGGAATATCCCGCTTACCTGGCATGCAATCTGTTTTGTAAAGACGAGGAGCTGTATACAGGCGGTTTCGGCCAATCCGGGGCATGGCTGGATAGCCGTTTTCCGAAAATCACCCAGGATGGAAAAGACGGGGATGAAGAAATCGGGTACATCGCCAATATGACGGATTCCGCTACGGCCGGGTTCAAGTATTTTGACTGCCATGGAATCAGGAGGATTAAAATCAAGGTGCGCGGATATTGCCACGGCGTCTTTGAGGTGAAAACAGCTTGGGACGGCCCGGCTCTCGGAAATATACCGGTCCATTTTTCGAATATCTGGACGGAATATTCTACCGATCTCGTCATACCGGACGGCATACAAGCGTTATATTTTACGTATAGAGGCTCGGGAGGCGCAAGCCTGTCCTCGTTTACATTACTTGGAGATGAATAGAATAGGAATACCATCTAAAAAATCGGCCTTGTTCGCATCGTCTGCGAAGAGGCCGATTTTTAATGCGTTTTTAGATTTACTTATTTCAATTTTCCTGCACGGATGTCGTCTGTCATCCCTTTATAAGGCGCTTTGTAGATTAGTTCTTGATTGTTAACGCCGGCATTCTCCAAAAATGTGATGTCAGCAAATTCAGGAACAACATATTTGGGATAAGTTTCATATTTTTCGCGCGATTCTTTCATTAATTCAAGATGGTCATTTTGATAACAAACCGTAATTTCCGGATGTTCATGAACCCACTTTGGGAAAAAAATAACACCGTGCATTCGTTTTTCATTTGGCATAAAATTCAAGGAAACGTCCGTTCCTGTTGGTTCGGTCCAGGATACTTTATAAACGCCTTCCGTTAGTTTTACAATATCAACTTCCTGGTCCCGCACCCAGCGGCCCGCAACCATGCCGCTATGGATCCGATAATCAATGGTATGGTCATTCTTAATGTAGATTTCGTATTCCCAACCATTTTCATAAGTATAAATCATATGGCTTCCTACAAAGTCTTTTAAAGTTTCTTTCGGTTGCATATGAAATCTCTCCTTATTTGAATAATTGCCTGCTTGAACGATGTTATTTCATATCCCGCCAGTTCTGGATATTGTTCTCCCAAATATATTTATATTTTCCGATAATATCTCTTGCCGTTTTTGGCTTTTGTCCAGTTAAAGTTTCAATGGCATCGGAATGAACGTTTAAAAGCCCTTCTTTAATGCTGGCATCGGTTGTCACGAGATCATCGCCGCAGAATGGAACGGGCGAGCGGGAGAAATCCCCGGTAATTTCTCTAGGAATGTGCAGTTTCTCCAGGTGTTCATAATATTGCTCCGCATTCACAGGAATATACTCCAGGTCTCTACCGGAAACTTCTTTAATGAGGTTGCACAGATCCCTTACGGAAACAGACTCTGATCCTACGATATTATAAGCCTCGTTGTCTTTGGCTTTTCCGAGCAGGGCTGCGGCTGCGGCCCTTGCGCAATCATCTTTGTGAACTAAAGTAGCCCGTTCTTCGCCGGCAGTGCTCAACCATTTATTGTCGGACATTAGTGCCAACATCGTATACATAGTCAGATAGTTTTCTAAATATAAGTTATTTCTCATTGCATTGTAGGTAATGCCTGTTGACTTTAAGTAGTTTTCAGTCGCCGTATGGTCCGGAGTTACAAAAACGTGAGCGTAATTAGGATCTGTCGCACCGATAAATGAGCTATACGTGATGTGGGAGATTCCTGCTTTGATCGCCGTATCAATCGCATTTTTGTGTTGTTGGACTCTTCTGCCTACTTCAAGGCCAGAGACAATATAGATGCGGTCACCATCTTTGAAAGCCCGTTCCATGGATGGAATGTCATCATAATTGATTTCAAAGATTTTGACTCCCGCATTTTCCCATCGTTGAACCGTATCTTTGGGAATTCTGTCTTTCTTCATGCATGTGAAGGTTAAATTGCGGCCATCTACTTCTGCGAGCACGGTTTCCGCTACACGGCTTGCTAGTTGACCATCTACGCCTGTTACAATATAACGCATGTGTATTCCTTCTTTCCTAGTGATAACTTTCACAAGCAAAGAATAGCATAGGTTGACACTACAGTGAAATTACCCTATGTTATGATTTATAAAAAGGATTTATTATTAAAAGGGTGTTTCAAATGAATATTCAGCAACTAAAGTGCTTTGTTTCTCTTGCCGAGACACTGAATTTTTCAACAACGGCTGAGAAATTAAATTTGACACAACCTGCTGTAAGCCACAATATAAAAAGTTTAGAAAATGAGCTGGGAATCATTTTATTTGTTCGCAACAAAAGGACCGTTAATTTGACTTTAGCCGGCAATAGCTTTTACGAAGATATGGAAGGACTTCTATTTAGATTAGACCAATCCATTAAGAAAGCAAAACTGCTCTCGGAAAAATATGAAAGCACTTTGGTTATCGGATACACGGAGACTGTTTTTGAGAAGAAAGTTTTGCCGGACATTATTAGGCGGTTTAAGGAAAGATACCCGCAGATTCAGATTCAGTTGAAGAAGTCTAATTTGACTAGAGAGAAAGAAGACTTATTAAACCAAAAGTTTGATATCATATTTACTTCGGAAGATAATTTGGGAAAGGACATTGATTTTTGTTTTTATCCAGTACTTAAAGGGTCCTATGTTTGTGTACTGCCCAAAAATCATCCTATTGCGAATGAAAGTGTGCTGGACATCGAACAATTAAATCATCAAGCGATCATTTTATTTGACGAACACCAATCCCCTCCAACACTAAAAAGGATGAACAGGAAAATTATTGAGAATTGTCCCGATTCCATTTATACCTATGGAGATACCATAAATACAGTACATACCATGATAAAAAGTGATCTTGGCGTTTCGGTTCTGCCGGACTTTGTGATTGGAGAGGACAATGAGATCGCCTTTGTTCCCTTAAGCTATACTGAAGAAGTGGTTTACGGTATTGCGTGCCTTAGAAGCGAACAGCGCTTAGAAGTAAAACGCTGGATTTCAACTATAAAAGAGTTATTCACTTAAACCGAAACCTGAACCAGGCAATGAGAAATCTTTGCTTTGGCTTCAGGTTTTTTATATCTTTTTGATCCGGCAACAGGGCTGGCTCTTAAAAAATGACAACGCTTTCTTAGAAATGTTGGCTTACGGCGATAAAGTCCAGGAGGATACACTAGATGTAAAGCCCATGGTTCCGAAGTAAGTTTTGCACGAAGCTTACTCAGGAAGCAATGCGCACAAAACTTTGAGGAGGAGCGCATTATGGAACTGGATACACAGCTTATGAGCCCCGCGGCTGGGGTTGGCCGGCGAACCCAATTGTGGAAGCGGTTCAAAAAGCAAAAGGTACTGCATGTATTTGTCGGACTCGGCATGATCTTTCTGCTGATTTTTTCGTACACGCCGATGTTCGGTATTTTGATGGCTTTTAAAGACTACAGCATTTCAAACGGCATTAAGGGGATCTTTACCAGCGAGTGGGTGGGTCTGAGGTATTTCGATGAATTCATCCACGATTATCAGTTTGCCACGATTGTCCGCAACACGCTGGTCTTGAGCTTTCTGAAGGTCATCTTCGCTTTTCCCGCGCCGATCTTGCTCGCGATCATGCTGAACGAAGTGAAGAACATGGCGTTCAAGCGGTTCGTTCAGACAATCAGCTATTTGCCGCATTTTATTTCCTGGGTTGTTGTTGTCGGCGTCTCCTACGCTTTTCTGTCCGCGGACGTCGGCATGGTCAACAGAGCCCTGATCGAAGCCGGATTCATCGACAAACCGCTCAATATTTTGACGAGTCCCAATTACTTCTGGGGGCTTGCCGTCGGAAGCGCGATTTGGAAGGAAATGGGCTGGTGGACGATCATCTTCCTGGCGGCCATTACGGGAATCAATCCCTCGCTTTACGAAGCCGCCGAGATTGATGGCGCCGGCCGGCTGGCGCGCATCCGTTATATCACGCTCCCGGGGATGAAGGGGACGATCGTCGTTGTGCTGGTCCTGACGATCGGCAGCATTCTCGGCGGCGGGCTGGTCGGTTCGAACTTCGAGCAGGCCTACCTGTTCGGCAACAGCATCAACAATCCGACATCGGAGATCGTACAGACCTACGCTTTCAAAGTCGGTCTGAGCGACGGCCGTTTTTCCTATGCGGCGGCGATCGATTTAATTCAATCCGTCATCTCGGTGGTGTTGATTTTCTCCAGCAACTTCATCGCCAAGCGAGTGTCAGGGTCAAGCTTATTCTAGAAAAAAGGAGGGTTGGTGGTGCTCAAAAGCCAAAAACAGAAGGATTTTCTTTTTGACAGCGTGATTTACATCGTTTTGTTTATCATCATGCTCACCATGCTGTACCCGTTCTATTATGTGCTGATCGCCTCATTTAACAAAGGTTCCGATACACTCCTGGGAGGCGTTTATTTGTGGCCCCGAAGCGTTACTCTGGAGAATTACAAAGTTTTTCTGGACGATCCGAAATGGTATCGCGCCTTCTTGGTTACGGTTGCCCGGACGATATCGGGCACGGTGTTGGGGCTTCTGCTGACGAGCCTGGTCGCTTACGCTCTTTCGCACCGTGATTTGTTGTTCAGCAAGACGTATTTTACGATCATCATTTTCGCGATGTACTTCTCCGGCGGCTTGATTCCCTATTACGTGGTGCTGCGTTCGATCGGACTGCTTAATTCATTTGCCGTTTACATTGTCCCGTCCATGCTTAACACGTTTTTTCTGCTGATCGCCATCTCGTTCTTCCGGGAAATCCCCGGCGAGATGAAGGAATCGGCGCACATGGACGGCGCTGGCGAACTCGTGATTTTTTTTCGGATCATCCTGCCGGTTTCGACGCCGGTACTCGCCACCATGGCGTTGTTCATGGGCGTCGGCCAATGGAATTCATGGCTGGACTCCGCTTATTTCGTACAATCGGAGAACCTGAGAACGCTTACTTACCGCATGATGGAAGTGATCAACAAGAGCAACTCGCCAATGGATGCCATTGCCGTTGCAAACAGCGCTTCGGCCTCGGCAGGGGTTACGAGCTTCTCGCTGCAGGTAACGTCGATGGTGGTCTCCATTGTGCCGATCATCTGCGTTTATCCGTTTCTGCAAAAATACTTTGTGCATGGAATCATGTTAGGCTCTGTGAAAGGATAAGTAGTTGTTTCTATTTTTAAGCGCTTACATTAAAATGACAATATATCCATTGGAGGGGTTTGTTTTGAAAACATTCCAAAGCTACAAGCTGCTTGCAGCGACACTGGCGGCGGTGCTTGCGTTCACGCTGCTGTCCGCCTGCGGCAACAACGGCAACGGCGAAGGCGCGAAGCAAGGCGGCGATTCCCCGGAGAAATCCGGCGGCGTGAAGGAGTTGTCGCTGTTCATCGATGCGCCATGGTATCCGGTTAAAGAATGGAAAGGACCGATCGCAGAGAAAATTACGGAGAAAACGGGAGTCAAGCTCAACGTTACCGTCGCAACGGACGATAAGCAGCTGCCGCTGATGATCGCTTCCGGAGATCTGCCGGACCTCGTCTTCACGTATGCCAACATTAATCGAATGTCGGATTCGAAGCTGTCCTATCCCTGGAATGAGTTGATCGAGAAATATGCGCCGGATTTCAAAATCGATCAGACGAGAATTGCGATCCATACAATGGACGACGGCAACTTCTACACGGTACGGAATTCCTTCGCCACACAGGAGGAAATGGCTCAAAATAAATATTCGATCGGCAGCGACGGCAATCCCGGCATAGCCGTGCGGGAAGATATCCTGAAGGAGCTCGGCAATCCGCCGATTCAATCGCTCGACGATTTCACGAAGGTGCTGGGCATGGTCAAGGAGAAGTATCCCGATATGGTGCCGCTGATGATGGACAAAGAGTGGATTGAGCAGTATTTTCTGCAGCAGTTCGGCACCGAAGCCCTCCTGGATGGCTGGTATGAACGAGATGGAAAAGTGGATTATGCCATCAGACAGCCGAAGATGTTGGACTTCTTCAAATTTATGAATGGCTTATATCGCCATGGATACATTCTGGCGGAAAATTTCGCATTCGCAAACGACCAGATTGACGACCAGTACGTAACAAGCGGCAAAGCGTTTGCTCACGTTTATACCGTTACCACGGCGGATTCGGATAACATCAAAATTAAGAGCAACGGAGGTTCATTTACGTTCAAAATGCTGCCCAGCGCCTTGTCGAAAGACGCGAAGGTGGTGAGCACGGGTCTCGGATTTGCCGGTACTTTCATCACCAAGAAAAACAAGGATCCGGAGGCGTCAATCAAGTTCATTCAATACCTGGCGAGCGACGAAGGCAAAAAACTGACCATGTTTGGCGTCGAGGGCGAGCATTGGACATGGAACGATGCGGGTTATCCGGATCTGAAATACAATCCGACCGATGCCGATTTCATTAACGGCAATGGAATTAAATGGTGGTATCTGTACAACGACGGAGTCACGGAAGGCATGCTGTCCTATGTTCCGGGCACGCAGAAGACACAGGCCTTGATGGAGACAAAGGCCATTACGGCCTATAAGCCGGCGCTCGGCCTGATTCAGACCCAGCCGGATTCTAAAGAAAAGACGATCAAAACCAAGATCGACGAGATGATCAAAAATGAGAAGGTTAAAATTTACCTGGCGGGTTCCGAAGAGGAAGCCGTTGCGAAATACGAGAATATGGTGAAGACGGCCGAGAATATGGGCTTGCAAGAGCTTGTCGATTGGGCAAACGAGACTTATCAGAAGAAGAAGGATTTGTTCGAGTAAGCGAAGGTCGCCGCAACCGGTAGGGAGGTCAAAACTCTACCGGGTTTTGCTTGCTCATGGTACGGTTAGAAGAAATAAATCGGCAGCGGGGGGAATCGTTACCGTGAGCATCGTACGCAAAATCATTTTAGGATATGTCATCTTGATTTTTATTCCGGTCGTCACGTTCGGATATTACTATTATGTACAAATCTACGGCAACCTGACCCAACAATTCGTGGAGAGCCGGCAAAAAATATTGGAACAGGCCAAGGCAAACATGAAGGCGGATCTGACCCGAGTCGACTCCATCCATCGCTTGCTGCAATATAACCCGTATGTGACGGATTATTTAGGCGGAATTTATGAATCCGAATCGGACAGCATTTACGCCTACAACCGGTATATCAGTCCGATTATTACACAGTCGCTGTATGCCAATCCGGAAATTGAGAGGTTCAGGATATATACAACAAAGGAGCGCGCGCTTCAAATCACCGACCGGTTTCTCGATATATCGTCTCTGGATCCTCAGGGCAAGGAGATCGCCAGTTCGCTGAAGCCTGGTCAAGGAGTGTGGGTTGTGCCCGATCCGGGAGCCCGGGAACCGCGGCTCGTTTTTTACCAGAACATTTACAACCCGGATTTTACAGAGATCATCGGGCTTCTCGAGCTCCGCATCAGCGGTGGTCTGATCCGGAAATTTTACAACGCGACAGGCGGAGAAGGCAACTGGAAAGCGTTCCTGTTACCGAAGCAAGGAGGTCTGCCGGCGGCGGAAGGCGCAGCTGCCGGGATTGACGACGAAACGTGGAAGCTGCTCGGCTCGAACGATACGAAAGCCTATTTCATCAACCGGAAAACGATCGTAAATCAGCTTTACATCGAGGAGCTTGGCGTCCGGGTCGTCGTCACCGGAAAGGTAGACGAAGTGTTTCACGCGGTCAAACGCAAAGAGATTATTCTGATTTCCACCATCGTCCTTCTTCTGGCGGCACTGTCGCTTGCGTATTATGCGCTCGCTTCTACCATTACGAAACGTATCCTTCGCCTGGCCAGACATATGCGCAACTTGAGCGATAACAATATGAAACAGTACATCAGCAAGCACGACAAGCCGAACCGCCAGGATGAGATCGGGTTTCTGACCATGACCTACAATTCGATGATCCAGCGTATGGATGAGCTGATCAACAATGTCCACCGGGCCGAGCTGCGAAACAAAGAAGCGGCCTATAAAGTGCTGCAAGCCCAAATCAAACCGCATTTTCTATACAACACGCTTGAGACCATCCGAATGCTGGCGGAATCCAACAACGATAAAGAGGTAGCCGACATTTCCTATTGGTTCGGGAAGCTGATGCGTTACAGCCTGTCTTCGAAGGAGGACCAGACGGTTCTTGCCAGGGAAATCGAGACGGTCGTCTTCTATCTCAATATTCACAAAATGCGGCTTCAGAACAGGCTGAGTTACGAGATTGACATCACCGTCGACGCGGAGCAGATCGCCTGCCCCCGGTTCATGCTCCAGCCTTTGATCGAGAACTGCATCATCCATGGGGCGTCCGCGACGCTGCGACCCGTCCATATCAAGCTTCAGGCGTCGGAAACCGCCGACGAAATCCGGATCTGCGTTTCGGACAGCGGAATAGGCATTCCGGAAGACAAACTGCCCAGGCTCCGTTCACGGCTAACGGGGGGAGGCGATGTACATTCCGTCCAGGAGATGGAGGGAGGCGTAGGTCTGATTAACGTCAACGAGCGGGTCAAATCGTTTTTCGGCGGCGCTTCGCACTTGGCGCTTGATAGTGAGCAAGGCCGGGGAACATGTCTCACCATCATCATATCGAAAGGGGCGGCGGGTCAACGATGAGATTATTGATTGTGGATGATGAGCCGCTTATTCTTGGGGGATTGGTCAAGGTCATCAAGGATGCGGCTCCGCTCGGTACCGAGGTGCGCGAGGCAGGCAACGCTTTTGAAGCGCTTGAAGTCATGAAAGGTTATATGCCGGATGTTACGGTGACGGATCTCCATATGCCGGAGAAAAACGGATTCGAACTGATGGAGGAGGCCAAGGGGAGCGGCCTATGTGACCGGTTTATTATCCTGACGGGCTATGACGATTTCGAATACGTGAGGAGAGCGCTGCGCTGGGGCGTGGTGGATTATTTGCTGAAACCGCTTGACAAAAATGAGATTGCCGGGCTGCTGACGCATATCGATCAGGAGCTTCCTTCCGAAGCCGATTCGGAGTGTGAACGGCACACGAAACGTATTCTGGCCTATACAGAACAGCATTATATGAACGACCTTTCGCTGGATCATCTTGCCGAATTGATGAATCTTCATCCGAATTACATCAGCAGCTTGTTCAAGAAAGTGACGGGAGACACGTTTGTGAATTATTTAAACGCATTCCGGATCAAGGAAGCGCAGAAATTGCTAGGGACGCATCGGCATCTTTCCGCGAGCGAGATCGGGCGGCGGGTCGGGTTTGAGAGTAAACATTATTTCGCCAAAGTGTTCAAGAAGTATACGGGGATCACGCCAGGCGCCTACCGTGAAAGAGACGAAACGGCAAAGGACAGAGACGAATCCTAAAAAAAGAAGGTCGGGATGAAATGGAGATTAATAAGGACTATAGATTCGGCGATATGATAGCCCGCTATGTTAAAGATGGCCAAACCGGGCAACCGGGCTTGGTCCTGCTGCCGGAATCCATGGTATCCCATGTCTGTGAGAAGAAATACAAGGCGGATCCTTTAGTGCAACTCAAATTCATCGGGGATGCTTATCCCGGCGGATTCGCGCACGGCCATTCCATGCGCAACAGCGGAACCATGGATGCGCTGTTATTTGAAGAACAGCGTAAATTGGAGCGTGATAATAGTGTAACGGTGGTGTCCGCATGGCGCAGCCCGAGTTCGTGCCGGGTCGAGCATCATTTAACCTGGTATTCGGGATATCGAGCACTGGAGTCCTTTACAATCATCAAGAATGAAAGCGAACTGCCCGTTACGGCGGAAATGATATCATCCTTCTCGTTGACAGGGTTTACCCCGTTTGCCGAGGATGATGCTCCCGAATCGTTAATTTTCCATCGAATCCTTAGTTCATGGTCCGCGGAAGGGCGCTTATATTCCAGTAATATCGAAGATTTAAACCTTGAACCGGCCTGGGCGCCTTCGGGTACACGATGCCTGCGCTTCGGACAGGTAGGATCCATGCCGGTGCGGGGATTTTTCCCGGCGGCATATTTGGAGGACACCCGCGTTGGTGTGACTTGGGGTGTTCAAATCGCCCACCCCGCCTCCTGGCAGATCGAGATCGGCAGGCGGGATGACGCCCTGTATCTGTCAGGCGGACTGGCGGACAGGGAATTTGGCCATTGGACCAAGACGATCGGCCCTGGAGAGGCATTTCAGACTCCCAGCGCCTATCTCACCGCAGTAGTGGGGGGGGTTGACCGTGCGGCGGAGCGATTAACCGGGATTCAGGACCGGCCTCTATTGCGCGGGCCGGCGCTGGAAGAAGATCTGCCGATCGTTTTTAACGAGTTTTGTACAACATGGGGGTCTCCATCGGCTGCGAATCTTTACGCGATTGCCGAACGGCTCAAAGGCAGGGGAATACGTTATCTTGTCATTGATTGCGGATGGTATAAGCGGGAAGGGACGCACTGGTTTAACAGTATGGGCGATTGGGATGTGAACCCTATTGATTTCCCTGATGGGCTGGAACAAACGCTCGAACATATTAGAAAATGCGGGATGATTCCCGGCATTTGGTTCGAAATGGAAGTTTGCGGCGTGGAATCCGCGGCGTTTCATGGGGTTGATCATCTCTTAAAACGGGACGGCTTGCCGATCACGAGCGGTGACCGGCGGTTTTGGGACTTCCGCGATCCCTTTGTCGTCAGCTATTTGAAAGAGAAAGTGATCTCCTTTTTGAAAAATCATCGATTCGGCTATTTAAAAGTTGACTATAACGATAATCTGGGCATCGGCTGCGACGGCGCGGAATCGCTCGGTGAAGGATTACGCCGGCAGATGCAAGCGGTTCAGGATTTTTTCAGGTTGATCAAACAAGAAGTACCCGATATTGTGATTGAAAATTGCGCATCCGGCGGTCACCGCTTGGAGCCTTCCATGGTTGGACTTACAAGTATGTCATCATTTTCGGACGCTCATGAATGTGAGGAAATCCCGATCATTGCCGCGAATTTGCATAGAGTGATTTTGCCGAGGCAAAGCCAGATCTGGGCCGTTCTTAGAAAAAATGACAGTTTGCAGCGTTTGGTGTACTCGCTGGCCGGCACGATGTTAGGCCGGATGTGTTTGTCCGGCGATATCCATGATTTGAATGAAAAACAGTGGAAAATTGTGGACGAGGCCATTGCTTTCTATAAGCTGGTTTCTCCGATCATTAAGGAAGGTACAACAAATCGATACGGCACCTTGGTGCACAGCTATCGTCATCCCAAGGGATGGCAAGGAATCACGCGCACATCCAAAGACCGATCACAGATGATGGCAGTTGTACATACCTTTGGAGGTGACGTTCCGGAAAGTGTAAAGCTGCCTCTTCCTGCATGGGGGCATTACGAAATTACGCAAATGTTCCCGGACAACAATACGGATGTGAAAGCAGAAGACGGTCACATTTCCTGCCGTTTGGCAAAACCGTTTTCGGCCGTGTGCATACTTCTTCGCATGAAGCAGTCTGACGCACAATAAGGTGGAATGGAGGTGGTTTGATGCGTATTGACGCTCACCAGCATTTTTGGAAGATCGACAGAAACGATTACGGCTGGATTACGCCGGAAATTCCGGTGCTTTTCCGCGATTATTTGCCTTCTGATCTTGAACCGCATTTGCCAAAGCACGGCATCGGCAAAACGATTTTGGTGCAGGCGGCGCCAACGGTTGAGGAAACCGAATTTATTCTTGAATTAAGCGAAACGGCCGATTTCATCGCCGGTGTGGTCGGATGGCTGGATCTTGAGGACCCTTCTTATAAGAAACAGTATGAGTGGTTTTGCAAGCATCCGAAATTTATCGGGTTTCGCGTGATGATCCAGGAGATGGAGGACCCAAACACCGTTTTATCGCCCGCCTATTTAGAAGCGTTTTCATATTTTGCGGAACAGGACGTGCCGGTTGATTTGCTTGTACTGGCGAATCAACTGCCGCAGCTTGTCCAATTGCTGGAGCGAATCCCCAGGCTTCGGGGCGTCGTCGACCATTTGGCGAAGCCGCCGATCGCTTCGGGGGTGCTGGAGCCGTGGAGAAGCCATATGGCGGAAATCGCCCAATATCCGAACATCTGCTGCAAGCTTTCGGGGATGGTGACGGAAGCCGGCCGTCAGGGGTGGAAAAAGGAAGATTTCACGGCATACGTCCAGGCAACGCTTGATTTGTTTGGCCCCGAGAGGGTGATGTTCGGCAGCGATTGGCCCGTGTGTCTTCTGGCGGCAACTTATGATGAAGTCGTGGACATATTACGGCAAGCGTTGCAAGACCGGCTGCCCGCGGAAGCGATCGAAGCTGTTTTCGGCGCCAACGCCGCGAAATTTTACAAGTTGAATAAACATTGAGATTGGGGGAACGACACGATGAAATACAGAAAGTTGGGGACCACCGGGCTGAACGTGTCGGCGTTAAGCTTTGGGGCGTCTTCGCTGGGAGGCGTGTTCCGGGATGTTCAGAGGGATGAGGGGATACGTACGGTCCATACCGCCATCGACATGGGCATCAATCTGATTGACGTTTCGCCTTATTACGGCCTGACGAAGGCGGAAAACGTGCTGGGCGAAGCGCTGCGGGCGATTCCGCGGGACCGGTATGTTTTGTCCACGAAAGCGGGGCGTTACGGGCAGGACGAATTTGATTTCTCGCGGGAGCGGGTGATTCACAGCGCGGAAGAAAGCATGCGGCGCCTGGGGACGGATTATCTCGATATTTTACTGCTGCACGACATCGAGTTTGGCTCGCTGGAGCAGGTGGTGGAGGAAGGAGTCCCCGCGCTTGAACAGTTGAAAAAATCCGGGAAAATCCGTTTTTTCGGCGTATCCGGCTTGCCCTTGAATATCTTCGAAGCGGTTTTGTCCCGTACCGCTCTGGATGTCATCTTATCGTACTGCCATTATTCTCTGAACGATACTACGCTGCTTGGTCTCCTTCCGTTGCTGGAACGGCAAGGAACCGGCCTGATCAACGCGTCGCCGCTGTCCATGGGTTTACTGAGCAACCGGGACGTGCCGGATTGGCATCCTGCGGGCGAGGACATCAGGGCCGCTTGCCGGCAGGCCGCCGAACATTGCCGGAGTAAAGGAGCGGACATCGCGAAGCTGGCGGTCCAGTTCTCCACGGCGGATGAACGCATTCCGACGACGCTGGTCAGCACGGCGACCCCGGAAAATATCCGCAACAACATTTTGTGGACGGAAGAACCGATGGACGAAGCATTGCTGCGGGAAGTATTGGAGATCCTGAAGCCGGTCGATGGCGCAACGTGGCCGAGCGGACGGCCGGAATGGGGCGGAGAGCCGGTCCGGCGGAGCGGGGGGCGATGATCATGAAGGGCATCATCTGCGAGGAAGTTGGGCGGTTCGTGTTTCGGGAGGATCTGCCGGAGCCGCAAATGCATGAGGGCGAGGCGATCGTAAGGATTCGGAGGATTGGCATTTGCGGAACTGACCTGCACGCGTACCGGGGCAATCAGCCTTATTTTACCTACCCGCGCGTGCTCGGCCACGAACTGGCCGGGACGATCGAGCAAATCGGCGACAACCGGGAAGGGCTGCGGGCCGGCGACCAGGTCAGCGTTGTCCCGTACATTCATTGCGGCCATTGCCGGGCCTGCCTGAGCGGGAAAACGAATTGCTGTCAACATATGAAGGTGCTGGGCGTCCATACGGACGGCGGAATGCGGGAGCGAATCTCCGTGCCAATATCGAGTCTTATCAAGACGGAAGGACTGACGTTGGATCAGGCGGCGATGCTGGAGCCGCTGGCGATCGGCGCGCACGCCGTCCGCCGCTCGGGGCTGGGCGCCGGGGATCAGGCGCTCATCATCGGCGCCGGACCGATCGGGCTTGGCGTGATGGCGATGGCCGGATATGCCGGAGCAAAGGTGATCGCGATGGATGTGAACGACGAGCGTCTGGAATTTTGCAAGGTTTGGGCCAAGGCCGAGCACACGGTGAACGCGCTCCGGGAGCCGCAGGAGCGGCTGGCCGCGCTAACGGACGGCAGCTTCCCGGCATTCGTCATCGATGCTACCGGCAACGTCTCGTCGATGGAAAACGCTTTCGGGCTTGTCGGCCATGGCGGCTCTTTGACCTTCGTCGGATTGGTGAAAAGCACGATTACCTTTAGCGATCCCGATTTTCATGCCCGCGAAATGACGCTTCAGGGCAGCAGAAATGCTACACGGGAGGATTTTGAGCAGGTGCTTGCGGCCGTATCGTCGGGGTGCATTGATATCGGCCGTTACATTACCCACCGCTGCGGATTTGAAGACATGATCGGGCAGTTCGACAGTTGGCTGAAGCCTGAATCGAAAGTGATCAAGGCTTTGGTGGAACTGGACTAATCGCTGAACATATATGCTATTTTGGCGGATTGGAGGAGCAGTATGACCAGTTTGGAACAGAAGCACCGCTTATGGTACAGGAAACCTGCGGCCGAATGGAACGAAGCGCTTCCGATCGGCAACGGACGGCTTGGCGCGATGATCTTTGGGGGCACAGCCCAGGAGATGCTCCAGCTCAACGAGGATTCGGTGTGGTATGGAGGTCCGCGCGATCGCAACAATGAAGACGCATTGCCTCATTTGCCCCAAATACGCAAGCTGATTATGGAGGGACGGCTGCAGGAGGCGGAGGAGCTGGCGGCGCTGACGATGACGGGGCTGCCCGAAGCGCAACGCCATTATTTGCCGCTCGGCGATCTGCTGCTGTCGTTCGCTGATCACGAGCAGCCTGCCCAAGACTACATGCGGGAGCTTGATTTGGAGAATGGCTTATCCCGGATCAGCTATCGGATTGGCGAGGTGCGGTACACCCGCGAGCTGTTTGCCAGTTATCCGGATCAGGCGATCGTCATCCGGGTTTCCGCCGACAAGGAGAAGGCGATATCTTTCAAAGCCCGGTTTAACCGGCAGAATTGGAGATACCTGGAGAAGTCGGAGAAATGGGGATTATCCGGGCTGGTTATGCGCGGAGAGTGCGGGGGCAAGGACGGCGGATCTTTTTGCGCCGTAATGAAGGCGGTCCCGGAAGGCGGCGACTGCCGGACCCTTGGCGACCACCTGCTGGTGAACGGAGCGGATGCGGTCACACTGCTGTTGGCTGCCGGCACGACCTTTCGCCACCCGGACCCGGAGCTTTACGGCAAGCGGCGGTTGGATGAGCTCAGCAGGGTTCCCTACACTGATCTTCTGGCCCGGCATATCGCGGATTACCGCGAGCTGTACGGGCGGGTTGACCTGAAGCTGCCGGAGAGTCCGGGCAAAGACGTGCTGCCGACTGATGATAGGCTGGAACTGTTTCGGCAGGGCGCTGAGGATCACGGGCTGATCGCAACCTATTTCCAATTTGGCCGATACCTGCTCATTTCCTCCAGCCGCCCGGGTTCCTTGCCCGCGAACCTTCAGGGAATATGGAACAACAGCTTTTTACCGCCATGGGACAGTAAATTCACGATTAATATCAATGCGCAAATGAATTACTGGCCGGCGGAAAACTGCAATCTGACCGAGTGCCACGAGCCTTTGTTCGATTTGATCGAGCGGATGCGGGAGCCCGGCAGGGTAACGGCCAGGGTCATGTACGGCTGCCGGGGATTTACGGCGCATCACAATACGGATATCTGGGCGGACACGGCACCGCAGGATAAGTATCTTTCGGCTTCCTACTGGCCGATGGGCGCCGCTTGGTTATGCCTGCACCTGTGGGAGCATTACCGGTTTACCCAGGACCGTTTCTTCCTTGCGCGGGCGTATGAGACGATGAAGGAGGCGGCGTTGTTCCTGCTCGATTATTTGATCGAGGACGACGAAGGGCGACTGATTACTTGTCCGTCCGTCTCCCCGGAGAACAGCTACAGGCTGCCGAATGGCGAGACAGGGGTGCTCTGCGCCGGGGCCTCGATGGATTTTCAGATTATCGATGCGCTGTTCGACGCCTGCATCCGCAGTGCGGAAATCATCGGACAGGACGAGGTCTTCTGCGGGGAACTGGCCGCCGCCCTGAAGCGGCTCCCCAAACCGCAGATTGGCAAATACGGGCAGATACAGGAATGGATGGAGGATTATGAGGAGATGGAGCCGGGACACCGCCACATCTCTCATTTATTTGCATTATACCCGGGCCAAGCCTTCAGCGTGGAAGGCACGCCGGAATTGGCCCAATCCGCCCGGACAACGCTGGAACGCAGGCTGGCGAGCGGCGGCGGCCACACCGGCTGGAGCCGGGCGTGGATCATCAATTTCTGGGCCCGTCTGCAGGATGGGGGCAAGGCTTACGAGAACGTGAGGGCGCTGCTGGACCATTCCACGCTGCCTAACCTTTTCGACAACCATCCTCCGTTTCAAATCGACGGCAATTTTGGCGGAACGGCAGGCATTGCCGAAATGCTGTTGCAAAGCCACGCCGGGGTGATCCGGCTGCTGCCCGCATTGCCAGGCAGTTGGCACGAGGGGAGCGTCAAAGGGTTGCGTGCCCGGGGCGGCTTTACCGTCGACTTCTCCTGGATGGAGGGCATGATAACGGAAGCGGTCGTGACTTGCGCGGTTTCCGGACCCTGCCGCTTGGAAGCGCCTGGTCTTGACCCCGTTACGTTTGCGGGGGAGGCCGGCTGCTCTTATACGTTTAGTAAAAAGACGTGGAGTAGTCATTAAAAACTCAACTTTCGGTGCGACCAGCACGAAAACCTATAAGCAGGGGAGCATGGGGATGACAGCGATGGAATGCGGAGCTTGAAGCCGCTATTCAGGAACTTGAACGTGCTGAAACCTTTACATGGAAGGCACTATATGCCACTCCCGGCACGTTGCGATATAAGGAAGCGGGGGAAATCTCACGAAATGCAAAAGTGCACGCGGTTTTCGTCGAAATTCCTCGAAACAGGTGGTTCAGATGCAAAAGTGCAGTTCATTTCGGGGCAAAAGCTACTTTTTTATCGTATATCCCCAAAAGAGATGAATTTTTGCATTTCAACCGCTCTAAAATGGAGATTTGCGGAGAATGGAATGCACTTTTGCAGTTGATCCCATCGGGCCTCTCCATGCCTAGGTAACGTTCCATTTTAAAGTAAAGAACGTGCTTCGACCCGCTGGAAAAATGTGCTTAATTGGTGTCATTTTCGTCGCCTCTTTTTAATAATGTGCGGCCCATGCTTCCAACCGGAAAGGAAGATGGGCTTTTCTTGCATTTCCGGAAAAACGCGATTTTGTAATTTAATATTTCAAAAGAAAGTTCAATAAAATCAATAAAAATTCTATTAAATTTTATCGCCAATCCATTTATAGTGAAATTGTAAAAATGTAATATATTTCTATTATATGATTTTTAAGGAGGTTGATCGGCCGTAAAAGTTTATTCGAAGATTTGATCTCCGGTTGATTCCATTCAGAGATTAAACGAAAGGAGACGTGAAAGTAATACAAAAGAATACTGCACAGGACCAAAATACTTTTGAAAATCCGATTATATGGGCGGATGTGCCCGATCCCGATGCAATCAGAATTGGAAGCGTTTTCTATATGACGAGCACAACGATGCACATGAACCCGGGTGTGCCGATCATGAAATCCTATGATCTCGTCAATTGGGAAATTGTAAACTATGTTTACGGTACACTGGGGGATTTGGACGCGCAAGCTTTACGGAATGGCCAAAATGAGTATGGCAAGGGCTCGTGGGCCAGCAGTCTTCGGTATCATAACGGCACCTATTATGTGGTTTTTTCATCCAGCATAGCGGGGAAGACTTTCATCTACCGGACACAAGATATCGAAAACGGTCCGTGGACAAGCTCCACGATCGGTTTTTACCATGACATGTCACTTTTGTTTGATGACGATGGGAGAGTGTACCTCGTTCATGGGAGCGGAGATATTCGCCTTACCGAACTCACCTCGGATGCCGCCGCCGTCAAACCGGGCGGGTTAAATCAGGTCATTATCCCCAACGCCAGTTTGGCAGCGGGTCCTAACGTAGGCCTTCCGGCCGAGGGGGCGCATATTCAAAAAATCAACGGCAAGTATTACGTCTTCCTGATCACCTGGCCGCAGGGAGCCGGCCGCACCCAATTGGTGTTTAGAGCCGATCGTATTACAGGTCCTTATGAAGGGCGGGTCGCTTTGGACTATGCCGGTATAGCTCAAGGCGGAATCGTGGATACGCCGGACGGAAAATGGTATGGCCTGTTATTTCAGGATCATGGCTCCGTAGGACGCATTCCCTTTATTGTCCCTGTCGCCTGGCAAAACAACTGGCCTGTATTCGGCGTGAACGGTCAGGTCCCCACGCAGATGCAAAAGCCGGTCACCGGCGTGAATTCGAATGAATGGTTTGTGGCCTCCGATGAATTCAATCAGTCCCGGCTTTCGCTGGTATGGCAGTGGAATCACAATCCCGACTACAATCTTTGGTCGCTTACGGCGCGTTCAGGATATCTGAGACTGACGACCGGAAGAACCAGCACAAGTATTTTGGATGCCCGTAACTCGCTGACGCAAAGAACCGTTGGCCCGGAAAGCTCCGGACGGATCGCGTTGGACGTAAGCCGCATGAAAAACGGCGATTATGCGGGGCTTGCGGCGCTTCAGAAGAACTACGGGCTTGTTGGCGTCAAAATGTCCGGCAATTCCAAATCGGTCGTGATGGTCAACGGCAGTTCGGCAACCCCGGTGGAAGTGGCCAGCGTGCCGCTTGCACAGAACAATGTGTATTTAAAGGTGGAGATGGATTTCAAAAACAAAACCGATAAAGCCTATTTTTATTACAGTTTGGACGGCAACCGGTGGACGGCGATCGGCAACAGGCTGCAGATGAGCTACACCATACCGCATTTCATGGGTTATCGGTTTGCCATCTTTAATTATGCGACTCAATCGGCCGGCGGATACGTGGATGTCGATTATTTCCGAATCGAAAACCGGATGACGGGAACGGAGTGATCATCCGGAGAATCCCACCGTGCAAAGCGGCTCGGTGAATAAACTGAATATTTATATTTTTTAGATAAGTTTCCAATCCATTATTGGGAGGCGATTTTATGTATTTGGTAAAGTCAAAACTTGTGCATGTATTGACCGCTTTGGTCATGGTGGTATCTTTGCTGGTGTTTTCCTCGCCGCAAATTGCGAATGCGGGGCTTGTGTCAGGCTCCAAATTTTTAGGCAACATTATCGCTGGCTATGTTCCCTCCAATTTCACTGCTTATTGGAACCAAGTCACACCTGAGAACTCCACAAAATGGGGTTCTGTCGAGGGCGTACGCGGTTCTATGAACTGGTCGCAAGCGGATATGGCCTACAACTACGCCAAGGCCAATGGCTTACCGTTCAAATTCCATACGCTCGTATGGGGAAACCAAGAGCCGGTGTGGATTTCCGGGCTGCCGGCTGCGAATCAAAAGGCGGAAGTTACCGAATGGATTCAAGCGGCCGGTCAAAAATACCGCAACGCGGAATTCGTCGACGTTGTGAACGAGCCGCTGCACGCCAAGCCTTCTTACCGGAATGCGATCGGCGGCGACGGCTCTACGGGATGGGATTGGGTCATCTGGTCGTTCGAGCAAGCGAGAAAGGCGTTCCCGAATTCCAAACTATTGATTAACGAATACGGCATAATCAGCGATCCGAATGCGGCGCGGCAATACGTTCAGATCATAAACTTGTTGAAGGCCAGAGGTTTAATCGACGGCATTGGCATTCAGTGTCACCATTTCAATATGAATACCGTTTCCGTAAGCACGATGAACAGCGTCCTCAGCACGCTGTCTGCCACCGGGCTGCCGATCTACGTCTCGGAGTTGGATATGACGGGCGACGACGCGACTCAATTGCAAAGATACCAGCAAAAGTTTCCGGTGCTGTGGGAACACCCGAACGTGAAAGGCATTACGCTCTGGGGGTATATTCAAGGACAAACATGGGAGGACGGCACTCATCTTATCACCAGCTCGGGCGCCGAACGTCCGGCCATGACATGGTTGAAGGGTTATCTTGCCGGAAGACGATAACGGTACGGCGGATCATAACTGGAGATTCAACGTTTGTTAGATAACTATGCAAGGAGGGGAATGAAATGAAAAAAAGCAGTCGAATGAAAGCTTTACTATTGGCTTTTGTCATGCTGTGGGCGGGAGTGTTGAACGGCCAGGTGGTGCAGGCGGAAACAGCGGCGATCGCTAAAACTCCGGGCAACTCCAATCCATTGATGGACCACAAGCTTGGGGCCGATCCATCCGCACTGGTCTATAACGGCAGAGTCTATATTTATATGTCAAGCGATGCTTATGAATATGACAGTAACGGAAAGATCAAGTCCAACTCGTTCAGCAATTTAAATAAAGTGCATCTGATCTCATCCGACGATATGGTGAACTGGACGGATCACGGGGCTATTCCGGTGGCCGGGTCAGGCGGCATTGCCAAGTGGGCGTCGGGTTCATGGGCACCGGCCGCAGCGCACAAAAAAATAAATGGCCAGGATAAGTTCTTCCTTTATTTTGCCAATGGCGCTGGAGGGATCGGTGTACTCACGGCGGATAGTCCGATCGGACCGTGGACGGATCCGCTGGGAAAAGCGCTGGTTTCCTGGAGTACCCCGGGAGTCAGCGGCGTTGTTTGGTTATTTGATCCGGCTGTTCTGGTAGATGATAACGGCTCCGGCTATTTATATTTTGGCGGGGGAATTCCTGGCGGTGATAATCCAACTCAAAATCAATGGGCAAGTCCCAAGACGGCCCGCGTCATCAAATTAAGCAGCGATATGATTCATATCGAAGGCAATGCGCAATTGCTTGACGCCCCATTCTTTTTTGAGGATTCAGGGATCCACAAGTACAACGGAAAATACTATTATTCCTATTGCTCCAACTTTGGCGGAAATCATCCGGCGGGCAGCCCGCCTCCCGGTGAAATCGCCTATATGGTGAGCGACAACCCCATGGGGCCGTTTACTTATGTGAAATCCATCTTGAGAAATCCGTATGTGTTCTTCGGCGTTGGGGGCAATAATCACCACACCATTTTTAACTTTAATAATAAGTGGTATATTACCTACCATGCCCAAACCGTCAGCAAAGCCCTTTTAGGTGACGGCATGGGATACCGCTCTCCTCATATCAATGAACTGACGTATAGCGGGAATGAAATCGTACCGGTTCAGGGCACGATGCGGGGAGTTTCGCAAATTAAGCATCTGAATCCGTATCAAAGAACTGAGGCGGAAACCATCGGGTGGAACGGCGGCATTCTGACCGAAGTTTCCCAAGCGCCGGGCGGCATGGTGCCAAGCGTAAATATGAATGTAACCGATATCCACAACGGGGACTGGGTTGCAGTGGGGAACGCCGATTTCGGATCAACCGGCGCAGCCTCGTTTAAGGCCAATGTTGCGTCCACGGTAGGAGGGCAAATCGAAATTCGCCTCGATAGTCCAACGGGACAGGTGGTCGGCACGCTTAATGTCGCTCCTACAGGGGGGAACCAGGTATGGAGATTGCAAGAAGCGAATGTTAATCGAGTGACAGGCGTTCATAATATCTACTTTATGTTTAAAGGCGCAAGCGGTCAGCGTTTATTTAACTTCGACTACTGGCAGTTTGCTACTTCTTCCGGCGGGGGAAACGCCGGTTGAAAGCGGCAAAGTGGAATTGACAGGCTGGATATTTATTCAACCGAGTGCGTTTTGATTTGCGTATCCAAAAAAATTAGGGAGGTGTAGTTTTATGATTTCACGGTTTAAAAAGGCTATCTGTGCAGGTTTGGCTCTTGTAATTGCATTGTCCTTCATGGCGGCACCGGGCGATGTTGCCGCAGCCAGCGACGCCGTCGTGAATGTATCGGCGGAAAAACAAGTGATTCGCGGTTTCGGAGGTATCAATCACCCGGTTTGGATCGGAGATTTGACGGCGGCACAAAGAGAAACCGCTTTCGGAAACGGAAATAACCAGTTAGGTTTCTCGATATTAAGAATTTATGTGCACGAAGACCGCAATCAGTGGTACCGGGAATTGGAAACGGCAAAACGTGCCATTGCCCTCGGGGCCATCGTGTTTGCGTCGCCATGGAACCCGCCTTCCGACATGGTCGAGACCTTCAACCGCAACGGCGATACGTCGGCAAAACGGCTCCGTTATGACAAGTACGCCGCATATGCCCAGCACCTTAACGATTTCGTGACTTACATGAGGAATAATGGCGTGAATCTGTATGCGATTTCCGTCCAAAACGAACCCGATTATGCGCATGACTGGACGTGGTGGACTCCGCAGGAAATGCTTCGCTTTATGAAAGAAAACGCCGGTTCCATTAATGCCAGAGTGATCGCGCCGGAATCGTTCCAGTATCTGAAAAATATGTCGGACCCGATATTAAACGATCCGCAGGCGCTTGCCAATATGGATATTCTTGGCGCACATCTATACGGTACCCAGATCAGCAATTTTGCTTATCCGCTATTCAAACAAAAAGGAACGGGAAAAGATCTTTGGATGACGGAGGTATACTACCCGAACAGCGACAACAACTCGGCGGACCGCTGGCCCGAAGCCTTGGATGTGTCTTATCATATCCACAATGCGATGGTAGAGGGGGATTTTCAGGCATACGTATGGTGGTATATCCGCAGATCATACGGTCCGATGAAAGAGGACGGCACGATCAGCAAACGCGGTTACAATATGGCTCATTTCTCCAAATTCGTCCGTCCCGGCTATGTCAGGGTGGATGCCACGAAAAATCCTGAAACAAACGTTTACGTATCTGCCTATAAAGGTGACAACAAAATCGTTATCGTTGCCATTAACAGAAGCGGCTCCGGAGTCAATCAGAACTTTGTCCTGCGGAATGGATCGGTTTCGAAAGTATCCCGATGGATCACGAACAGCAGCAGCAATCTTCAACCCGGAACGGAGCTTACGGTGACGGGCGAGAATTTTTGGGCTCATCTCCCGGCCCAAAGCGTGACCACCTTCGTAGCTGATCTTGGCGCAGCTTCAGGCAGTAGCGCCACTTATGAAGCCGAGAAAGACGCAGCCTTACCTAACGCTGTCGTAGATAACCTACATTAAGGATATAACCGCACCGCAATTGATTAGCATTTAACTGCCGAATAATCGGGGATGGATCGAATCCACCCCGATTGTTACAAGGTCTTGGCTCGAGACAAATCTCTCCTTCTACGCCCTTGCATCTCTTATGATATCCGTAATTTTCCTTGCGTTTGTTGCGATATCGGCTTTTGAGCCCTTGGTCAAAAGCCCCCCTATTCCAACTGAATCAACACCGTTTTTAATCCAATCTCCCAAGTTGTCTAACGTTACTCCTCCGGAAGCCAATATAGGCATATAAGGAAGCGGTGTTTTGATAACCGGGACTAAGGATGGACCATAAAAATTGGATATAGGGAACGCCTTGACAAAAGATGCTCCCAGCTCCAAAGCCTGAACCATTTCAGTGACGGTCGCACATCCAGGAGCATACGGAATTCGATATCTGTTGCATACTACGGCAACTTCCTTGCTTAGATTTGGAGCTATAATAAATTTTGCACCGGCAAGAATGGCCAGTCTCGCCGTTTCACCGTCCAATACGGTGCCTGCCCCTACCAATAACTTATTTTTGAATCGATCATTAAGGGCTTTTATTACTTCTCCGGCATTTGAAAGCGTGTAACTGATTTCAAGAACATCTACTCCACCCTCCAGGCACCCTTCGGCAATCTCTGTTGCTCTTTCCACGGTTTCCGTTCTGACAATGGCCATAACCCCGGTGTTTATTATTCTTTTTTCAATATCAGGCTTAAGCATAATCAGCCTCCTCAATACCATAATATTTAAGCATTTCTTTGATTTTATCTATAGTCGTGTCATCCGGTTCACTAACCGGCGGTCTGGCCGAACCGACAGGAATTCCGGACAATTCAACCGTTTTTTTCAATACTGACGGGACCGTTCCCAGTTTCAATACCGCTCTGAGAGCTTCGATGTTCTCTTGAGCTTTTTCGGCAGAATCGAGGTCTCCTTTAACATAATTTTCGTATATCGATACATCCAGGTCGGTAATCAGGTTCGCGGTAGCGGCAATTGCGCCTGCAGCTCCTGCTTTTAAAGCTTTCAGGATCAGGGAATCAGAGCCCGACAAGACGGCAAAGTCTTCTTCCTTTGAAGCCTGGAGATAGTCCTCAATATTCTCGAGCTTGCCGCTGCTGTCTTTGATTCCGATAATGTTTTTAACTTGTGCAAGCTCTTTGACTGTGTTTGCATCCATATTTACGCCCGTATTTTTGGGGATATTGTACAAAATGATCGGTGCTTCGACCGATTCTGCCACAGTTTTGTAATGGGCGATCAGTTCCTTTTGAGTAGGAGGCACAAAATAAGGGGTTATCACCGACAGCGCATCCGCGCCAAGTTGTTTCATTTTTCGGGACAGGGAGATAACTTCTGTTGTACTGTTTCCGCCAGTTCCTACGTATACAGGTACTCTTTTCCGGACATGTTCAATAACAATCTTGGCGAAATCAAGTTTCTCTGCCTCACTCAGCACATGGAACTCACCGTTTGTTCCCAGAATAAAAAGCCCGCTTACTCCAGCGTCGATGAGTTTATCCACTAATTGTTTTGTCGCGATTTCGTTGACCTTTTGATGTTCATCAAAAGGGGTAACCATTGCGGCAATGATTCCTTTAACTTCCATGATTGCTTCCTCCTTCGATTAGACTCCCTTGACCGATTTTCCCAAAGCTCCGCCAGGATGCCATTTCACGTATTTTTCAGGGGTTAGGTCCCGTTCTTCCTGAAGCAGCACGCTTAGGCTTTGCAGCAAAATGATTTCGGCTGCGATTGACGCCCTTGGGGGTTTGTTTAATTTATCTCCTTCAAAACCGACCCCTGCAAACAGGACAACATCGCCTTTGCTGGCAAGCCAGGAATCTTTATTGCCGGTAACGGAAATAATTTTGGCTCCGTTGCTTTTCAACGTTTCAACGGTAGCTTTCAATTCTTCTGTTTCTCCACTGTTGGAAATTGCTATAACGACATCGCCGGGAACTACCTGCCCGGACGAGCCATGAACGGCTTCGGTTCCGTGAAGCTCATAGGTGGGAGTGCCGGTCGAAGAAAGAAGAGAGGCGGTGTAACCGGCAACATGGCCTGGTTTGCCGATGCCTGTCACATGAACGCGGCCGTGATTTTTTTCTGCTTTAAAAATAAGATCGCGAGCTTGTTCAAGCGCCGCTTCGTCGATTAAGGCAATGAACGTCGATATTTCACTGTGCAGGATAGCCAAGAATTCAGGTAATGTTTGCTTGCTCATGCTCATGATTCGTCCTCCTTGAAACGATAAGAGCTATAGCCATATTTATAGCTCTTATCCATCGTTAATGTAACTTATATGGGCTTGATCAGCTGCATGATTTTGTGCAATAAGGTTCCGATGACGTTGTAGTCGATATTAGGGAAGGTAGCGCCTTCAATGCCAAGCGTTCCGTACACCGGGTACAGAATGGTCGGCAGGAATGCAAGAAACAGTCCGGCAATAAATGATCCGGCAACGGCACCTCTCCATCCGCCGGATGAATTGCCAAATACCGCAGCCGTACCTCCCGAGAAGAAGCAGATATGAGCGGCAGGGATAATGACTACCGGAAATACCCCAGGGAATGCGGCCATTACGACGACTGCCAGCAGACCGGCGGCATAGGCGCAGATAAATCCGAGAATGACTGCATTGGGAGCATACGGGAATACGGTTGGCACATCCAGCGCAGGACGCGAACCCGGGATATATTTTTCCGAAATAATAACGAATGCGGCAGTGATCTCGGCCAGGAACATACGAACACCTGTCATCAGCACCGACATTCCCGCAACAAATGTGAAGGCCTGCACAAGCGGGAACACCAGCCAGTGCTGGGAACCGGCAAGCTCTTGAGTGAAAATTTGACCAGCTTTTAATGTGGCCACGTAGAACAATATCAGCATAACAATCGACAGGCCCATCAGGAAATCCCTGAAGATGGACAGCCATTTTGGAAATTGAATGGATTCCGTCGTTTCATTTTCGTATTTTGAGAATAAACGGCCGATATAGCCTGACAGGCCATAACCGATCATATTGAAGTGACCGATGGCCTGCTCGTCTCCACCTGTCATTTTACGCATGAAGGGTTGGCAGAATTGCGGCAGCGCGGCGGACATAAAGCCGAGAATCGTACCGCCGACTGCGATCGTAACGGCTGTGTCGAATCCGTGCGCCTTCATGATCAATACCAGCACACACGAAAAAAACAAGCTGTGTCCGGTGGTAAAGAAAATATTTTTGAATTTTGTAATCCGCGCAAAGACCAGATTCAATACGAATCCAAGAATCAAAGTCAATGAAACCTCAAATCCGTATGTACCTTGCGCAAGCGCCGTAGCGGCTTCGGGCGAAGCGATAACTCCTGTGATGTTAAACCCGTGCTGGAACAATTTGTTGAAATTCTGCAATGCTCCAGTCATGGCTGCAGCGCCGATGCCGAAGATGAGGAACCCGATAAGGGTTTTCGAAGCGCCGGTGAATACTTCAGTAGGCGATTTCTTTTGAAGCACCAAACCGATGAAGGCAACTACACCCAGCAAGACAGCAGGCGTACTCAAAAAACTGATAATAAAGTTCACATATATTCCTCCCTGCGAATACTCAATTTAGTGCTTCATTGTTGTTTCGAAGCGAGAAAATGCTCCAATGCCGCCTTGATTTCGTTGCGATCAACGATATTGTGAATTCCGATAATATCAATTTTGAGGTTTTTCTTTTTCAGTTCTTCAGCAACGTCGATCAATGTCTCGACAGCGTCACCATTGAACCCGTTTAATGCGTCCAGTGAGCCGTGCTCGATTTCAATCGGAAAATTATTTTCTTTGATCACTTGCTGAGTCTTGATTTTCAGCATCAAGCTCGATCCGACACCTGCTCTGCATGCAACTAGAATTTTGTACATAACCAAGCTCCTTTTCAGAATTTTTGTGCTTTGATGAAGTCAATAACTTCCCCGGCATTCCTGGCATTGTCCAGCGTTTTGAAAAATTCATCCATCTCCAACAGTTCGGCCAGCTCGGACATTGCGCGCAAGTGACTATTACTGTCTACGGCGCTTAAAGAAATCACGTATTTTACCGGATCGTTATCTTGATGCCCGAACGCGACGGGTTTTTCCAGAGTCGCAATGCCGATGGCTATTTCTTTTGCTCCTGCCTTGGGCCTTGCGTGCGGCAGCGCTACATGTTTGGTGATCACGATATAAGCCCCGGATTCTTTTGCGGCATCGACCATAGCATCTACATATTCTTGGGTAGTCTTGCCGTTTTCAACGAGAACGGATGCCGACTGCCTGATGGCTTCCTCCCGATTTTTGGCCGGCACCTTTAGTTTGACTAGCTTTTCATCGATAAGATCGTTCAGCATTAGTTCTTCTTCTCCTTTAGGCGTAAAATTCTCTATTTGTGTAAAATAGGATAGCAGTTCACCCGAAAGCATCGCTTCAGAAGTGACTTTCGCGTATTTTTTTATAATGCTCATAACCTCGTCTATCTGAGGTTGCCTCAAAAATAGATCGCCTAATTGAATGTACACCTCGCGCGCAATCTTATATTTTTCCTTTTGCGTCATGACAGGACTCACTTTAATCACAGGCGCATCCATTTCCAGACTTTCTGCCTTATAGCTGGTCGTAAACACAATGTCTACAGGAACGGAAAAATTTTTCAATTCGGAGGATTCCAGTGGCGGCAAAAAGTGCAGCTCCGGAAATAAATGCGTAAGTTCCGCATACAAGATCGCTGAACTGCCTACCCCGTTTGTACAAACAATCAGCGCTGTTCTTTTTTTCAAGATGTCAATGTTTTTGCTGTTCGAGAAAATAGTTGCAAAATGCATGGTTAAATACGCCAGTTCTTCTTCTTGAATCTCTTCGCCAAATAAACTGCAGAATTCTTTGGTCGCGTTGCTGACGATTCTGTAAACGAGCCGATACTCTTCTTTCACTTTTTTACAAAGTGGATTGTAAACAGGGAATTTGAACAGAAGCCTGTAATAAGCCGGTCTAAAGTGGGAATATAGCTGCTTGAACATTTTTTCCTGGTTGACGAAATGTACGCCGCTTAAATATTCGAACTTCGTCATCATTTTATTTATAATTTCCGAAATCACAGCTCTGTCTTTGGTGTCTTCCTCTGCATTTCCTATGGAGATGCCCAAAATCCAGGCGCTGATATACATGACGTCATGAGGCTTTATTTCATTTCGTCCACCACATAATTCCAGTAATTCCTCAGCAAATTTATATTCCTTCATGGAGTTCATGACTGCAACGTTGGGAATGTCTATATTCTCAAGAGCACTCGTATTCTTGGAGAATATCCTCGCTTTCATAAAGATGAAGATATAGATAAATTCTACCAACCTATCTTCGACAAAATTGATTTCATGCTTTTTTACAAGGTCCGATATAAGCTCTTTCGATTTCTCAAAACTGTCCAATTTATATTCTTCGATGAAAATATCAAATACTCTTGAACTTTCCGTATTGGAGAGGGTTTCAATAATATTTCGGATAAGCACTCTCCTGATTTCTATTTCGGATCCAACTAAATGGTAGCCGTTTGTGCGATTGTTCTTGATCTCGATGGCTTTATTCTCAAGGGCGGGGATCAAATCTTTAAAATCAAGATTCACGGTGGAACGACTCACCTTCAGAGAATCCGTAAAGTGATGGATTGAAACATCCTCCATGTTTATAAAGAGCATTAAATACATGTATAAAAGCCGTTCTGTTTTGCTCAGATAGTAGGTTCTTTTAGAATATTTCTTTTCGAGAATTTCTTTAATGGTATCTTTTGTTTCTTTTTGAATCACAATGTCTTTTTTGGAGCCCAGAGAAATTAGCGGCGCTTTTTCCGCTTTGAATATGGCGTTAATTTTCTCTAGCCTGTAGGAAATCTGTCTTTTGGAAGAATTGGTTTCCTCTTGAAGCCCTTTTGCAGTCACGACCGTGCTATTTAACAAAATCCGAAGAAGCGAGATGATTTCTTTATCCATTTGCTCTCTCCCTTCTCTGGTCTCATCGGCAAGCATCTCATCCTTGGATTTTGTTTTCGTTCCCTCCTTGATATTCATTGTATTTAAGGATATTAGCGCTTTCAATTTGATTTACGTCCGACTTTTGTTCGTGACCATTACAAAAATTATATTTGCTGCTCATTACTCAGGATGTACAAACTAGAGACGATTCTGGGATAACGTTAGCATGAGGCAAGTGAAAACTTGAGAAACCGGCAAAATTAGTCTATTGAAGATCTCGGGTGACAACATAAAGGAATAAAAGGGCGCTATTTCAGCGACATCCCCTATGTTGCGTAAACATAGAGGAATTTTATGGCGCTATTTTCACGATTTAGTGGCAAAAGGCCGCCCTTCGACCTGTTCATCGAAAAATAAGACCCAAAAGTTCCTCTATTACATGGGGATGATACTGAGCACAAGACTAATATAGAACAAAGCGATCTATGGCCCCCGTCCGCAGATAAGCCATATTATTTCCGGATCATTCTACTAGTTCATATCTGTGTGTAGATAAGAGAGGTGTAATTATGACAACAAGGCAATGGGTCACAAAATTTGTGTTCATGCACAAATGGGTATTTTTATGTGGGTTCGTCATCACTACATTAGGAACTATGATCAATTTGATTTATCCGTTCCTCAACGGGATGTACAGCGGAGATATGATCAGCCGAATGAACAACGACACCAAGGATGTTATGAATCTCGTATTCTGGAGTGGGCTTTGGGGGTGTGCCAATTTTTTACATATATTATTCGCTGTCTGCTTCATGTTTTACTACAATATATTTTTGGGCGTTTTTACTGTCGTTCTCGTTCCTGCCGTATTTTATACTTCGAAGCATTTCAAGAAAAAGTCGCAAAATATGAATAAGGATATTTCAAAGGAAAAGGGCAAACTATCCTCTTACTTGTTTGAAATCGTGAAAAATTTGCAGGAGATAATACTCCTAAATGCACGTAAAGAAGTAATGAAGTTTTATTTAAGAAAAACGACAGCCATCAATAAAATGAACGTAGTAAGCGGAAGAATCGATGTGACGTCAGAAAGAGTTAATTCGTTCATCACGCTTATCGCACAACTGTTGATATTTGTGACCTGTGCGTATTTTATTGTTAAAGGCCAGATGCAACTTGGCGTTTTTGTAGCTGCCTTAAGCTATTTCAGTATGGCTGTGACCTACTTTAGCTCCATAAACGGCAAAATTATAGATGCCGGGAAGCAACTTGTCTCCATACAACGTGTCGTGGACATTCTGAATGAAGAAGAGGAAGATTACAAAGAAAGTCATCCTCCGAAACAAATTAAGGATGGCAAAATTGATTTTAACAATGTCACATTTGGGTAAACGGAAGATAAGCGTGTTCTGAACAGATTCAATCTCCGGATTGATGCAGGAAGCACGATTGCCATTGTCGGAAAGAGCGGCGCAGGTAAAACATCAATGGCGAATCTGCCCTACAACTTATATAACGTTGACAACGGCGAGCTTCTGATCGATGGTATGAATGTCAACGAATATAACTTGCATAGTTTGCGGAGCCCTGTATTCGCATCTAGGGATTACCTATTCGTTCTTTACGAAAAACTTCATTACCCAGTTGTTTATCTATTTTGTTGGTGAATTATTCGTCATTAATGGTTACCGCAAGTCGGTGTGTTGCTTGTTTTTATTAGCTTTTATGGGCAGTTTTTCGGGATGATAGAAAACATTAGTAACTCCATCATAAACTTTAAGAATGATTCGGTTAATATCGAAAAAGTGGTTGAGATACTGAATTTAGAAGGTAAAAGACCCTATAAGAAAATTGAAGGAACAGATATTTATGTTGAAAATCTGAGATTTTCATATGAGGGAAACGATTCATTTGCTCTTGACGGTATTTCGTTCTCGGTGACTAAGGGGGAGCATCTGGCAATCGTAGGGAAAAGTGGCAGCGGCAAATCTACCATCGCTAAACTGTTGACAGGGAAGATTAAACCGCAAGGTGGTATTGTACGCATTGGAGACATTGATATATATGCGGTGAACAGCGAGAGTCTGTCAGAAAAAGTTAGTATAGTTGTGCAGGAGCCAGTTCTTTTCAATATGACGATCAAAGAAAACCTATTGCTGGCAAAGGGTGACGCAACGGATGCGGAATTGATAGATTGTTGCCGGAGAGCGAGTATTTACGATTTCATTGAAACGTTGCACCATAAATTAGATACGATAATCGGAGAAAAAGGAGTAAAACTTTCAGGGGGTAGAGACAACGCCTATCTATTGCTCGTGCATTTTTACAAGACAGGGACATCATCATTTTTGATGAAAGTACAAGCGCCCTTGACAACGAAAATGAGAATGACATCATTACAGAACTTAAGCGCCTTTCATCAGGCAAAACGATGATTTCCATTGCTCATCGTTTATCTACTATTTTGGACTGCGATAAGGTGATGGTTTTAAAAGTGGCGAAATAGCAGCTTTTGATACCCATGAAAAACTACGCAACAGAAATGAAACCTATGATTTACTTTTCCAAAATCAGTATATAGCAGGTGAATAACCAAGTGGCTCAAAATGGAATTACCGTGAACAGCGTAGCCCCCGGGTTGGTAAACACCGACATCTGGAAATCGCTGGACCGGGTTACGGCCGATTCCGTCATTGCTTCCATCCCGATGGGCAGACCGGGCGAAACGGAGGAGATCGCCTCCGCCATCGCGTTCCTGGCATCCGCAGAGAAACCGAGGCTGCATTTGAGGCAAGCCTCGGTTTTTTGCTTATGTGTAAGACACCATCCATCTTCGCTTCAATTTTGCAGATATTCAATTCAGACGGAGCACTGAGGCATGTCTGATTCTTGCGGGCAGCCGGATTATATCTTTAGAGAGCTGATTCCATTTGGCTAAATCGTTTGATCCGAATGCAGCATAATATCCTTCATTAAAACCGTCCGCCAGCAGGATCCACTTCCATGGCAGCCGTGTGTCTTTCGGAAGTTTGTAAACCGTCGGTCCTTCCAAAAGTGATGGGGTTAGCAGATCCGAAAGGGGGCCGAAGACAATTTCATCCGGTTTAATCTCCATCCGGCAGGAGCGGATCGCTTTGAAATCGGTGCCAGGTTCATTTCGTCCCCGTTCATCCTTAAAGAATAGAAGTTGGTCGTCGTCCACGGTCATTACCGAGGCATCGATCACATTAAACCCGGGATCGAAGAACAGGGATGACTCCGTGAATGATCGAAAATCACGGGTTGCAGTGGACCAAATTCGGTGATTCCGTAGACCTGGTTGAACAGTGGAGGACCAAATGATCCGATAAACGCCATGGGTTGCATCATAGAAAGCTTCCGGAGCCCACGCATTCTGGGTATCCGGAAATTGCTCCATGACCGGAATGAGCCGTGCATCTTCCCATTTGACCAGATCGGCGCTTGATGCATAGCCGATGCTGCGGCTGCTCCAGCCGTCTGTCCAAAGCGCGTGGAACCTGCCGCTTTTGTCCTGAAGAATAAACGGATCCCGGATTTGTCCGGTCCCTATCGGGGAGATCAACAGAGGACGGCCGCCGTTTCGTTCCGTCCAAGTCAGACCGTCCGTGCTCTCCGCAAGGAATAAATTTTCCGCGTCTTCTTTAAAGTAACTAAGCAAGTACATAACGTTCTCCCGCTTTCCCTTTTATTTGATCCCGCTAGTAGCAACTCCTTCGACAAAGTGCTTTTGGGCAAGGAAGAAGATGACGACTGGAGGAATGATCGCAACTATGGACATGGCAAACAGCGAACCCCAGTTAATCTGAGCAGCGTTGTCCACGAACATTTGCAAAGCCAAAGGCACCGTGTATTTACGCACCTCGTTTAAATAGAGCAGTTGGTCGAAATAATCATCCCAACTCCATAGGAATGAGAAAATTCCCATTGTATAGAGCACTGGCTTACAGTTCGGCAGCAGGATGTTAAAGAACGTGCGGAATGGGCCGCAACCGTCCATTAGAGCAGCTTCATCCAAATCCCGCGGCAGCCCTCTTAAAAACTGAATCATCAAATATACAAAAAAGGCATTGCTGGCCAGAAAGTACGGCAAGATCAGTGGAAGCACGGTGTTAATCCAACCCAACTTAGCAAACATAACATAACGGGGAATCAGTAACACCTGTGTCGGCAACATCAGTGTTCCAAGCAGAATCGAGAACCAGAGTCCCTTTAGCGGGAAATTCATCCGTGCGAAAGGGAAGGCGACGAGTGAACTGGAAAGAACGCAGCCGACGACCGATAAGAGTGAGATCGTCAACGAATTCATGATAAACTCGCCAAAGGTAAAACCGGGAACAGCATTCCATCCGTTTGCATAATTACTGAACTGGAACTGTGATGGCCATAGACTTGTAACTGTGAAAATTTCGTCATTGGCTTTAAAACTGCCGAGCAGAAGCCAAATGATTGGATAAACCATCGTAAAGGACATAAGCACCAATAGAAGATTCTTGCCGATAACGGCGGGCTTTAGCTGGATCATTTCCCTCTTCCTTTCGTGTCGTTCTCGTAATACACCCAGCGTTTGGATGTCAGGAAAATAACGGCCGTCACGACTGCGATCAGCACAAGCAGACTCCAGGAAACCGCAGAAGCGTAACCCATACGCTGTTGCTTGAAAGCAAGGTCGTAAATATACAGTACGGAGAACAGGGTCTCGTCCATCGGGCCGCCCTTAGTGATGATATATCCTTGAGTAAACACTTGAAAAGAACTGATAGTCTGCAAAATCAAATTGAACAGAAGGATGGGCGAGATCATCGGAAGCGTGATTTTGAAGAACCGGGAGACCGAACCCGCACCGTCTATTTCGGCCGCTTCGTAAAGCTCTCCGGGAACATTTTTTAAACCTGCCAGGAAAATAACCATCGACGATCCGAACTGCCATACAACTAGCAGGATCAGAACATAAAGAGCGTAATCCGGTTGTCCCAGCCATTCTTTTCCGGTGATGCCAAGCAAGCTAAGAAAGCTGTTAAGCAACCCGTCCAGCCCGAAAATATTACGCCACATCACAGCTACGGCAACGCTTCCCCCGATCAGGGAAGGCAGGTAGAAGAGAGTCCGGTAAATCGTCATGCCAAGCGATGCCCTATAGAGCAAGATAGCGACAAACAGCGCCATGGCAAGCTTGAGTGGAACAGACAGGATGACATACTTTAGAGTGACTTCAATCGATTTCAAGAACCGCGGGTCGTGGAACATTTGAACGTAGTTTTGGAGGCCCACAAAGGTCGAACTTCGAAGTGTGCTGTCCGTCAGCGAAAGATAGAATGAATTGAGGAACGGCCAGAGCGTTAGTCCAAAAAATCCGACCAGCCAGGGCAGCAAGAACAAATAGGCAATCCATGCTTTTTTCTTGAAGCGGCTTGCCTTTTTTTTAGTTTGGGTCGTAATGACCGATGAGGTTTGTATGGTTTCCATAGACTCCAGCTCCTTTCTGATGTTGAAGCGCAGAGGAATCGGAAAAGCGGGCTATGCCCGCCTCTCGCGATTCTGCTGTTACTTGCCGCCAAATACGGCGTTCACTTCGTTCATCAGCTTTTTCGCGCCTTCGTCGACGCTGATTTTACCAAACGCTATTTCTTGACCGACCTTTTCAATCGAGCCTTTCCAGTTTAGAATCTGGGGACCGCTCGGCGGGAAGGAAATTGCGACGCCTTCCAGCTTATTGATTGCCTGGATCAAATCGATGTTCTTTTTATCGCCTTCCGACAGATCCGCCGTGGACAGCAACGCTTCCCGCTGTTCTTCGGTTGGGAGAACCCCCCGGGTCGTCTTTAGCACTTTAGCCGCATCCGTGTCGTGGACGAAGAAGTTTAGAAACTTAGCTGCTTCCTCTGGATGTTTTGTAGTTGCGCTGATGGAAAGCACCTGGCTTGTCCCCGGCAGCACGGTTCTTCCTGTTGAGGCACTCTGCGGCATCATTACCATATCGAGCGTATTTTTAGTCTGACTCTGAAACCGGCTGAATGAACTTGAAGCGATCGGCACAAAGGCTGCTTTGCCTTTGACAATCAGCGAGTTCGCGGAGTCATCGGAGGTCGCGGACAGATCGGGCGGAGCAACGGCATTTGCCGCTCTCAGATCGGCCCAATACTGATAGTAGGCTTTGATCTGGTCCTCGGTGAATGTGTACGATTTTGTGTCGTTTGGAAACGGCTCAGGAGCATCCAGAGCTGTTACGCCAAAGATTTTAAATACATCGAAGGCAACCGAGGAGTCGACCGCACCGTAAACTTTGCCACCTGATTTCTCGGAGACTTCCTTGAATTTGGCAGCCAAGTCGTCCCATGTATAGGGTGGCTTCGGAGGCTCTACGCCCAGACTGTCGAGTAATGTTTTATCGTACAAATAGGCATCTGCAGCAAGTCCAATGTAAGCGCCGACCGTCTTCCCGTCCATAGCGACCGATTCCATCGTCGTCTCGTTCATGCCTTTCTTATCGAGCACGCCGTCCAAAGGGAGCATGGCGTCGACACCGAGCCGGTTATTGATATCCCCGGTCGACTGGAAAAGATCCGGCGCACTATTGCCGGCGACCTGGGCTTGCAGCTTGGACTCGTAGCCGTCGAAGCCGGAATATTCGGGAAGGATTTTAATGCCGGGGTTTTTTTCTTCGAAAATTTTAATTGCTTCAAGTGTAGCGGTGTGACGGTCTTCCGATCCCCACCAGGCGAAGCGCAGCTCTACCGTTTCTTTGCCGTTGCCGGTATCAGCATTTTCCGTACCGGTGTTCGAACAAGCTGACAGCGTCAGCAAGACTGCGGAAAGAACGGCAATGGACCATGTTTTCCGTTTCATAAGATTGACCTCCTGTTGAGTAAAGTTCTGCTTACATTTCAAAGTTTAAGATAAAGCGCTTTCAGATTATAGATAAAGGAACAACTAAAACCAACACGATTCAACAGAGAAATCGCTTTCTAAGTGAATCACTTGAATTGGGACGGTTTTACTCCGGTATATTCTTTAAACAGCTTACTGAAATAATGAGCGTTTTTGTAGCCGACTTGTTGCGACACTTCGTAGACCCGGCTGCCGGGAACGAGCAGAAGTTTTTTTGCGCGCTCCATCCGCTGCTGGGTCACGTATTCAGAAAACCCTGTTCCTACCGCTTCCTTAAACAAAGTACCTAAATAATTTGGCGTAAGAAACACCATTTGAGCGATGTCCTCTAGTCGTATTTCCGTATGAAGATTACTTTCAATGTAATCGAGGCACAAGCGAATAGCCTGGCGGTTCTTTTTGTCTACGGCTTCCGGAAGAAAGTCCACCAGCCGTTTGTAGAGGGCTTTAATCGGCGGGAAGATATCGTCGGGATGACTATGCTTCCGTATTTTGTTTAAAATGCCCGAGTATTCAGGGGCCAGAGAATTTGCCGTCTCATTACGCTCATAAAGAATCAAGGAAAGCAGCATGATCAATTCGCTGCTTAGTTTATGGATATAACCGGCCGGATATAGAGTCTGCGACTTTTTGTATTCTTGGTGGAGACGATCCAGATACTGTTCAACCAATTGGCTGTTACGGGCATAAACTGCATTTAACAGTCTCTGACGTTCTTTGAGTGGAAATAAAGTCTGACCGTTTTCAAACGTTTCCTCCCGTCCGCCGACAGGCTCGCCGACAGAAAACAACCTGAGTTTCATCGCCTCGCGTGCTTCCTGAAATGATTTGGGTATTTGGTAAGAAGCAGTACATAGCTTGCCATAGACAAAGCGAAATGATATACGATGACTAACCTTAATTCCATAACCAGCTTCATCCAAGGCCGGTTCAAGTTGAAATGCAGCGTCGGCACTGGAAAAGCTTATAATAAGAATAATTCCTCTAGCATTATAGAGCAGTCCGACAGGATAGCCGCACGATTTTGCAGCATCGCAAACTTCCCGCCGAATCAATTCCATGTCAGGCACGGCCGTGAGTGCGGGCTCCACATAGCCGATAACCGTTTGGTAATAGGGTGCCTCCATAGGCAGGCCTATAAATTCCATAAGTTCTGGTTCATAGTCTCCGCTTAACATGCTGAACAGCAGACGTTCTTGCAAAAGAGGCAAACTTTCTTTCAGTTTATTCTCTACCCGTATCGTCTCATTAATTCGTTCCCTCTCTTTGGATATCATATCAGTCAGCCGTTGGAGCACCTTGACGATCGAATCCAACTCAACTGGTTTAAGCAAATATTCAAATATGCCGTAAGAAATTGCCTTTTTGGCAAATTCGAACTCCTCATGACCGGTAAGTACAACAATTTTACTGGGGTAATTCATGGATTTAAGTGCTTCGGTTAACTGGAAGCCGTCCATGATCGGCATTTTTATATCAGTAAAGATGATATCAATCGGCGTTTCGGAGTCTGAGAGCAAGTCCAACGCTTCTTTTCCGTTATTTGCAAAGCCGACAACCCGCATGCCGTATTCCCCCCATTCAACAGCGTCTCTTAATCCCTCCAGTACAAAATCTTCATCATCTACAAGCAGCACGCGAAGTTCGCTCATTGTGTCTCCTCCTCCATGTGTCGATACAATCGGCGGGGAAGCCTGATCTGTGCAAGTGTTCCCCGTTCTACATTTAAGTAACTCAGACCGTAAGAATGCCCATAATGCAGTCTGATCCTTTCATTTACGTTATGAATGCCGTAGCCAACCGATCCAACCCCTTGTTTCAACGCCTCATTTAATAATTCTGCGTTTACACCGGTTCCGTCGTCCCGGATTTGGAAGATTAGATCGTCCTCGCAGCAGTATCCGGTGACTTCGATTCGGCCTGCTCCCTTGCTGCTGGCAAGTCCGTGGACAAAACAGTTTTCCACTAAAGGCTGCAGAATGATTTTGATGGTTTCACATGAAAGCATACCGGAATCAATATGCTGAACGTAAGTGAACCTGTCCCGGTATTTGTGACGCATAATATGAATGTAAGCATCCAGGTGGGTAAGTTCGCTGGACACCGTTGTCAACTCCCGGCCTTTGTTAAGGCTTAACCTGAAAATTTTCCCAAGACTTGCAGTCATCGAGCTGATCTCTGGCGCTTTATGCTGGATTGCCATCCAGTTTATCGCATCCAGAGTATTGTAAAGAAAGTGAGGATTAATCTGGGATTGAAGCGCTCGAAGTTCCATTTCCCGAAGTTGCTTCTGCTCACGCTCACGGTCTTCCATTAATTCTCGAATTTTGGACGACATATTTAGGAATTTCTCATTCAGTTGCCCGATTTCGTTAGTATAGTCTGAATCTAGTTCAATATTAAAGTTGCCATAGCCGACCTTGTTCATTTGCCGAATCAACCGCTTCAGCGGCTGGGTAACTGACCGTGAGAACAATACCGCGCCAATTACCGCGAGGATAAAGCAACCAGCAGCAACAAGCAGTAATCGGGTAAAGAGAGCTGGCATACCTTCGATTACATCGGCATAGGGTTTAAAGCGAATGATTCGCCAGTGGAAGTCGTTAGGTGAACTGAAAACGCTTAAATATTTGCGATCTCCAAGCTGAGTGAGCGTATATCCCTGTCTTTGATCTGCAAAGGACGCTACGATATCGTGCGTGGCCTTGTCAGACAGCTTTGCTCCGGAGGTATTATAAATCTCATTGTTCTCATCGGCGAAATAAAGCAGGTCACCATTCGATGAACGCCGTTCCGCCAGGTCTTGGAAGCTGCTAAAATGCAGATTGATAAAGACATAACCGAGCTGAGTTTCGCCTTTAGTAATTTCATGAAAATAAGTTAAAATGTTTGAATTTGTTCCGTCGCTGCGCATATCATTTTGGCGAGGTGGGATAAATCCTTCTTTGCGAGACTCAACGAAAGACCAGAAGGGTTTTTCCACGGCTCGGCTTAGCTCATAAAAACCATTTGGATTAGAGTAATTGTAAATGCCGAGTCGGTCGGTTACAATCATGATTTCGCTAATATCGTTTCGGGAATATGCCGCATTTGATAAAATGCGTGAGGCAATATCGTTGTTCCGAATTTGCTGATATATGTCTGAACGATCGGTTTGTTGAAGGATCGAGGTCACCTCCGGATTAATGACAATCGATAGCGCAGTGGCCCGGATTGAAGTCATTCTTTGGTTCATCTGGGAGTTCGTCTGCTCCAGCTCGGACAGTGAAGATTCACTTAGCTTTGAAGAAATCAGCCTAGATGTTGAGTAGTAGACAACAATGCTAAGTAGTGTCATCAGAGTCAAAATAAGCAGACTCAGCATGACAACCAATGTTGGTTGCAGCCTTCGTGTCTTAAACCAATACATACGCATATGACCTCCTGCTTTGCAATTGGTTATTAGAATAGCATTCTCGCCCGAAGAAAACCATGAACAATTATTTTAAATTGTATGTAATAATTGAAAACAACGAGGAATAGATTCACTTTACGAAACAAAAGTATGGGAGCCTACGAGTTTATTCTAAAGAAAAGTGGTTTTAAGTAGTGCCTAACAATTCAACGATAAATACCAATTATCTCGAAAATAATTGTTTCAATCGGCAAACGTCTCGGCCAAGAATTGAAATCTGTTGTCGAAATGGGTCGGCGAGCGTTCATTCCTTGACAGGAATATTCTGTTTTATGTATATTTTAAGCGATTGGTACAATAAAATATTGGAGTTAGGAGGTAGCCATACAGTGCGATTTCGGGGATTGAAAGAAGCCCGAGTCGTTGATAACTAGAGAAATGCCCACCTCTTATTTAGGAAGTGAAACGTGCTGTATGGGAAGTGAAATCATATGGACACAGCGGTATTAAGCGCCCTTGCGGAATCTAACCGTTTGCACATTGTTGAATTACTGCGTGAAGGCCCACTCACTGTCGGGGGAATAACCGAGCGGCTCGAGCTGCGGCAGCCTCAAGTATCCAAGCATCTCCGCGTGCTTCTTGATGCGGGAATCGTGGATATGCAGGCTGACGCCAATCGGCGGATTTATCAGCTGCGGCCGGAGCCTTTTCAGGAGATGGACGAGTGGCTGGATTCCTATCGTCATATATGGAACGAGAGGTTCGACCGCTTGGATGCTTATCTTCAAGATTTGATGAATCCCAAAAATAAACATTAGTAAAAGAAAAACTGGCGGCATAGGGACGTTCCCTTTGCGGCCAGTTTTTCTTTAAGATTAGAAGTTGACAGACACTGAAAATATTCAAGAAGCGGGCTACCGGATGCCTCAGGTCGACATGTTATTACGGCTTATTGTTCCACAACAATGAACGCCCCAACTTAGCAATCTGTGAGAAACTCCCGAACCTGGAAGATGATATAGTACTGGTAAATAATACTTTAAGGCGGGGAGTTGATTGCGAGAGATGGGGAAGATCATGTTAACCATGCAGCTGTCGCTGGACGGTGTAGTATCGGATGAACACCTGTGGATGATGCTGAGCGAAGAGATTTTGGAAGATTACTTGGAGTATTACAATACGGTAGATACAATCATAGTGGGTAAAAATAGTTACGCCTCACTGGCCCAGTACTGGCAGCAGGCGGAAAATTCGTCCAATGAGCTGGAGCGGGCGATAGCCCGGCGCATGAACGAAATTCCCAAAGTGGTTATTTCTCATTCCGAAGTGGATTTAGTATGGAGAAACTCGGAGCAAATCGTTGTCAAAGACGACGGGGAGCTCGCCCGGGAACTGGAAGCGCTCAAAAACCGCGTAAATCAAATCTCCGTCGAGAGCGGCGCAAAGACATGGCAATCCTTCATCCAAAATGAGATATATGACGAGCTGTGGCTGCTCGTTCATCCGGTGATCGCTTCCCGAGGCGACAGATTGTTTGCTCTGGCCGACAAGCAACGATCCCTTCGGTTAACCGGCAACAAAACGTATAAGAACGGTGTGGTCGGACTACATTATCAAAAATAATAGCAAGTTCGATTGAAACTTCACAGGCTTATCGCTAAAAAGATAAGCCTGTGTTATTTGTGGTGTGCCTGATTAAGTCCGGTTGTATTCATTCAGTTTGGGCGCCGGTTTCCGCTCTGAAATATAGGAGCCAGCCAAGGTCAGCAAAGTTCCGATGATCGTGGCCCAGGTGATTTCTTCCTTTAAAAAAAGCGCTGAAGCTGCCACGGTGATCACGGGAACGATATAAATGTATACGCTCGTTTTCACCGCCCCAAGAATGCCGACCGCCAAGTTCCAGGTGACGAAGCACAAAGCGGACGCCCCCAGGCCCAAGAATAACAGGTTGGCAAGTATCGACAGATCCAGAAAACGCTGCATTTCAAACTTGAATTCGTACGGTCTCAGCAAGGGCAGCATAAATAGCAGGCCATAGAAAAAAACTTTACGCGTTGCGCCGATTGTGGGGTGCTTCAATTCGCTGATTTTTCGCATGATGACGGAATACACCGCCCAGACCGCAGAAGCGAGCAGAGCCAAGAGGTCGCCGATCGGATGTACCTGCAGCAGGAAACGGCCGTTGAACATGATGAATGCGATCCCCGTCAGGGCAATGCCAAAACCCGCTATGAATGGCCCGGTTAAGGGTTCGTCTTTTAACAAAAAGTGAGCCAATACCGCTGTAAAAAAGGGCACGACCGATACGATGACGCCGACATTGGCGGCCAGAGTATAGGTCAATGCGACGTTTTCCAGAAGGAAATATAATGTTACGCCGCAAAGTCCAGCCGCAACGAACAGCAGTTCCTCACTCCAAGACTTGCTTTTGACGGGATGCGGGTAGAGCAGGAAGAGAAGGACGAATCCAAGGGTAAAGCGGAAAAAAAGAATCTCTATGGGAAGAAAGTCGGTCAGCAAAATTTTAGTGGAGACAAAGGTGGTCCCCCAAATGATGATCGTTGCTGCCGACAGGAGATGTCCGAACGTCATTCTACGCTGACCCCTCATACCGGAACATCCTTTGCCTGCTGCGGTGCGGTTTCGTTTTCGAATATACGCATATACTGCTTGGGCGTCAAACCGATCAACCGTTTAAAGAATTTGGTGAAATGGCTCTGGTCGCTAAAACCGCATTTCAAGGCAGCTTCCATCGGGGATACTCCCCACTCCAACAGCCGTTTTGCCTGGTTGATGCGAATTGTCTCCAGGTAGCTGTATGGGGAAATCCCCTTTTGCTTGGTAAAAGATCGCAGCAAATGGTATTTGCTTAGTCCCGTCAGTTCACTGAGCCGATTTAGCGTGATGTTTTCAGTGAAGTGAGACTCCATATATTCGCATACCGTTCTGATTTCGGCACTCGGTTCATTGGCGGACAAATGGGGCGTGGCGTCCGAGTTATCCCGAAGCAGTTGCTCGATCAGAAGCAGGAGCATTTCTTCTTTATGAAAACTCGTCTCCTCTTCCATTAACAGTTGGTGCAAATCGTGCAGGTATCCGGCAAGTTCGCTGCGATAAAGAACCGTTTGAGAAAAACGGGGCAAGTAGGCCGTTCCCGTAATTTCCTGCACGTACTGGCGCATGACTCCCGGCTCAATATTAATGCAACGATAGTCCAGCGATCTTCCGTCGACCTGTTCGCAGGCGTGGGGTTCGTGAAGGTTAAAAATAACAACATCCCCGCTATTGATGATATACTCCTTCCGATTGCACGAGAGCAGACGTTTGCCCTGTTCTATAAAGCCGATAACGTAATAATCGTGAAAATGGTTAGGAAATTTCTGCATTATTCCAACAAAGCGGTAAGCTTCCACGTTTAAATCAGGATCGAAAACAACGGTCCTGATTTCGCACACATTGCGTGTCAACTACGTTGCACCTTCTCTCTTTACGAATGATGTTGTCATTATAATACATGAATTGAAACGATTCTTGTATGATGTTGCTGCCAACAGCCGCGCAAAGAAAAGCCCTTTCTTCATCCCATACGAGCAGGAAGAGAAAGGGCCTTGCAATCTCCATGTTGGTTTATGTTATTCGCTTGCTTCCATTTGCAAGCTTTCGCTTTCCAACGCCCGTGGCTTGGCGGGCAGGTCATACGCTTCGCGGATCAGCGAGAAGTAGTGATCGCCGCGGACGATTTCATATTCCGGACCCAGCACGTCGCTCATCCGGACAACGTCTGACGGCGTCATGCTCCAGGCGAGCAGGCCGAGGGAGACGAACAGCGGGGATTCTCCATCCCAGCCGGCCTTGGCCTCCTCCAGGATGCGCAGGCCGTCCTGAACCGTGCTGATGCCTTGGATTGTCGAAACCGGCAGCGAATCGTGCAATATTTCGACGCCGTGGCGATCCTCCCAGCTCAGGAACAGGCCGGGCGCTTTGTAATAGCGCTCGTAGGCGCGGGCGTAGGATTCGCCTAATGGGACGTTTTCGCCGTCAATCCGGTTCAGCACGTAAGGAAGGCCCATGCCGGTTTTTTGCAGGTACTTGTAGGACTGTTTCAAATAATCGGCGAAGGTCGCTTCCGGCCAAGCTTCCGGATAAAAGTAGCCTGCGCCGGAAGGTCCGGCGATAATCAAGTCATTCTCTGTCGCCGTTTTCCGGTAATAGTTCAGCATCGCCGGCGCCGCATCATACAGCAGCGGGCTCGAGGTCCAGTTGATCGGCACCTCGCCGCGGGCCGGATCGTCCCACAGATTCCGCATCTTGTGCTGGTTGTACTGGAAGTTGTCGCCCTCGCTGAACGTATAGGTGACGTAGATTTTGTTCTCCAGCTCGGGCGCCCGGGGAGCTTTCGCTTTGACCGGCTGGACTTTGGTGCCGGAAAAAACGGTCAGATTACTAAACCAGTCGGCGGCTAGCACATATACCCCGTAATTGGACGTCACTTCTACCGAGCTGAATTCGCCGGCAACGTCGTTGCTGAACCAGCCAAGGTAAGGCGTGCCCGGCTCGACCTCGGACAGGATTCGTTCAAACAGCGCTCTCTGCTGCGGATCGTTCACTTCAAGCCAGAACACCATCGCCTTGTTGGCCACCGCGTAATCGCGGAGGTAGCCGTAAGGCTCCTTCTGCTCGGAGGACGGCGGCCCAACGTTCCCGGCCGATACCTTGTATTGGTTCCACATGACGACGGAGGCGGTCAACTCGCGTGTACCTTCCGGCGGAGTAAACCGGTAGACGAAATAACGCCCGTTGTCGGCGAAACGATGCCCGCCGTCCCCGGCGGAAACCTGTGAGTCCTGCCGATCGTACAGGAACTTCTCCTCCTCCGGTGTGCCCGGAATGAACTGCGCGATGATCTCCCCGTCCGCCTTAACGACAATTTCGTGAACGGCAGGGCCCCAGCCGTCCTGAGTAAAGGCATCATCGAAACGCAGATAAACCGATTCATCCCCCAAAAATCCGGATAAATCAAAATCGTACGTTCGTTTGTTGCTGGCGTCGCGGATCTGCTCGGTTTCTTCCGCGATCACTTCAAACGATTCGGGCAGCACCGGCGGGATGCTGATCGAGGTGTTTGGGCTGAGCCCGACCAACATACGGTGCGTCGTTTTGCTCCATAAATTTTCGTATTGCCATGTATAGGCATCCATGCGGTCCTTGAATTTGCCGCGAAGATCGTCGGCCACCTTCAAGTTATAAGGGGAAGCCTTAAGCCGCTCTGCCAGTTCAGGGCTGGCGACGACGGCGTCCTTCAGCCCGGCCAAAGTTGTGGCAACGTTAATCGAGTCGGGCACCTCCGGGTCGTAGATGATCATGCCTTTGACTTCATTTTTGTATTTCCGAACAAGATTCCAATAATCGTCGTGCAGCGTGTAGGGTACCTGGAGATCGTTCAGCCAGGTCAGCTTGCCTTCTTCCTGGCTCTCCAGCAGGTAAATCCGCGGCTCCGTGCGGTTAACGACCCCTTGCAAGGTGGCTAGCAGCAGCCGGATATCGCCGGGAATTTGGTACACGTCAGCGACATCAAGCCGCTTAACCTTCGCAAAGGTTGGAAGCGCTTGCGATTTGGGCCAGCTGATGGAGTTCTTTTGCGGCTGCGCTGAGGATTGTGCATTGACTGAGGTGGTGCCTAGGGTTAAGGACAACGTGCATAACAATACGAAACATGTCATCGTCAGCTTTCGAATCAAGCTCGTTCACCTCGGATCCTCTAATGTGGAGCCATCGTTGGCGGCCAGACGTTCCTTCCCTCCTTCTTCGGCTTTTTTGCACGACAACACCTGAATAATATGTTAAATATATCTAATTATCCTTGTCAAGCAGCCAAACAACATAAATGAAATAAATGCTACTTTAGTACGCCTTGATTAGACGTATGGAATTAAACAATTGACTAAATGACATAAATGATATAACTTGTGGAGTAGGAGAGATTAAAGATAGGAGAACCTGCGATGCAAAATGAACGAGTTCCGTTATATATGCAAATCCAGCAGCATTTTAAAGATTTGATACAGCAAGGACAATTAAAGGAAAACGACAAAATCCCCTCCGAAAAAGAACTGATGGAGCAGTTTGACGTCAGCCGGATCACTGTCGCCAACGCGCTGACGCAGCTGGCCAAGGACGGATGGATTTACCGTATTCCGGGAAGGGGGAGCTTTGTCAGCGAAAATATCAACGAGCTGCTGGGCGGCCCCCATGTCCATGAACCGGGTTCGGGGACGCGCATGGAGAACGGCGCAGGCAGCGCCGGCGGTACGAGCGGTATGGGCAGTGTGGCCAATACGAGCCTAGTGACCGCGGGAACGGCCGCAGCGGCGGACAAAATGCTCTTCTATACCCCAGATACTGCACCGCCTGGAGCTGAAGGAAGAAAAACGATCGGCCTCGTTATGCCGCTTCTCGTCGATTATTTTGGCATCCGCCTGATCCAGGGCATCAACAACGTGATCGAAAACAGCGGATACAGCCTGCACATCGTGCTGACGTACAACTCGATCGAACGGGAAAAAGAGGCGATTCAAGACCTGCTCCGCAAAGGGGCGGCGGGGCTGATCATTTTCCCGTGCGACGCGGAGACGTACAATGAGGAAATCCTGGCGCTGAAACTCAGCGGCTTTCCGTTCGTGCTGCTCGACCGGTATTTGCCGGGGATCGCCACGAATGTGGCCCGCAGCGACGGCCTGATCGGCGGGCAGCTCGCTGTCGATTATTTGTGGGGCCTCGGGCACCGCGATATCGCCATCTGCTCCGATTCGCCGCTGCCGACGATCACGGTCGAGGACCGGATTAATGGCTATATGGAGGCTTTGAAGCAAAAAGAGGCGATGATTAATCCGGCGCTCATCCTGACCGATTTCAACGTCGATTACAGCGGCATCGACAAAACGCACCCCCTGTACCGGTTTATCAAAAACCGGATCGCCACGGCCTACATTACGCTGAACGGACGGTTGGGGCTGCATATTTATTCGATTTGCAAAGAACTCGGCCTTCAAGTTCCGAAGGCCGTATCGATTCTTACCTTTGACGATCCTTCGCCGGGCCTGCATGAGTGGGGCTATTTTTCGCATATTTCCCAATCCGAAGTCGAAATGGGGGAGGCGGCCGCCAACATTTTGCTGCAAATTTTCGAAAATTCCGACAATAAAGAGCCGGGTTATGCCAAGGTCATTTTGCAGCCGAAGCTGCTCGAAAGCCAGTCCACCGGCCCGCTGATCCACGAGAAGCGATAATCCAAGCAGCCTGCGAAGAATTCGGGCGTCTGCATGATCCACCATGGCAGGCGTCTTTTTTATGTGAAAATTAGCGATAAATGATATATCTAATATCTTGACATAAATGATATAGTGAAATATATTTAATGATACAAATGATTGGTTGAATTGTAAGCGTTTAAGTGCAGGCGGAATTTGGTTAAGGAGGTCAGAAGCAGGTATGGAAAAAACGGCAGGACGGGAGGGAAGCTCTTCTTTCCGGTGGGGGCAGGGGCGCCGGCAGACATTTGGCAGGCATAAAGATGCTTGGATCGCTGCGGTCATCCTTGTGCCGATGTTTTTGTTTTGGCTGGTCGTCTCCGGTTTTCCGACGTTGTTCGGCTTTGGGCTCGGTTTTTTTGAATGGATCGGTCTGGCGTCCTCACCGAAATTCATCGGGTTCGATAATTTCATTAGCTTCTTTAACAACCCGGTTTATACCGAAGCCTTGTGGAGGTCGGTGTGGCTGGGCGGGCTGGTGACGGTTATTACGCTGGCGGCGGGCTTTGGGGCTGCGTTGCTAATGAATATGCCGCTTATGGGCAAAGGCTTTTACCGCTCGATTTGGTATATCCCCGCCGTAACGGCGACCGTAGCGACAACGCAGGTGTTCAACATTTTTTTGGATTCGAATAACGGGGTCATCAACAATTTGCTGAAAGCGCTGGGCAAGGAACCGATCGTATGGCAGTATTCCGTATCCTGGGGTATTTTCTGGATCGTCGTTTATTCCGTCTGGAAAGGCGTTGGAGGAGCGGCGCTCATCTGGCTTGCCGGGCTCCAATCGGTCGACGTGTCGCTGTACGAGGCGGCGGAGATCGACGGTGCGGGGCGTTGGGGGAAATTGCGCTACGTCACGCTCCCCGGCCTGAAGCCGATCGCGACCTATATCGTGATTACCAATCTAATCGCGGCGATTCAAATCTACGAACAGGTGCTGTTCATTACGAACGGGGGGCCGTACGGGCAAACCGAAGTGCTCGTCTTCCGCATTTACCGCGACGGGTTCTGGGACTTCAATCTGGGCATGGCCGGCGCTTCGTCTTTGATTATGGCGGTCATCGTGATCGTCATCACCGTGTTGTATTACAACTGGTCAACCCGGACGGACAAACGGACGGCGATTCCGATCAAACCGGTTAAAAAGGGGGCGGGAAACCATGCCGGAAACGTTAAGCGCGAAGTTTAAAAAGCAATGGAAGCCCGTATACCTGCTGGGTCATATCCTGTTGCTCGGCATCGGCCTGATTTTGCTCTATCCGCTGATTTTCATGGTGCTCGCGGGATTTTTTACAAAAACGGAGTTTACCTCTACTGTGCTCGGCATTTTCCCGATTCCGAAAGCGCCTACGCTGGAAAATTTCAAGGCGCTCGTCGTCGGCTCCACCGACGCCGCTGTTACGACCTATTTGAAAAATTCGCTCATCCGCACGGCCTACAACACATTTTGGGCGATCCTGACTTCGTTTTTGGCCGGTTACGTATTTGCACGGCTCCGGTTCAAAGGAAGGGATACGCTGTTTCTAATCCTGCTGGCGACGCAGATGATCCCAGGCACGCTGGCGATTATTCCGACGTATCTGGAATTTGCCCGTTTTCCGTTTGCCGGGGGCAACCATATTTTCACCGGGGGAACCGGCATTTTGAACTCGTGGTGGATTTATTTGATCGGCGGGCCCGCCATCAACATCATGGGCACGTTTTTGGTGAAGCAATCGCTTGAAAAAGTTCCGCTGGAAATCGATGAAGCGGCGATCGTCGACGGCGCCGGGACGGTCCGGCTGATTTTTCAAATCCTGTTCCCGCTGCAGCTTCCGATTATGGCCTTTATCGCCATTACGACGGCGCTCGGTACGTGGAACGATTTCATTACACCGTTTTTCTATACAACCAGCGACAATTTGCAAACGCTTCCGGCGGCGATTACGAGATTGTCCTCCGTCGGGGCCAGTCCGGGCGCGGTGATCAACTATCCGATGATCATCACGCTGAGCCTAGGCATTACGCTGCCTGCATTGCTGATTTTTGCCTTCTTCCAGAAGTACATCGTCCAGGGTTTGGCCAACACGGGGATCAAAGGGTAGGTACATGCGGCCTGCCTGCTTTTTGGAGTGTATGTCGATACACATGATTTCTTAATAAATGGAGGGGTACGAATGTGGCTTAAAAAGATGAGCGCCATTGCGCTTACGCTTATGTTATCCATCGGTTTGGCGGCTTGTTCGTCAGGGGGGAGTGGAGCAGCCGGAGGCAACGCGGGAACGGGCGATCCCGGCACGGCGCAATCGGAAGGCGGCGGCGCGAATACGCCGGAGACTTCGGGCGGCACAACGATCACCGTACTGAATGAAGGAGCCGTCGGCATCGGCGTAGGGGTACTGAACGATTTGCTGGAGAAAAAGAAGCAGTCCCTCATTAAGGATGAAACGCAAAATCCGCGCATCACGGAGGAGGATTTCTCGTATACTCCCGGCCAACCTCTGAAAAAAGCCGGCGTATTCCCGTATTACTACCAATCGATCATCATCGATAATCTCAAGAGCAAGAACATTACCGTCAAAACGGAGGATTGGGGCTGGGGCGAGCCGCTGATCCAGAAACAAACGGCCGGTTTCCTGGCGAAAAACATGCCCGATATCATCGTCGGCGAAACACAAATGCCAGGTTTTGCCCAGCAGGGCTTGCTGGAGCCGTTCCCGGAGGAGATGGCCAAGGAAATTCGCGAAAAAACCGCCCCGGCAGCTTGGAAGCCGATGGAATATGACGGGAAAATTTATGGATTCGCCTCCCAGCCGGGCGTCAGCAGCTTGTTTTGGAACAAGAAGCTAGTGCAAGAGGCCGGCCTCGATCCGGACCAAGCGCCGGTAACCTGGGAGGAGTTCGCCGCCAATGTGCAGAAGGTGACGGAAGCCGGGGGCGGCAAGTTTTACGGCGGCGGGGTGTACGCCGGGCCAAACGCGGGCGGATATTTACGGTACGGCACGCTGCTCGTCATTAACGGCGGCGGCTTTGCCGACGATCAAGGCCAGCCTGTATTTAACTCGGATGCGAACGTGGAAACGGTGCAATTTCTAAAGCAGTTGAATGCGGGCCATCCGGCCGGTCTGATGGTTAATACGAACGAGGGCACCTATTTCGACGCCTTCAAAAAAGGGCAAATCGCCTACCTGATCGACGGCCCCTGGCGCGCGATCGAAAGCGCGCAGATCGGCATCGATTACGGGATGGCGCAAATTCCGTTGTCGCCGGACGGCCAGCCCGGCAACATTACGATCGGCGCGGCCTTCCACGCCGTACCGAAGGACGCGAAAAACAAAGAGGCGGCGTTCGAATACATCCGCGCGATGTACAGCGAGGAAATTCAACAGCTGATCGCCGATACCGGGGTCCGCTCGCCGGTGCTGAAATCGATCGCCGAATCGGAAGGCTACAAGTCCGCCCATCCGGAGATGTACCAGCATTATCTGGCCATGTCCGGCAATGTGCAGGGGCTGCCGACGTTCGCGAAGGAAGATTCGAAGGTGTGGCAAATGTTCGGCGACGCGGTCACCAAATCGCTGATGACAAACGGGGACATCAAGACGATTTTGGACGAAGCGCAGAAAAAAGCAGAGGCGGTTACGAAGTAAGGCGGCGAATAAAGGAGAGAGTGATGCAGCATGCCATATGAAACAAATCAGATCATGACGCAAAGGGCGAAACAACGGCTTTCCAAGCTGGAAAGCTGCATATATCAGCCTGTGGAAGCCTTGGCGGTCACAGCTTGGGTTACGAGGGAGCCGGTCCCCTACGCGGAGCGGAAAAGCGGAAAGCCAATGGAACTCAAGTCCGGAGATAAGTGGGGAGAACTGTGGGATTGCGCCTGGTTTCATTTTCGCGGGGAGGTTCCGGAGGCACTTGCAGGCAGTAAGGTGGTACTGCTGATTGATATTAATGGAGAGCTATGCTTGGTCGATGCAGAGGGAGCTCCTTATCAAGGGTTAACGAACGTCAGTTCCGGGTTCGACTACAGCTTGGGGCGTCCCGGCAAGCGGGTGGTGGACGTCAGTCCCGCGGCTAAAGGCGGGGAAACGATCGATTTGTGGGGGGACGGCGGCAACAACGACCTGTTCGGAGAGTTCCGGAGCGGGACGTTGAAGGAAGCTTGCATCGCCGTCTGTCATGAGGAAGCCCGGAGCTTGTATTACGACCTGGGGGTGCTGATCGAGCTGGCCGAGCAATTGCCGGAAACGAGCGCAAGAAAAGCGCGGGTGCTTCAAGCCGTATACGAGGCGGCGAACCTGCTGGCCGAAATCAACGACAGGACGGTACGGTTGGCTCGGGAGCGGGTATCCGGCGAGCTGGCGATGCGGGGCGGCGATCCGGTATTGACGGTCAGCGCGATCGGGCACGCGCATATCGACCTGGCCTGGCTATGGCCGATCCGGGAAACGATTCGCAAAGGCGCGCGGACATTTTCTACGGCGCTTCGCAATTTGGAAAAATACCCGGACTATGTGTTTGGCGCCAGCCAGCCGCAGCTGTACCAGTGGATGAAGGAGCATTATCCGCAGCTGTACGAGCGAGTGAAGGAGCGCGTCCGGGAAGGCCGCTGGGAGGCCCAGGGAGCGATGTGGGTCGAGCCGGACACGAACATTTCCGGAGGCGAGGCGCTGGTACGTCAGATCCTGTACGGAAAACGGTTTTTCCGGGAGGAGTTTGGCCAGGAGATGAAGGTGCTGTGGCTGCCCGACGTGTTTGGCTATACGGGGAGCCTGCCGCAGATATTGAAGAAATCCGGCGTCGATTTCATGATGACGCAAAAATTGTCCTGGAGCACGTATAACACGCATCCGCATCACAGCTTTATGTGGGAGGGAATCGACGGGACGAAGGTATTGACGCATCTTCCGCCGGAGGATACGTACAACAGCCCGGCCGCGCCGCGGTCGCTGGCGAAAATCGAGCAGAGCTACCTCGACCGCAACGTATCCGGGCACGCCCTGATGCTGTTCGGGATCGGCGACGGGGGCGGCGGCCCGGGCGAGGAGCATCTGGAGCGGCTGGCGCGGGAGAAAAACCTGCTTGGCCTGCCGCCGGTCGTTCAGGAACCCGCGCTCGCGTTCTTCCGCCGCTTGGAGCAGGAGGCTGCGCGTTTCCACACCTACCGCGGCGAATTGTACCTGGAAAAACACCAGGGGACGCTGACGACGCAGGCCCGGAACAAATGGTACAACCGCAAGCTGGAAAAAGCGCTGCGTGAGCTGGAGTTCGCGGCTTCGCTGCTGTGGGCGCTGGGCGGCGTGGCATATCCGGCGGGACGGCTTGAGGCGGTTTGGAAAGAAGTGCTGCTGTACCAGTTCCACGATATTTTGCCGGGCTCCTCGATTACGAGGGTTTACGATGAGTCTTTGGCGCGGTATGAGGCGCTGCTTGGCGAGGTCCGGCCGATGATCGAGGAGATGTACGGTAGGGTTGCCGCTTTGTCCGGTCTGGCGGATGGGCCGGTGTTGTTTAATTCGCTGCCGTGGGAGCGGCGGGAATGGGTGGAATATGGTGGCCGCTGGCATCGGGTAAGCGTACCGGGGATGGGCTGGCGGTCTTTGCGGGAGGCGAGCGCGGTAATGCTTGAGGTTCGCCCGGAACCGGGGATGGGGAGTGAAGTGCTCGTGGCCGAGGAGCGGCGGCTGGAAAACGACCGGCTGGCGGTCTGCTTCCATGAGGACGGCAGCATTGCTTCGCTGTACGATAAGGCGGCCGCGCGGGAGGTGCTGCCGGACGGCACCAGGGCCAACGTGTTTATGGTGTACCACGACGACGGAGATGCCTGGGATTTTCCGCGCGATTACCGCGAAATGGTCGCGGGGACGATGGAGCTTGTCAAGGCGTCGGCTTATGTGCAAGGGCCGAAGGCGGTGATCGCGCAGGAATACCGGTTCGGGAACTCCATGCTGACGCAGAAAATCAGCCTGCTTCAAGGCGGCGCTACGCTGCAATTTGAAACGGAGTGCGATTGGCGGGAGTCGGCGAAAATGCTGCGGGTGGCTTTTCCGGTGAACATCGCCAGCGAACAGGCGAACTGCGAGATTCAATTCGGCGTCATCAAGCGGCCGACGACCCGGAACAATCGGATCGAATTTGCCCGGGACGAAATTTGCGCCCACCATTACATTGACCTGTCGCAGCCCGATTACGGCGTGGCGCTGCTGAACGACAGCAAATACGGGCACAGCGTGGACGGCAACGTGATCGACCTGAACCTGCTGCGCAGCCCGGGATATCCGGACCCGGTTGCCGACCGCGCGCAACACAAATTTATGTATGCCTTGTACCCGCATGCGGGCGACTTCATCGAGGCGGGCGTCTACCGCAAAGGATATGAACTGAATGTTCCGCTGATGGCGGTGGAGCCGGGTACGGCTGTTGACGGAGAGAATGCTGGGGAGAACGGTGCCCGGATCGGCGGTGGAAATGTTGGCAAAACCGGTGGCGAGACCGTCGGAGAGAACGGCAGTAAGATCGTTGGCGCGCAAGGTGACAAGATCAACGGCGAACTGGTCCGGCTGCGGCAATTCGTGCAAATCGATCACCCGCACGTGATGGTGGAAGCCGTTAAAAAAGCGGAAGATAGCGGCCATTTGATCGTCCGCCTGTACGAGACGGCCGGGGCCGGAGCGCGGGCCGGGCTGGCGTTTGGGTTCGAATGCTCCGCCATTGAAGAAGCCGACTTGCTGGAAAATCCGCTCCGTCTGCTGGCGGAGGAACAAAGAAGTGTAAACCTGCAATTTACTCCGTTTGAAATCAAAACGATCCGCGTCCGTTTATAACGGGCGTTAAAGGAGGAGCGGCGTATGCAGAGTCAGGGACGCGAGGAGGAACGCACGGGCTTTCAGGAGGGAGGCTCGTTCAGCCCTTCCTACGATCTGCAGACGGATTTTGTCATGGTGTACGGGATCAATGAATCGATGCCGCAGCGGATTCACGAATGGGCGGACCGGGGCTACCGGGTGCATTTGATGACCGGCGTGTCGTGGGGCGGGTATCAGGATTATTTGAACGGCAAGGCCGATGGCCGTCCCCATTGGGACGAAGCGCAAAAATACGAGGACGGCGAAACGATCATCCACGGTACCTCGGCCGACATCCCGTACATGGTGCCGACGATCGCTTATGCCGATTTCCTGGCCGGCCGGATTCGCCCGGCCGTCGATGCCGGGGTGGACGCCATTCATTTGGAGGAGCCGGAATTTTGGGTCGAGGGCGGGTACTCTGAGGCGTTCAAGCGGGAGTGGCAAAATTTTTACAATGAGCCGTGGATCGCTCCGCACGCGTCGGAGGACGCGCAGTACCGCGCCTCCAAGCTGAAGGCGTATTTGTACGCCCGCTGTCTGGACCGGATCTGCTCAGCGCTCAAGGAATATTCGCTCGTTCGCTATAACCGGCCGCTGCGCTTTTTCGTGCCGACGCACAGTCTGATCAACTATGCGCAGTGGCGTATCGTCAGCCCGGAATCGAAGCTGCTGGATCTGCCCTCGATCAACGGCTACATCGCCCAGATCTGGACGGGAACCTCCCGCACGGCCAACGTGTACGAGGGGAAGCGGGCGGAACGTACGTTTGAAACGGCGTTTCTGGAATACGGGATCATGCAGGAACTCGTGCGGGGAACGGACCGCAGCATGTGGTTTCTGCATGATCCGATGGAGGACGATCCGAAGCGGACCTGGGCCGATTACCGTGAAAATTACATCAAAACGCTGACCGCATCGCTGCTCCATCCGGAAGTGTCCCGCTATGAGGTGGCCCCCTGGCCGAGGCGCATTTTCGAGGGGCGTTATCCTTCCAAAGACGGCAGCGGCAAAGAGGGGATTCCGGCCGACTACGCCACGGTGCTGCTCACGGTGATGAATACGCTACGCGACATGGCTCAGGCGGATGTGGAGATGGACGGAACCGGTGCTGTGGCCGGCGTTTTGCTGGCGGATTCGGCCATGTATCAGCGAAAGCGCATCGGCGTGAAAACGGCCGGGTTCCTCATGAAATATGACGGAACCAATGAGGTGGAGCTTACCGACGAGGACGCGGTGGAACTGCTCAACTTCTCCGCTTTTTACGGCCTGACGCTGCCGCTGGTCAAGCACGGACTGCCGGTCAGACCGGTCCAGTTCGACAACGTCCGGCGGTTCCCGGGTTATCTGGACGGTTATCGGCTGCTGGTGCTGAGCTATGAGTTTATGAAGCCGGAGTACCCGGATCTTCACAGTGCGCTGGCGCAATGGGTCCGGGAAGGCGGGACGCTCATCTACGTCGGCGACGACAGCGATCCGTATCATCGCGTGCGGGAATGGTGGAACCGCGGCAAGCGGAAGTATACTTCCCCGCGCGAGCATCTGTTCGAATGCCTTGGCCTGAGCGCCGATGCCCCGGAAGGGCTGACGCCGGTCGGGGACGGCTTCGTTTCCTATTTGCGCTTGCGCCCGGAACGGTTTGCGGAAAGCGCCGAAGGGGCGGAGCGGCTGCGGCGTGCCGTGAGGGAGGCGCTCGCGGCTTTGGATGGCGGCGATTCCCGGGTTCGCTGGGAACCCGCGCATTATTTTAAAATCCGCCGGGGCCCGTACGTAATCGCGTCCGTGATGACCGAATCGGTGAGCGATTCGCCGCTGGAGCTGAAAGGGCGGTTTGTCGATTTGCTGGATTCGGGACTGCGCGTCGTGGATCGTGTTACCGTACAACCGGGGAAACAAGTGCTGCTCTACGATTTGGATTATGCGGGGGCGCCGCGTTGCGGAGTGATCGCCGCTTCCTCGCGGGTCGAAGATTATACCGAAGACGATCGGACGATTTCGTTTGTGGTCCGGGGGCCGCGGCCGCTGCAAGCGGTGGCCCGCGTTCGCTGTGGGGCGAAACCTGCGGCGGTGACCATGCTGGCCAGCGGCAGCGGCGGAGAACCCTCGCCGGCGCAAACCGGCATCCCGCTTCCCTTCGCTTGGGATGCGGCGTCCCGCACCCTCCTGGTGTGTTATGAGCATGCCGAGGAGAAAGCGCGTATTACGATCCATAAAAGTGCGTGATCAAAAGCGGATTTTTTGAGCTACCTCTAAAACAGATTCCATGCAGGGAGGGAAGTGACTTATGAATACCATTCTACGCCCGCCGGCCGTTCCGTTGGTGACGATCGATCCTTACTTCAGCGTATGGTCGATGGCGGACCGGCTCACCGATGATTTTACGCGGCACTGGACCGGCAAACGAAACGCGCTTACCGGGATCATCCGGATCGACGGTGTCCCCTGGCGTTTCGCCGGGCTGCTTGAGCCCAACGCGGAAAACTACTACCCCGAACCGGAGGCGATGCCGCAAACCGGGCTTGAAGTGACTCCGCTTTCCAGCACTTATCGCTTTGAGGGGGCGGGGGTTCGGCTTGAGGTGAAATTTACGAGCCCGCTGCTTTTGGATGATCTTAAGCGGCTGTCGCGGCCTGCCTCCTACGTGCATTTCCGCGTTTGTGCCGTGGACGGCCGGCCACATTCCGTGCGGATCTATTTTGACGTGACCGGAGAATGGTGCGTAAACTCTAGCGATCAGAGCATCGTATGGCGGCAAGAAAAAGCGGCCGGCTTGACGCTGCTGCATGTCGGCCATGCCGAGCAAAACTGTCTGAACACATCGGGCGACGACCGGCGGATCGATTGGGGTTATTTCTATTTGGCGGCGCAAGAAGCGGCCGACACCCGCACCTTTATGGACACCGCTGCGGTCCGCAAGGCATTTGCGAGAACCGGGGAAGCGGAGCTGGAGCCTGGCTCCGTTGGAAAAGACCTGTCCAGCATACCTCAGCCGCAGCCGGTGAGGGACAGCCAGCTCGTCATGGCCAGCGTGTGGGAGTGCGGGGAAGTGACTGAAGCGGAGAAGACGAATTTGCTCGTGCTCGCTTACGACGATGTTTATGCGATCGAATATTTCGGCCAGCAGTTGGAGGCTTATTGGAAAAAAGACGGCCAAACCGCTGCGGCGATGCTGGCGGATGCGTACCGGGAGTACACCGATATCATGGAACGCTGCGACTCATTTGATCGGCAACTCCGGCAAGATGCAGTTGCCGCCGGCGGGGAAAAATACGCCGACATCCTGGCTTTGTCCTACCGCCAGGCCATCGCCGCGCACAAGCTGATCACAGGCCCGGAAGGCGAATTCCTGTTCATGTCCAAGGAATGCTTCAGCAACGGCTGCATCGCCACGGTGGACGTAAGTTATCCTTCGATCCCGCTGTTTTTGCTGTACCGGCCTGAACTCGTACGGGGAATGATGCGGCCGATTTTTCGATATGCGGCAAGTGAGGCGTGGCCGTTTGACTTCGCGCCGCATGATGTCGGACAGTATCCGCTGGCGAACGGCCAGGTGTACGGTGAGAACGCCCTGGACGGACAAATGCCGGTCGAGGAATGCGGCAATATGCTGATCATGGCTGCCGCGGTCAGTTTGGCCGACCGGAACGCGGAGTTCGTGCGGGAGCATCGGGAACTGCTGGACCGGTGGGCGGGCTATTTGCTGCAACACGGGCTGGACCCGGAAAATCAGCTTTGCACGGACGATTTTGCCGGCCATTTGGCCCGCAATGCTAACCTTTCGGCGAAGGCGGTTATGGGGGTGGCCGGCTATTCGCTGCTGCTCGGTCTGCTTGACGAACCGGAAGAAGCGGAGCGCTATAAGGCAGCGGCAAAAGAGATGGCCGCACGCTGGGCGGAACTGGCCGAGGAGCGGAGCGGCGGAAAAAATGGGGACAGCGGGGCTCACGGCCACACTGTGCTGGCGTTTGGACAAGAAGGCACGTGGAGCCTGAAGTACAATCTGATCTGGGACATTTTGTTCGGCACCCGTTTATTTGACGAGGAAATCGTGCGGCGGGAGGTGGCCTGGTATGTGTCGCGGCAGGAGCGGTACGGCGTTCCGCTGGATAACCGCGAGCATTACACGAAGGCCGACTGGCTCGTTTGGGCCGCCTCGCTGGCGGAGAACCGGGACGATTTCCTCCGCCTGATCGAGCCGCTTTGGGATTTCCTGAACGAAACGCGCGACCGCGTCCCTTTTTCGGACTGGTATGACACCCGTACGGCCCGGCAGATGAACTTCCAGCACCGCAGTGTGGTTGGCGGAATGTTTATCAAGCTGCTTAAAGAGAAAGGGTTAGGTTCGGCGGGAAAATAAACGGCACAATGAAGCCGATCTGCGGGTTGCCTGCGGGTTGCAGGTCGGCTTCGGCCGTTTCTCGAGCGGCCCAGCTGTCTGATTGGAAATATCCAATAGAATTGGAAAATAAATGGTAAATGTGGCTGCTAGATTGGATATTTCCAATAGATTGGGGTCGGCGGGGTCCCAAACGGGCGATTTGAGCGAAATTTATTGGATTTTTTCCAATGAGAGCTCAAAATTCCGTTCGATTACCGCCAATCTATTGGAATTTTTCCAATGGGCCTTGAATTTTTTAGAGTGACGCTGGCAGGGATACCGCTTCGATCCGAAGTGTGGGCGGCGGGGATCGGGCTGCGGTTCCATGCGGTGATGGAGCTTGGAGCGATCGAAACGATGAAGGAAGCGGTGAAATGCAACATCGGGATCGCCGTGCTGCCCCGGCGGAGCGTGGTGCGGGAAACCGCGTCCGGCGAGCTGATCTGCCGCGATCTGCCGGGGTACAGCAACAGCCGGCGGATATGCCTCGTGTGCCGGGAGGAAAAATCGCTGTCCCCCAGCGTTCGCAGATTTAACGAATACCTCCTGGAGCAGCTTCCGAAACATTGACCGAAAAAAGAAAACCCCTTCTCTGCCAAGAGAAGGGGTTATTGCAGCCGTATAAGGCATCAGAAGCGAAACGTTATTTTACCGTCCGCATCGTGGTCTCTGACGATCGCCCTTAAACGGAAAAGCTCCAGGCGGTTGCACTCACACTCGAGTATGCCGTGTTCTTCCCCGTTTTCCGCCGGGAAGGGGCGGAAGGCGGCGCGGAGGTTTAAATACCGCTGCAAATCCGCCTGAATTTCCTGGTAATTCCGGCTTTGGATCAGCACGGTGTAGGTAAATCTAAAGCCTTGAACCGGTATTTTTACGGCCTCAAAGGCGAGGATATATGCGATCACGGAATAGACCGCCTGATCGAAGCCAAAATGGAAGCCGGCTGCAATCAGGATCGTACAATTGAAGATCAGAATGATCCATTCCGGCGATATAATTCCAAACCGCATAAACTCTGCGGCCTGTTCTGCGGTATCCAAGGCCCCTCCGAAACGAAGTGCCAGGCCGATGCCCATGCCGAGCGACAGCCCGCCGAGCAGTGCGGCAGGAAGCTGTTCGCCGGTCAGGGACGGGTAGGGGTGCAGTATGATCGTGCCCAGCGAAAAAACGAGCAGGCCCAACACGGTGAAGATTCCGAACGTGAAGTCGATTCTTTTACGTTGAAGCAGCAGAAAAGGGACGTTAAACAAGAAAAGAAACAATCCCAACCTCATTTCCGTTTTGAAAGCGAATAAAGCGGACAATCCGGTCATTCCGCCCACGACAATGCCATGGGGCATCAGGAACAATTCCAGCCCGATGGAAGCGAGCAAGGCTCCGGCGCTCACGCCCAAACAGCGTATTGCCGCATGGCTCTGATGCCGCCCGAGGTTTATGGGGGAGCCGACGCTGCCCTTTTGCTTCAAATGAGCCCCTCCTTTCGACTAGCGTATCAACTGCTTCCACTCAATAGAATCTGCTTAATTTGCTGTTGGTGCAGCCGTTCGCCGAGAACAACAACCATCGCTTCCGCGGTCAGAAGCAAATCGGCGCCGGGGTTGACGTGTTTCGTATGGTTTTTCTCGATCACCGCGATAATGGTAGCCCCGGAGCGCTGCCGGATCCGCAGTTCGCCGATCGTTTTGCCGATCGCTTTATAGTGGGGCTCGAGTTTGTACCATTCAATGATGAGATCGCCCAGGGCCACTTCGATATTTTCCAGTGCCGTCGGCTGATACGTTACCCCTCCGATGATGGATGACACGTATCTCGCTTCGTCGTCGTCGAGCGTGACCATGGAGATGCTGGTATCGGGTTCGTCATTGTCAAAATGGTAAAGCTCGCGCCGGCCATCGTCGTGGATAATAATGGTCAGATTATCACCGCTGCGGGTTTGGATCGCGAATTTTTTACCGATTCCCGGCAGAATGGTTTCTTTGAGATTCATTTGCGTCAAGCCTCCAGTTTTATGGTCGCTTTTTAATTTTGGGTATTGCAAAACAAGCCTGAAGCTGCGGGCCGTTTGGACCGGCTTAAGGACTTTGTCAAAACCGGAAAAATGTCAAGCCATAAACATACTTGTGAATTTAATGGGCATTAGCAGCCGCCGTTTCAAAAACAGGCAAAACAACGGGCGGAATTGAACCCAGGCGGCGATCAATACCAGCACCGCTTCGGCAGGCACCTTGAAGAAGCCCTGCACGGTTCTGTCGATGAAAAGCTTGCCATGAGGCGAGGAAGCGTTGAGACGCAAAGGCGGTTTGTGAGAATGGTGGTAATCCGTTTCAAACGCCTCCCTCTCCGTGGCCTCCGAAGTGACTGGAGCCCAGGAGAAGGAAGGGAGGAGTAGGGTCAAAAACAACGAGAGCAGCAGCAGCGGGGAACCAGCAAGTTTGCCAAGCCCAGCGAACCGAACTTTCATGATGACCCCTCCTCCTAATGTAGATTCGTATTATAAGGATAGCATATATAGCGCAATTAATGAAGGAAAGGGTCTGCATCCTGCATTAGATCAGGAAGTAACGGATCAGCACATATGCGGCCGAGAGCGCTACCGATAAGATCATGAGCGGAAAACCGTATTTCAAATATTTCATAAACGAAATCGGTTCGCCTTCCTTGGCGGACATCCCGGCGGCGATCAGGTTCGCGCTGGCGCCGATCAGCGTGCCGTTGCCGCCCAGACAGGCGCCAAGCGCGAGGCTCCACCAGAGCGGCTCCAGATTGGCGATGCCCATGCTCCCCATATCCTGGATCATCGGAATCATCGTGGCGACAAACGGGATGTTGTCGAGGAACGAGGAAGCGATGGCGCTGAGCCAGAGAATCAGCATGGACGTCAGCATTGCGTCTCCACCGGTCAAATGAATGGCCCATTCGGCCAGCCGCTTGATCGTGCCGGTATCGATCAGCCCCCCCACGAGCACGAACAGTCCGATAAAGAAAAAGATCGTTGGCCATTCGACGGTTTGGAACGCCCGCTCCATCACATGCTCCCCGGTGATCAAGAGCAGCAGGAACGCGCCGGCGAGGGCGACCGTGGCCGATTCCAGGTGAAACGTCTGATGCATAAAGAAACCAAGCAGGGTGAGCCCCAAAATGACGAGGCATTTGACGAGCAGCTTTTGATTCGTAATCAGGCCGTTCAGGCTGATGTTCATGATGCCCTTTTGCAGTTCCGGCGCCGTTTGCAAACTTTTGCGGAACATTAGAATGAAGAGCGGCAGCGTCACGGCCATAATCAAAATCGCGATCGGGGCCAGGTTTTGCAGGAAGGCGACAAAGGTCAGCTCTTTCACCGCGCTGCCGATCATGATGTTCGGCGGATCTCCGATCAGGGTGGCCGTGCCGCCGATATTCGAGGCGATGACCAGCGAAAACACATACGGGAACGCCTTGACCTTCAACTGGCGGGTAATGCTGAAGGCAACCGGAACCATCAGAATGATGGTCGTTACGTTGTCCAGGAACGCCGAGCCGATCGCCGTAATTAAAGCGAGCAGCCACAGGATCGTAACCGGGTTCCCTTTGGCCTTGCGGGCCGTCCAAATCCCTATATATTTGAAAAGACCCGTTTCCGCGGTCGTGTTCACGATGATCATCATACCGATGAGCAGCCCCAGCGTGTTGAAATCGATGTGATGGATCGCCGATTCCTGATCGACGATGCCGAGCACGATCATCAGGACCGCGCCAACCATGGCCAGCAAGGTCCGGTGGATTTTTTCCGAAATAATGAGTGCGTACGTCAGCAAAAAGATGCCGATCGCCCAGATGGCTTGTTGCTCCATAATAACCCCTCCCCGACAGTTTGCCATGCCCTGAGGTACCTCTAAATTGCCATGCGGGGGCTTAAATTATGCCTTACAGGCCCGAAAAAAGGCAAAAAGAGCCCGCAACGTGGCAGGCTCCTCCGATAACTGTCATTTTCTTTTGTATAGTTGTGCTTTTCCATTATATTATCTGCCTTTTGAATTGTAAAGAAAAAACCGCACCCTTTGCCGGGCCGCTTTCTGTCCTATAGGCCGATGTCTACCTCGACTTAGGTCCAGGATGAAAAACCGTCCCCAGTCCGTTTTGAAAAACCCCGGTTCCTCCTAGAATAGAGACATAAGGTTGATCAAATGAGAGGCGGTGATAATCAATGAGAACAAATCGACCGAACGGTTTCGCACTTTTACTGATTGCCCTGGGGGTTCTGATCTTGCTCGGGAAGCTTCCGCAAATTTTCGGATTCCTGACTCCCGTTCTGGGCAGCCTTTTCGGACTGGTGATCGCGGCGCTAATGGTTGGGCTCGGGATCTACGGCATCCGCCAAGGGAATGCGTTTTTCGGATGGATCGTACTGATCATCGGCGTCATTTCCCTGATCTCCAAGCTGGCTTGGTTGATCGTTCCGGTGCTCGGCATCGGGTTAATCGTATACGGTATCTCCTCCTTGCGGGGAAGAAGGGGTTACTAATCCCGGAAATTAGCAATATCTTTTGATAATACGGATGAGCCGAAAGGTTAGGAGGGAAGGCAAACATGAGTGTATTTCGTCGGGTACGGGATATCACGGTAGCCACATTAAACGAAAGATTAGAGCAATCTCAAGATCCGGTGCGGTTGATCGACCAGTTTCTGATTGAAACCCGCCAGGAAATCGCGGAAGCGGAAAAACTGCATTATCAATACTCCGGACACGCCAAACAGCTCAAGCAGCAGGTGGATCAGGCGAAGGTGATGCAGGGCAAGCGCGAGGAACAGGCGCTGCTCGCCCTTAAAGCAGGGGAGGAGCATCTGGCTAAGCTGGCGCTTCAGGAGAAGCTGCTGTATGAGGAGAAGATCGAACAGTATTCCGAATTGTACTCGCAAAGCCTGGAGTCATTGCAGGAGCTGGAAAGCCAACTGCATGAGCTGAAAACCGAATATCAGGTCGTTTACAGCAAACGCCAGTATTATTTTGCCAGAATGGAGACGCTCCGTTTGCAGCAGCGGATGAACCAGCGGATGAGCGGTTACGGCGCGACGGATGTGCCGAAAATGTTCAACCGTTTGGAGGACCGGGTTTCCGATATGGAATGGGAGGCCCGCAGCCTTCGCGAGTTGCGGAAAGCCGGCGAGGATTTTGTCAACCAAGCCGGGTCCATGATTCAGTCGACTCTGGAACAGGAGCTCTCCCGGTTAAAGCAGAAGCTGAATAAGCCAAAAGGAGAGTAAGACCATGAACAAATTGTACCGTTCCAGAAGAGACCGTTGGATCAGCGGTTTGCTCGGCGGGTTTGGCGAGTATTTGGGCATCAGTTCCTGGGTGCTTCGTCTGCTTATGCTGATCAGTATTCCGATCACGGGCGGAACGACGGTTTTCATCTATTTTATCGCGGCCCTGGTCGTTTCCAAAGAGCCTTTTGCACCGTACGATCCATATTATAACGGCGGATGGCAGGGCGGAGGTTACGGACCTGCCTACGGTCCCAGACGTCCTGAAGGTTTCGGGGATCCGCGCTTTAATGACCGTCCTCCCTATGGCGGAGGAGGGGGCGCTTACGGCAACCGGCCGTCGCAGTACGGTTCGGGGGTGCCGGGGGCGGGTTTTTCGGCCGCTGGGGCGTCCAACCTGGATTCCATGATGGAAGATATCGAAAAGAAAGCAATGCAAAAAGAACTGGATGAGCTGCGCAAAAAGCTCTCCGACTACGAGAAGGGAGAAGTGTAAAACATGGGAGTATTTAAAAGAATTAAAGATATCACGAAAGCGTCGGTTAACGATTTGCTCGATAAGGTAGAAGATCCGATTGTGATGCTCAACCAATATTTGCGTGATATGGAGGCGGAAATCCGCGACGCTGAGGTAACTGTGGCGAAGCAGATGGCCAACGAGCGCAGAATGAAACAGCGTTTGGATGAAGCCGCCCGCATTTCCGCCCAGCGCGAAGCGCAGGCTGAACTGGCCCTTCGCAACGGTCAGGAGGAAGTGGCCCGCAAAATGCTGGAGGAGAAAATCCATTACGATCAAAAGCAGACCGAATTCGCCGAACTGCACACTCAGGCTGAAGCGCATGCCGCTGAACTGAAGCAGCAATTGCACGATATGAAGGATGAATTCTACAAGCTGCGCAACAAACGCAACGAGCTGGTCAGCCGTGCGCAAATGGCCAAGGCCAGAAAGCAGATGTCGCAAATCAGCACCCTGCATTCGATCGAAAGCGGCAACGCATCGCTTGGTTTCCACCGCATGGAGGAGAAGATCATGCAGCTGGAAGCGGAAGCCGAGGTAGCCGGCGTCGCATACCGGGGAACAACGCCTTCCACTTACATCAACCCGGCCGATGCCGAAAAGCAACTCAAGGTCGATGCTCAGCTTGAAGCGCTGAGATCTAAATTGAATGGCCCAGCGAAACCGGAGGAAAATAAGGAATAAGCTACACGTTGCTTGGGACTTGTGGTATGCTAAGTCATGGTAAAGCCATACGGTATGGAATCATGCCGTTATGGCTTTTCCGATTCTTTGAACCTGCGAAGGAGGTGCGGCATGGATAAGCGGAAAAGGTTCTTAGCCATCGGGTTGATTGGACTTGGGGTTCTGCTGATATTTGGAAAATGGCTGAGTTTTTTCACCATCGCCGCCCTCTTCTTTTTAGTCTTTGGGATTTATCGAATCCGCCGGGGAGAACAAGTGAAGACGGGGTATATATTCTTAGCGATCGGCGGCGGCATCATCCTGCTGGACAACTTTATGCTGGTTCTGGCGATCCTGATGATATCGCTCGGCTTCTATTACGCCAAAATTCGCAAAACCCAGCCCCAGGGCAATTACGTGCAGAAACAAAACATTACGTCCAGCATTCATTGGAACCGCGATCCTTGGAGCTTACGGAACACCAGTATGTGGCATGTGCTCGGAGAGCTGGACATCGACTTGTCGTTGGCCATCGTGGAAGGGCAAAGCAATATTTTGATGTTCCAGGGGATCGTCGGCGACGTGGATCTGGTGATACCGGAGGATTACGGCGTTGAAATCGAGGCGTTCGTCCTGTTCGGACAAATCGATTTTGGTCCGGACAAAGAGACCGGGATGTTGAACCGGCTGTACTGGAAGTCGCCGAATTACGACGCCCGCGAACAAAAAGTGAAAATTATGATTTCCTACCTTGTAGGAGACGTTGATATACGTTTAACTTGAGACAGGAGGATCACCCCGCATGAGAAAAAGAAAACCGAGCAATATGGTATCCCGCGGCATGCGCGGCGGAATTCTCCTGTCCGTTATTATTGTGGCAGCCACTTTTTACGTGCTGTATACATACGGATATTTTAGGCCGCAGGCGTCCTGGCCGACGGGAATCCGGGCGGGCCTCACGCTGCTCTCGCTGCTGGTCGTGATCGGAGCCGCATACGGCTTCTTTCAGGGGTACCGTCCGAAGCGGAAGATCGATGAACTGCGCGACGCGCTGCTGCAATGGGAAAAGGGCAGCCAGGTCGGCATGGTTCCGAAGCTTGGCGAGGATGAAATAGGAAGGCTTGGGGAACAGCTGGAGCGCATCGGCAAACGTTGGGAAGAGCAGGTGTCTTCCCTGCAGCGATTGTCGACGCATAACGCCCAACTCGCCGACCAGGCGCGGGTGTCGGCGATCGTCGAGGAGCGGCAGCGGCTGGCGCGGGAACTGCATGACGCGGTGTCTCAGCAGCTGTTCGCCATATCGATGACGGCTACGGCCGTCAGCCGGACGCTGGAAAAGGACTTCGACAAGGCGCAGCGCCAGGTGGAGCTAATCGAGGAGATGGCCTCCGTGGCCCAATCCGAGATGCGCGCCCTGCTGCTGCATTTGCGCCCGGTTTATTTGGAAGGCAAGGAGTTGTCCCAAGGTTTGCTTGACCTCGTCCGGGAGCTGAAAACGAAGGTGCCGATGGATTTGACGCTGGAAATGGACGAGGAATTGAACTTGGGGAAAGGGATCGAAAACCACTTGTTCCGGATTATTCAGGAGGCTATGTCCAATACGCTCCGCCATGCCAAAGCGGATAAGATGGAGATTCGCATTCATCGGCGGGGCGAGGCAGTCAAAGTGATTTTGAGGGACAATGGGGTCGGTTTCCAATTGGACGACAAAAAGCAGGCTTCGTACGGTTTGTCGACGATGCAGGAGCGCGTGCACGAGGTTGGCGGTTCGATTCAGTTCATCACCGCGCCCGGCAAGGGAACGCGGATTGAGATCACGATACCTTTAATCCATGAAGAAAGCGGGGGGACGGACAGCGATGGAGCTGGACAATGAAATCAAAGTGCTGCTGGTCGACGATCACGAGATGGTGAGAATCGGGTTGGCGGCGGTGCTGGGAACCGAAGAAGGGATTGAGGTCGTCGGAGAGGCGAGCAGCGGGGAAGAAGGCATCCGGCTGGCGCAGGAATACAAGCCCGACGTCGTGCTGATGGATTTGGTCATGGAAGGGATGGACGGCATCGAGGCGACCCGGCAGCTGCTGAAGATATACCCGGAATGCAAGGTGATCGTGCTGACCAGCTATCTTGACGATGAGAAGATGTATCCGGTGATCGAGGCAGGCGCGTTCAGTTATCTGCTCAAAACGTCGCGCGCGTCCGAGATCGCCGAAGCGATCCGCGCCGCGGCCCGCGGCCAGTCTGTGCTCGAATCGCAGGTCGCCTCGAAAATGATGAACCGGTTCCGCCAGCCCAAGGTAGAGGCGCCGGCCCATGAGGAGCTGACCGAGCGGGAGATGGACGTGTTGAGTTTGCTTGCCCAAGGCAAATCCAACCAGGATATCGCCGACGAACTGATCATCGGCGTTAAAACGGTGAAATTCCACGTGACAAACATTTTGGCGAAGCTGGGGGTCGAGGACCGCACCCAGGCGGCCATTTACGCATACAAAAACGGCTTGGCGGAGTGATGGACTTCGCCAAGCCGTTTTTGCGGTTTGCGGGATAACTCTAGTCGCAATGCTGTATCACGAAATGCTGCACCACTAATGCTGCGCCACTAATGCTGCGCCGCGATGTGGTACCAGGCTAACGGACACCGGAGACCTTAATCGGCCTCAAACGGCGGTTTTGGAATTTTAACGGACTCAGGAGCCTTTATTACACGCAAAACTACGAAATCTGCGTAATTTTGCGTGTAATAAAGGCTGTGGTGTCCGTTACAGCGGGAAATGATCGGGAAATGAGCAAATAGAGTCATTTGAGTCCGTTAGAAAATAGAGAGTGGCAGGATAATCGGCTGGGGGCTGGCGAATCTGTATATTACTAGAAATGTGTGTGGCCATTCGATGACTAGGGAGGCGAAAATGATGCAAAACCGCAAGTTGTGGAGCTATAGCCTGATCGTTATTGTTTGCGCGTTGCTGCTAATTGGACTGCAGTGGTTTAAAAACGAGCAATCCGGTGGTCCGGCCACGGCAGGTGATCCGCTGTCTGCCGGAGATTCGCTGCAAGCCGCTAGCGGGCAACTGGAGAAGCTGCTCGCGATCGGGACGGCGTTGACGCCGGACCCTTACCTGGTTACGGTCAAGTGGCAGGGGAATTGGGAAACGCAGCTTGCGGAGGAGGAAGCGGCTGGGGCGCTTGCCACCCGGCTAGGTCTTTCCGAACCTCAGACGGAAAATGTTCAGGGTCATACCGTGTACAACGCCAACGGTTCCAACGAAGGCGTTCGCCTGACGCTGGACGTTACGGCGCAGAGCGAGGGGCAGTATTACGTCGTGCTGCGGCTTGAAGGCGCCGGCGGCACGGCGGGAAGCGCGGAGCGTCTGCTGAACGTTCAACAGCTTGCCGGCGAATCCCTGGCCGATGAAGGCGTGCGGATCGGCTGGAACGCGGCCGTTCAGGGCATTGGGCTGGCGAGGACAGGTGCAGGTAGGACGGAAAGCGAACCGGCAGAGGGCGAACCTAGCGAATCGCAGGCGGGTGCGGCAAGCGAGTCCCAGTCAAGCGTAACGGGCGAATCGCCGCAGGGCGTAACGGGTGAGTCCCCTCCGGGCGTAACGAGTGATTTGCCGCAGGATGCGCCAAGCGAACCTGCATCGGCGGATCGGACCGTTTCCGCGGTGCTTGCGGGATTGGAACAACAGATCGAGGATGAGTTGGGCCAGAAGCTGGAACGTGTGGAAGGCTTTGAAGACGAGCTGACAGCAAGCAAATCTTACGCTGTGCCGGGGTTTCCGATTACGGCGCAAAGCGGGAAACGTCAGGTTGCGCTGCAACTGGCCGCCCACCGCAATGCGGACACGGGCATGGACGAGATTGCGGTCGGGTCGCCGTTGTTGACGGTGGAGTATTAACGGCCCATAGGCCCGCATTGTGATTGAGTATAAAACAACTAAGTTGGCTGGAATCCGTTGTTAAGGAGGGTTCTTTTTCGAATATAGAGGGGTAAAGGAAGATGAAAGAACGAACAGGCAAGCAAACAGGCAACTCGAAACAGGTTCAGCGGCAAATTGAAACGAACCAAATCCCGGCTGACATTCCGGCTGACATTCCGGCGGAAATTACAGTCTATGAAACAGCGGAGCTATACGGCGAGAGAGGGCGCTTTCGGGTGCTGCAATTTGGCGACGGGGCTGTGCAGGGGGCGATGGATATAAATCGGCCGGAACGGATCATACTAGAATATCCGTGGGCGATGCTTCATTTGCTGGAGCATAATGTGCCGGATTATGACAAAGTGTTTATGATCGGCCTGGGGGCGGGGACATTAGCGGCTCATTTGGAGGCGGCGGGCAGACAGGTGCTTGTTGCGGAGATCGATGAGCGTGTGGCCGACTTCAGCCGCAGTCATTTTGGGTATGCCGGGAGCACCGTGCGGATCGGCGACGGGCGGCGGATTCTGGAGGAGCAGCCGGCCGCCGGTTTTGACGGCATGATTATCGACGCTTTTACGGAAAAAGGAACCCCGCGGCATCTCATTTCCTCGCCGTTTTTCGGACTGGCGGCGGAGAAGCTTCGTCCCGAAGGGATCGTTCTGCTTAACGTGTTTGGCAGAAGCAAACATGATGAGCTGATGGCGGCGATCGTGACGACACTTCAGGTGCATTTTGCTTATGTTCGAGTTTTTTCCCTGCCAGCGGAGCATACTCATGATAAGAGGAATATGGTCATTGCGGGCAGCCGGCAGCCGATAGGTTATGACCGCCGCCATATGGCCGGGTTTGTTGAGATCGAAGTGCAGGAAGGATATATAATCAGAGATCGAAGCTGGTAGTCGGTTATGCTATCGAACAGGGTAGCTACATGAAAATTATATAAGTTGAACTAAAGAAAAGAGCTAGTTAGGCTAGAGGGTTCAATATTCTAAATAATAAGCACTTTATAATATTGAACCTAGGTGAAATGATTCTGAAGAAACTCAAAGCTTTCTGCAAGAAAGCTGCATCGGAAGCATATGCTTGGTCGCCTTTGTGAACGGATTTCTACATCATTCGAATTTAGTGGATTAAAGAAATCCGCGAGCAACAGCGATCGTAAGAACATTTCACACGGCTGCCCTATGCGCGTTCAATTAATAGTTCAACTTATATAGATGAAAATCAGATAAAAATTAGATGAAGTTTTCTGAAAACTTAACAATTTTTGTTGTTTTCTGAGATTAAGGTGATGGCAACATTTTGCCGAATGTGCTAAAATAGCATCACATCTCGTGATGCTTTGTAAAGAGATATCATTGATAGGGAATTGAATAAACATACACTATATTACATAGAAAGAATGAGGAGCCATGGCTGAAAATCAACATCAACAATCACCTCAGGCACCTGGGGCGGTATTTTTTATTTTCGGAGCAACCGGAGACTTGGCACGCCGCAAGCTGTTCCCCGCGATTTATTCGCTGTATCGCGAAGGCCGGCTGGCCGAGGACTTTGCCGTGATCGGTGTCGCCCGGCGTCCGCGTTTGCCGGAGGAGTTCCGCGAAGACCTGCACGCTTCGATTCAGGAGTTCTGCCGTTACAAAATCGAAGACACTGAGCAGTGGACGCGGTTTGCCGACCATTTTGCGTATAAATCGCTGGACATCAACAACGTGGACGGCTACCACGAGCTGTGCGAATTGACGGAATCGATGGAATCCCGGTTCGGCATTCCCGGCAACCGCCTGTTCTATTTGGCGCTGGCTCCGGAACTGTTCGGCAGCGTATCGTTAAACCTGAAGAAAGGCGGCATGCTGGACACCCAAGGCTGGTATCGCCTCGTTATCGAGAAGCCTTTCGGCTACGATTTGGAGTCGGCTCATAAGCTGAACGAAGAGCTGAACCAGGTGTTTAAGGAAGAGGAAATTTACCGGATCGACCACTACCTGGGCAAAGAGATGGTGCAAAATATCGAAGTGATCCGCTTCGCCAACGCTTTTTTCGAGCCGCTGTGGAACAACAAGCATATCGCCAACGTTCAGATAACCCTCGGCGAAACGGTGGGCGTCGAAGAACGCGGCGGTTACTACGATCATGCGGGCGCACTGCGCGATATGGGACAAAACCATATGCTGCAAATGCTCACCATGATCGCTATGGAGCCGCCGAGCCGGCTTTACGCGGAGGATATCCGCGACGAGAAAGTGAAGGTGCTGCGTTCCCTGCGTCCATACGAAACGGCGGAGGAAGTCAAGGCGAACGTCGTGCGCGGCCAATACACCGCCGGGGAAGCGGGCGGCAAGAAATTGCCGGGATACCGCGAGGAAGATAAAGTTGATCCGAACTCCAACACGGAAACGTATTTTGCGGCAAAAGTATTTGTAGATAATTTCCGTTGGGCCGGCGTTCCGTTCTACATCCGAACCGGCAAGCGGCTGCCCGTCAAAACGACGGAGGTGGTCGTCGAGTTCAAGCAGATGCCGACAAACGTGTATCTCGGCCAGAAGCATTCGCTGGAGCCGAACCTGCTGGTCATCCGTGTCAATCCGATGGAAGGCATCTACATCAAAATCAACGCCAAAAAGCCAGGCTCGGAGTCGCAAATCGAACCGCTGGCGATGGAATTTTGCCAAAGCTGCCTGGTCGGCATCAACTCGCCGGAGGCTTATGAGCGTCTGCTGCACGATGCGGCTCAAGGCGACTCCACGTATTTCACCCGTTGGGACGAAGTCGCCGCCGCTTGGGCGTTCATCGATCGCATCGCTGCAGCTTGGGCGCAAAACCCTTCCGACGTCAGCCCTTATCCTGCCGGATCCTGGGGTCCAAAGGAAGTGGAAGAGCTGCTGGCCAAAGACGGTTTCCACTGGTGGCCGGTCAACGGTCAAGAGGAAGACAACGTCGTTTGGATCGCCCCCGGTCAGAAGTAAACCTTTTGTAACGGCGGCGTACATTTGCGGAATATGATATATTAACCTAAAACACCTTTATGTCCCTTGAGGGGGTAAAGGTGTTTTTGCGTAAACATGGAACAAAATATGTTACAATAAAAAACGTGAAATTGTGGACGAGAGGAATGTGAGCATGAGCAAAGCATTGGAACAAGTGCTGCAGCAGGAAGTCGACAAACGGCGCACGTTTGCGATTATCTCCCACCCGGACGCCGGGAAAACGACCTTAACGGAAAAACTGCTGCTGTTTGGCGGCGCGATTCGCCTTGCCGGTTCGGTCAAAGCGCGCAAAGCGAGCAAACACGCCACCAGCGACTGGATGGAAATCGAAAAGCAGCGGGGGATTTCCGTAACTTCCTCCGTCATGCAGTTTGACTATAACGGGCACCGGGTCAACATTTTGGATACGCCGGGCCACCAGGATTTCAGTGAAGACACCTACCGCACGCTGACCGCGGCGGACAGCGCCGTGATGCTGATCGACGTGGCCAAAGGGGTCGAGGCGCAGACGATCAAGCTGTTTCAGGTTTGCGCCAAGCGGGGAATTCCGATTTTTACGTTTATCAATAAGCTTGACCGCGAAGGGCGGAGTCCGTTTGAATTGATGGAAGAGATCGAGCAGGTGCTGGGCATCCGCTCCGTGCCGATGAACTGGCCGATCGGGATGGGCCGCGAGCTATCCGGGGTGTATGACCGGATGAAAAATCAGGTGGAGCTGTTCCAGGGGGACGATCATTCCACCATTCAGGTGAAAAAAGTGGAGGACTACCGCGATCCGGTCATCCGCGAAATGGCGGGAGAATATCTCCACGAACAGCTGTGCCAGGATCTGGAGCTGCTGGACGTGGCGGGTGACCCGTTTGATCTTGAGAAGGTGAGACGCGGCGAATTGACCCCGGTATTTTTCGGCAGCGCGGTCAACAACTTTGGGGTACAGACGTTTCTGGAAAACTTCCTGCAGCTGGCGCCAAAGCCGGAGCCGCGCCGGAGTACCGCAGGGCTTGTAGCACCGACGAACGAGAAGTTTAGCGGATATGTTTTCAAAATTCAGGCGAACATGAACCCGGCGCACCGCGACCGGATCGCGTTCTTGCGCATCGTGTCGGGCAAATTCGAACGCGGGATGTCCGTGAAGCATGTGCGGGCGGGCAAGGAGATCAAGCTGTCCCAGCCGCAGCAGTTTTTGGCGCAAGACCGGGACATTGTTAGCGAAGCGTACCCGGGGGATATCATCGGGTTGTTTGACCCGGGCATTTTCCGGATCGGCGATTCGCTCAGCCAAGGCAGCGAAGTTGTGTTTGACGAGCTGCCGACATTTTCGCCGGAAATTTTCGCGAAGGTCACGGTCAAAAACGCGCTCAAGCATAAGCAATATCAAAAAGGCATCGATCAGTTGACCGAAGAAGGCACGATTCAGGTGTTTACGACGGTCGGTTTTGAGGATACGCTGCTTGGCGTGGTCGGCCAGTTGCAATTCGAGGTGTTCGAGTACCGGATGAAAGGGGAATACGGCGTCGACGTGCTGCTGCAGCGGATGCCGTTCCAATTCGCGCGCTGGATCGTGGCGGACAACATCGACCCGTCCAAATTCCGCATCAACTCGACGCTGGTTAAGGACAAAAAAGGCAATTACGTCGCCTTGTTCGAAAACGAATATGCAATGCGGACGGCGATGGAGAAAAATCCGGATGCGAAGTTTCTCGAGACCGCGCCGTAATTTAGGGGTACGCTCATCCCGAAAGCAAGCCTTCTTTTTGACCGTATTACGGTCTAAAGAAGGCTTGTTTTTTCCCTGCCTATTGATTTAAAGGCTTTAGATTCAAGGCGTCGACCTGTTTCTTCAGAACGGATACGAGCTCGTTTTGCTTGGCGTCGTCGAGGTTTTTCCAGATCGTTTCAAACACGACTCCCAAACCCGGCAGGGCCGCCTCCTGAACGTCGATCGAGCCCTCGATCATGTCCCGCAGCGATGCCTCGTCCTTGCCGTTGATTTTGTGCATGATCGCCTCGCGCAAAGTGAGCGTAATGGCCGGCATAGCGATTCCTCCTTTAATAATGGTACCTATCCAATGCTTAATGTGTCCTGTAAACCGGGTGAAAATTCAAGTTTGCCGCGGATTATGGTATACTGAATCGAATGAAAAAAAGCTCGGGTGGTGAAAATATGGCGCATGCGAACAAAAAACAATTTGCCGTAATCGGGATGGGCCGGTTCGGTTTAAGCGTAGCCACTGCGCTCAGCAACATGGGACTTGACGTGTTGGCCATCGATGCGGACGAGCACCGGACGCAATTGGTAGCCAATTTGGTCACGCACGCCGTTTCCGCGGATTCGACCGATGAAGAAGCGCTGCGAGCGCTGGGCATTCGCAATTTCGACGTCGTCGTGGTCGCGATCGGCGAAGACATACAAGCGAGTATTTTGACGACGCTGATTTTGAAGGACTTGGGCAGCCCGCTGATCGTGGTGAAAGCCCAAAACGAGCTGCACGGCAAGGTACTGCAGAAGATCGGCGCGGATAAGGTGATCTATCCTGAGCGGGATATGGGCCTAAGGGTAGCACATCATTTAACGTCGCCGAATGTGCTGGATTATATCGAGCTGTCGGACGAATACAGTATCGTGGAGATGCGTGTCTCTGCGGAGATGGTCGGGAAAAACCTGATCGAACTCGATATTCGGGCGCAGTTCGGATGCAACGTGATGGCGATCAAGCGTGGCGCCCGGATGAACATTTCGCCTTCGGCGGCGGAGCGTCTAACGACCGATGATGTCCTGGTCATCGTGGGCGAGAAGAATGACCTAACCAAGCTGGAGCTGGCTTACGCGGAAGCTTAGGCCCATCGGGGCAAATCGAAAAGCCTAAGTTGAACTAAAGTAAGAACGGGGGTAGGCAAGAGTGTGAAATGATTCTGAAGAAGCGGAGCGTTCGCCTTTGTGACCGGATTTCTACCATGTAGGAATTAAGTAAATCATAGAAATCTGGGAACAACAGCGATCGTAAGAACATTTCACACGCCTGCCCTAATCCGTACTATCAATAGTATATAGCATGAACCTCTAGAATAAGGATGGACCTGGTATGGAGATATTGTCTCCGCAGAATCCCCGCGTCAAGGAATGGGCGGGACTGCTTGAGAAGAAAAATCGGGACAAGCATCATAAATATTTGATCGAAGGCGTTCATTTGGTCCAGGAAGCGCTTCGTGCGGGCGCCGATATCGAATGTGTCTGCTACGATATTGAAGGCGGTATCCCGGCGGAACTGCATGCGGCAGCGTCCACGCGCCTTGATGTGGAGTGGATCGGCGTGTCCTCCGCCGTGATCGGCAAATGCAGCGATACGAAGACGCCGCAGCCGATGTTCGCGGTCGTCCGCAAGGACCGCGGGGCGTTTGCTCCGCTCCTGGACAAGGAGCGGAGTTTGGTGGTGGTGCTGGACGGTGTGCAGGATCCCGGCAACGTCGGCACGATCATCCGCAGCGCCGACGCGATCGGTGCGGACGGGGTGATCGTCGGCGCGGGCTGCGCCGACATTTACGGGCCCAAGGTGCTGCGCGCCACGATGGGCTCGATCTTTCACTTGCCGGTGGTGAGCGGCAAGCTGGAGGAGGTGCTGCCGCAGGCGAAGCAGCGCGGCATCCGGCTCGCCGGAACGAGCCTGCAGGCGGCGGCGAACTGCTACGCCTACGACTTCACCGGCCCGGTCTGGCTGCTGTTCGGCAGCGAAGGCGGCGGCCTTAGCGCCGAAGTCCGCGAGCTGATGGACGACGGCCTGCTCATCCCGATGCGCGGCCAGGCGGAATCGCTGAACGTGGCGATGGCCGCTTCGGTGCTGCTGCATGAGGCGATGCGGCAGCGGTATTTTAGCTAAATAAAAATTTCTGTCCACAACCCTAAATAAGTGTTCAGCGATATAATTTAGTTGCGAAGTAGTATAGGCGGGATAAAAAGCATAAAGCAAATAAAAAAGACGCTTACCTGGGCAAGTTCCCCAGCATAAGCGTCCCTTTTTATTGCAATTTTAGTTCAAGTAAGCGCTCCCGTAGCGTGAAAAAGCAGACCGTATAGGATGGATTCCAATTCTATACGGTCTGCTTAATTATGAAGCTCCTCGCCTCACCCTTCATTGGAAAAAATCCAATAGATCACCGGATATCGAACACCATATTGAACTCTCATTGGAAATATTCCAATAGAACACACTCAGATCGCCCGTTTGCGCTCTGTCTGAAACTAATCTATTGGAAATTATCCAATCAAACTGCTGTATTTGCCAACTAATTTCCAATTCTATTGGAAAAATCCCATCAGAACATTGTATCGAATCTTGCGAATCTGCTGCCCGGCTGTTATTTGTTAAGATAGATTGCGATATAATAGGAGTATATTGTACGCACGGTGAAATGAAAGGGAAGAAGCGGTAATGGGCAATCCGGATGCATTTTTTAATCGAAAAAAACAAGAAATAGGCGTGGAACTAAATGAGGTGCAGAAGCGGGCGGTGCTCCATACGGAAGGGCCGTTGCTTTTGCTGGCTTCGCCCGGGTCGGGCAAAACGACGACGATGATTATGCGGATCGGTTATCTCATTGAAGAGAAGAACGTGGATCCCCGCCGCATCAAGGCAGTTACCTTCAGCCGGGCGTCGGCGAACGATATGAAGGAGCGGTTCAAGCGGTTTTTTCCTTATCTTGCGCCCGTTGATTTTTCGACGATTCACAGCTTTGCTTTTGAAGTGATGCGGGAATATTTTCGGAAAACGAAAACCGCTTTTCGAATCATCGAGGGCCATTTGGATGCGGAGGAAGAAGGAAAGCACGACCCGCATCATCCGCCGCTGCACAAAAAAGCCATTTTGCGGAATTTGTTCGATTCCATCGTTGGCGAGAAAATCACCGAAGACCAAATGGATGAATTGACCACCTACATCAGCTACATCAAAAACAAAATGATTCCTCCTGAAGAATGGTCTTCAGTGCGGGTGGAAGTTCCCGAAGCGGAACGGATTTTGCATGAATACGAGAGGTTGAAAAAGACGGGTTTTGACGAGCTGCTGGTTGACTTTGACGATATGCTTTCGATAGGAAACGAGGTTTTGCGGGAGGATACGGAACTGCTGCGGCGGTATCAGGAACGTTTTCAATACGTGTTAACGGATGAAAGCCAGGACACTTCCCCGGTTCAACATGCCATTATCGAGAAGCTGGTCCGGAAACACGGCAATTTATGCGTTGTCGCCGACGATGACCAGTCCATCTACAGCTGGCGCGGCGCGGAGCCGGCTTACCTGCTGGACTTCAAGCAAGTATATCCGGATGCCGCCACTTTGTTCATGGAGCAAAATTACCGTTCCTCGCAGGATATTGTTGCCGTTGCAAATCAGTTTATCAAACGGAATAAAAACCGCTATGACAAAAATATGTTCACGGAGAACCCGCCGGACAAGCCGATCAAGATTAGAAGTTTTGCGGATTACCGGGATCAGTCGAAATATCTCGTGCGGGAGATTCAAAAGTGCGAAAATCTCGCCGAAATCGCCGTGCTTTACCGCAACAACTCGTCATCCATTGCTCTCATGAATGAGTTTGACCGGGCGGGTATTCCTTTTTATATGAAGGATGCGGATCAGCGTTTTTTCTCGCATTGGGTCGTTGAAGATATTTTAAACTTTATGCGGATGACGTTCACCGATAAACGGGCGGACATTCTGGAGAGGCTCCACCTGAAATTGAACGGGTATATCAGCAAGCAGCAGATGGCTGCGTTAAAGCGGCTCGACAATAATGAGTCGGTTTTTGACAATTTGCTGCGGCATGTCCCTTTGCAGGATTATCAGGTCAAGCCATTGATGGAGAGCAAGGAAACCTTCCAGCAAATGAAAGGGATGCCCCCGCGGCCGGCCATTCGTGTCATCCGGGATCGTTTGGGATATGAGAAGGCGCTGGAAAAGACCTGCAAACGGCTTGGTTTTCGTAAAGAATATCTGATCGGTATTTTGAACACGTTGGAAGAAATTGCGGACGGGCTGGATACGATGGAGGCGTTCGCCGATCGGCTTAAGCATCTGGAATCCGTGTTAAAGCACGCCAAATTTAGAAAAGATCAGAACGCCGTGACTTTTTCAACGTTTCATAGCGCTAAGGGACTTGAGTTTGAACGGGTATACATGATTGACCTCGTGGAAGGCGTCATTCCCTCTTCCGATGATCTCGGCGCGGATGATTTGGAGCTGATGGAGGAAGCCGTCCGCTTGTTCTATGTGGGCATGACCCGGGCGAAAAAGCGCCTTGAGCTGATCGCTTACCGAAACAGGGATGGTGAAAAAGCGGAAGAATCGCGGTTTGTAACGGCCGTCAGGGACATCATAAACCCGCCAAAGGAAGAAAAGCCGGAGGACCGGAAAAAAAGTACTCGGAAAAATGACATGGGGAACAGCTCCAAAGCAGGGGTTCCGTTTAATCCCAAGGCGATTCGGAATAAAGCGGAACTGGTTACGGAGATGTCCGTTCGCCATAGGGTGTTCGGACCAGGGACGATCATCAAGATCGATGAGGATCAGGATCGGGTTCACATTCGTTTTGCTGCAAGGGAAAAAGAATTATCCATAGAGATTTGTCTGGAAATGGGGCTGCTGGAGCCGGCCTGATCTTTGGCGGAAGCAGCCCTCATTTATCCGGAAGCGGTGCCTTCAGACGCGGGCCTTTGCGGTGGCGGGCTTGAGCTGAAGCGCTTTTTGATTCAACTCAAGGTCCTGCAAATATTTACGGATTATCGATTCGAGCTGGTTCACGATCATCCGCTGCATCTCCTCGATATGTTCTTCCATAGAAAACCCGGATACCGTCAGGGTACCGTCGCAATAAGATTTCGTTTCATGAACCGCTATGTTCAGCTTTTCCTTATACAGCCTCTTTACGGGGCCGTTGACTGGTTTGATTTCATAGTAACGGTTCGTTTCGATTAGCAGTTTCCAGGGCATTACTTTAAAATTCAATTGATCCAAGCGTAGTTCTCCAGTGACCTGGTACAGTTGTTTTGAGCTGTTCATGATGAAATTTCCCCTTGAATGTTTATGCTGCAAAATGAATGTTCTCTGTGAAAAAAGAACTAAAAAGTGATACTAAAGAACTATAAAACAAAAGAGTGGGAAAAACAAGTGTTAATTCCTATGGTGGTTTTTTCCATGTCCTTCTTTTTTTGCCCTGTCCCGCATAACTTGTATAGAAGCTTTACCAGTGCAAGGGGGCTGGACAATGCGAATACGACGCGGGTGGAAAAGCCGGAGAAGAAGGCCGCGAAGCAGGCGGACGCTGTGGATCGTCGTTTTGGTGATCGCCGTGTTTGCCGTTTTTGAATTTTTTCAATATGTTGAAAAGCATATGCGGGAGCCGATCATTCACTTGGCGCAAATCCGGGTAAAGCAAATTGCCACCGATTCGATTAATGACGCCATCGCCGCCCAGGTGGCAAATGAGCAGCAGGTCGAGGACTTGATCGATTGGAAAACCGACGATTCCGGGAAAATCACCGGATTTATGCTGAATTATTCCGCGCATATGAAGGTTACGTCCGAGACGATCCAGACGGTGAGACGTACGGTGGAAGACGTGTCCAGGCTGTCGGAACATATTCCTCTCGGCCAGGCGCTGGGAAGTCCCATTCTCGCCTCGTTTGGGCCCAGTATTCCCATTAAAATCGAACCGAAAGGCGACGTCAAGGTGGACCTGAACACGCGCCGGCAGGATGCGGGAATCAACATGATCCTGGTGGAGGTGTTTTTGCGGGTAAAGACGGAACTGGCCGTTGTTGTTCCCTTCGATATGCAATCGCAGATTGTGGAAACGGAAATCCCGGTGTCTTATTTGCTCGTCGTTGGAGATGTCCCGATGTATTATTATGACAGCAAAGGGAATCCGGTCGGAGAAAGTCAGGCAAACGCGCCGAATATCGCTTTGCCGTCGCTGCCGGGAACGGAGGAGAAGCTGGAACAGCAGCTGCCGGACGGACTGAACTCCGGGCCGGGGAATGATGCGGTGCCCGAAGCTGATTCGGATGAGCCGGACGCTCCTCAGGAACCGGCGGAAAATACGGGCCAGAACGCAGGTAATAACGCATCTTCTCACTGATTTGAATCTGGAAGAAAAAGGGCCGCTCCTCGTTTAGGAGCCGGCCCTTTTATTTTTTTTCGACGCTTCGGCGTGTTCCCATTTTTTGAGTAAAGGATAAGGATCAAACGCCCAGTCCGCGCTGCCCGTATCGCGGTAGATGCCGTAATGGAGATGGGGAGGAAATTTGCCCGACGTTCCGGGCGGCCCGTAACCGCTGCTGCCCACCCAACCGATGGTTTGCCCCGGCTCGACGATATGTCCGACTTCAACCCCTTTTGCATACCCTTGCAGGTGTGCGTAGTAATGATAGCGGTTGTAAATATCGCGGATTCCGATCCGCCATCCGCCGTAAGGGTTCCAGCCCTTCGTTTCAATGATGCCGTAACAGACGCTGCGGACGGTCAGGCCCATCGGGGCAAACAGGTCGGTGCCTTCGTGAATCCGAACGCCTCCCCAGCCCCGCCGGTCTCCCCAGGTATCGCGGTATGTATAGGTGCTGTGAAGCGGCAGCGGAAAGGCGCTGTCCGACAGGTCCAGCTTCCCTAACGTTTTGTACAGCTTGGCGAACTGCCGGATCCGCTCCACGGCCGAATCGCTCTGATAATACCGCCATAAGGCGATGCGAAAATCGTCCTCACTGTAGCCGTAGCCAAGCAAATAAGAAGCCATGGTGAACAAAGCGTCCCGGTCGTTTTTGGGGTCGGCGGCGCCGTCGGACGTCGCGTCTTTGCCAATACCCCCGAACAATCCGATCGTCGCCGGGTTCCGGTCTGCCGAATCCGGGTTAAGCAGCCCGGCCCAAAAAGCTTCCTTAAAGCGAATTCCGGTCAGGCGATCTTCTTCCTGCTGTTTTTTTCGCGGCGTGACGGTGCGTTCATATTGGTCCACCGCTGCCAGCCAGTACCAGGGGATTTGGGTCAGGATTTCCATTTCTTCGTAGAGGCTGCGGCGCATCTCATACACGTTTTTGGCGGAACCGCCGGCAGTCGTGCCCGGCGCTTCGGCATAAGCGGCTCCAAATCCGGGAATCGTCCACAAAGACGAAAGGATCGCCGCGCAAATCATGCATCGAATATATTTGCTGCAGGGGAGCGGATGAGACTTCACGTGATTATTCCTCCTTACGGGTTTGCTGAACGTCTCTTAGCTTGAGGCAAATGCTGTGTTTTTATTCCATTTCGTAAGTAGGTTTAGGTTTTTCCAGCCGATTCATGGTATAATAAAGACCGCTACGGCTTATATCAAGAGAAAGAAGGTCTGTTGCTTTGGCTAAACAACTCCAACCTAAACCGGATTGGATCCGAATCAAGCTGACAACCGGCGATAATTACCAGGACATTAAAAACATGATGCGTTCCAAAACGTTACATACCGTGTGCGAGGAAGCGCGGTGTCCGAACATATATGAATGCTGGGCGAACCGTACTGCAACGTTTATGATTTTGGGAGATATTTGCACCCGGGCTTGCCGTTTCTGCGCGGTGAACACCGGCATGCCTACCGAGCTCGATCTGCAGGAGCCGGAGCGGGTGGCCGAAGCGGCCGAGAAGATGAATCTGCGCCACTGCGTCGTCACCAGCGTGGCCCGCGACGATCTGCGCGACGGCGGGGCCGGCATTTTTGCCGGGACCATCGCGGCGATTCGCGCGCGCTTGCCTTTTTGCAGCGTGGAAGTGCTGATTCCCGATTTTCAGGGGGATGAGGAGGCGCTTCGCATCGTCATGGAAGCGAAGCCGGACATCCTCAATCACAACATTGAAACGGTGGAGCGGTTGTCCGACCGGGTACGGGCAAAGGCGAAATACCGCCGTTCCCTCGAACTGCTGCAGCGTGCCAAAGCAATGAAGCCGGATATCCCGACGAAATCGAGCATCATGCTCGGCGTCGGCGAGGAATGGGAAGAAATCCTGCAGGCGATGGACGATCTGCGCGCCGTCGATTGCGATATTTTGACGATTGGCCAATATTTGCAGCCTACCCCTCAGCATTTGCGGGTAGAAAAATATTATACGCCCGAACAATTTGCGGCTTTGAAGGAAGAGGGAATGAAGCGGGGATTCAGCCACGTCGAATCCGGACCGCTGGTCCGCAGCTCCTATCATGCGCATGAGCAAGTGAAATCGGCCAAAAGCCGTAAGGAAGAAGGCGTTCCAACATCATCCTAATTTAAGCTGATTTAAGGAGGAAACACCCTTGATTCAAATCGGCGGAAGAACCTACGAACTGATTCAGAACTATAGAAACGCCTGGGACCCTGAAGCCTTCAAGCAAAGATACAGCGAGGTTTTGGACCGTTACGATTACATTATCGGGGATTGGGGGTACGAGAAGCTCCGCCTGAAAGGTTTCCTGCGGGACAATCATCCGAAAGCGAACCGGGATACCGCCTTTTCCGGGATTACGGACTATATTAACGAATATTGCAATTTTGGCTGCGCCTATTTCGTGCTCCAGAAGGTCAAGGACAATCATAATCATGCGGAAGCGGGGCAAGCGGGCGGCAAATAGCCGCCTGGGCCTAGCGGCTGGCTGGTAAACAGCTGGCTGCTCGACACGGGCTGGTAGACACGGGCTGGTAGACACGGGCTGGTAGACACGGTCACGGGCTCCAAACACGGGCTGCTGCCAAGTACAGGCTGCTTTAGGCAGCCTAGTTGTTAAACAGCCTAGCTGATTACAACGGGCTGCTAAACACGCGTGCGGGGTGTGAACGTTCGAAAAATAGCGGTAAAAAAGGGCGTTATTTCCTAAAACTTGAGGAAGCCGGTGAAAATAGCGGAACTTTTGGGCGTTATTTTCCTGGCGAGACGGATCAATGGCCGTTTTTCCGAGGGACTTGGGGAAATAGAGCCGTTTTTTACCGCTATTTGTATGAGGCTGGAGAAAAACGGACAAATAGCGGTAAAATTTACGGCTATCCGGAAAGATAACAAGCCTTCCACCTGTGAAGCGGCACGCCACGAAACTGTCACACCGTGAACCGCCGCGCAGCGGATATGCCGGCACTATCGTCCCCCTATTTTCCCACGGTGAGCGTAAAGTGCTTGTTCAACAAGTTGAAACATAACCGTCGACTTGCTACCCGCTACAATAATTTAGCGTGTAGGTTTGTCGCTTTTTTCAAAACTGGCTTCCGCTCTGATCTGGCTCGCTTAAGCTTTGAAGATACTCCCTAGCATTTCACCGGTTTCCAGCAAAGTTTTTAATCCCGAAATGACGATCGGCAGTCCGTTTTCAAGAATCTTTGCAGTGCCGGGAGCCTGTTCGAATTCATCGTGTATAACGGTTACGAGCGACACGCCTTGAAGCTCTTCGTGCGAATCGATTTCCCATGTGATGCGGGACGTCATGTCGTTTTCCGTGCTTGTGAATGAAATAAAGCGCCAGCTCATTACGAGTTTACGGGGAAGGGTAATCTCAAGAATGGTGCCCTCGGCTTTTTTCTCTTCTCCATTCCATAGTTCGAATGGCGATCCGACCTCCCAGGAGGCCTGGATGGCGCAATTAAACCAAAACTTCGAGGTTTTGGCCGGATCCGTAATTGCCTGCCATACTTGTTCCGGCTTTGCTTTAATTGCTATCCGATGTATATGCCCGGGTTTGTTTTCCATTTTCGTTTTACCCTCCAATTCATTGAAGCGAGGTTAAGCCGATCGTTGGATTGGCAACAACCAGCTGGCCATTATGGTTTTTAAGTAACTGGGCGATTGTCCGGCCATCCTGCTCACAAATAATACTTCTAATCGGCTCTCCCGGAAGCGCATCGTGGTTGGTTTACCAAGATAACTAATCTCTTTTAGTTAAGTTATTGGTCGGACTTATGGCCCCCGGCTAGGTGGCTTATACAATCACAGCCGTCCCGCTTACAGCGACCATCAGCATGCCATCGCGAATGACTTCGTAATCAATGTCGATTCCTACAATTCCACTAGCTCCCATCCCCGAAGCTTTCTGGGTCATCTCAGCAAATGCTGCGTCTCTCGCTTCTTGAAGCTTGCCTTCGTAAGCGCGCGAGCGCCCCCCTACGAGGTCGGTAATCGAAGCCTTAAAGTCTTTGAACACGTTGGCTCCCATAATGACTTCACCGGTGGCAATGCCCAGATACTGCAAGATCGGGGAACCTTCAATAGTTGATGTAGTGGTCATAATCATAAATTATCCTCCTCAATTAGCCTGGCTATATGGAGATACGCTTGTTGCTGTTTTCCGCTTCAGGCCTCAACCGACCTTTTTCGGATGTCTCATGAAATTAGATCTATAGCGTAGAATAGTAGAGAAGGTTGAGGCCGTTATACACGATATGCACCACGACCCCGGGCCAGATGGAATCCGTCTTACGGAACAGTATGCCCGTCAGGATGCCGACCATGAATGCGTCGAACAGGATGACGTTGAATCCATGAACGACGCCGAAGATCGCAGCGCTGCCGACCACGCCGGGCCATGCTCCGTAACGGTTCAGCGCATTGGCAATAACGCCACGGAATACAAACTCCTCGCCGAGCGGCGTGAGGATGGCGCCAGTGATAATCAGAACAAAGAGTGAGCGCGCGCCGCCTTTCGCCGCCGCCTGGAAGTCCGCTTGGTTGTTCGGCTCGGTGATGAAGTGAAAATACACCCCCTCTATAACGAAGCATCCGCCGAACGCGACAACACCGAGGGCGGCTCCCACAAGCAGCCATTTCCGTTCGGTCACCCGGAAACCGAAAGCGCGCAGATCGCGAACTCGCAGGGCGTAGGCTGCGAACAAGGCGGCGAGGCCAACGAGACCATTGCCTACACCTCCGATGTTAATTCGCAAGATGGCTTGCTCGTCAGGGATTTGCGTCATCCAAAGACCGAGCATAACAATGCCGATCAGATAGAGACCCAGTGCAGTTAGGGTCTCTGGCCAGCCAGGTCGGGCTTGGGGCATAGTCGATGTGGAAGGGCTACTCATTTCCAGCCTCCGATAGTGTTGGTCTCAACGTTTTCAATTGATGCGGCCAGTTCTTGCCGCTTGAGAGTGCACAACGCGCAGGTGCGCTCCCCACGAATTCGCGGCTAATCCCGGCCTGCCTCCCGAACGCTAGTTGGCACCAGTTTTTACTCATATATCTTTCCCCTTCCGCTCTCTGTTTTCATCTGTTTTTCATACTAATCATTTGATTGCGTAATATATCATTCATTACGTTTATGATCCTTCGTCCGGGTTGGACTATGGCCATAGGCCGACCTCCCGAATGATTTTGGGGCTCACGTGACCGGGAATGCTGTAAGCTTCTTGACGACATGAGTACAACGACAGTAGCGGCGACTTAGGACGACTCTCATACCCTCCTCCTAGATGTTCGAATTGGCTGCTCATTCCCTATCCTACCAGCCCCAATGAAACAGAACCTAAACGGCTAGATAAACAACAGCTTAATTTTTCTCCTGCCGTTTAGGTTCTGTTAATGTGAGTATGCTACTATGGAATAGGGTGAAAATGATGACAAGTCTATCCGATATTAAAATCGCCATCGTCGACGACGAGCCTTCGATTGTCACCATGCTGCAAATGGTGCTTCGCAGGGAAGGGTTTCATCAGCTGCACGCGGCTTCCACTTGTGCGGAGGCTCTCCACCTAGCACAGCGCGTAGTCCCCGATATCGTCCTGCTCGACATTATGCTCCCCGACGGCAGCGGACTAGAGCTCTGCTCCAAGCTCCGCGAATACGGGAACCCGCATATACTGTTTCTGACGGCCAAGGCATCCGATCTCGATGTCCTGCGAGGCTTCGCCATAGGCGGGGACGATTATATCACGAAGCCTTTCAATCCCCTGGAGGTGGCCGCAAGAATTCAAGCGCGCATACGCCGACTGGAGACGGAGGCCTCGACGTCCAGTCCAGCGAAGCGGCCCGATCCAGGGGTTTACCGGTTCGGCCGCTTCACCGTCAACGAGGCGGAGGGCGAGCTGACTGTGGAGGGACAGCCCGTTCCTTGCCCCGCACAGGTCTTCCAGCTGCTGCTGCACTTCTGCAAGTATCCCGGAATCGTATTTTCCAAAACACAGCTCTACGACAAGGTTTGGGGGATCAACGGACAGGGAGATGATTCGACCGTGATGGTGCATATCCGGCGCATCCGGGAGCGGATCGAGATCGATCCCGGCAATCCGAAGCTGCTGCTTACCGTACGCGGGCTCGGCTACAAGCTGGTGAAGGAGCCGCAGGAACGATGAAGATCCAGCGGCGCATGGCATTCCACTTCACGTATCAATTGATCTTCTATGCTCTGGTGATTGTGGCCATTACCCTGGTTGCCTGCATCATGTTTTTCCAGAACATGACGAGTAATGAGATACGCCGGAACTTTCCGGTTGGCGTCCTGCAACAGATCGCTCAAGAAGCTCATTACAAAGGCGGGACGATTCAGATCTCCCCCGAGTGGGACAAGCTCATCGAGGAGAAAGGAATGTGGCTGCAGGTTGTCAGTGCAGAAGGAGAGGTAGTCTACACCGTCAATACAACTCCACATCCTGCGCTACCGGCCTCCTACTCCATCGCTCAACTGCTCGATATTCAAGAGACACGGACGTTTGGGCCGTATGCCGTACACACTCAGTTGAATTTTTCTTTCCAGGACCCGCTTCTATATATGCTGGGCTACCAAAATCCTGACCTTGACCAGCTCGTGGCCTGGTTCGACGCTTACGGACAGCATGGCATTGTGCGTAGTGAAGCGGTTCCCCTCTTGGACCAGCGGCTGCGCGAAACCGGCAGCTATCTGCAGGTGATCGATCCCGAGAGCCATATCGTACAAGGTATCGGCGATGGAGCATACGTACAGAAGGCGTATCGACTGCTGGATATCCTGGCCATCCAGCAGTCTCCCGGCAACTATGACGCGAATATTGTCACCCATCGGGACAAGCAGACCGGAATGACCTGGATCGTCTATAAGACCCATGCAGCGGGAACCCCTCTGAAGCATCCTGTAATGGAATCGGCAACGCGTGGACTCGTCTGGTTTGCAGGTCTGATCCTGCTCTTGGCGCTGCCGATCTCCATCTGGCATGGCTACCGCTATGGCCGGCCACTGATTCTGTTCGCAGGCTGGTTCGAACGAATGGGCAAAGGCCAGTACGACGAGGTGCTGACCGCCAAGGACAAGCGCAAGGTATTCCGCCGCAACGGCACAATGCGAATCCGCTACAGGCTCTATCAGGAAGTCATTCAATCCTTCTATCAAATGACTCATCAATTGGCTCAAACCGAGAAGGAACGCGAGAGGCTGGAGAAGGAGCAAGCGGATTGGATGTCAGGGATCTCCCATGATCTGCGCACGCCCCTGGCCACGATTCAAGGCTATGGGTATATGCTGGAGAAGTTGCCTGAGCAATGGAGCCAAGAGGAAATGCGGATCATGGGCGCGACGATCCGGGAAAAGGGGGATTATATGCTTGAGCTGATTTCCGACTTTTCTTTGATTCATCAGCTCAAGCAGGGCGATTCGATCATGGAGCTTCGGGAGATAGACTTGGTAGAACTGGTACGCTGCTCCGTGCTGAAGTATGTCAACGACGCCACGATGTCTGAGTATCAGTTTCACTACATTGGGGAGGAGCGTCCCTTGCTGATACAGGCGGATGTAACTTGGTTGCAGCGGCTGATGGACAATTTGCTGTCCAACGCTGTGAAGCATAATCCGCCGGACGCGACCATCACCGTCTCTCTTGGCAGGGTCAACGACAAGGCTTGCATACGGGTAATCGATAATGGTAAAGGGATGGACGAGGAAACGCTGCATCATTTGTTCAATCGCTACTACCGGGGAACGAATACCGAGGAATCGACGGACGGCTCCGGGCTCGGGATGAGCATCGCCAAAACCATCGTGGAAGCGCACGGCGGCGAAATCCAGGTGCAATCCAAAGTGTGGCAAGGCACGAAAATTGAGATCCTCTTGCCCTGCTGAGCATTTGGATGGGAAGCATTCTTATAGTATTGGACATACTGCAATTCCAGTTACCGCCGTAAGCATAGAAAGTGCCGCGGCCGGTTTCTTTATCGATACAAAATAATGTTCACCACTGGCGGCGAAAATGGAATTGACGGTGAAGCCCAACTTGCACCCCGTTCCTACCGTAATTATGGAACGAAACCGTGGTCTGTCGCCCAACCTTAGCGATAACAAGACTTTTCTAAAAATCCCTCTAATTGCCCTTTTCCAAACCTTCCTCGTCCCCCCAAAGCTTCCACGCGGGCATCAGTTTCATAATAAACTCACCTTCCTCCGGGTATTGTTCTTTCAACTCTTCCAGCAACCGCTTGTCTTGCTCGGGATCGGCATTGAAATACTGATCCGCCACCGACATGATCAAGGCCATTCGCGCATCATCCAACTTTCCTTGCAGCCGTAAAATCATCCGTAAATACTCCAGGCGTATTTTTCGCTCTTCTCCCTTGGTGTAGCCCATTTTCGCCAGCAGCGCAGCAGCCACCGGATTGACGGAATCGATAAATTGCCGCCAGGGTTGAAAGCAATGTTTTCGTTTGGACTCCCATTTGCTCCGATGATTCGCTTTGCTAATGTGAAGTGTTTATGACAGAGGCTGAATGAAATTGAATGTTTGTGAGATAATTTGATTGATTTTTACTGATTTTGTGATACTATAGGAAACGGATAGGTGATGAAAATGCTTACAGAAGAAAGATACGATTTGATTATCAAGCGCTTACAGGAACAGGGCGTTGTGAAGCTTCAGGAGTTGGTAGAGCTGCTGGATGCTTCGGAATCTACCGTTCGCCGCGATCTTGTCGATCTTGAAAACCGGAATCTGCTCAAGCGGGTCCACGGGGGCGCCACGTTGGTCAATCAGAAGAGCTGGGAGCCGGGTATTGAGGAGAAAACGTCCAAAAACGTTCAGCAAAAAAATACTATCGCTCGTCTGGCGGCCGAACAGCTTGTGGACGGGGAATGCATCTATCTGGACGCCGGAACGACGACGCTGGCGATGATCCCTTTTATTGAAGCCAAAGATGTCACGGTTGTTACGAACGGTTTGTCACATGTCGAAGCGCTCGTCAGCAAGAACATCAGAAGCTATTTATTGGGCGGGATGATGAAGATGCATACTAAAGCCGTGATCGGCAGCATGGCGCTGCAAAACCTGGACAATTTCCGGTTTGACAAGTGTTTTCTGGGGACGAACGGAGTTGACGCGGGAATGGGGTATACAACGCCTGATCCGGAAGAGGCCATTATAAAAAGGCGGGCTCATCAGCTGTCCGGACGCACCTACGTGTTGGCCGACTCCAGCAAAATCGGAGACATCACTTTCGCTAAATTGTTTGATTTGGAGGAAGCGATTCTAATCACCGAGTCGCTGCCCGACGCTTGGCGCGGACCAATCACCGAGAAAACTAAAGTAATCGAGGGATAACCATGATCTATACTGTAACGCTTAACCCTTCCATCGATTATGTCGTGGAAGTGGAGGATTTGAAGCTGGGCGGTTTGAACCGGATGAGCCGGGATTTAAAGCTCCCCGGAGGGAAAGGAATCAACGTGTCGCGTGTGCTGAACCGGCTTGGCGCCGAGAATACGGCGCTTGGCTTCCTTGGCGGATTTACCGGCCGCCATATTGAAGATCTGCTGCGTGAGGAAGCGGTTCGCACCGATTTTGTACATGTCGCGGACGATACGCGGATTAACATCAAGTTGAAGCATGGGCAGGAGACGGAAATCAACGGCCAAGGGCCAAAGATTCATCCGGAGGAAGAGGAAGCTTTGATGCGTAAGCTGTCGGCGTTAAGGCAAAATGATGTTGTGGTTCTGTCCGGCAGTATCCCTTCGTCGCTCGCTGCCGATTTCTATCAGCGGATCATCGGTGTTTGCGCGGAGACCGGCGCCGATTTTATCATCGACACGACCGGAGAGCCGTTAAAACAGGCGCTTGGCAACCGGCCGCTGCTGATCAAACCGAATCATCATGAATTGGCCGATTTGTTTGGCGTAACGCTTGAATCGAAGGAACAGATTGTCGCTTACGGCCGAAAGCTGCTTCATGAGGGCCCGCGCCACGTTCTGATATCGATGGCGGGCGACGGAGCTTTCTTCATCACCGGAGAGGAAGTTTACTACGCGAACGTTCCGTCCGGCCAAGTCCGGAACTCGGTCGGAGCCGGGGATTCGATGGTTGCCGGATTCGTCGGCACGCTTGCGCTGGGAGGAGACGCTCTTGAAGCCTTCCGCACGGGCGTCGCTTCGGGAAGCGCAACGGCGTTTTCCGATGACTTGGCAACGCGGGAGCGGATCGATCAGCTGCGGCCGCAGGTGAAAATTTCCCGTTGGTTTTAGATATCTTCAAAAGCGAACTTTTTGAACAACCTTTCTAGGGAGTGAGTATCATGAGAATTACAGACTTGATGATCAAAGAAACAATGATTATGGATTTGCGGGCGTCCAGCAAAGAGGCGGCGATCGACGAGCTGATCGCCAGCCTCGCGGCCAGCGGCAGAATCAACGACTCGGCGAAATTTAAGGAAGCGATTCTGAAACGCGAGGAGCAGGCGAGCACCGGGATCGGCGGGGGAATTGCCATGCCTCATGCCAAAACCGCCGCGGTGAACGAGCCGACCGTCGTATTCGGCAAAAGCGGCCAAGGGGTTGATTACGACGCCCTGGACGGTGAGCCTGCTTATTTGTTCTTTATGATCGCCGCTCCGGAAGGGGCGGGAAATACCCATCTGCGCACGCTCGCCGCGCTCTCGCGGCTGCTGATTGACAGCGACTTCATCGCTAAGTTGAAGGAAGCGAAGACGCCGGACGAAGTAACGGTGCTGTTTGACGCCAGACAAGCCGAGGAAGAAGCGGCTAAACAGGCGGAAGGCGCGGCAGGGGCGGACGCAAGCGCGAAAAAGGCGAGCAGCACGAGTGCGAACGCGAACGGGACCAGCGGGGATGCAGCGAAGCAGGAAGCACCAGCAGCTGTAAGCGCCGGAGGTCCGGCGGACGAGGAGCCGTTTGTCGTCGCTGTTACCGCATGCCCAACGGGGATTGCGCATACGTTCATGGCCGAAGACGCGCTGAAGAAAAAAGCCCGCGAGATGGGGGTAGCCATCCGCGTGGAAACCAACGGCTCGGAGGGCGCGCAAAATGTGCTTACCGCCGATGAAATCCGCCGCGCCCAAGGCGTTATCGTAGCGGCGGACAAAAATGTGGAGATGGCCCGGTTCGAAGGGAAGCCGCTTCTGCAAAGACCGGTCAGCGACGGCATCCGCAAGCCCGAGGAACTGATCCGTAAAGCGGTGAACGGCGATGCGCCGATCTACCGCGGCCAAGGCGCCAAAGCTGCGGAAAACGGAAACGAAGGCCGGAGCGGAGGCAGCAAAATTTACAAAGATTTGATGAACGGGATTTCCCATATGCTGCCCTTTGTTGTCGGCGGCGGGATTTTGCTTGCCGTTTCGTTCCTGATCGAGCAGGTGGCCGGGGAGAACAGCCCGCTGTTCCAACTGCTGCAAACGATCGGCGGCGGAAACGGAGCGTTCCATTTCCTGATTCCGATTCTGGCCGGCTTCATCGCGCTCAGCATCGGCGACCGCCCGGCCCTGATGCCCGGGATGGTCGGCGGCCTGATGGCTGTCAACGCCAACGCCGGCTTCCTTGGCGGGCTTGCGGCAGGTTTCCTGGCCGGGTATGTCGTTATCTTGCTGCGTAAGGTTTTTGCCGGGCTGCCGAAAACGCTGGATGGACTTAAGCCTATCCTGCTGTATCCGATATTTGGCCTTTTGATCACCGGCTCCATCATGTTCTACATTGTCGATCCGATCTTCAGTTGGATTAACACGGGTCTGATCGATGTGCTGAATCACCTGGGCACCGGAAACATGGTGATTCTCGGCCTTATTCTTGGCGGCATGATGGCCATCGATATGGGCGGTCCTTTCAACAAAGCCGCTTACGCCTTCGCGATCGGGGTGTTCACGTCGAGCGGGAATACCAACGGGGCGATGATGGCGGCCGTTATGGCCGGCGGGATGGTTCCGCCGCTGGCGATCGCTTTGGCCACGACATTTTTTAAAGGCAAATTTACCGAACAAGAGCGTAAGTCTGGGGTAACGAACTACGTGCTTGGCCTCTCCTTTATTACGGAAGGCGCCATTCCGTTTGCCGCTTCCGATCCGCTGCGCGTCCTGACCTCCTGTATTCTCGGTTCGGCGATTGCAGGCGGTCTGACGCAGCTGTGGCAAATCAATGTTCCTGCGCCGCACGGCGGTATTTTCGTCGCCGTTCTTGCCAACCATGCCCTGCTGTTCCTGCTGGCGGTGCTGCTTGGCTCGGTCGTTTCCGCGCTCGTTCTCGGGGTATGGAAGAAAGCTTTGGCGGCGAAGTGAAACGGATAATAATGTTATAGTGAAAGGGATTGTCTTAGGGCATATCCAGCAAACGAAAAAACGCCTGCGGAACGGTAAAAGTCCGCAGGCGTTTTGCATCTGAAATTTAGGATTTAACGGATAATTGCAGAGTACCTTGCTTGTAGCTCCATACCAGAGCCGGGTATTTTTGCTGGAAGCCGTGCAATTCCACATAAGATTCGCCATAGACGACTTTGACGCTTTTGGATGCTGCGGAGAAACCGATCGTCCTGCCGCTGCTGTCCGTAATCGTCAACTTCTGCGCGCCGGCGTTCCAGGCCGGTTCGCCTTTCACAAGCGCCGCCAGGATTCGCGCCGGGACGTATATTTTTCCGCCGTTCTCTGTTACGTCGACAAACCCGGCGAAAGAGGCGCCGTTAATCGTCAGGGAAGCCGGGCTTCCGCTCAGTTCGATTTTTCGCACTCCGGCTTGATACAAACCGGTGATCAACTGGGCCGCCGCACTGTTGTTTACTTCGATGTCCGGCTTGAGACCGACGTGGTTGAAATCCTCCTGTTTTGGCGTGAGGTAACGCTGAACGGTTAATTTGAGCGAGCCGCCGTTCGATAAGTTGAAAAGTTTCTGGATACGCGCTTTACCGTAGGTTTGCGTGCCGACGACCTTGGCGATCCCGTTGTCGCGCAGAGCGCCCGTTAAAATCTCCGAAGCGCTGGCCGTCATCTCGTTGACGAGCACGATGACGGGCATCCCGATATTTTCACCGCCCTTGATCGTATACGGCTGAAGCGTCCCGCTTTGATCCGCCGTGTACATCAGCACGCCATCCTTCATGAAAAGCTTGGCGATGTTTGCGGCCGCATCCACATAGCCGCCGAGATTATCCCGCAAATCGAGCACCAGCGCCCCAATTCCTTGTTTGCGAAGGCCGCTTAATTCGGCGGCGAACTCGTCATCCGCGTTCTCGGAAAAGGAAGAAATCGCGATATAACCGACCTTGCTGGAAGGAATCAGCATTCCGGTCACGGAAGGCATGGAGAAATGCGCCCGTTTGATCGGAAAATTCAGCTTTTGCCCGTTTCGGCTCACCGTAATATTTACGATCGTGTTCTCCTGCCCTTGAATCCGGGCGATGTCTTCGCCGCCAGTCACGGCCTTCCCGTCGACCAGAGTGATGATGTCGCTTTGCTTCAGGCCGGCAGTTGCCGCCGGGGAGCCTTCCAGTACATCGGTAATGTACAGTTTGCCTTCCGTGTAGCGGAGTGTGGCGCCAATGCCGACATATTCCTGGTTTAGGCCTTCTTCAAAGCTTTGCAGCTCTTCCTCGGTGAAATAATCGCTGTACGGGTCGTCAAGCGAATAAACTGCGCCCCGGATGGCATTTTCCAGAACCTGCTCTCTTTCCACCCCTTCGATATTGTACGCATCCAACAGGTCCAGCACTTCTTCAAGTACGACCAGATCGGAATTTTCCGCCGCTTCGCTTGCTTCGTTAGCTACAGCGCTGCTTTCCGCAGCGCCGGCCGCCTGTGGCAATCCTAACAGCGACAACGCTAACAGCGGGATGATGGCGTACTTGCGGAAATGGTTCTTCTTCATATTGCGTTCGTCCTTTACAAAATATTGTGGAGTCTTGTCCCAAGAATCAGCCTAAAAAGGCGGTGCGTACGCGATCCCAAAAAGGATACGGACGATAGCGCACAAAGCTGACTTTCTGTTCGGCCACCCGGCAGCGTACGGAAATCAGATCGTTCATAGGCAGGTTGACGTGGTCGACCGTAAGCAGCAGGTTTTGTTCTTTTTTGGAATAAATGTCGCAATGATGATGTTTCGGCAACACGAGCGGCGATCCCATCGTCCGGAACACCCGGTTGTTGATCGAGGCGATTTCGGTGATTTGCAGGGCTTCGATCGACGGGTGAATCATGGCTCCGCCCAGACTTTTGTTATAGGCGGTGCTCCCGCACGGCGTAGAAACGCAAATGCCGTCCCCCCGGAACATCTCGAACATTTGGTCGTTGATGTCCACCTGGGCGACAACGGTGCCGTCCACGCCTTTTAGCGTGAATTCGTTCAGGCATATGTAGGAGGTGGTTCCCGACTTTTTTTGAATCTCCAGTTCGATCAGCGGATATTGAACCATCCGGGGCTTGGGGAATCCGGAGTTCGCGTGTCCGCCCATCATTCCAACGAGCTCGGGAATCTCGTCGGCCTTCCAGTCCGCGTAGAAACCGAGATGCCCGGTATGAATTCCGACAAAAGCGATGGATGGAATCTGATCGATAAACGTGTGAAAGGCGTGCAGCATCGTGCCGTCTCCTCCGATAGATACGACGACTTCCGGGGATTTGGCGTCGAGCTGCAGACCTTGCTGGGCAGCCAGCTTACGAAAAGACTCGCTTAAATCGGCAGATAACTGGTCGCCACGGTCAAGCACATAATATCTCAAGATGGCAAGCTCCTTTGAAGTTCCTTTTGTAAAGATCATAATCAATTCCCGGGCAGAACACAACGTTTCATTCCGGCTCGATCTACTGGTTCCGTGGCTTTGTAAGCCAGCGATGAATGATTCTCGACAGGACAGACAAAATAATCAGCGTGAAGATCATTGCAAGCGCCAGCCGGAGCGCCGCCGGAACCGAATGCCAGCCGTGAAGCTGGGCGGCTTCCGCGGGCGAAAACAGGCCGAAGGCCGGCGCCGCGCCCATGACGGGCTCCCAGATCAGGAGCAGCAAAGCGGCCGCTATGAGGCCGTGAAGAAAGCGGGCAAACAGGAACGGCAGGTAACGCAGATCGCTGCCGTTTAAGATGCTGGCCACTTGGGCATGCACCGAAAGCCCGCCCCAGGATAAAATAAAAGCCGCTGCCGCCGCTTTGTACATCAGCGGGATGCCTTCGGGGGCCGCAGAAGACTTGGCGCCGAGCGTAACTTCAAACAGGCCGCCAACGATCGCCTCGGCCAGCTCCGGGGGGAGCCCAACCGCGGGCAGCAGCCAGCGCAGGACGGCATAGAGGACGCTCATGCCGCCGGAGGCGGTCAAAATCTCCAGGATGACGGAGAAGAATACGACCAAGCCGCCGACGACGGTCATGAGCTGCAGGGACGAGACGACAGCCTGGCGCAGCAGTTCGCCGATGCTCCGCCCGTCGCTGATCCGGGCCTGGTGCATCGCCTGCATCGCCTGCTTCAAACTGAAGCGCCGGGAGGAAGCCGCGGCGGCGCGAGCTTCGGTTGCCGGCGCGCTCGCCCGGTAAAACCGCATGATTCCCCCGATCAGCAGCGCTCCGCCGTAGTGGGCAAGCGCGATCGCCCCGGCCAGCTTCGGGTTGCCGAAGAAACCGACCGAGACGGCGCCGATCAGAAAGATCGGGTCGGAGGAGGTGGTAAAGGCGACCAGGCGCTCGCCCTCCTCGCGGGTGACGAGGCGCTGCTCGCGCAGTTTGGCGGCAAGCTTGGCGCTGACGGGATAGCCGGACGCGAATCCCATAGCCAGCGCAAAGCCGCCGCTGCCGGGAATGCGAAAAAGCGGCTTCATCAGCGGGTCGAGCAGCTTGCCCAAAAAGTGCACAATCCCGAATCCAAGCATGATTTCCGAGATCACAAAAAACGGGAACAGCGACGGAAACAGCACATCCCACCAAATTGCCAGTCCGCGAATACCGGCTTGCCAGGACTGTTCCGGATAGCAAAGCATCAGCACGGCCAAGACCGCGGCGGACATGAGCAGAAGAAAGGCAACCATTCGTTTTATGACCATAGTAACGCGCCTCCACATCGAATCATAGTGAAGTTTATGTATTTTGTGGGACAAACAGCACAAAAAATTAAAGCAAGCGGCCGCGACAAATACTGATCTTTCGGCATTTTTATGCTAGAATAAATTTAGATGATAAAATTGAAACTTTAGTACCAGCTTAAATTACGATCATGGACCTCGCAGAAGTAAAATTTTGTGGATGGAGTGATAATAATGAGCATTGTTGCAGGTGTTCTCGTATGCGCTTTTGTGTACGTTATCCGCGCCTCTCTCGTCCATTCCGGTGAAGAGGACTGGAGCAGCTATTAACCGTTTTGATGTTGTATGACCTACACGCAGAAGCTCCGATAGGAGCTTTTATTTTTTTTTGCTATAATATAAGGAGTTGAAAAGCAGGCGGTGAGTATATGGACCCAACCTTAAGCATCTATGATAATCTTGGCGGCGGCCCTACGCTAAAGCGGCTTGTGGAGGCTTTTTATCCCCGGGTGCAACAAGATCCGCTGCTTGGACCGTTGTTCCCGGAGGATATTACGCCGGTCATGGAGAAGCAGTATATGTTTTTGACACAGTTTTTCGGCGGACCGCCTCTGTATTCCGATGCGTTTGGCCACCCGATGATGCGGGCGCGGCATATGCCGTTTCCAGTGACAAGGGAGCGGGCTGAAGCCTGGCTGGCCTGCATGCGAGCCGCCCTGGAGGAGATCGGAATTGAGGAGCCGCTGCGCGGATTCGTGCTTGACCGCCTTTCCGGCCCCGCTTTCCATTTCGTAAACACACCTTAGAACAAGACGCCGGATATGCGCCGAAGGCGGACTTTTGGAAAGGAAGTTGTAGAATTGGAACTTGAACCTCTTTATCAGATCAAAATCACCTGTGCTTACTGCGAACATGAATTTTCGACGTCGCGCGTCCGGCCCAGCTTTAAGCGGGCCGTGCGGACGGATAGCGATTTTTGCGGATATTTTCAGAAGGAGAATCCCGATTATTACGTCGTCAGGGTCTGCCCTTCCTGCGGATTTGCTTCTACTGAGAACTCCACGGACAGACTGAACGACAAGCAGCGGGCCCTGTTTCAGGAAGCGATCGGCAGCAAGTTCGCCAAACGGGATTACGGCGGGCACCGCGATTGGGCTGCCGCCCTGGAAACGTATAAGCTTGGATTGCTGTGCGCGCAAACGATCGGGGAGAAAGAGCGGATTATCGCCAGTCTCCTGCATCATATTGCCTGGCTGTACCGTTACCAGAGCAACGAACCGCAGGAGAAGCGATTCCTGCAATATTCGCTGGAATCTTACGTTCGCGTATACGAAACCGAGGGCGTGGGAGGCAGCGACGCCCGGCTGATGTATTTGATCGGCGAGTTGAACCGCCGCATCGGCAATTACCACGATGCCGTCAAATGGTTCAGCCGCGTCATCAACGACAAAAAGATTATGGATGCTGCTATGATCCGGGCATCGCGGGAGCAGTGGGCGGTGCTGCGCGAGGAAATGCTTGGCGCCGGGCATGAGCTTCCGGAGGAAATGCAAAGTTAACGCCGGAGGCCTAAGGGACCGGGATGCCTGCCAGATCAAAACTTAAAGGGCCGTTCATGCAATGAACGGCCCTAATTGCAGCGATGAGCGATATGCGCGGCAGTTTTGCGGGTTTAGCGCCTTAACACCGTGTCGGTGAGCAAGTAGTCGTTGTCGCAATCCAGCACATGCACCTTGTTTCCGCAGCAGGGGAACACCAGCAGCCTTTTTTTGCCTTCGCGTATGGTTTTGAGGTCGCGCGGTTTTAACGGTAGCAGCACATTGCTGGCGCCGCAAAAAGGACAATCCTGTACATACACATCTCCCATGACCACATCATAAGGCAAAGTTCGATTAAACGGAATCATGAGCTCTGCCGCGGATCCCCGGGTTTCGTTTCCCCCGCCGCTTCGGACGCAGAAGGCTCCGCGCCGGCTTCGGCCGTTTTGCTTCCGGCTTCTTCCTTGGCGAGCTCGGCGATCTTTTGGAGTAAAATGTGCTGCGGCATATGCATCAGGTGCTCGAGCGGCACCTTTAATTTCGCTGCTAATTTAACGGCGGTGTCTGGTGAAATTTGTAGCGGCTTCATATGAATATCCCTCCTGTTAAACTGGTAGCTATATAATAGCATACTTTTTAGCCTGCTTTGGCATCAATAATAAACGATTGAAGAAAGGATGAGACAATATCCATGACATTATTCACTGGACCCCTTGATCCGACTTGGGAGCTTAACTCGATTTTCCCGGGAGGTTCTTCTTCAGCAGCATTCCGTGAATTTCTTGAGACACTGGAACGCAATATTGCCAGTTACCATTCAGCGATCAAGGAGCTGAGCGCTCCGGCCTCGCTACAGGACACGGCAGCTTTTGACGAAATCATTGAAGGGCTGCAGGCGGCCTCCGCCAAACTGATGGAAGCTGGTAGCTTTGTAGCCTGTTTGACGGCTCAGGATCAGCATGACAAGAAGGCGGTTCAACTGGACGCCAAAGTAACAGCGCTCCGGGCTGCGTACAACAATGTGATGACCCTGTTCTGGAACGTGCTGCGCATGACGAACAACGAGGTATGGGAAGGCTGGATAAAACGCGATAAGATTGCGCCGATTTCCTTTGTGCTCAGCGAAAAACGCAGTGAAGCCCGCGAGAAGCTGCCGCCCGAGCTGGAGAGCCTGGCTTCGGATCTAGCCATTGACGGTTATCATGGCTGGGGACAGCATTACGATACGATCGTCGCCAAAGTAAACGTGCCGTTCCAGGAGCAAGGCGGCGAGGTGAAGATGCTGTCCGTAGGCCAAGCGGCCAATAAGTTGGATGATCCGGACCGCAGCGTCCGGGAGCGGGTATTTGCCAGCTGGGAAGAAGCCTGGGGCAATTCCGCCGATTACTGCGCGGACACTTTGAACCGGCTGGCGGGTTTCCGTTTGAAGCTGTACGAAAAGAGAGGCTGGGACGATATCCTGAAGGAGCCGCTGGCGATCAATCGCATGTCGGGGGCGACGCTGGATGCGATGTGGCAGGTCATTGAGGAGAACAAGCCGAAATTCGTTGCTTATTTAGAGCGGAAAGCGAAGCTGCTTGGACTCGAAAAGCTGAACTGGGCCGATGTGGACGCGCCGCTCGGTAAAGTGTCGGAAGAAATTACTTACGACCAAGCCGCGCAAGATATCGTCAAGCAGTTCGGCGGCTTTAGCCCGAAATTGGCCGAATTTGCGGCCGAGGCGTTCCGCAAGCGTTGGATCGAAGCGGAAGACCGTTCCGGGAAGCGGCCGGGTGGTTTCTGTACCGCGCTTCCGGTCAGCAAGCAAACGCGGATTTTCATGACGTTTGGGGGAACGGTTTCGAATGTGTCGACGCTGGCTCATGAGCTTGGTCACGCCTATCATCAGTATTTGATGGAGGAGCTGCCGGTATTCAACCAGGATTACGCGATGAATGTCGCGGAAACCGCTTCGACCTTTGCGGAAATGATCGTGTCGGACGCTCTGGTGAAAAACGCGGCAAGCAAGGAACAGAAAATTGTGCTGCTGGCCGACCAAATCCAGAGATCCATCGCCTTCTACATGAACATTCATGCCCGCTTCCTGTTCGAAACGCGCTTTTATGCGAAACGCCGGCAAGGCTTGCTGGACGCCGGCGAATTGTCGGAGCTGATGGAGGAAGCGCAGCGGGAAGCGTACCGCGGGGCGCTGGGCAACTATCACCCGCATTTCTGGGCTTCCAAGCTGCATTTTTACATCACGGACGTGCCGTTCTATAATTTCCCGTATACCTTCGGCTACATGTTCAGCACCGGCATCTATGCGATGGCGCAGCGGGAAGGTAAGGCGTTCTCGGAAAAATACGATGCGCTGCTGCGGGATACGGGCCGGATGACGGTTGAGGAGCTGGCCGCCAAACATCTGCAGGTTGACTTGACCAAGCCGGATTTCTGGCGTGAAGCGATGGCGTTATCCGTGGCTGACGTTGATGCGTTCCTGGAATTGACCAAATAAAAGGTGTGAGCGGGTCCCCCGTCTTTGGTGACGGTGAGGGTCCCGCTTTTTTTGTGGCCATGGCGCAACCAAGAAACGTCAGAAGAGCTTCTACGATCAGACAGAAGAGGTGTTTTTCATTGTTATGTATTGTTTTCTTGGGGTGGGCGGCAGATCAACACTTGCTGTCCGGACGCTTTGCACGATTATCCCGTTTGATCAGGGTAGCAGAGAAACAGACAAGCTCGGGAGAAGAAAATATTTGGTGGAGAAACAGATAGGCTCGAAATAATTTAGACGGGTTTAGGAGAAGGAATCAGGTTTAGGGGAGGTGAAACAGATTGGACAAGGGATCAAGACAAAGAGATCAAGACAAAGAGATCAAGACAAAGACATCGAGACAAGAGATCAAGGACAAGACGCGAGGGAAACGAAAAGACCGTGATTTTGCTGTAGCCTGAACCTTTCCGTTTGCAGCAACGTCCACACCGTTCATGCTAACTCACTCCAATCAAGTTGATCCGCATTAAGCTAACCCCTATCCATTAAGTTGATCTTCGTCAAACTCCCCCCGCCGTTCCAGCGTCTCGATCAGGCCGCAGCCGCAAGGGGCTGGTTCGGTTGGCGCGCGATCAGCCGGCGGTAAGGGATCGCCGGAATCGCCACACACATGTACAGCAACTTCTGCCGCATCGTTTCTTCCGCTCCGGGCATGCGCAGCCGGCGGCGTCCGGTATATTCGTTTAGGTACGCCTGCAGATGCTTCAGTCCCAAGGCCATATATGTACTCTTCAGCGATTCCCACGCCTCTCTCACTACTTTCCGCAAGGGTGCATACAGACGAAAGGCTAGAGGGAATGACTGTACCGCCGATGTGCGAACATCCACATGCCCGTTGATGAAAGCGGCGAGTTCGTGACGGTTTACTCTTTTCCCGTCTCCTCTCTTATGTGGCACCAGGCGGATTTTGACCTGCTTCGGCTCGCCCGATTCCGTCACCGTGCATCCCGCTACGACCGCCGTGGCATATGGATGCGAAAGCTCACACCGGGACGGGTTACGCCCATACAGATCGCTGTTCACCTTCACGTCTCCGCTGAGCAGCTCCCGGGCATCGAATTCCCCGACGGCATGGCGTATTTTGTGCAGCATCAACCAGGCGGTTTTGTAGGTGACCCGGATCACCTGGCTCAGCCGCAGCGCCGAGATGCCGCCCTCAAGCAGGAACAAATCCAGGGCCTCGAACCACTTGAGCAGGGGCAGATGCGTTCGTTCAAAAATCGTGCCGACCAAAGCCGACGTTTGATGCTTGCACTTTCCGCACTCGAATAAGGGGATATTCCGAGAGGTCAAACGACTGCACCGGGTGTGAGCGCAGCGCGGACAGACGAAGCCGTTTGGCCACTTCATCGCGATCAGCGCCTCCATGCAGGCCTGCTCGCTGTTATAACGGCTGGTGAATGGCTGAAGTTCCGTTCCCGCATTGATCTCCATGTTTGCTCGCCCCCAAATCAAGAATTCACGAACATAAGTTCCATTTATTTCATTATACCAAACGTACGTTCTCTTATCAAGCCAAAAATCTCCTGAACCGCCTCATTTTTTTCCTCATCTTTTTATTTTTTCTTCTCTCTTTTGTTGGAACCCTTGCCTAGCCCCCACCTCCTGCCCTCTGAACGAAAGGGATAATTGTACAAAGGCTGCTGCATGGACACCAAAACACCAAAACACCAAAATACCAAAATACCAAAATACGAACCCACTGGGCAGCTCCCCTCACCTGGCGTCGATTTGTGACACTGCTCGAAACGGCTACGGTGCAAAAGGTAGATGCGCTGACCTCGGCGAATCGTGACGCCCTCTTTATCGTTGACGCTTCCGTGCTTCCATGCTTGAGCGGAACCGCAGCAAAGCGGTGGAGTTGCTTGCCCGGTTTAGAGATCATGCCACCGGCACGTTTTACAAGGGATCTCCTTTACTCACGATGGGCTGGTCGAACGGCTACACCTTTTTACCCCTCCACTTCGCATATTTTGTGTAGTAATTATTAACCAAATTTGTAGTATATTGTTGATGTATATAAAATTATGGCCTATAATGGGACATAAGCCCTATGTAATAGGGACTTACATGGGAAGGGAGGGTGGATATGCTGAATATCGACGAAATTTCACTCGCCAGACAAGTGGAAATGGCATTTAAGGAGATGGAAGAGGAGCTTTCCGGATTAACGTCAGGCACCGTATTCATCCAAATCCGCAACAATACCATCGGAAAATTCGGAATCCGCCACAATCCGATTGCCGGACGGAACGGACATCTCGCCGAGGAGAGCACAGGGCTGACCATGGAGCAGATCATTAGTTTTCGGAGGATGGCCATCGAGTCGTTAAAGTTCAAACGGTATTGGACTCACGCGGAAATCAGTTATGAATTTGCGCTTCGCCAAGGAATGATTGTCGTGGACACCATCTTGGAATCCAATTACAACATGGCCAATTTGCTGATCCAGCGCTACTCGCGTAAGGACGCCATCAATACATACAAACAAGATAAGACCTCTTAAAACGCGGTAAATGCAGCACGCATGAATGGGGAAACAGGCGACCTGCAAAAAGCAGATCGCCTGTTTCCTATAGTGTTAAATGATAGGAGAATGCAAGTTACAGGTTCGAACGACCCGACAATTGCTGCTCCGCCAATTGAACCAGACGTTTCGTAATGTAACCCCCGAGGGAGCCGGTTTCACGGGATGTGTAGTTCCCGTAGTAACCGTCTTGCGGAATTTGCACGCCTAATTCTTGAGCTGCTTCAGCTTTCAGTTGTTGCAGCGCGGCGTTGGCTTCGCGAACGATAAGGTTGTTTCGGCTTCCGCTTCTACCTGCCATCGTTGTCACCTCCTTTGCCTTTGTGCTGTTAGTATGGTTCCTAGGGAGAAAAATATGCGGGTAGACTTCGATTTTTAGTAGTGGTAATTATTTCATTTCAGAAATCGGCGGCCCGGTGGCGACGCACAAAAAGGCCGTCCATCATCACAAGTGGATGACGAACGGCCGCTTGGTTTCGTATTGACGCGAGCGAAGCAAAGGATCAGGAATCTGATTCGGGGGCGGATTCGCCGGCAGGGTAAACAATATCCAGGTTCAGGTTCAGCTCTACGGTTTGCTGCGGCTTTAAATCAATCAACCCGGTCTGTTCGGCAGGCAGCGGAGAATTTGGGGCATCCGGGAGCCAGGTGTAGGGCTCGATGCAGAAAAACTGATCGGCCTCGCCTTTGGAATAGATGACCCAGAATTTAAAATATTCCGGATCGGCGGAATAAACCAGACCGTATCCGTCATCCCTGGTCAACGTGGCTACCGCCGGTTTGCCGCCGATGTTCAGCATCGTATCGCAATCTACGCCCTGCAGGTTCATCCCTTCGTTTAAAGCTTCCCAGGGACCTAAAGGAGCGATCTCTCCCGTGGGGATCAGCTCTTCATCGGCTTTGAACAGCCCGCTAACCGGCAGCTTCAGGTTCCAGCGGCCAGGTTCGCCGTCGATCAGGAACCAGGTGTGCAGGCCCAAACCGAACGGAGCGGCGTTTTGTCCCAGGTGCGTGATTTTAAAGGTTTGTTTCAAGGAAGCGCCCTGCAGCCGCAAGGTCATTTCCAGTTTCAGCGGTTCGGGAAATTGCCGAATCCAGCTCGGATCGTCCGAGGTTACGAACTCCGTTGTGATGGCGCAGCCTTCGTCGTCTTCTTCGATATCGCTGACGCACCAGGATTGCGTACGGTGCAGCCCGTGGATGTGGTTGTCGTTTGCCGTGTTGCGCTCAAACTGATATTCCTGGCCTGCGTACGAGAAGCGCCCCCTGCGAATCCGTCCCGGCGGAATCAGCAAAGGGATGCCGAAGTGGTACGGCTTTTGCAGATAGAAATCCAGTTCGCTTTCGTCCGGGTGCCGCAGCACATCGCGCTGCTGAACACGGTCCCAAATGCGAATCACGTTATTGCCAAGGCGGGGTAGCAGCGTGACTTCAAGTTCGTGGCTATGTAAGATATACGTATCGTAACCGTTCCATTGCCCTTTGGTCACCTTTTTCATATCGTTGCTCCTTTTCCCACATAATTATCTGTTCCTTAAGCTAAAACTAATCATAACATTTTTTTGCGGTAGACGAAAAATGAATTTGACATGGACAGCAAACACTTTTATGATTATTATCAATAAAAGCGGGTCCTGCAAAGGTTCTGTAGCCTTAGAGGATTCGCCCATAACGATAATGTGATGATGAGGGCAAGTAAGCGAAACGTTCGTCCTGCAGAAAGCCGGTGGTTGATGCGAACCGGAGGAGGAGTTTTGGCCGAATGGGCCTCGGAGCGCCGGACAGAACCGCGGGCAGGCGGGAAGCCTTGCTGCAATGCGAAGTATGCCGGCCGGGTGTTCCACGTTACGGAATCATTAAGGCTGATTTTGGTTAAGGTTGGCTTGCACAGACGCAACTCAGGCTGCAAGACCCCTGGAGAATTAAATTCGGCGAATAAGGGTGGCACCACGGTCTCACGTCCCTTGCGGGAGTGGGGCCTTTTTGCATTTAAATCAAGGAGGTCATTAAACGATGAAAAAAGTGCTTTCAGGCATCCAGCCAAGCGGGAAACTAACATTGGGAAATTATATTGGAGCGATCAAAAATTTCGTAACCTTGCAGAATGATTACGCCTGCAACTTTATGGTGGTCGATCTTCACGCCATCACGGTACCCCAGGAACCAGCCGCATTGACAGACCAGTCCGAGGCTGTGGCGGCGCTGTATATCGCGGCGGGCATCGATCCAAATAAAGCTAACATCTATCTGCAATCCCACGTGATGCAGCATGCCCAGCTCGGATGGCTGCTGACCACGCTCACTTCGATGGGCGAACTGGAGCGGATGACCCAGTTTAAGGACAAATCAGCCGGCAAAGAATCGGTTGGCGCGGGTTTGTTTGTGTACCCGGCTTTGATGGCGGCGGACATCCTGGTTTATAACGCCGACCTGGTGCCGGTAGGCGAGGACCAGAAGCAGCATCTGGAGCTGACCCGGGATTTGGCGGGACGGTTCAATCACCGCTATGGCGACTATTTTACGATTCCGGAGCCGTATATTCCGGAGGTCGGCGCGCGGATCATGTCTCTGGACGACGCCGCGAAAAAAATGAGCAAAAGCAACCCGAACCCGGGCAGCTACATCGCTTTGCTCGACGAACCGGACGTCATCCGCAAAAAAATCAGCCGGGCGACGACCGACTCGGGCCGCGAGGTTAAATTTGATCCGGAGAACAAACCGGAAGTCAGCAACCTGATTACGATTTACAGCCAGTGCTCCGGCCTGTCGATCGAAGAGGTGGAGAAACGCTACGAAGGCCAAATGTACGGTCCGTTCAAAAAAGATTTGGCCGAGGCCGTCGTCAGCGTAATCGAGCCGCTTCAGCAGCGGTACCGCGAGATCCGCGAGTCGGGCGAGCTGCGTCAAATCCTGCGCCAGGGCGCGGAACGGGCGTCCGAAATGGCGGAAAAAACACTGCAGGACGTGCAGCGGCTGATGGGGTTTGTTATCAAGTAACTATAAATATTCGGTATAAAATTATAAAGCCGCTGGACAACTTCCGGCGGCTTTTATGTCACTAAATTGTCAAAATAACCCCGCGGAATTCCGATGATTGTCAAACACTTTTGCATTTTGATATGATAAAGTTTATAGCGAGAGCAAAATATTGCCGAATAATTTACGGATTTATTGATATAGCTTAGTCCCAAACTCAATAAAAATTTGTAGGAGGATGAATCGCGTGGACAAACCATTAAGATATCAGGCTTCTTCGGAATCCGCTGCGTTGTCCGTGAGACCTACTCCTCCGGGAGAGACGGCGACTTGGAAAGATTTCATCGCTTTGACCAAGCCGGGAATCCTGCGTTCGAACCTGATCGCGTCCTTCGCCGGTTTTTGGTTGGCTTCACATTGGCAACTGCAATACGGCAAGCTGATTTTGATGCTGCTGGGAACGATGCTGGTCATGGCCTCTTCGTGTGTTTTTAACAACTATTTCGACCGGGAAATGGATATGAAGATGGCCCGCACGAAAAATCGCGCCCTCCCGACCGGGAAGGTTTCCCCGAAAACGGTGCTTTGGTACGCGGTTGTTTTGGGCATTCTGGGCCTTGCCGTTTTGTTCGTGTTTTCCGGCCCGCTGGCCGGCCTGTTCGGCGCAGTGGGCATGTTCGTGTACGTCGTTGTTTATACTCTTTGGCTGAAAAGAACCTCGACCTGGAGCACCTCCATCGGGGCGATTTCCGGGGCGATGCCGCCGGTTATCGGCTATGTCGCGGCGACTGGCACCGTCGATCTGGGCGCATGGCTGCTGTTCGCCATGTTGTTTTTGTGGCAGCCTCCGCATTTCTGGGCGCTTGGCATCCGGCGCACGGAGGAATACCGCGCGGCCGGCTTTCCGCTGCTGCCCGTAGTGAAGGGCGTTCCGCGGACGAAGCTGCAGATGATTCCGTATCTGGTTTTGCTCGTACCCATTCCGATCCTGATGTACGTTTATGATTACACGGGTATCTGGTTTCTGGTGATCGCGGAAATTTTGTCGGTCGCCTGGCTGTTGATGGCGCTGACGGGCTTCCGTACCAAAGACAACGATGCTTGGGCGAAAAGGGTTTTTCTGTTCTCCGTAAACTATTTGACGGTGAACTTGATCGTAATGATTCTCGATACCGTTCGGTTGTGATGGAGGTCTGAGGGATGGCTGTTTTAAAAAAATACAAGTGGACCTGGATTTTGCTGGCGATCTGCGTTGTTTTGGCGGGATATCTGCTGTGGGACACGTATGCCGCCAAGCCGAAGCTTCCGGTTATCCGGCCGGTGGGCGAATTCAGCATGCAAAATGTGGACGGCAAGACAGTCACCCTGGAGGACACGAACGGAAAGGTCAGATTGTTTTATTTCTTCTTCGCCAACTGCCCCGACGTTTGTCCGATTACGACGTTCCGGTTAAGCCAGGTGCAGGATATTTTGAAGGAAAAGGGCTTGTTCGGCAAAGACGCTTCCATCGTCTCGGTCACCTTTGACCCGCAGCGGGATACGCTGGAGAACGTCAAAGCTTTTGGCGATAAATTTAAGGCCGATTATTCGGGCTGGTATTTCCTGCGCGGGGATGAACAGAAGACATTCGACCTGGCAATGAACTCGTTTCAAATCCTGATTAACAAAGATAACGACGGAAACTTTGTGCATATGGACCTGATTGGGATGGTCGACCGCGAAGGACGCCTGCGCGAAATTTACCGCCCTGAGGCGACGCCCGAGGAAATCGCTCAAGGCGTGATCGATTTGGCACGAGAATAAATATATAACAGCTTAATATGAAGCCGGCGGAGGATATAAAATAAATTCCTCCAGTCCGGCTTTTTCCAATTGGGCGATTACATATTCGTCAGGCGTTCCTTCTACCCCGGCGTACCCTCGTCTTGTATAAATTTGTTCGGCATCGGGAAAAGCGTCCCTGAGGACGGCGCGGATTCTTTTCCCGGACGGATCGTTGTCCAGAAACAGATAAAGCTCGTCGTCCCCCGCCTGCTTGCGCAGGGATTCGAGTTTTGCCGTGTTCAGTGTGCCAAAGGTGCAAAGGATACGCACCTCATCGCCCAGCAGGCGGCGCAGCTTGCTGCGGTCGTTTTTGCCTTCGACAATGATGCTGACGCTCAATCTAAAATCACCCCGGGAGTAGGATTGGATCGGTTTGGTATGCTTATAGTTTATACCGGGCGGCGGGTGTGATGCAAAGTACGGCGTGGTGATTTGCCGTTAGCAGCAGTCCTTATTCGGCATTTCAACACACATTTTGTGCTGATTTTGAGCAAATAAGTGCATGTCGGTCCGTTAGAGCAGGAAATTGCCGGGAAATGAACGAATAAGGTCATCTGAGTCCGTTAGGGGAACCGTCGGAACCGTCGGAACCGTTATCAATGAAGACAACCGCTAGACGTTATACTTATGTGTTAAAATAAGTCAATAACCTGCTCAGGTTAAAACCGCGGACTATTGTTCAGGATAGAAAGGTGAATCGTGATCAGATGCTTGGGCTTGAGTTAAAGCGAAATGCCAGAATCGGCGGGGAAGGCGAAGCTTCTTCCCGCAGCCAATACCGTATCCGCAAGGTCCTTTCCGTCAGCGAGCTGGCGGTCGTGTATGCCGCGCGAAATGAAACGGACGGAAGCAGATGCGTTGTGAAGGAATTTTGCCCGGGGCGATTCGTGTACAGGAGCAAGGACGGATCGGCGCTGCGCCGCAAGGCCGGCACGGCGGCCGATAAATACGCGGTGCTTTGGAACGCTTTTCAGCAAGAAGGGGCGCTGCTGGAGAAGCTTGAGCACCCGGGAATCGTGCGCTGCCTGGACCGTTTTGAACAGAACGGGACAGCGTATATCGTGATGGAATACTGCGAAGGCGTCACACTGGATAAATACATAGCTGCAAATAAAGCGGCAGTTACACCGCGTTTTTTCCACCAAACGATCCTCCCGTTAATCGACACATTGGATTATTTACACCGCTTTGGCTTCATTCACCGCGACTTGAAGCCGGGCAATCTGATGATCTCAAGCGGCGGGGACTGCAGGCTGCTTGATTTTGGTTCGGCGGCAGCAACGGGGGAAACGCAAGAGCGGCGGCCGATTTTGACAACGGCGGGATATTCCCCGCTCGAATTGTATTCGGAGCAGTCGCGCCAGGGTCCGGAAAGCGATATTTACAGCCTGGCCGCCGTGCTGTATTTCTGCTGCCGGGGGGAGGCTCCCACCGATGTCCGCAAACGCTTGTTCGAGGACCGGCAGGAACTGGCCGGCGCGGAGATGAAGCGCGCCTGGCCGTTTCTGTCCCGGGCGATCGAACGAGGACTTGCCGTTTCGGCAGATAAGCGCCGCGTTTCGCTGGACCGGTTCAAAGCGGCCATCCGCCTCGAACATAGGCTCAGCTGGCTGTATCGGCGCGGGTATAAATATTAGTGCTTGGCTTGATCGCTTTGTAGCGCAGCTCCAGCTCGGTAATTCCGTCCTCGAAGGTGATGTACAGCTTGTCGTTGTATTCGAGGGTTTCCCGTTTGTTGCTCGCCAGCGGCGTGCGGTTCCGCACCAGCGAGCAGCGCGATTTGTTTTGCACGATCAGGGTGCCTCCCTTGCCCGCCGTAAAGAAAATATTCCGCGCTTCCGGCAGCGGTTCGTTGACGTCGAGGCTTTGGAACAGCTCGCCAAGGTTGACGGTTCGGCCGTCAAACGAGGTGAGCGGCCACGATTTGACCGGGATTTCGCTGCCGCTGGCCGTGGCCAGGAAATAACCTTCCAGCTTTCCGGCAAAAGCCGGCTTGGGCCGCAGCCAGAAATACAGGGCAACGCCGATCAGCGCCAGGGCAATTCCTCCGGCGATGGACCATTTCAGCACCGTATATTTGGATTTAATGTTCAGCGCCAGATGGGCTGTGACCTGGGCGCCTTCCGAATCGGTGGCGGTAATCGTCAGCTCCGCTCCGCCGGTCCGCAGCGGCGCAATGTGCAGTTGATCGCCAACCAGTTCGGCCCGGGCCGCCTTGCCCGCCGCGTCCTGCAGCGCAAAGCTCAGCTTATCCCCGTTTTCATCGAGGAACAACGTGTTCAAATCGAGTTCTGTCAGCCCGTCTTCTTTCGTCAGCTGAAGCCGCTGTTTTCCTTGAACAACCGGGGCCAGGTTGACGATTTTCTGAACATTTGCCGGCGTGTTGCGGAAAAAGGTATCTCCCTCCATTTTCACATACCACTCGTATTCCCCCGAAGCGCTGAATGTGTGCTCGGCATAAAACCTTGTTCCTTCGTTTTTCATTTCCACCACGTTTTCGGTGTACGCGGCTTTATCCAAGACGACCAGTTCGGCGCTTAGTCCCTGATAAAGCTCCTTCTCCTCCAACGGTTCGTTCGAACTAGCGTCGATCAGAAACGCTTCGATTCCGGCGGGTTTTCCCTTTACCGCCTCCCCCTTCGTCAGCTTGGCTTTCGCCTCCATGGCGTAGCTGCCGAGCAAGCTGATTTTCACCAAATCTCCCGAGCTGCCCTTGAATTTGAGCGTCGCGGTTCCTTTTTTCGGTGCGGTGATTTTCAGCAAAGTGTAGCTGTTTGACTTGAACAGGCGAATGTTCTTGGAACTGTAGAACAGCTGCGCGTCCTTCAGCGGGTGCGCGGATAACAGGATGATATTGGCCTCGCTCATCGAAGAGTTGGGGATTTCCACCTGAATCTCCTGCATTTTTCCGGAAGCGGTCACCCCGGCCACGGGCATGAGCACGGAGCGCATTTCCCGGGCGAAAATCTGATTGAAAATTTCCGGCAAATCATCCGCGCTGCTGGTCGTATAGAAAGCGCCTCCGGTGTTTTGCGCGATCCGTTTCAGTTCATCGGGATTTACCGTGCCATCATGATTCAGGCCGATCGTGTAAATGGGGTACCCGTGTTTTTTGGCCATGGCGATCGCGGTATCGCTGTCTTTCGCCGAATCTTCCTTGGTTCTGGATTGCCGGTAAGGGCCGAAATCCGTTTCACCGTCGGACAGCAGGATGAGAAACGGTTTGCGGCCTTCCGTTTGCCCGCCGTTTGCGGAAGCCGTCAGCAGCTTGCTGCCCGTGAGCAGGCCCAGACCCAGATCGGTGTAACCTGTCCGGCGAAGCCCCTCAATCTGCCGCTTGATCTCGTCCCGTTTGGAAGCGACGGAGATCGGGGTCAGCGGTATGGAATTGACGATTTGATGATTGTAGGCGGAGAATCCGATGCGCGTCCGGCTGGCATCGCTGATATCCATGAACATGCGGACGACCTCGCCCGCCATTTTGTCCGGATCGGCATGGTTCATCGAGTAGCTCGTATCGAGTACGAAGATGGCGTCAAAGGCCTCCTGATTTTGCGGCTCTTGCTGCTGTTCGGCGGCCTGAACGGGAACGGAAAACGAGCAAGCCGTTACAACCATCAGCAAAAACAGGAGTATAGTCCTAGAAATGATGAAAAATGTAATAATGTGTCGATTCTTCTTGTGAACCATTATCCAATACCCACCTCAATTATCTAAAAATATACAAAATAGATATATTAAACTATCTACCAACTATCTCCTTTATATCGGATTGACCATTTTAAATTTGTATAGAATTCCAAAAAATAGGTCTCCGATTGGATAATCATCCCTTTCATAGGTTTTTCTATAGGTCTAAAATCCTTATTTCAGGGGCAAATGCTATAGATTGACAATTCAGGCGGACGCTGTTTATGATTACCCCTAAAGGCCTGACCGGAAAGTGCCGGTTTCGAAAAAACCTAAATACAGAGCACTATTTTTGGGGCCTGCAGCCGCATGAAATATGGGGTTTTTGGCATAGGTAATGCGTCTTTGAAGAAGCGGGAGGAGGACAAAAAGATCTATGGATATCATCAATCAAACCAATCGGACGATGCTGTTTGATGAGATCAATCCGGAGAAACTGGACTTGCTGACAATTGTGGGCGATGTCAAAGGGATCGACAGCTTAAGCGACGACAAGATCAAGGAGATCAACGAGCATCTGCTCATACGCAGCTTTGACGAATTTTTGACAAAGTTTTCGCCGTGCGTGTATTCGTTTTTCAATGCGGCCAATCAGAAAGTCGTTTATACGCTGAAAAAGCCTGAGGGCATCGCGGAAGATGCGATTTCGGAAATCCGGATTGACCAGAACAACGATTTTCTGAAAATGCTGTTTACGCTGATCGATACGAAGCGGAGCCAGGGCATGACCAACGTCGATTTCAAATTCGAGAATTTGCTCGACATGATTTCACCGAAAAAGGTTATGGACGATATCCGGCAGGTGCGCAAAGAAATCCATTACTTGTACGGACAATATGACAAGCTGGACGAAGAGGATCCGAAGAAGCTGGATTTGGGCGACAAGCTGAATGCGATGTTTGAAGAGGCAAGTGCAAATTATAACAATGTTATGGCGATGCTGCCGCTGGCGATCGAAGACATTAAAACGCGGCTCCTGCTGGGTGGCTCCAGTGAGGAAAAAGACGCCGAAGCCGTGCAGATCGGGATGCTGACGATCGGAGAAAGCGGCGAATTGAAAATCATCGAGGCGCCGAAGAGCGAAAGCACGGAGCTGGTGCTGCTCGACGAGAAGGGCTCCAACGGTTTGGCGCTCGTCTTCGAAGATGATTACAACTCGATTACGGAGGCGCCATCCGGATATGTACGCGACCTAGTTGTACGTACCTTTAGCCCGTTGCCGGCCATAAGCACGGAAGTCAACGTGGAACAGGAAGTGCAAAACTACAACACGTATCTGGAATTTTACAAGACGGCCAAGGACGATTTTGTAAAAACGGTCAAACCGCTTGTGGAGAAAATTTTGGGCGTGAAAATGTTTTTTGACCAATATGCCGTGAAGAACAGAGGGATGCAGCCGTCAATGCTCGTCACGAACAGCAAGCTGGAGATGACTGTCAAGAGCTCCAACATCCCGCGGCTGGAGACGTATCTGAACACCGTTAACGCGAAAAACGATTTCACGGATACGATCTGGTTCGGCATCGTGCCTTCGGTTGAGCTGGAAAGTGCGGGCAAAGTGAAAGTCAGCCGTGAGCGCTTCAAGGGCAACGAGAAAATCGTCAAGCAGGACGGCAACAACATGGAATCGCTGGCGATGCTGCTTACGGTCGTGAAGGAATTCAAGGTGCAGGTATTCTTCAGCTTCGAATCGGGCGAGGAGACGACATTCAACAACATCGCCACCTCGGGAGTCGACAAATACATCGACAAATGCGCGATGCTCATCCGCAAGGATTACAGCGAATTCGCCATTCCGTGCCTGCCGAACTTTACGGTCATCCCCAAGGAGAAATCGGGCGTGATCATCGACAGCCGCATGGTTCAAACCGAAGGCGGGGCGGCCCGGCTCTCCCGGGAGAAGGAAGATATTCTGAAGCTGTGGATCGAGGGCGTTTACGTGGGGGCGTCTTACGTCGCCGCCGGGGTTGCGGCCGCTTATCAGTGTCCGGAATACCTGCGGGAATCGTTCAAGAACACGAGCAAGGAGTTTCCGGGCGTGCGCTTCGACATCGAAGCGGGGGACAACAGCCTGCGCGCCGTGACGACCATGGCCAAAGAAATTACCGGCTTTACCAATACGATTAAGGATTCGATCAACCGGAAAAATTTCGGCTTTGTTTTCTCCTCCGAAAACGCGCAGCTGCAGGGAAAAGACATCCGCCGCATCACCGTTTACAAAGCGAGAAGCCTGGCGGCGTCCGAGGACGGATTCGACTCGATTTACAAGACGCTGGTCAGCACGTATATCGAGCGGATTTTGCGCTTCCAGACCGCCGACTTCAAGCATGAAAATATTATTAAATTTTTCAGCAACAACCCGAGCAGCCAGAAGAGTCAATGGCTGGCCAAACGGGGCTTCATCAACTCGATCATCTATGACGGGGACGATATAAATTACGTGATCGACGAGAAAAACAACCTTTGCCATATCGACTTGATTTACAACGGCAACGTGAAAAATCTCGAAGTGATGATCACCAAGGGCACAAGCCCTGTCAAAGCTTAGGCATATTCAAGCACAATTTTCGTATGTAGGAGGACCGGCCGCCATCCGGTGACCGCCCTCGTTACATAAATTCCGGGGCAGCTCACTGTTTAGCGCAACGCCCTGGAGCCATCATATTTTTACTTTAAGGAGGATGTATTTATGGGATTCAGACTGAAAGTTGAAGGTGCCGAAACGATCGAATTGGGATTGGACAACATCCAGAAGGTGTACTATGACACCGATACGCCGGACGACTCCAATGCCAGATCCACAGACGTGGGCTCCACGCTGAGAATCATCGGCAAAATCATCACGGCGACCGACGGCGACAAAGCCGACGACACGCTGAAGCTGGCCCTGTGGTCGCTGGTTCCCGCTGAAAAAGCGGACTGCTACCGCAAGCTGACGCTGGAAGTCATCGCCGCCAATCAGGTGGTGCGGGAAATCGTGTTCCCGAACGCATTTGTGGTCGACTACAAGGAAGCGTTTGGCGACACCGAAGGCATCGGGCAATTCGAGCTTTATGTGAAGCAGAAAAAAGACAAGACCGAACTGGCCAAGCTCAACGGCGGCTATCCGGTCAACGACATCTAAGCTTGCTTCATAGGGCGCGTGGGCGCCCGCATTTCGTAAATCTCAAGAGGCCTGGGGCCTCTTGAGATTTACTATACCTATCACGAATTCGAAAGTAGGGAAGCATTTGGCGGACTATTACGAACGGCTGGGCGTTTCCCGGAACGCGGAAGCCTCCGAGATCAAGGCCGCTTACCGCAAGCTGGCCAAGCGCCATCATCCGGATGCGAACCGCGGAGATTCCCAGGCGGAGCAAAGATTTAAAGACATCGTCGAAGCCTATGAAACGTTAAGCGACGCGGAGCGCCGGGCCGCTTACGATGAGCGCTTGCAGCGCGGGAATTTCGGCGCGCCGGGGGGAAGCGGAAAGCCGGGGCCGGAGGCGCAGCGGCGGACCGGCGGAGGGACGGGGGCAGCGGAGCCTTTCGATCCCGCGCGGATGAGGGAGCAGTTTGAGCAGTTTTTTGCCATGCCGCGCAAAGGGCAGAAGGACTCGGAACAAGGGAAGGAAGCCGAAGGGAAAAATCCGCTGGATACTTCCGCCTTGTTCAATAGCTTTTTCGGCTATCGCAAGAAATAACAATTGAGATGAATTCATCTGACGGGGGTAGCTGCCTGTGAAGACGGAGAAATCCGCTTGGATCTTATATATTGAACTCATGATATACGCCATACTGGTCGGTTTGGTGGTCTATGTATTGTTGCGGCCAGTTTATTATGTGGCGCAAATGGGCACGGTTGCGGTGTCTGCCGTGATCATCTCGGCCATCCTCTGGACGGGGGGCGACCCGAAGCTGCGTCCGGGCAGGAATCCACAGGAAGTGAGCAAAATCGTGCTGCTGGATGATGATGGAGAACGGGTGAAGGAATGGCTGATAAAAGGGGAGACGTCCGTATTGATCGGCAAGAAATCGGATCAAGGCGAAGTGGACATCGATTTGACGGATTGCGAGTACGCCTCGCTGGTCAGCCCGGAACATGCCGTATTGAACCGCGTCGGCGCCGAATGGTATATCGAGGACGCGGAATCTTACAGCGGGACGGGAATTCGCAAGGCGGGACGCAGCGACGCGAATCGGCTCATTGCCGAAGAGCCGGTACGGGTCGGTGCGGGAGATATGATTTTTATCGCGAACACCAGGCTGTTGATTAAATAAGCGGCACTCCCACTTACATTTACATACGGAGGAATGAATCTAAAAATGAGCCTGACGAGATGTATGAACGGGCATATGTTTAGTTCGAGAAAGCACGGCAACACATGCCCCTACTGCAATACGACCGTGGAGCAGCCCGCCCGCGCGCCCAAAAACGCGCAGAACCCTGCAGCCGCCGCGGATATGGATGAGAAGACGATGCCTTACCTGGGGGAAACGACCGGGATTCAGCCGGTAACCGGCTGGCTGGTATGCGTTGAAGGCGCGCAAATGGGTCAAGACTACCGGATCATGGCGGAGAAAAACTTCATCGGCCGCGCCGAAGAGATGCATATCCGGATCATCGGGGATAACGCCGTGTCCAGACGCAATCATGCGGTCATTGTCTATGATCCGAAGAAGCGCAACTTTTACCTGCTGCCGGGCGATGCCTCGGGACTTGCTTACCACAATAATGAGGCGGTGTACTCTCCCGTGGAGCTCAACGCCTACGATTTGATCCAGCTCGGGCACAGCAAGTTTGTGTTTGTGCCGCTATGCGGTCCGCATTTCGAGTGGGACAACGGTTAGGAGCCGGGATGATGGGGATGGGTGATTGGTTCACTACTGATGTGCTCGTGGTCTACGCGGCGGTGCTTGTTGTGGTCGCTGTTTTGATCGTCCTGCGCCAACGGCTGCGCGCGGCCGTTGGCGCGGGTCCGGCCCGGACGGTGGCGCCTTTGTCGCCTTCGGCGGATATGGAACAGCAGCCGGACCGGGAAATTTCGATCGGCAATGCGCAGACGATCGGCCGGCGCGCGGAGCAGGACGATTATTTCGCCAGCGCCGTGACCAAGGTGGGCACGTTGGCCGTGCTCGCCGACGGCATCAGCGGCGTGTCCAACGGCCGGATGGCCAGCACGCTGGCGGTCACGATGTTTTCGCGGGAGTTTCTGAAGCTGGATGATGCCGGGGATATCCCGGAATTTTTTCACAAGGCGTCGATTGTCAGCAACCGGGCTATTATGGAGCAGCTTGGCGGAGCGATTGGAGGCACTACGCTCGTCGCCGCCGTGATTTCGGATCATCGGCTGCATTGGGGCGCGGTCGGGGACAGTCTGATTTTGCTGTTCCGGGACGGGGAGTTTCTGCCGGTGAATTCCAAGGATACGTTTGAGAGCGTGCTCGAAGCCAGATATTTGGCGGGGGAGATCGGCCGGGAAGAGGTCAGCGGCCATCCGATGAAAAATCAACTGACCAATTATTTGGGCTACGGGGGCTTTATGAGCATGGAGATCGGCGAGCCGATCCTACTGGAGCCAGGGGACATCGTTATCCTGTGCAGCGACGGCGTCTATGACGCGCTGACGGAAGTGGAGATGGAAGAGATCCTGATGCAAAGGATGCCGCCGCAAGAAACGGCGGAGGAAATGATCGCTTGCGTGGAGCGGAAGAGCTACAAGCATCAGGATAATGCGACGGTCCTCATTCTGGAGCATTAATCATCACCCTCGCGCCTGTGCGCGGGGGGAACGGGGGAACGCATGAGGAAGGAGAACAGCGATTTCAAGACAGCATTCGTCTCCGAAGCGGGTTCGCATTTCGACAACCGGGATTATTTTGCTTTCGTGGAGCTTGACGACATGGCCTGCTATGTCATTGCGGACGGCCTCGACCTGGATAAGGAAGTGCGCAGCGCGCAGATGGCGGTTGAGGTGATTCTGGAAAGCTTTATGGAAAAGCCTTCGATGTCCCGCCGCAAAATCCGCCAGGATCTGGAGGCGGCGCACGAATGGCTGAAATTTGAAAGCCGCCGGGTCCGGTTAAAGGCAAGCGTGCTGGTCGTCGTCACGGATTATACGCGGATGGTGTGGGCGACCTGCGGGAACGCGCGGCTGTATCAATTCCGCGGCGGCCGGGTGAATTTGCGCTCCAAGGACCAGAGCCTGACGCAGCTGATGCTGGATCAGGGAAGGCTGGCCGAGGACCGCAACTACAATCACGAAGAACGCGGCAATCTGCTCAATTACATGGGCAGGCCCGAGCGCTTTGAGCCGTATGTTTCGGACAAAATGCCACTGACGGACGGCGATGTGCTGCTGCTGGCGACTCAGGGCGTCTGGGAGCAGGTGGACCTGCCGGAAATGCTGGACGCGCTCGCGGAAGCGAGCGATCCGGAGAGCTTGACCGATACGCTGGAGGAGGTCGTGCTCAGCAAGCAGCAAAAGTCGGTCAGCAATTATACGGCGGCCGCCGTGTATGTGAACAAGACGTTTACGGAAAAACCGAAAAACATCAAAAAGTGGATTTTGCGCGGTGCCATGCTGTTGCTGACGCTGGCGATCGCCGGCGGCGGTGTCTGGTACGTCAAGGCGAAGCAGGCGGAAAAACTGGCCCAGACGGCCGTCTCGATGGTCGAAAATGAGGAGGACGGGGACAGATACGCTTCCGCCGGCGACTACGCCAAGGCGCTGAAGTCCTACAGCGAGGCGAAGAACGCCGCCAGCAAGCTGAAGGACAAGCTGCATTTTCAGCTGCTGCGCGGCAAGCAGCAGGTGGCGCAGTTCCTGAGCGACGGCGACGGCTATGTGCAGGACGGCAGCTACGATATGGCGGTGGACAGCTACAACGAAGCGCTGAAGCAAGCGGACAAATACAAGCCGTTTAAGGCGGAGGATATCAAAGCCAGGATCGAACGCGCCGGGGCGATTGAAGCCTTGTCTGAGGTGATCAAAGAAGGCGATAAGCTGTTTCAGGGGCAGGATTACAACGGAGCTCTCGAGGTGTATTTAAAAGCGAAGAACGCGGCGGTTGAAGCGGAATACGAGAGCGGGCAAAAGAAAGTGGAGGAGAAGATCGAGCAGACGCAAAGCAAGATCGACAACATTTACAAGGAAACGAGAACGCTGAAAGCGGACAATTTGGAGAAAAAAGGCGATCGCAGCCTTGCCGCGATGGATTATGCCGCGGCGATTGAGTCCTATAAGCTGGCTCAGGAAATTTATCAGGAAATCGACAAGCTGGAGCGGGTGCTGGCGATGGAGCGCAAAATCTCCCAAGCCGACGAGAAGCTAAATCCCGCGGTTCCGGCGGCGGCCTCATCCGGTGAGGCTGCCGGGGCGGGCGGCAACGCTGCGGGGAATCTGAATCAGCAGCAGCAAGCAGCGGCGGGTTCAGCCGGCGGCGGCCAAGCCGGGGCAAGCCAGCAGGCGTCAGATGCGGCGGCGGGTTCGTCCGCTAAAGAGCAGTCCGGGACCCCAGCGGGCAGCGGTGAAGGCGCGGCCGGAGGGAACGGTGCAGCCGGTACAACAAGCGGTAACGGCAAGGCTGGCGGAAACGGTACGACCAGTGGAAATGCCGGAGCCGGGAAGAACAGTGGAAACGATGGAGATGGCGGTAACAAGACCGATACGGGAGCCAAGGCCGATAATGGCGCGGATGCCAAGACCAATGCCGATGCCGGCGATGCATCCAATACCGATGCGGAAACCAATGCCGGTACGGATACCAAGGCCAATGCCGGCAAGGAAGACAAGGCCAATGCCGGTACGGACGGCACATCCAATACCGATGCGGAAGCGGGTTCGACAGGTAACGGGGCGGCGAAGGGGGCTCCCCCGGCAGGCCCGACTTCTTCCAAAGGAGGGAACGCTTCATGAAGGATATTATCATGGACCGCTTAAGCAAAATGGAGGATTTGCAGCAGCGCCGGCTGCTGCGCAATTTGATGAGCGGCGTGTTCCTGAATCTCGTGGAATACCAGGAAGAACTGAACCGGCAGCTGGAGCGCCGGGTGTTCGAGGAAGTGGGCGAATACGACGGAAAATACGACGTTTTCGTCTCCGCGTGCTCCAGGGAGGAATGGGATCCGCTGCATGAATATTTGTTCCCGATGATTCCGGAGGACACGGAAGCGGGCAAAATCGATCTGCGCACGGTGGTATCCGGCTTGCGCGACGGGGAAGAGGTGCGGATCTGCACGCTTTTTCTGGAATGCAAGTATGCGGAAATTCAGCAGCTGCTGCACAGTGGACGCCGGTTCAAAGGGGAGTTGGTCACGTCCCAAGGCCGCTATGCCGTGGAGTTCAAGCTGGAGCGGAATATGACGTACATCCGGGAGATCGAGAAGCTGTATCATGTTTTCCTTAGCAACGGGCTGCCCTGGAAAACGGTCAATCATCCATATGCCCATAAGTTTGTGGACGCGGTGCTGACCGAGGTGGACGGAGAACTCGGCGAGGAGGAAGAAGTGCTGGAGCTTACCGTTCATTTGGAGGAATACGAGCCGTACAAACGGGCGGATATGATTCCTTTGTGGAACATCCAACGCCTTGAGCTGAAAACGGGTGGTTTTCCCGTGCCGGCCGCGGACCGCGTTAACTTTGAGCACGTGCTGCCTTTACGGAAAACGGGCGTGCAGCACGGCTACCTCGTGGACGTCGACGATGACAGCATCCGCTACGTCAAACGCACGCCGGAGGAACTGACCGTCGTCTCGCCGCTGGAGAAGTCGGATATGTGGCGGGTGCTTATGCTGGTCGAGCCTTTTGAATCGGTGGTCAGCAGACCGGGATACGCGCTGCTCTCCAACCGGCAGAAGGAGGATTTCATCGGCAGCTACCGCCGCCAGCAGGGGCAGATCGTCCGGTCCCGGGGCGAGATTTTGCGGCTGGTGCATTCTTTTGCTGCGGCGGAGGCGCTGGAACTGACGGATGTGGAAATTCGTCCGCCGGGCGTGAGCCGGGCGATCACGTATGAGCTGAACCGGTTTATTACGGATGAAGTGCGGGTGGACAACGGGAAATGGCGGATGTGCCTGAAGTTTGGCGACCGCGGCTTCACAAGCCGGCTTGCGTTTATGGCCGAGGATGTGATGAGTTTTCTCGTCTCGGAGGTCCAGCTTTTGTTCCCGGAATACCGCTGTGAAGGAGAATGGGCTTGAATTACATTTGGGATCTGCTCGTGAGGGCCGGAGAAGCCGGGATCGAAAAACGGCAAGTCAAGTTCCTGCCGGCCAAAGTGTATTCGCCGTATATGGAGCTGAGCCTGCACGAACTCAACGCGGGCGCGGGACAGCACGGTCTGGAGGTCGAGGTGAATCCCCATTACCGGTTCCCGGCTTTGTTCGGCGATCTGCTGGATATCAATCTTACGGAGGACCCCGAGTTCCGGAGCGTGCTGTTCGATATTTTGATGCATTTTTTGGCCGAGCTCGATTTGATGCAGGGCATGAACAAGCGGGAGTATTACATCCGGTTCGTGCTGCGCGATCTGAAGTCCGGGGCGTTCGGGGAGCGGGTAAAAGAACGCATGAATCTGTTTGACCGCGACGAACAGGAGTTTATCGCCGGCGCGATCCTGCGGATGTACGATACCGGCGAGCCGCTGCATCTGCTGAAAAGCGCGGTCGGCCGCGTGTTCCGCCGCTCCACGATCTACGTGAACAGCGAGGAGAAGGACGAAATGCTGTTCTATATCGGCCAGAAGCGGACGGAGCAGGGCCGGCTTAAGCTGGAGACGCTGATGGAGCTGTTCCTTCCGGTCCGCTACCGCACCGAGGTGTACTGGGACTGCCATGTCGGCATTATCGACGCGGAGGAGACGATGATCGTGGACCGGATCGCGTTGTATTGATTTTCAGGTTGCCCGAGAGACTCTAACGAGAAAATAAAGGAAAAAAATACCGCTATTCCGCCGCTATCCCCATTTTGAGAGAAATAGAGGAACTTTATGCCGCTATTTTCTCGAACCGCAAGGAAATGCCTGCGATCTAAACCATTCATAGGAAAATAAGCACAAAAAATTCCCCTATTGGGGATGAACAAGCCTGGCTGCGGACCATAAGAACATAAAATTCCGTTATTTTTGTAGGCCAGAGAGGATGGTTTGGGGAATGGAGGAGAAGCCGCTGCGGAAGACGCGAAAATATTGCGATAAATGGCGTCGTCGTCACGAAACAGGAGGGAAAAAGCGCATGAGGGGATTTAAATTGTATACCGATTCCGCCGGCCGGGAGCGCGGACGCGGACAAGCCCGTTACTCGCGGGAGGAGCTCGCCGAAATGACCACGTTCCAGCTCCGGAACATCTGTTACCGAGAACGGCTTGTGGAAGGGTTAAGCCAGCGGCTGGACCGGGAAGAGACGATCCGCATCATTTTGAAATATTTGGGCGTGGAGGAGCGTTTGTTGATCGGACCGCGCTGCGAAGGCGGAATCGAGCGGGTACAGACGGCGATGCGCAAGTATATGCAGGCTCCGCTGCAGGGAGACGGCGGCATTCGCGTGCCGGCCCGCATCGTTTTGTATCCCGGGATCGCCGTGGAGCGGCTGGACGGCTACGAAGTGAAGGCGCCGGCGGGATATGCGGAGTCCAACGTGCTGCTCGTCAACGACCGGATGGAGCTGTGCGGGATTTTTCATCTGCGCCGGGACGAGGAAAGGCCGGGGGGCTATTATTTGGCCGCGCATCACGACGGCGAGTGGCGGCGTACGGCAAACCGGCAGTACAGCCTGCTGTTTCTGCGCCGGCAGGATTCGGAATACGTGTACAAGACGTATTACCAGGAACGGGAGTTGCCCCCGACCCATATCCACTATTACAAAATCCCGCTGGCCGATCTGGAAATTTGCGAGCTCCAGGAGACGGGCGCCGTACTGGCGATCGATTTCGGGACCTGCAATACGACGGCGGGAGCCTACCTATATCCGGGCTACACCAAGTTTCCAGCGGGTCACGATCCGCTGAACGGGCAAATCCGGCTTGGCGAAATCAATTTCGTTAAATTCCCCGATCCGGATGGCTCCGAGCGGACCGAGGCCTTGCCTACGGCGGTTGGCGTGGCGGATTGCTCCGATCCCGGCGGGGTCAAGTATGTTTTTGGCCATGAGGCGCTGCAAAGCGGCCGGCGCAGCAGCTTCGGCAGCCGGGCCTCCGTGTTCCAGGGGCTGAAGCGCTGGGTGAATGATTACGGAAAAACGGTCGAAGTGATGGACAGCGAAGGCAATACCGCGCTCGTGACGCGGACCGAGCTGCTGCGCGCCTATCTGGAATACGTGATCCGCATGGCGGAGCATCAATTCAAATGCAAGTTCAAGCAACTTCATTTCACTTCACCGGTGAAGATGAAGACGCCGTACCTGAATATGTTCTCGGAGCTTTTGCCGGATCACCGGATTGAGCAGGAGAACGCGCTAGATGAAGGGATGGCTGTGCTGTACAACACGATCGCCGACGGGATCGAGCGCAATATCTTTGACGAAGGCGCCGAATACAAGGCGCTTGTGATCGATTGCGGCGGGGGGACGACGGATTTGTCCTCGTGCGCTTTCCGGGTCGAAGACGGGCATATGTCATACCGGATTGCCATCGAGGCGACCTATGAGAACGGGGACACTCATTTTGGCGGCAACAACATTACATATCGGATTATGCAATTTTTGAAAATCGTCTTTGCGGACTACTACACGGGAAAAAAAGGTATGACGGATATCGACGCGCTGATTGCTTTTCCGGGCAACGATTTGTTCCGGGAGGTGGATGAGCGGGGCGTGGACGCGGTTTACGCCGAGCTGGAGCGCAGGTACAAGGAAGCGGAGGCCGTGATTCCGACGGCGTTTGCGATGTATGAGAACCGCTCTCGCGAGGAGTACATGCGGGTGCGGAGCAATTTTTATTTTCTGTGGGATATTGCCGAGGAAATGAAGGAGCAGTTTTTCCGCAAAACGGGCGTGCTGATGAACCGGTTCCAGGCGGAGCATGGCGTGTCCGTGTCGGATGGACATGGGCTGCATTACGGCAGCCGGGCGGCGTTGCCGCAGGGAGATGGCGTGCTGGAGATGACCCGGGTGGAACGCTGGTTCCTGTCCGTGTTCCGGAGCGGCGATTTGAAGGACGAATACGAAATTCCCGACGTGGTGTTCAACATCCAGGAGATTACGCAGCTCATCAAAGCGGACATTTACGAGGTTGTACGGCGGTTTCTTGAGGATTTTTACCGGGCTGGCGCGCTTGGGGAGTATTCGATTATTAAGCTGACCGGGCAGTCGTGCCGGATCGACGTGTTCCGCGAGGCGTTGAAGGAGTTTGTGCCGGGGCGCAGCATCGAGTTCCGCCAGAAGCCTGCGGAGGGGCGGGTGCCCGAGCTGAAGCTGGCCTGCCTGCGCGGGGCCATCCGTTATTTGAACGCGCGCAAGGCCGGGGAGATCGAAGCGAGCATCACAACCCGCTCGGCGGTGATCCCGTATACGGTGAGCGCGTTTACCCATAACCGCCGCGAGGTGGAGCTGATCAGCAGTCTGCGCCGCAGCGACAGCGCGCCGGGGGCGATTTCGCGTCCGTCAGACGTCGTCCAGCTGGATCTGTTTCTGCGCGGCAGCGATGGGACGCTGCGGCAGCAGTACAGCTACAACAACCGGTCGAAGTCTTACAAGCCGGTGCTGTACGAGGACATTCAGGTGCAATACGGGGAGCGGATTCCGCAGGACGACACCGACTCGATCGTGAACGGGGAGACGAAGTTTTTCGTGTTCGCCGACGACAATCACTGGGGGTTCCACGTGCTGCCGGTCGCCCGCCGGGATGAAGGCCTGTTCTTGGGCCGCAAAGCGCTGTTCCCGTTTGAGACGGACAGCTCGGAGCTGGATTTTTTTGATGGAATGAAATAAGGAGAGGGTCAGACATGAGGAGATTTTTTGTTCGTTTCGTGGTTCGTAATTTAGTGGGGGAAACGTTTCGCCCGGCGGTGAGAGATAACTCCGGCAGCATGATTTTGAAAAAATCAAGGTTTGTGTTCGTAAGCTGTCTGCTTGGTTTGTTGGTGACATCGGCGGGTTTTGCGCTTTTATTGCTGGATGAAAGCCCGGAGATGAAGGAGTTAATGCCGATTGCTTGGCTGATCGGTTTCGGTGCGGTTTTGCTGCTGTTCCATGTCCTAAACCATCTGGTCTTCCGGGCCGAAGTAGGCGGAAATTCCGTGAAGGTGCGTTCGCTGGGCGGCAGCCGGACGGTTCGTTACGAAGAATTGAGAAGCGTGGGCTACAGCCGTTTCAACAGCGGGCAATTGGTGCTGCAAGGCGCGGCTGGCGCGATTCGCATTCCGGCGGGAATCCGCGGGGCGGCGGAGTTCGTCGCGCTCGTCAGCGGGAAGATCGGCGAGGCCGTTTGTGTGGACGCGATAAAGGCGTTGGATGTGCGGCGGGAAGATTTGCGGAAGTGGGGCGGGTAGCGTACGGTCGGCTTGAAACTCAAGCCAAACCTAAGGGGAGGGGGCGCCGGACTTCGAAATAGCGGTACTTTATGTACTTATGATCCGGAGGCAGGCGTGTTTACCCCCATTAGCGGCATTTCTTGTACTTATTTTCCTGTGAAAGGTTCAGCACGCGGGCATTTCCTTGTGATTCGGGAAAATAGCGACATAAATGGTCTCTATTTTCCTCAAATTGATGGATATCACTAGAGTAACGACATTTTTTGTTCTTATGTTTTTCGCAGAAGGTTCTCATGATGGTTGGGTCAGCGCCGTTTTTGGTTTTGAGTCTGGCCGCCAGCGCAGAGAGAATGGACGGAATCACGAAAATTGGGGTAAAAGAGGGCTAACTCATGTATGACGTGTTATGGAGAAGATACGGCGCCTTGGTCGTCGACCGGATCATTGTCGCTATAGCCGCGCTGATTCTTAGTTTTGTTTGGATGTCATTGCAATTACTTGTTTCAGGTTATGCGGATACGGAGGGGTCGGGCGTTTCTATTTTGCTTATGCTCGTCTGCCAGTGGCTTTACTATACGCTCTTGGAATCTTCGAAGCATCAGGCGACTCTGGGGAAAATGCTGGCCGGTATCGTGGTGGTTGATCAAAACCATCGGAGAATATCCTATGGCGAAGCCAATGCCCGGTTTTTTGGGAGAATTTTGTCGGCATTTACTTTTGGAATCGGATATTTGATGGCGATTTTTACGAACAAGAAGCAGGCGCTGCACGATAAAGTAGCTTCCACCTACGTCGTTAACAAGAGCCTGCTCCGGGTACGGGAATTGGCGGAAGACGCGGAAGATACCCGCCGCTTACACCAAGCAATCCGGGCGGACCGTTCGACAGATTTTAATTGGCCCGATTGAGGTCGCGGCAGGGGGATGATTGTTTCGAAGGAGAGGGACGAATGTACGCCGGTTTTTGGAAAAGATTTTTCGCGAATCTGCTGGATTCGATGATTGTGTATTTTATTGCCTGGGTAATGATGCTTATTTCTTTGCTGCTATCTATGGTTTTTGGGGTACTCGGTTACTATGTGTTGGAGAACTGGCCGGGAGTTTATCAAATTTATAATGCGTCCGGTTATATCATCGGATTACTGATCGCCCCGTTAGCGGTATGGCTCTACTATGCGATTATGGAATCTTCAAAATTGCAAGGGACCCTGGGCAAAATGGCGCTGGGCATCATTGTCGTGAACGAGCGGTACGAACGGGTTTCGTTTTGGCGGGCGAGCGGCAGGTTTTGGAGCAGAATGGTCTCGCTTTTGACGATTTATATCGGTTATATCATGGCCGGATTTACGAAAAAGAAACAGGCGCTGCACGACAAGATTGCCCGGACTTATGTGGTCAACAAGAAGGTGCTTGAATACGGTCAAGGGCTGACCGGGCAGAGAAATGCCGCCGCGCACACCCAAGCGAATGCCGCCGCATTGTTGGAAGCTTTTGAAGAAGTAAGTCAAGCTCGTAACCGATAGAAACTGAAAGGAGGAGGATGCCTTTGTTTACCCACATCGCGCCGAAGTTTGAGAAGGGACGCATTTTGAAGACGGCGATGCTGGAGAATCTGCGGGATTTTCCGCGCGAATTCGCGGATATTTACTACCAGGATTATGCGGACGGTATCGTGACGGGGGCGGAAGTCAAGGTTGGACCGGACACGCTGACGATTCACCCAGGCATTGTAAAGCACAAGGGGCGTTTATACTCGCTGAGCGAACCGGCCGAGCTTGCGTACCAGACCACCGGGCGGGAGACCGCCGTCAAGGTTCGCTTTCTGGAGGGGAAGGAAGACAGCGACTGGAGCGTGTACCGGAGCGAAATCGTGCTGGACGAGCGGGTGGAAGCGGGGGCGGCGGAGCTGGAGTTGTGCCGGTTCAAGCTCAAGGAAGGCGCCCGGCTGCGCCAGGATTACCAAAACTTCCGGGACCTCGCCACGGAATACAATACCGTCAACCTGCTGTATGTTCCGATCGCTGCTTACGGGCAAAGTACCATGTCTCCGATCGTGATGCGCATGTTCGGCGACGAACTGCTGCGCCGGGGAAGCGCCGAACCGCAGGACCTTGCGTTTGCCATGATGTGCTTAAACGAAGGCACCCTCCACCGCGGCGTGATCCTGCACTACATCGCGGGCCGCCTCGGCATCGCGTACAAGGATTACGGCAACGCGGACATCCACAAATACCTGGCCCGCATCCTGGACAGCGCCCGCGGCGGCGGCCACCGGATGGGCATGAGCCCGGGCGGCGGGGGACGGGTGATTGTGGATTAGGGGGAGAAAGTTGCAGTGAGTTCCTATAGTTTTTAATTAAGTGAGGAGGGATTTATTGATGAGAAATGCAACTGCAGTGCAGGGGGAGACATCTGAAAAGCAGCTAGTTACCAAACTTATTGTGAAATATGAGGACGAGGAGCTGGCCATCGAAAATGTTCAACTAACTATTGAAAAAAAGTTAAATGAACATACCTTAGCCAGATTAAAGGGAAGAGTTAAACAGGATAAATTTGATCAGTTTGTTCTAACTACCAATGCTGAAACGAATCTTGTCATAGAATACCAAGTTGGGGAAGATAAAATCCTACTGTTTAATGGCGTTATCGTCAAAATCGAATCCGAAGCGGAAGGTATTGAACAAAATGCAATTTACTACTTGGAGATAGAAGCTCTCTCTTACACGTATTTACTGGACATTCAGCATAAAAAGCGTTCCTTTCAAGATGTAAATATGACCTATTATCATTTAATCAAAACAGTAATAAAGGAATATCCTGGTTCGGATTGTTTGGATTATGCAACCGAAAAGGAAACCTTAAACAGCATTGTCATGCAATATCAAGAGACGGATTGGCAGTTTATTAAACGAATGGCCTCAAGATTCTATGCGCCCATTATTGCAAACCATACTTCAGACTCGCCCAAATTTACCGTTGGCGTGAGGCCCGAGTCAACAGCTACGAAATTGGAAAACTTAAATTATAAAGTTGTCAAGAATGTGGATACTTTCAGAAATAATGTTCATAATTACCGAATTCATTCAACTGAATCGGATTATATGTTTTACGAGGTTACGACAAAAGGGAACGACACGAAATCCCTAGAGATCGGGGATTCAGTTCTCTATAAAGGAAGAACCTTTTATATCGTATCTGCCCAAGCTATGGTTAAACACCATATCCTTTCGCATATCTACACCTTGTCCGCGTCAAACGGGTTCTTTACTCCTCCTATTTTTAACGAAACGATAGCCGGGTTAACGATTCAGGGAACCGTCATAAAAGTGTCCAGAAATTTATTGAAGGTACGTCTGGATATTGATCCGGAGCAGTCAGCGGAGAAAGCTTATTGGCTGAAATATTCAACATTTTACTCCACATGGTACTGCATGCCCGAGGTAGGTGACCGTGTTAATGTTCATTTTCCCACCAAAGATGAATCCGATGCGATAGTCATAAATTCTATTAAACATGCGTCATCCGGCAGTTTCAAACGATCGAACGACGGAAACAGCACTGCGGCCGCTGGCAGTTCTGGAGGTGGAAGTAGTCAAGCAGGGCTTTCAATACCAAATGCCCAAACACCTACGGCGCAGAAGAAACAAAATTTTGACTTTGAAAATTTATCCCAGAATGAAAAAGTAAAAATGATCGTTACACCAAGCGGAAAAATGATCATTTTGGATGACAACAGTTCCAGCGTCTCTATTGTTTGTAACGATAGCACCTATATTAGATTGGCCGACTCCGGGGACATTTCAATCTTTACAGAATCAGAAATCACGTTCGAATCCAAAGCCGACATTAACTTTTCGGCAGAAGAAATGATATATATGAAAGCCAAGGAAAGTATTGCTTTCGAATGTGGTGAAAGTTTACTGGAGCTGACTCCTGAGGAAGTAAAAATCAAAGGCACGGATATCAAATTAAATAAGTGAGAAGGTGTTAACAATGCTTGTCACAGGTGCCAAACGTGCAGATGAGATACAAAATATTCTACTGAAATTAGCGATTGGCGGCCTTTCCGGAGGACTTGTCAACGGATTGACCGTTCACAACGCAAAGCTGACTCAAAGAAAGATAACCGATAAATTGTATATAAAAAATATCCAGGCACAGATTAGCGAGCACTATAAAAGCAAGCAATGAGAAGGTGAATGGGATGAACAAGGCACAGGACTTTAATACTTTTCTCCAGCAAACGGTATTAAAGAAGGCGGATGAACATTACAAACGAGCGATGGAACATTTAATCCAAAATAGACAGCAAGTTATTGATGAGTATGTCGCGGCATTCCAGGATTTATGCTTGGACATAAAGCAAAAACAACGTCTAGACCCGGCCATCAAAGTGTTCTATATCCAATATTCCTTATTGTTTAGCCATGTGCTGTTGAAGAAGGCTCCATACCAGTTAGAGGCCTTCGATGGGGACTATTATTTGGGCAACGTAATCAGCGAAGCTAACTATAATCCCACGTGGCTTTTTGAGCCGCTCCATGCGTTCCATGAGGAGATCCAAAGAGAGGCTAAAAAGTATATCTTAAGAGTGACTCCGATTGAGGTTGAAAGAATTTTCCTCATTGAACTAAAAAAGTATGAAGAAATCGTCAAATTTCTGGCCAAGGAAGCTATAGAAACACTGGTGGATACGGAAGAATATCAAAGTTTGCCTTATGGAGAGGAAGTCCAGTTCAGGATAGGCGAGTTTAGAGGCACCACGGATATTTTGTTTATTAAAAACGAAAGAAATGACTCGCTATGGAGGTATGTTTGTGGATTATTTTCAAATCAAGCAAGATGATCGGTCAAATAATGCAATCATACCTCAAGTTCCCGACCCCGTCGGTATCTGGAAGTCTGATAAACCAGCTTTTTTTCGGGCTGTGGCCGAAGACGCAAAGTCGCATCTTGATTTCCTTCCTTTGATAGAGAAGCCGTTGTTGATGGTTTCAGATGCAGTAAAGGGCATCTTTGAAATGTACCAGAGTAAAATGTTGTTCAAACCTTGTGCAATAGGAAGTATAGAGCAGCAAAGAATCGAAGTGTACTGGCTGCTACAGTCCAGAATACTGGATTGCTTGGATGAAAGTACGGAGTTTTATCCGGATGGCACACTGAAAGAGATTGTTCTTAACAAGACGAAGATCGGTTTCAATAAAATCTTTAAAATTGATTGTTTGCGCGGAGAATATTTGATTGCGGATACCGAAGTCTTGGAAAGATTGTTCAGAGAAGGGATTCATGCCTTCAAAATGATACCAGTTAAGTACCGATAAGAGGTGATGATTTTGGCCAAAGAGTATGTCGTTGAAAGCGCGATGATCTCCTGTGAGTACGGAAGCATACCCATTGAACTAAAAACCCCTGATCATAGACATATATTTGCGGATGAAAAGAAGTTATCCAATATCACAGACATTGATTCCTCCTGCATCGGGTGTTTTGGTTCATGCAGCAGTCCCTATCTGTTTAGTTATGATGTGCCAACGATGGAACAGTTTGATATTGACACAGTACAAGAGGCCAGAAAGTTTCTCGGTGACAGCAGTTGTCTATCTCAAGTAGTTATTCCTTGGCAAAATCCTAAGCCGGATGTTTTCGCAGGACATCACCAGGCCTTGATAGAGGGATGCTGGACCGTTTGCCAAAAGGGATTTGGCATCATTTCTGTTATAGCCTCGGGGCAATCTGCAGAGTCCAATAACCAGTTGGTTATGCAAAAGCTAAAAGAGTTGGAGCAAGCGGTAGAAGCTTATATGAAGGAACACGGCATAAAATCAAAGTATAAAGATAAGCTGCTGGAGAGTATTTTGCTCTGGGACGATTATGACCAAACCTTCTGGGAAAAAAGAACAAGCGATGAACATACGACGGGCTTCTCTGAATATTTAAGGAAGGATAATCCGGCGTTGTTTAACTTCTTTGAAAGAAACATTACGATTCAAGATATAGCGACCGGCAAGGATGTGGACTTGACTTATTTTATAGGGTTGATGAAAGGCTTCGACAAGGATCATACCGATCCATTGGAAGCGATCAGTCCGGAAATAACGAAAAATGAGAGCATGCTCAACGCTTATGTTGATGCGGCCAATTTGAATCAAGTTCACTATGATGATATCAAGGATAAGTCATTAGTAGAAATTATCGATGGTTACTATGGATTAAGCGGGACACCTAGCGGAAAAACACAGACGAGGTATAGTGATTTTGTTGACTACGTTACACCAATACTGGACGGCCCTTATTTAGGAGATCTGGTCGCTTACGAGCAGGCCACCGAGGAAGAAAAGAAGTTTATTCGATTAAACGACATGATTAGTGGACGGTTACAGCATGGCGCTGACGAAGAATACGCTTCCGAACTGACAACCTCCTTTCTTGGTAAGGTTCGCCAAGGGTTGTCGGAAGAGAGAAGCAAGTAAAGGGGGGAGGGATTCATGGCAGAAACGTGGGGATACGACAACATTGTATTGGAAGGCATCGACGGCGCTGCATATATCGAACAATTGACGATGGATCAGAAAATGAATGACCACGCAATGGTGAACTTGACGGTTGTCATGGACGAGGACAAGGTTCAAAGCTTCTTAACCGCCAATTTATGCAATCGAAAGTTTGTTTTAAGAGATCGGCATAACGAGCGCCGCGTTTTATTTAATGGAATCATTAAAAATAGTGAAGTTGAACAGATTAATGGCGTCTATACTGCAAAAATAGAAGGAACATCGCATACATACAACTTGGATATTGAGCGGCTACGGCGTTCTTTTCAAAACGAGAATGTGACTTATAAAGAGCTATTTGAACGGGTTTTACAGGGTTACGCGCATTCGGATTTTATTTGTTCGGATACACTGGAGAAAGAACCGATCAAGCGATTTATACTCCAGTACGATGAGACGGATTGGGAGTTTATCAAACGGGTAGTTTCCCGTGCAAACAAAGGGCTAATTGCAGACGTTAGACTGGAGGGGGCTAAATTTTACATCGGTTTGCCCGAAGGACGGGAGGAAATTGAAATTCCTAAAGCCCCCTATCGGGTGAGTCGCGATTTAGCATGGATACAGAGAGTGATGAGGAACCGCTCGATTGCTCAAATCGATGAACAGGACAGCCTGCAATACGAGTTGAGAGATCTGTTTGCCAGCTACGAGCTTGGCGATCGTGCACGCTTTCGAGACCGTACGCTGTATGTGGTCGGCAAGTATAGTTACTTATCCAAACGGGACGGGGTTCTCCGGCACCATTATACCTTGAGGACGCTTAGGGGAAGCCAGCAGGAGAAGCTGGTTAACGAGAGACTGAGGGGGAATTCGATAGCCGGAACGGTGATTGATGTCAAAAGCCATTTCACCAAGCTGCATTTGCATATCGACAAGGAGCAGGATACGGCCGCGGCGGTGTGGTTTCCTCAACCTACGTATTTTACGGGAGGAGAGGGAAAAGGGTATGGAACCATGCCCGAGAGAGGGGAAGTACTCTATCTGCATTTCCCAATGAATTATGAGGAAGCGAATTACGTGATCAGTTCGGACGGCAACGATTACGACGCGATTTCCAGCCGCATCCAGACATCCACGGTGAATCCTGAACCGTCCAAGCCGGGCAAAAAGGCTCAAGCAAATGCGGGTATGGCGAATATGACATCTGCACCCACCAAAACCCGAAATCCCGGAAAGGCGATGACGGAGGAAACCATTACTCGAAGCAAGCAATGGTTTTCACCAGGAAACAAATCATTATTACTGGACGATCATCAGGTGAAGCTGCATGCGACGGGCGGAACAGCGCAAATTACGTTGCTTGAGGGTAGTGGCATTTTGGTCACAGGCAAGGGGAGTTTGGATCTGACGGCCAAGAACATACGAATCAACCCGGACTTTGTCGGGGCGAAGGAGACAATTCCGAGCGAAGGGGTGAATGTGAACTTATCGGCCGGCAAAACAGTGGCGCTCTTGTGTGAGGGCAGCAGCCTGATGATGAGCGAAGCGGACCAAAGCATTGATGTAGTGTCCGATAAAATCACACTGGAAAGCCCCGCAAACCCGATGGATATCCAGGTCATGTCCCAGGACGCCGTGGGGGCCCTGCTTGCCAAGTACGAGGAAATACGGCTGCGTGCGCAGCCTGTGTTCAAGTCGGATGGAACCCGAATTACGGCGGATGATAGGGATTTGTTGTTCAATTACTTTTTGAAGTACGTGTTACATGTAGAAGGTACCCCAACTCTTGATGAAGTTCGAGAGAGAAACATCAAGTACACAGAATGGCGGCAAAAGAACTATGGATTAAGTACGCTGGAGAAGAACAAGGAGTATTTCCTAAAAAGCACGAAATTCGTCATAGAAGGAAACTATTCAGACGAAGGTCCTACAGGGCTGGGCATTGGAGCCAACGTACTTTTAGGTATTTTTGGATTGGATGTTTTGGCAGATGGGCGAGACCTTTTCCATAATTTCACACACTGGGAATGGAGCTGGGGGCATACCGGGGAAACGCTTCTGAACTCCATCGCGCTAGTTCCATTTGTTGGAGTAGTCAAAAACCTGAAGTATTCTGACGAAGTGCTGGAAATGGCAAAACAAGCTGACAATATTGACGATCTGGTAAAGGGAATCAATAAAATCGGCGGAATCATAGATGCGGCCGGGAATCCAATATTCATCAAGAAGTTGGGAGACGGTACGTATGAGTTGATCAATGTGAATGGCAAGGTAATTAATAAGGTTGACGACATGCCTGGTTTGCTTGATATGATGGGTATTAAGATAGGGAAGGGGCCGGAGGTTCCAGGAGGGACGGGTAATGTCGAACGCAAATTGGCACCTAATGATGGAAAACATAAAAGTGAAGCAAAAGGTGACATAAGTGCAGATCCATTTTGGAAAGATAATGAAGTAGGTCAAGAGTCATTAAATAAAGCATATTCTTCAATAGAAACAAAACAGTTATATAATGTTCATGATGGAAAATTGGTAAAATTTCAGCCAGATAACGTTGGGGGATACCATTCTTATGAGGTTATGAATCCAACAATCGAGGTACCAACTGATGTACTCAGACAAATGAAGAAGGACGGAGTAATAAGTAACGCGCAATACAAAAAATGGATAAAGAATAAATAGTTTTGGAAAAATCCTTAGCAAGCTTAGACGAAAAGATTAACACTTACCTCAAGCACAACCGGACTGAATTACGAGCTATTACAAACCCTCCCTGGAGTGAGTGAATTAATGCTGCGGTGCTTATTGTAGAGATCGGCATAAGTATGGAACAATTCCCTTACGCAGAGAAACTGTCATCTTGAGCCAGTATATTCACATAATAATTACTATATAAGGAGAGAACAATGATAAATAGATTTGGTGATCCCAATATTTTTGCTATTGAATATTCTTTTTTAGAAAATCCGTTAAATGAAAATGGAATTTTAAAAGAATCATGGGGTTATTTTGGATTAATAATTAAAGGTAATGATATTTGTGAGTATAGGATTGAAGATGAAACGAAAAAATACACCTACAGTTTAATTCATATTGCTGACTGGCTAAGTAGTAATCTAATTTATATCATTGGCTACGATCCTTATCCACTACCAGTAAAGGGAGATAGCACGCAAGAATTAATTTTAAATAGTGAAGAGCAAGCTCCAGAAGAAGATGACGAGGAATACTATTGGTACCATGCAAAAAATTCCTGGACAATGCGACACAATTGGTTTTCTAGTAGAGCAGGCTCTTATCTCGCTAGTACTTATTTTAGACGTGTCGATAATAAAATTGAAATATCGTGGGATAATTTGTTTTTTAGAGAAAACAAGATTATATTTTCTCAATTAGAAGGCAAGGCTTTGATATCCATAGAAGAATTTAAAAAGATTGTTTTTGAATTTTTAAATGATTTCTTTTACCAATTGTCAAAAAAAATTCCAGATGAAATTAGTGACGATAGACTACACGTTGAAAACATGTGGAAAAAAGTTAAACTACTAGAAGAATAGAGACATTTAATGTGTCTATACTCGTCTATTATATAGAGCTTCCGATTCCTCAATGCTACTACATCATCAGACCTTGGTCGAGTGCTAGTTGCTCGATCAAGATCTTTTGCTTAAAACAACCAAAGATGCGGAGCCCCGCAAGCGAGTTGTCATTCTAACGGTTGTGGGGGGCATATTTCAGTAAAAGCAAGGGAAAACAAATTTAACCGGTTACAGCGGAAGAGAGTCAGGATTTGTCAAACCGAATGGCTAAGGTTCTTGAAAAGTGTTCCAGTTTTGACAGAACCGTTAATCCTGAGTTGTATATTACTAGTATGAATAATGACGAATTAATTACTATTGTAAACGGCCTAGAGGATTTTGAAGAAGTTTCTTTTGCTTTAACAGAACTATCAATAAGGGATACAAAAATAGTATCACTGTATTGTTGGGAAATAATGTATCACTGTATTGTTGGGGAATAATGGATGAAAACTTGGGGGATGAGTTCTCCCAAGTGATAGCGTTTAATTTGCTTTATGAAAGTGACCATTCAAAAGCTTTGGAGATAGTTAATCAAAAATTAATAAGTAGTCCTGCGTCATTGTTAGGGGTAATAATGGACAATTTATCAACCGATAGTTTACAGCCATTAGGAAAGTCACTTACATCAAGGTAGATTCTTAGAACTGAGTGATACTGACAAAAAACGTATTCTTGATAATTATGAGTTGAGGACAGGCTTATATAATAAGTCGCAGATTTTTGATTAACAATAGAAGCCACAGATTCAGGAATGCTTGTCACACATGACTCAATTGTAATTGGAACAATTCCAACTCCTAGTTGGGGAACTATGCCACCTGCAACGCAAATATTACCATGAAAAATATGAAAATAAAATTTGATGAAAAACAGATTAGCAGTAACAAAGAGATTAGATGGTACTTGTCCAGTCAGATTATTTGTATGGGGTGGAAATAAAAACTGAGGTTATTTATGGAAAAAAGATTACGTGAAGTATTGAATATACTAGAGAAACTTAACTCAAACACCGATATAGTAACGAAGGAAGACATAGATGAACAACATGAAAATATGGATGATTTTGGGGATTTAACTGATGAATTAGACCAACTATTAAGTAGCTTCAATACTGTAAATCTTAATGATGGTAATAAAGTAGAGGAATTATTATTCGAAATTCATAGAATTATGACGACTTTTGAATGGCATTTTTCGGAGATTAGTGAATTAAATACAAAATTATTAAAAGGGTATAAAGACAAAATCAAAAACCAATAGTCATTAAAGCCTTATAGGAGATTTTCTATAAAGATGGAGTCTGTAAAATACTTCATATCATGAGGTTAGTTGGGCTAATACAGCAATCTCACTTTCATTTAAAAATTTATAGCTAGGGTACTCGAATAGAACTTATAAAGGCTTATTCCGTCTTGAATCCAAAGAAGGAATGAGCCTTTATTAAAAGGTTTGAGTTTGATTGAGTAGGAATCATCAATCATCCATGAACCCTGTAAAGGAGCCATTCAGAAGCTTGGGCTAATACATTGGGCGTTTGTTGTCCTGTATAACATCTCACGTATACCGGGTTGATTCAGAAGTTGGCGGCCATTTATCCGAAGGGGGATATTCTAAATGAAGCCACAAACCCGGGAGACACTATAGGTGAATTAATGGTTCAGTACCAGGAGACGGATTGGCAATTTCTGAAACGCCTTGCTTCCCGAATAGGAACGGTTATTTTGCCGGATGTGGTGATGGATGCACCGCGCGTTTATTTCGGGGTTCCGGACTTTAAATGGGGGACCGTTATTCACGCCAAAAAGTATACGCTTCTCTCGAACCGGGCGGTTTATTTGGATCTTAAGGCGCATACGGAAGGGGGGGCGCTGCAAGAAAACGATCTTATCAGTTACCTTGTTGTGACCGATCAATACTGCCAGGTGGGGGATAACGTTGGGTTCAAAGGGCGAATGTGGGTCATTGCAGAATCAGCGATTACGTACGAAAAAGGAACTACTTCCTATGCATATTTGCTTGTTCAGCGCTCATCCCTCCGCCGTAAATCACGCCTGAATAAAGGGATTCAGGGTGTTGCCCTTGAGGGGCGTGTGGTTAAACGGGCCAATAATATGGTCAAGGTGCACTTAGATATCGATAATGAACACGATGAATCAGGAAATTGGTGGTTTCCGTTTTCGCCGGAAGGTAACAATATTTTTCATTGCATGCCGGACGAAGGAGCACGAATCAAGATTTATTTTCCCAGCGGGATAGAGAAGCAATCCATAGCGATTAACTCCGTCCGCGGCAGAAGTGAAGAAATGACGTCCAGAACAGTGTTCCAGAAGCCGACCACCAAAGTATTCCATATGCCCGGCGAAGCGAAAATGGAGCTCGGGGATGACGGAGTATTGTTTGAAAAGGGTACAGTACGAATTCATTTAAACCAGAATGATATTCGACTGGAAGCGGACAAACATCTATTCGTAACTGCAAGCAATAATTTGAATTTCGGATCCCGAGACGCGGTGATCGATTCCATTAAGCTGACAGCCAGTGATTTTATTACTTTTCAAACACTAGACTCGCAGCAGTCCGTCACGGTCCAAGGGAATCGGGTTGGCATCCGTTGCAAGGAACTCCACTTTGAGAAGGTGGAGATGGACTATATTGAATTGCTTACAGATGAGGAGCTTAAGGAGCTGTATGTTGATCAGTTAACAGAAGAAGGAATGCTTTCGGTATACCTAGAGAAGCGTGAACAGAATGAAATATCATATGATGAATTGGAGGCATATGCTAGCTACAAAATAGAGGCTGATAATCTAAAGAAGGAAGATGTTCGTAAAATAATAGCTGGACGAGTGGATGAAGATCCTAACGCTAAGCCAAACGCTTTGGAAAAAAATGAGCAAGATAGATGGGATTGAGCTAAGGGATCGTTATAGGAAAAAGTTTGTTATATCCTCGAATGGGGAAGAAACGACAGAGAAGGATCTGGAAGAACAGAAGCAGAAGTATATCAATGCATATAATCAGCATAAGGCGTTGAAACAGCAGCAGTATGAAGCCAAAAACAAGGGGAATGAGGAGCGAAATCAACCTGCCCCAAGTACACCGTCCGTACCTGAGTTATCAGGAAAGCCAAACATAGGGAGAGAACAGCCCTTCACAGGTAGTGTACAGACTCTTTTAGGGAATGCGATCGAGGCGTTTATGAAAGAGGCTGAATTGAACCTGATCGTTCCCCAAAAGCCCAATTATTTAAGTAAAGCAGAAGATAAATCTCTTTTGTATTCCCGATATACCTTTTTTCAGTTTCAGATCTCGCCCCAAATCATGTTTGCGGAAATGAACATTTTATTTGGTGCGGTAGCGATTGTGGGGGCGTTCTTCACTGGGGGAAGTTCATTGCTCATGTTATCTCTTGCGGCAGGCGGTGCAGTTCTTGGAGCAGCGGACATAGGGATTAACGTACAAAAGATAAATGATTTAAACGAAGGGAAAGACTACACTGATCCTACCTTTATGGGGATGAATCAAGATTTCGTAAATATAGCCGGGTTAGTCGTGGGTGCAGGAGAACTTGGACTTGGACTAAAAGCTCTTCTGAAATCCGGGGATTTAGCGGCATATGCTCGGAATATTGATGAGTTGGATGAGGTTTTGGATGGCGGGTTAAAGAGAGTGCAGAAATCAGGCAAGGGTGGTTCTTGGGAAGCTCAAAACCCGATGTTCGGAAAAGACTGGGAAGCGTATTTTCAAGCTAAATATGGAGCTGGAAATGTTACGTGGGAGACTAAGTGGAAGGGTAAGTTTAATGAATTACTGAGAACAAAAACTAATAAAGGAATGGAAGTTGAATTTATAAATCCAGCGGGTAAAACAATTAAATGGGTTGAGCAAAATCCCAAAAATATACCAGGTGCAATTGATATTGCAAAAAAGAGTAGTAATGATGGTAAAGCCATTGAAGGAATAGTAGGTGAATATGTTCAAGAAAAAACGGATGTAATTGGGTTTGGATTAAAGATGAATAATATTTCAACTCGTAAACCAGCAGGTGATATTGATATTTTGACAAATAATCAAATTATAGAGGTTAAGAAGTCAATGTCTGCTTTTAAAATGGATCAAATTGATAAGTACATTAACCCCAATCATCCAAATTTCTTTAATTATGAGCAAAGAGAGATTGTAGTATATGTTAATGAGATTATTGATACCTCAGATCCTCATATAACAAAAATTATTCAAGAACTTAACAGCAAAGGTGTTAAAATTGTAAATTCAAAAGAAGATTTATGGAGGGTATTAAAATAATGGGAATCTCAACATTTTTATTGTTTAAACGTGGAGAAAGTATTGCGGCAAACGACTTACTATCGAACATTAAAAATCTCTGTATAAGGGAGAATCTTTTCTTTGATACTGATGAGGAAAAATTTAACATTGGTGGGGTGTTAAAATATTCCCGAGTATATATTAGTGATATTCCATTTGAAGAGGATTATTCAAGACAACTTTGCTTTAGTCTATACGATGAACCCTACGATTATCAAACAGTTAGTTTTAAATGGGATGATATCCATAGTGAATATTTCAAAGCATTAGTATCCGATGATTTTTGTGATAATGAAGATTTACTATTTCGATTCGTATATAGTGTTCTTAATATTTATCCAAGTGCAAAAATATGGATAGAAGATGACTGGTTCTATACACTCGAAGACTTGGAAAAAATTAAAAGGAAACCTTATGATAATAATTGGTGCTATAAACATCCAAAAAGTTCGTAATGTATATTTTCAATAAATAGTAGTTAGAGGAATAAACGAAATGAATGGAATTGAAGGATATTAAGTTAAAAGGCAAAGTGAAAAATGCTTTGGTCTTCTGTTGCATATCAGTGTGGCATACAAATCATTTAAAAAACAGAAACATAAACCACCAGACGACCTGTAAGGGCTTATTCCAACTTGAATCAAGAGAAGGAATGAGTCTTTTTGCATAATAAAGAAGTTTTAACTTGGGAGGAAAAGAAAAACAGAAGTATATCAATGCATATAATCAGGTATAAGGCGTTGAAACACAGCTTATCTGCCGTAGATTATTATAAAGCTTTAAAAAACGAATATTATAATAATAGATATGTAGATGGTATGTATACGGGGGGCAGAAATCAAGCTGAAATGGACATTTTAGCTAATGATCCTGCTCATGCTGGTTCAACAAGACAAATTGACATTGACAAAGGGATACACGAACGTAAAGTAGGTCTTGATTTAGAGGAAACAAGAAGGATCGACGGACCGATTACAAGGGACCCTTCTGGAGATGCTGAATTTTTTGATCGCTACGGACAGGCCTGGGATGTTAAATCATTTAATTCCAACTATAAACCTAGAAAGGGCACTAGCGTTGCATAGACCCTAACATAAGATTAACATTTTAGGGTATGCAAAGCTCTCCAAAAATCAATGGATGAAATTTACGATTCATTAGGAAAAAATGAGAATGTAATTCTAGACACGTCTCAATTAAGTCCTGCTCACAAAAATGAACTATTGCAAGAAATATTAAACCAAGGGTTAATGGATAATATCATTGTGTGGCCGTAGGAGGTAATAATATATGGATTTATTCACTAAACTTCAGAAATATACTGATTTTTCGGAAGGAAAGTCACAAGAAGTATGCGAAATCATTTATCAAGATACATTCTTTGAGAATATAATTTTCACAGGTTATGATCTAAACAATACTAATTTTTTAGAAGTATCATTTAATAACTGTGATTTTACAAACGTTTATTTAAGCGGCGCCTCTTTAAGCGGAAGTTCATTCGATAACTGCATTTTTACAGACAATATATTCCGCAAAGGGGTAGCAGATTATACTCATTTTAGAAAAACTAATTTTACTAATATTGACATCTTTCGAACTAGTTTTTACGAGGCAAAATTTGAAAATTTAAATATTACTGATTCCATGATAAAAAATTGTCATATTGGAAGAGCCTCATTTTCCAATGTTTCGTTTATAAGAACGGACTTGAGCAAATCAAACTTTAGTCATTCAACATTTAATAATGTGAAATTTATTGATTGTAGGCTTGAAGAAACAAGATTTCAAGCTGTTACAGGCATAGAGAAAATCGACTTTTCTAATATTAGTATAATGGTAAATGGTAATTTAAAAACAGGAATAGGTAATGAAATAAAAAGTTATATTATATGAAAAATGGATAAGATTTAGGTTATGCTTTGTTTTGGAAAAGAGTTTCATAGGAAACATTATTAGTTAAGAAGTACAGAAAAAACAAAACGAAAAATATTTGATAAGTTTCAATGCTTGAATTTTATACCCTAAATAATGCTATTCTATTACAATATACAGGCCGATTGTGGGTGGACACAACCATGATTGACCTGTTTTTATATGCTGATCCTCACTACAATTTTATGTTTTTCCCTAATACTTAGATTTTCGTCCATTGACCAATTTGAGATATGGATTGAGGGGAGTTTGTTTTTAGAATGAATGAATTAGAGATAAAAAATGTCTTGCACCTCTCTACGAAGGATTGGTATGAAAGTTATGGAGGTATTCAACCTATTGACATAAACTCATTTTAGAAGAGATAAAACTACAAACCAAGCTAGAAGAATAGTGTTAAATTTAAATGATTATCCTGTTGAAAATAGGACTGAGCTTATTGACTTTTTATAAGTAAAACTCACAAGGATTTAAAACATTTAAATGAACTATTAGTCATTGAAGGTCGTCAAGTAACTAGAGTTTACTGGAGGTTTGAATAAGATGGATTTTCGTTTATCAATTGGTTCTAATTTGCCTAGAGAAGAATTGGGGAAATTGCTCTATGATATGATATGCGAAGTATTATTTGTAGAATTAATTGATTATGAGGCAGAAGTATGGGCTAGTTCTTATACAGAACGCATAAATGTCGGTTGCACCTATTTTTCAATGAGCATTGATTTAGATGCTGAGGAAGACTATATTGAATATTTTCGAGAAATGAACCGCGAAGCATATGGTGTAAATACGAATGTTCTTATTAGTATTCAATTTATATCCAGTACGTTTGAGATTGGATGGGTAAAACTACTGGAAGTTATTGGAAAACTGTTGCGATTGAACGATCAAGATTTGGTTTTGGAAGATGATTCCCCGGATTCATTACTGAAAAGAATTAAGGGGTCTTTACTTATCAGGGGTAATTTAGATGAATATCAAACATGGCTTATGAGTAAAGAAAATCTAGCATTACTTAATTATCCGTATGAAGAAGAAGATTTTTAAAGGCAGTGGGCATGAAAGGTAATTAATTTAATTCTGTCTGTTGATAAAATGACATAAGAGTTTGTAAGCATTTGTTTACCCATCGTTCAATACAATTAATAAACACCACAATAACGAGCGGAACCGCCCGTGTTTTGGTGTTTTTTGTCCTTGTCACTGTTTGGCGGTTGATAAATAGCCCGCGTTCAGTATGGAATGAATCGGGCGACTAGGTCTAAGTAGACTTAACTCATGTAATATCCGTAAAGATGGTCATAGACTGAAAAAAATTTAATTCTGACTACTTATCTAGGGATTGTAACGATGATTATGCTGTAAAGAAATCTCTAGTGACGACCAGTTTACATGTTTTCGAAATCAGTTAATAAAAAGGTCAATTATGTTATACCATTGATTGACCTTTTTATTATCTAAAAGTCTAAATTGTACAGAAACAATAACGGTTCTAATTGAAATTTCCGACCCACTACATAGTTGGTAATGAAAAGCCAAATCCTAATTCTAAAAGGATTATAGGAGATAAAATATCGTATACCCTCATTGGAAAAAGATAATGTTAAAAGAAATCAGATAGGACTAAAAGTCACTCTTCCATATCAATCAATTCATGAATGTGTATATTCAGCGCCTTGCAAATCTGCTCAAGGGTACTGATATAAATTCTGTCCGTCGTCCCTCTGCAAAGGGCATTTATTGTTCCAGGACGCATATTAACCATAATTGCAAACTGACGCTGAGAAATATTCCGCTCATCTAATAGTTGTTGCAACTTAATTTTGATTTTCATTGTAATTTTCCCCCAAGTCTTATATAGAACAATATACCATGAATTAATAAAAAAGCATTGACCGTTACGCTGTAACGTCATATAATTAGTTGTGTGACGTTATAACGTAACGCCGAAAAGTAAGAATAACGGCACAAGAAAAGAAACTGCGAATAATTCGAAAGGATCATTGAAATCTGTACGAAAGGGAGAATGAAAAATGAAAAGCATGCTGGAAGCATTATATTGTGGTGAATTTCGCCCGGAAGAGAAGATCGATCCCGAGAGATCCCGAGTTCCGTAGAATAAGAAGAGAGATATCCGAAGCCAAAGGAATGTGGAAAGGGAAACTGTCTACCGATAATTTCAATCAGCTTGAAGCGCTACTCGATTTGCACAGACAGACCGAGTCGATGCAGGCTACATCTACTTTCATAAATGGGTTTCAACTTGGGGCGTTAATGATGATGGAAATATACGCGGCTAAGAAAGAACTTATTTATGGTTTATGATAATTAATCGGTAACACAAATTTGAAAATATGTGGTTAGCGAAAAGCTTGTTTCTACTTTGTTTTAGTAGGAATAGGCTTTTTTCGTTGCGATATAAAGCTATATAAGTTGAACTATTGAAATGCTGATGGATTTTTTGTTGAATTATTTTATGAAGCATGTGCTGGATCAAGACTTGCCGCTTAGGCTAACCACTGAAGAAGCCATAGAAATAAATAAGCAATAGGAGGAATGGCGGCTAGCGAACTATGGAATTGACCAGTGCGAGAAAAACCAGGAGTATAACGAAAAAAGCCTAGAGTTCGTCATTAAAGGGAACTATGCGGACGAAGCCACCGGGCTAGGCATTGGAGCAAACGTGCTTCTAGGATTAACGGGACTTGACCTACCGGCAGATGTACGAAACTTTACGCACTGAGAATGGAGCTGGGGGCATACCGGGGAAACGCTTCTGAACTCCATCTAACTGGTTCCTCTTGTTGGGGAACTCAAAAACCTGAAGTATTCCTACGAAGTGATAGAACTAGCGAGGCAAGCCGAGAATATTGATGATCTGGTGAAAGGGATCAATAAAATCGGCGGAATCGTGGATGCAGCCGGCAATCCGGTAGTCATCAACAAGCTGAGCGGCGGCACCTACGAACTGATCAATGCGAATGGCAAGGTAATTAATAAGATTGGCGACATGCCTGGCTTGCTTGATATGATGGGTTTTAAGATAGGAAAGGGGCCGGAGGTTCCTAAGACTGCGGGTAATTCTTTTAAAGAAATCAATATTCATGGAAAAATAAATACAGAATTAGATGAAATTGATTTAGTAAACAAAATAATCTATGAGGATAAGTCTGCTACAAAATTATATATGGATAATCCAGACTTTCCACAAACTGAAGAGCAATGGGCATATAAGCAAATATATAAGAAAGGTTCAAATAGAATTCAAGCACTTCATCAGTCAGAAATCAATTTATCAAGTAGTGTTTCGGACAATCTTCCATCGGTTCAGGATATACTTCTATTAAAGATTATGTATTTAGAATTGATGCAGATACTCCACAACTAAGAGCTGCTGTTCAAAATGAATTGAATAACTTAAAAACAAAATTTCCAGAGTATAATTTTTCTGCAACGTATGGAGGGAAGAATTAATGTCAATTGGATTGTTTAGATATAATGGTGATATCAATGACCGCGATTCAGAACTTACTCTAAGTGAGAACATTTCATCTCAAAAGTTTTATGAGAAATATTGGGAGAAAGCCATACATGACTTGGGAATAAAATATATACAAGAGGGAGCTGAATTTGATAGATCAAAATTAGACGATGTTTTAGTAGAACTCGATTTATTAAGGAACTGGGCTATACAAAATTTAAATGGGACGGATTTAGAATATATGGAGGGAAGATTAGAGAATTTGCAAAAAGTCATACCAGATGCATTTATTAGTGATGATACGATCTTATATATATTTTAGAATTTCGATAGAACTTAGACAGGCAGTAACTTGATCAACAAAAAAAGGTGGTAAATTGTTGCGAAACAATTACCACCTTTTTTCTTAGCAAGCTAATATAATGGCGGTAATTTAAAAATCTGTTCTAAAATATAAAAATTGGTTGGTGTTGGCTTTATTTGAACAGAGATGACTAACCGTGCTTGAAAGTAAAGATACTCCAAGAGTTCCGCGAAGCAAGCAATGGTTTTCACCGGGAAACAAATCATTATTGCTGGACGATCATCAGGTGAAGCTGCATGCGACCGGCGGCGCAGCGCAAATTACGCTACTGGAGGGTAGCGGCATTTTGGTCACAGGCAAAGGGAGTTTGGACCTGACGGCCAAGAACATCCGAATCAACCCGGATTTCGTCGGGGCAGAGGAGACAATTCCGAGCGAAGGGGTGAATGTGAACTTATCGGCCGGCAAAACAGTGGCGCTCTTGTGTGAGGGCAGCACCCTGATGATGAGCGAAGCGGACCAAAGCATTGATGTAGTATCCGATAAGATCACGCTGGAAAGTCCCGAAAATCCAAAGGATATCCAGGTTATGTCCCAGGACGCTGTGGCAGCCCTGCTTGCCGAATATGAGGAAATGCGGCTGCGTACGCAACCTGTGTTCAAGTCGGACGGAACCCGAATTACGGGAGACGATATGGAATTATTGATAGGGTATTATATCAAATATGTGTTAGATAGGGACACGTTATTTAGCTTAATGTCCAAAGATGACGGAAACATGGAGATCGTCAAGCTATATAGGGAATGGCAGCAAAATAACTATGGATTGAGTACGCTGGAGAAGAACAGGGAGTATTTCCTAAAGAGCATGCAATTCGTCGTAGAAGGAAGCTACTCAGAGGAGGGAGCGACTGGGCTAGGTATTGGAACTAAGAGATGAAACACCGACTCAAGAATTACGGGATCGGAGGCTGCCTTGTTACTGATGTGTAATTCCGATGTGACAAAATCAAGATTTTCTCATGCCCCTGTATGTCTGTTGTGAATCCTGCCTGTAGAGTGTCTAACCTATAAAGGAAAACATTTCGAAAGGAGCAATCATCCATGAATCATCCTGTTAAGGAGTGCATTCAGAAGCCAGGGCTAACACATCGGACGATTGTTGTCCTATTCCAATTTAAACTAATAAGAATAAGTCTTTTGCTATGCTTAAGGACGTTTGGCTTAACCTAACTTAATAATATAGGAGTTCCTTTTTGGAAATTTTGCTAATTGGGCAGATGTCCTCGTTACCTTTCATGTTTACGTTAGCCTACAGCTATATTTGTTTAGTCGTCATCCATTACAAGAAGTTCATGCAAGCTGATGTTGAGTGTTTTGCAAATCTGTTCCAGGGTGTCAAAATAGGCGGCATTGACTTTATCGGAGCAGAGATGACTAACCGTGCTTGGCCGGATATTCATTCTACGGGCGAGTTCTCGCTGACTCATTCCCCGTTCTTCTAAGATTTCTTTTAAACGAAGCCGGATTGGCATTGATTAATTTCCCCCAAACGTTTTTTCGTTTCAAGTATTAATACTTTCTTCATGATATCATGAAAATCCTCTTGAATGTAACGGTGTGCCGTGATAAAATAAAAATATGATACGGAACACCGTTACAATACATAATAATTCAACTACTTATTGCGTAATTCTCTCCTTCAAGTAACACCAAAATCCTCTTGAAAAGAAGATGGAAATGAAAAGCATGCTGGAAGCATTATATTGTGGTGAATTTCGTCCGGAAGAGAAGATCGTCCCGAGAGATCCCGAGTTCCGTAGAATAAGAAGAGAGATATCTGAAGCCAAAGGAATGTGGAAAGGGAAACTGTCTGCCGATAATTTCAACCAGCTTGAAACGCTGCTCGATTTACACAGACAAACCGAGTCGATGCAGGCTACATCTTCTTTCGTAAATGGGTTTCAGCTTGTGGCGTTAATGATGATGGAAGTGTACGCAGCTAAGGAAGAGCTTCTTTATGGTTGAAGGTAATTTGCGGTAACACTTGGCAATTTATAAAAGCTTGTTTCTACTTTTATGGTGGGAGCAAGCTTTTTTTTAGCTATGAGGCAAAATTGGTTTAGGATATTTATGTTGGTACAGGTATTCAATGTTACCGTAATATTAAAGTTTGATTCCAATCCTTGCATACTAGTATAATAATCTTATCGTAGTACATTTAGGTAAGGTGAGAATATGAATTTACCGAATATTTCCAAAAATAGGAACACTCTGTCCGACCATGCTTATCAGGTTATTCGGGGGGCCATTGTTACGTTGCAGTTGGAACCGGGGCAGCTCGTATTTGAATCGGAGTTAGGGAGCACATTGGGGGTAAGCCGGACACCGATCAGGGAGGCTTTCCGCCGTTTGATGACAGAGGAGTTAATCGAGATCCTGCCGCAGCGCGGCGCCCGAATCGCATATATGTCCAAGAAGAAGATTGAGGAGGCTCGCTTTGTACGTGTAAGTCTTGAGGTGAGCGCTTTTAAAGAAGCGGCCAGGAAGTGGAACGCAAACGATGCTGCCTTCGAGAAGGGGTATCAGCAGATCAGGGGGATTTTGGAAGAGCATCGAAAAATCATTGATGAACAAAACTTCGATAGGTTCCTTGAGCTTGATGAGAGCTTCCACAGTGCGGTGTTGGAGCTTACGGGGAATTCCACGTTGATATCGATCATCAATCAAATGCGCGGCCATTTAAACCGCATGCGGTATTTAGAACTGTTGGAAACGAAGCATATGAAACAGCTTGTAAGCGAGCACGAGGCAATATTCGAAGCCATAACCGTTAATGATGAAGAGAAAACGGAACGACTGATCAGAGAGCACATTACGTCGCTTGAATATTGCACGCCGGATTTGGTTAAGAAGTACTCGCATTATTTTCAAAGCGTAGAATGAAAACAAGAACCGAAAGCGATATGCTCTCGGTTCTTGTTCTTTAACCTCAGGTTCCAAAGCATCTTCCGCTTCAGACTCTCACTGATAATTCACTTCTTCCGCGAAGTAAATCTCCTTCAAACGATCCTTTATGCGCTGAATTTCCTCTGCTGTTAACGGAGCCGTAGGATTTAGCTTGAAGTTCCTTCCGGTGACATAGCTTACATCCGTGTCCTTATTCAAGTTGTAGGGTGTCTTTGGAACCGGAACGCGGGTATAGTCGGTAAAATCAATAATAGACCATGCTTCGTCTCCATCTTCCTTGGATAAAATAATCCGCTGTGAGGCGTTTTCCGTCCACAAATAGCGCAGATTGGCCGGCGAATTATTGGAGTCCATAGCCGTCTTAATGCCGGAGCCTCTAAACATGAGCGTAAATTCCGCATGATCATTATTCGATCCGGCCAATGATTCATAAATCTGTTTCAGTCCGTCCACGCCTACAATCTCAACCTCGCGGTCGGCAGGGAAGTGATTCACAAAGTTCTCCCAGATTTGCGACATGTTATGGTTGCTGGCAAGCCAGTTAATGTCCAAAATAATGGACATGTAGTTTACCGTATTTATACGTTGAAACGGATTATCTAAATATTGTTGTGCTATATACAGTTGTGGTGCCGCATCCGTTTCATTCACATACGGGTCACCCGGATGGAGAGTCCAGCGTGAGGAATCTTTGGTATAGCGTGATCCAATCGGATCAATCGTAATCGAGTTCATGAATACGGTACCGCTATGATCAGTAAATCCTTGCGCAGGGACCATCGGATTGTCCTTATTGGACCAGTAAGGCATCAAAGGTGAACCCTCACCATACATGCCGTTCACATTATATTGTGTAGCCGACCACCCCATCGCGGAAGTGATCTTAAAGTGATCTTTAAGCCATTGGGTTTGCTCGGGATTCACCGTAAAGCTGGTCAATGATTTAGGCAGATACTTCCGATATTGGTCCGTATCCATGCTTTCAAACACCGAAGGCGACCCCAATGTACCGGATTGGTGCAGCTCATTGAGTGCATTATACCGATACATATACAACCACTCGTTCATCCGCGCTTCCCAAAAAGGGAGCTCATACAGGTTATTCGGATATCCGTCCAAAATACCGACTTCATCACCATACTGATCGACGTATTCCAACACCTTTTTAAGCTGCGGGCGATTCGTTTCTACGAAAACAAATCTATTTTCCATGGCCCAAGTTACTTTTATGTTCGGGCCAAAGTGGTCCATCAGCAATTGACGAGCCTGCTCGATTTGTTCTACCGTGGTCGTACTGCCCGCAACTTGTCCTTGCAGCATGATCGAGACAGCAAAATATTGCTTTTTGCGTTCTCCGGGTGCTACCGTTAATTCGGCATCGGATATGAAGTGAATTCCCTGGGATGGTGATTCAACTTCGATTTTGAATGGAATGACAGAGCCCACTGCAGGAATCAGATGCAGGTTGGCTATGCGTCCATCCTCGTCAAATATTCCCCTGGAATCCTCGATCCGAAGCTTCAAGTCTGACGGTAACAAACCTTGTGGTATTACCTCTCCCTTTGCATTTTGAAATACATAGGGCATACTCCAGGCTGCAGGGTCTAGAGTAATGGACTGTGGGATGGTATACGTGGCCAAGTAGACGGACCTGATTACATTTGGGTCCTCTACTGGAGGAGTTTTCCCTTTTACGATCAGCTTGGTCTGTGCTGTAAGTACCTGATAGGGCTTGGCAATGGTGATTTTTATCCCTACAGGAATGAAGCTATCAGCCGCCGGAATCTTTTCGGCATGTGCGATTTTCCCTTGTGCATCAAAAACGCCTAATTCATCACTAAATGTATAAGTAACACTTGTGACGCTGGCCGCGGGAATGCTTACCGGCCGCCCTTTATCGTAGAGCTGAAAGGACAGCTGATACAAAGGATACGTTTCCGGTTGATTTACCAGCTCCGGCGCCTTGATGGCGACCTCATCCGCTACAAAATCCACAGAATCATCCGGTGGAAGCACCGGGGGGTCTGACGGAGTTATTGGTGGTGTCACAGGCGGTGTTACTGGTGGTTTGGGATCAGACCCTGGTGGTGTCACTGGCCGATCTGGCGGCTTCGGTTCTGTTGGCGTTACCGGACCTGCTGGTGGATCAGGTCTAGGACTATGGCTTCCAGGCTCCGCGATTTGCGGATTCGCACGTTGGCCGCTAATTTCCGGCGCCAGATCGATCGCTACCTTATTCGGTTCCGGTGGGCTGGCCGGCGGATTCGCCGCTGCAGCTTCATTTCCTGATGAATCCAGCAAACGCTTGGCGCGTTCTCTCAGCTCGTCGCCGCCAAGCCATACTCGATAAGCAACCAGCGTAGCATCCTGCCGTTTCACGAATTGTTTGGGATGAAAATAATGATTCGTATCCCCCTCAATCAGCTCTAATTGCTCCATTAGCCACACGCTTGTTTGTGCATAGTCCGATATATCGGACCGGTCCGCAAAGCTGGATATACCGGAGGACGGGGTATTTTCAGAAACACCGAAATACCTGGCGTACCAAACGGCCATATCCTGGCGAGTCAGATTGTGCTTGGCACCGAATAATTGGCCGCCAATTCCTTCAGTAATGTTCTCTTCCTGCAAGACCTGTACATAGGGGAGAGCCCATGGTGACACATCGCGAAAAGAAGGTAGGCCTTTGTTATTCGCTGTTGGCTTTAAGGTTTTAGCGAAAATGCTTGCCCATTCCTGCCGCGAGATAAATTGCAAAGGCCGAAAGCTCCCATCCTTATAACCGGTAACATAACCTTGAGCAGCCATGGCCTCAATCGCATCAGCCGCATAGGAATGTTCAATATCGTTAAAGGTTCTGTCCGCAAAAACGGGAACACTATGTATGCAGAACAACCAAACAGCCAGTAAACCAGCCATGTAACTCCTAATTCGTTTTAACTTTTTTTCACACTTCATTATTTCAGATCATCGAACCTCCTTTGCGAGATAGCACAAGGTCACTTACGCCTGCACCTCCATGTTAATCTTGAAAATAGGCCTCTTTTTTCAAACGGGTTTTCATTTTCATTACATTAAACACCAAACTGTATATACTTGAATTATCGGAATAATCTCCCTGGGAATGAATAAAATCAGCAAAAAAAATGGTTCTCGCAACATACCTTTTAAAGCCATAATTCCCTATCACTTAACAATGGTTTTCATTGGTAATTGAGTGTTTAGAATAAAAAAAGATAACATCATGTGCCTCCATTCGGTATGGAGAATACAAAATGTTATCTTGTTTGGCTCTGTTATTCTTTATTCTGTGAACCCTTTAAAAACATAATAATAGCCGTTTGAAATTCCATCTTGCGGATAAGCCGCAGAATCTTCGCTTGTTACTTGACCTACAAGCTCTCGATTTATAAACGCAGGTTCTCCTTCTTCGATTAACGCTTCAGCGGACATTCCACTGATCGGTCTTACTGTACTGGACCAGAACGTAACCAGGTAAACATCGTCAGCATTAAACTGATATCGTCCTTCACTTGGTGTCCCCTCATAAAACAACTCTGCCAAAGCAGCCGCTTCCGATCCTCTCATAAAAATGCGAATATCATCGGTTCCGTTCCAGCGGTGGGGGATCCCGCCTCTTGGATTTACGTATTCTACAATTTCAGGCTCCACATCGCGAATAAAATCAACAACCGTATATTTATAAACCCCATCCGTTACACTCACGGTTGCAACTCCAGTTGTTTTCCCTGTTTTATAGCCGGTGAACCCTCCGTATACATTTGGGGTTTCGCTGATTGCGTCAAAAAATTTTTCCTGATCCATAGATCCTGCTCTTCCAGATAACGCGGCCAATCGATAGGTCCTGACCTCCGTGCCCTTATACTTATCCCAAGTGTATGCTGCAGCCGCATAAGATACTCCGCTATTCCAGCCCGCAGATACCACCATGAGAATACCAATCATCAAGAATAATGGCCATTTTTTCAACATCTTTTTCTCTCCTTTTTTTCTCCAAATCCACGCAAATGATCATTAGCATTATAGCGTTTCAACAATTCCACTAACAGTTAAATTTTAGAAGAAAATAGGATCGGAGGGCAAAAGAACTATTTTTGGGTAGTGACAAAATGATCACAAACTTGAACTTGTATACTAGCATAATGTATGCTAGTATTTCACTCAAGGCCGGCTTAAAGATGTCTGTACAGATGAGCAGTTTTGAGAAAGCGCTTTATAGCAAGTTGCAGAAGGGGATGAAGCCATGTTACTAAAGAACGGTGCAACAAAGGAAATGAAGCTTGGCAATATGATTGCTTATGGCGTAGGCGATTTTTTTGGCGGCGGTTGTTACGCTATTTTAGGGCTATGGCTTATGTTTTTCTACACGACCTACGCAGGTCTTAGCCCCATGGAAACTGGAGCTATATTGGCTATTGCTCGTGTATTCAGCGCAGTACTAGATCCAGTGATGGGTTACATCACGGACAATTTCTATCGGACCAAGCTAGGTCAGCGATATGGCAGAAGAGGTTTTTTCTTCATCCTAGGCATTCCGGCAATGTTAGTGTATGCATCTTTATGGGTATCCGGCTTTGGATTTTGGTACTATCTCATCACCTATCTAGCTTTTGATATCGTGTACTCTATGGTTATTGTACCTTACGAGACACTGGCCGCGGAAATGACCAATGATTTCAAGGTTCGTTCCAAGTTAACAGGGGTTAGAATGCTCTTTTCGACCGGAGCCGGTATTTTAGCAGCGTGGGTGCCGGGGCTTCTGATCAGCACCTTTGGTGAAAAATCACCATTGTCGTTCCTTTACATGGGATTAATTTTTACTTGCTTGTTTTCTCTGGGTACTTTCATTCTATGGAGATTCACATGGGAACGTAGAGTGGAAATTAAAGGCGATGAACCTACGATCAATTTCTTGCAAGACATGAAACGCTTAGTCATTGAACTCGCATCCACGATGAGAGTGAAGACCTTCCGGCATCATGTAGGGATGTATACGGGCGGTTTTGTAGCCAATGATATTTTAGGTTCAGTATTTACCTATTTCGTGGTCTTCGTGCTGATGCAAAGCAGTGTATTGGCTTCCCGGACATTAACGATTATGTCGATTGTTCAGTTTTGTTTTGTACCCATTTTCATAAGATTGTGCCTAAAAATCGGAAATGGAGCTTCTTATAAATTAGCTCAGATTGTGTTTATTTTAGGGGTTTTATCGTTTGTGGGCATTTATCTATTTCATCTTAACCAGATCGTCTTTCTTATTTATCTTGCCGGGGCCATCATCGGTATTGCAAAAAGCGGCATCTTCTATATCTGTTGGAATATTTACAGCTTTATGGCCGATGTTGATGAAGTTCTTACAGGAAGAAGACGTGAAGGTATATTTGCAGGAATCATGACCTTTGTTCGTAAGGCAGTTCAGGCAGTTGCGTTATTCCTGGTAGGTGTGGTATTGGAGGAGTTTGGTTTTATTTCGGGTAGTACATTACAATCCCCGCAAGCTATAAACGGAGTTGTAACCGTTTTCTTTGTAGGGACCTTCATCTTTTTAATATTCGGGTTCCTAGTTTCCTTACGCTTTAAGCTGACCCAAAAAAATCATACCACTTTGGTTAACGAAGTGGAACGTCTTAAGAAAGGTGGTTCCATGGCCGATGTTGATTCCCATACTAAGAAAGTGGTTGAGGATCTGACAGGTTGGCCGTACGAGCAAAACTGGGGAAATAACAACGTAGGTTATGATGCAAGACTTAAACATTCCTAAAGCAGAAAAGGAAGCGATTACTATGACCAGAGTACCTTTTGAAACCATGAAAAACGAAATTAAACGAGCGTTTATGAGTGTTGGGATGACAGAGGAGAAAGCCGATATTTGCGCACAAGTTCATACCGAAACCAGCTGCGACGGCGTTTATTCGCACGGACTGAATCGTGTAGCACGCTTTGTCGATTATGTAAAAAAGGGCTGGGTTGACGTGAATGCCGAACCCACCTTGTTCAAACAATTAGGATCTATTGAAATATACGATGGCAACCGGGGCCCTGGTATTTTGAATGCGATTAAAGCGGTCGACAGAGCGATGGAGATTGCCAAGGAAAATGGTGTAGGTATTGTAACGCTAAGAAATACGACCCACTGGATGCGCGGGGGGACTTATGGCTGGAGAGCGGCCCAAAAAGGATTTATTGCGATTAGTTGGACCAATACGGAATCCTGCATGCCAGCTTGGGGAGGCAAGAATACCCGCTTAGGCAACAACCCGTTTGTTATGGCCGTACCTAGAGAAAAAGGGTCTATCGTCCTTGATATGGCTATGTCCCAATATTCTTATGGAAAACTGCAGGTTACACGTTTGAAAAACGAACTTCTTCCTTTCCCCGGAGGTTTTGATGAACACGGTAATTTAACCAGCGAACCAGGCCCGATTGAAAAATCGATGCGTATTTTACCAATGGGTTATTGGAAAGGATCGGGCTTCGCGGTTGTGCTTGATGCCCTTGCCGCTATGATGTCCGTAGGTCTTCCAACCAATGAAATCGATAAGGTTCAAGAAGGAAGCTGCGGGGGCTGCTCACAAGTCTTTATTGTCGTGGACCCAAGTCAAATTGGCGGAGAAGCGTATACGCAGAGCGTGGCCGACGGCATTGCTGATTACGTAAAAACGTCTGTGCCGGATAAAGAAGGCGGAGAAGTATTCTACCCCGGTGAAATTGCGGCTAATGTTCGCAAAGATCATCTGGAGAATGGCATTCTGGTTGATGATGAAGTTTGGAAAGAAGTACAGTCTCTATAATTCAGGAGAAAGGATGAGCTTAAATGATATTCGGTAACATTGAATTATTGGAGACAGCCCGCAAAGAGTATCCGAATGTAATTGCTGATGTTCTTGAATTTTTGCAAAGTGTGGCCTTCGATTCGGTTGAGGATGGCGTTCTTCCATATCAATCAGACTCTGTTGTCATCAAGGTGTTTCATGGAACAACAGAAGATGAAAGTAAAAGAACGCTGGAAAGGCACAAGAAGTATATCGATTTGCATTACGTTATCGAAGGAAGAGAGACGATCATTTTTTGTGCGCTGGATCGCAATGTGAAGGTTAAGGAAGAACTGCCCAAGGACGATCTATATCTTCTGGAAAATAGTGATAGAGAGATGAAACTGCATTTGGAACCGGGCGATTTTTCCATTTGTTTCCCATGGGATTTGCACAAGCCTTTGGTTAAAACCAATGAGTCCGAAACTATAAGAAAATTGGTAGCCAAAATCCCGGCTGATTCACTATAAGTTACTAGAGAACGGAGTGAGTGGATTGAAAGCGATACAAGTTGTAGAACCGGGGAAAATGAGACTGATCGAAAAAGAAATGCCGCGGATTATTCACTGTAACGAGGTGCTGATTAAGGTTCGCATGGTGGGCATATGCGGCTCCGACATGCACATTTATCACGGAACTTCTCCGGTTGCCACCTACCCGCGCGTAATCGGACACGAGATGGCTGGGGAAATCGTAGAAGTCGGCGCAGATGTCCACCGGCTGTCGCCTGGAGACAAGGTGGTGATGGAGCCGATCGAAACCTGCGGACAATGTTATGCCTGTAAAGCCGGCCGCAAAAATGTGTGCGCCAAGCTGCAGGTGTATGGAGTTCACAAGGATGGCTCCTTCCAGGAATATATCGTCCTTCCCGAGCATTTAGTGCATAAAGTGGACCAGCGTTTGGCTTGGGAGGAGGCGGTTTTGGTCGAACCGTTCACGATCGGCGCTCAAGCGAACTGGCGTGGTGATGTCCGGGCCGGAGATTATGTTTTTATTATGGGAGCGGGTCCGATCGGATTGTGTGCACTGCAGGTCGCCAAACTCAAAGGCGCGTTGTGCATGATTTCCGACCTAAGCGATGAGAAGCTGGCATATGCTAAGGGAGTTGGCGCCGACTATACCTTGAATCCGCTTACGGATAATGTGGCCGACGAGATTAAGCGCATAACGGGCGGATTAGGTCCGAACGTAACGATTGATGCGGTTTGTACGGAAAAAACCTTCGAACAGGCGGTGGAAATGACCTCTGTGGCCGGGCGGGTCGTTGTTCTCGGCTTTGGCGAAACTCCGTCGCAAATTCCGCAGCTGCCCATTACCAAGAAAGAAGTAACCATAGCGGGCTCCCGTTTGCAGTCGGGCAAGTTTCCTGAAGTGATAGAATGGTTTAACAGCGGAAGGATCGCGGTGAATTCTTTTGTCACACATCGTTTGGCGTTGGTGGATTTCCGTGAAGCGATCGAGCTTATCGAAACCCATCCCAACCAAGTTCGGAAAGTAGTCCTGGAACTCCATACGAAATAGAGACGGACCGAAGACTTAGGAGAAACATCTGTCATATCCTGTTGTTATTTCTTATAACAGTGCGGGTTTTACAGATGTTTTTATTTTTGTCCGCGTTAATGATTTCCCCAACTCCTATTCAAATCCGCCTCTTCCAGCCGATATAGATAAAGGTACAGAGATTAAGACAAAAAGGGAGAGAATGTAGTGAAGAAAGTTGTAAATTTATTTTTGTGTATGATGTTGATCGCAATAGCGACAACGGCATGCAGCCTGCCGGCAGCGGGGAAACTTACGGGGGCGGCCGGCGGAAACGAGGTGAAGGATTCGCTCAAGTATAACGAATACATTGACCTTAGCAATCAGATTAACGGGGGGATGTATGACTCTGTTTTCAGCAGTTATGTGAATGAGTTTGGAGCGGAGAAGGAAATTTACATCGATGACAGGTTTGACGGGTTCAGCACAACGCCGTTTATTCCGACCGTGCTCGAGCATGCCGGTAAAACATTGGATTTTGCCTCCGCCGAGCCGTCCTATGGCGCAACGGATGAGAAATTGAAAGGGTTAATGCCGATCATTATAGATCTGATGAAAGCGAATAATGACATTCAAAATTACTACACGGCGAAAACCTATGTTGATGACGATTTTAAGCAAGGCCGCGAATTACATACGCGTTTTATTTCATTGTTTGAGAAGTACATAGAGGCAAGAGAGCAATTCAACGAGGAGTTTGCGAAGATCACGAATGAGCGCAAGTATGCGGAAGCGGAGAAGCTGAAGGATGAAGATATGCTGATACGCTACTACGCGATGAGCACCGTATTGCGGGCGCAGGAGATTCAGGAGGCTTTTTACAATAAGGGAGTTGGGAACGATAACGTTCTGGATTTCGATGTTGAGGAATATGAGAAATTGTATCAATTGCTGACCGAGGATATCGAGCATTATTTTGAATATTCCAAGGATGCAGATCGGTCGAAGAAAGAAGGATGGCCAGGTCTCGAAATATTCCGGACAAGCATGGAAGGGGTAAAAGTAACGGCAACCGATATTCTCAGAATTTTGCAGGAACAAGACCCGGAAATTAACAGCGACACGGAAGGCAAAGTGACGACAGGCGGTTCTAATGCGATTTTGTCAACGTTTGACCGCAAGGTCTCTTTCCTCGTGGATGCCTACAATACCAGCATCAGGATGACGGTTGTGAATTAATTCGATGAGAAGCATGAGAGTAAGGTGGGGCGTTGTTGTATCTTTAAGCCTTCTGGTTGTACTGCTCTCGTCCTGCCAGGCGCCGCTGGAGCTGGTGAAGATCATCCGGCCGGAAGGAACAAAGCAGGCTGCCTCCACCCAGGAAGAAAAGCCCGGAACGGAAGCGGCGGCACGGAAATACGCCGGCTATAGCGCCCTGGATATTTATATCCATGGCGAAATAGCCGATGTTCTGGAACGGTACGGAGAACGGTTCGGACATAAGGAAAAATTCGTTCTGCACAAAGAGGCTCATCTGGAGTGGGGCGTAAATCTGGAGCTTAAAGAGACCTATAAACTGGCGGAGTATACGGAATTGGCCGTTAAACAGCCGGCTCTGCCCGATGTCGATGAGGCTGTGAAGAAGCTTGCTCCAAAGCTGGAAGATCTGGTCAAGATGCTTGGCGAAATCGATACCTATTACAGGTTCAAATTTTACGTCGATGACAATTTTGCGAAGGGGAAAACGCTGCATGAACAGCTGCAGGTTTTGCTGAAGGAATGGGAGCCGCTTGCGGAAGACTTTACGGCTAATCTGCATCAGTCGCTTATGAAGCAGCGAAAGCTGGACCTCGCCGATTTTAAGGCAAACGATCAGATGATCCGGTACCATGCGCTTGCATCGATCATGGCAGCGGAAGCGATTGAAGACGAACTGATTAGGCAGGGCGTGACATCGGAGACATTAAACGGCCTCGATGCCGCATCCTACCGGGTTCTGTACGATCGGCTTACAGAAGAAGTAGCCCAGTATATCGCCTTGGCTGACGATCCGGAGCGGGTAAAGCGGGAAGGGCTGGACACCTATAATTCGTATGGAAACATGCTGAAACATAAAATCATGCTGGTGAAAGCCTCCGCCACCGATTTGCTGCAGCGGGCCGAGCAATCGCGGACGTTCGATGAACACAACAAAGACGGCACGCCCAAAGACTATAAGAAGAAGCTGCAGGAGGCCATTTTGGAATACTATGTGTTTATCATTGGACCTGAATAAGGGTTGATTTTGAGAAAGGAAGTTTTTGCATGATTATTTGGAAAGGTCTGGGAATATTAAATATTGTTATCCCAGGGGTTTTGTTTTTTATTGTCAATGGTTTATTATCCCTTCTGGGGCTTGACATAATAGATGCCCGGCTGCCGCTGGCTTTTGTGTTCATCGTGTCAGGAGTTATTGTCTGGTATATAGGAAAAACGCTTAACGCCGGTGCGGGCAAAGTGCTGGTTGATATGGAAACGGGGCAACGCTACCAAATGGGATTCCAGCATAGTCTGTTTTTTATCCCTATGCATTACTGGGGCCCTATCGGCCTAGTGATAGGATTTATTCTGATTGTTGCAACGATATTTACGTAGGGTTAACTTCGCATAACATGAACATGAGCAAATTCTTTGAACACCACACTACGAGCCAGATGCTCCTATTGTGGTGTTTTTCTTTTAACGGAATCATCAGAGCGTCCTACAAGGTAATCAAGGCTTACATCAAAACAATCAGCCAGAGCGTAAGCAACTTCTAAACTAGGAGTTCGCGTCCCTCTTTCCCAAACTCCGGCTTCCTTGGTCATTGTTGAATGGAATAGTTGCACTATGTACAATTACTTATCCGCAAATGCTGCCACAACGCTTGATTAAGTGTAAAACCTGCAATTACTCCGCTATATTTCGAAGAAGAGGCAAAGAGACGAGGAAATAGATGTATGAAATGCAATTAGACGAACAATTAGGTAAATGTATATAAAGTTAGTTGTATGATTTGCAATTAATGGTCAGAGCCGAGCCGGTCAAGCACACTAAATTTTCGTTTTCGGAAGTGCTTATGCTCGGGATGTTTTCCTCGCGTTGCCACTTTTCTGAATAAACGAAAATAACCCGCCCAGGTTAGCTGCCAAGGGAACGGGTTATCTTCCGTATTATCTTGGAGGTTTCCCACCCAAGTGTCGTGCAGGGAGCCGATGGCACTCGACTCCTTTATTTATTGTTATCTTAGCATATCGCGCCGTATACCTCAATTACACAGGTTAAAATAATTAAAAGGAACCGTAAAGCGTTGTAATTTTCTGAGAGTCAATAGTTTGGAATATGTTATAATGGTTAAGAAATACTTATGTAACACTATTAATGCTTAGGGGAAAATGAAATGTTAAACAAGTATAATGATATCCCGTTATATGTTCAGTTAAAAAATAAATTACGTGAAAAAATCTTAAATGGCAGTTTAAAAGAGGGTGAAGTGTTGCCTTCGGAAAATCAGTTAATGAGAGATTTCGGTATTACACGCAGTACCATAAGAAGAGCCGTTGAAGAATTGGTGAAAGAAGGACTTGTGGAAAAAGAACAGGGGAAAGGTGCTTTTGTAAGGCTGCGTCAAACCAAACAGAATCTTTGGAACTTTCAAGGGTTTACCGATCTGTCCTTAAAGAAGAACCAACAACCTGTTACTAGAGTGCTGAAAAAAGAAATTGTTATAGAAAACAATATTACCTATTTTAAACTGGAACGTGTACGTGGAACAAAGTTAAATGACAAAACAAGATGGTTGACCATCGATCAATCCATGCTTCCTCTTGAACTATTTAAAGGTATTGATCAGTTTGATTTTAATAGTACTTCTCTATATCAAACCTTACGTAAGGAATATCAAATATTTCCACATCATGTAGTTTTGGATATCAACCCCATTATGTGCAATGATGAAATGTGCGAGAGATTGGAGCTGGACAGTCCAATTCCTTTGCTTGAGGCCAGTGGAACTGTATATAGCAAGGACGGCATGGAGATTGAAAAAATACACATTATTTATGGACCGCATTTTCAGTTTAAATTAAATCAGTATATATAATACGCTTGACAGATCGTCAGGCGTATTATATTATCGTTTTAACTTGTACGAATAACCGAACAAGTTAAAAGAGGGGGGTATTTTATGAAGGTACTAGGTATGTTATATGGTATGGCAATAGGAGACGCGCTTGGGATGCCTTCTGAGCTGTGGAGCCGTAAAAAAGTGAAATCTCATTTTGGTAATATTACTGAATTTTTAGATGGTCCAAAAGAAAATGACGTTGCTTGTAATTTTACTAAAGGACAATTTACAGACGATACGACACAGGCACTGCTTATTTTAGATGCTTTAATTGAAAATGATTTTATTCCTTCAGACACTTTAATTGCTGAAAAACTCCTGAATTGGGCAATCCGAATCGATGCTTTTGAAAATAATATATTAGGTCCAAGTTCAAAAATGGCTCTCCTGGCAATTAAAGAAGGAAAAGATGTAGAAACATTTACGAGCAAGGCGCTTACAAACGGGGCGGCAATGAGGATTGCTCCCATTGGTGCCTTATTCTCGACAGCTCAATCTAAAGAGTTAGCGCAATACGTATATGAAGTGAGTAAAGTAACTCACTCGACTGATGTATCCATCGGCGGTGCGGCCATGATTGCCTATGCTGTAAGCGCTTCAATAGAAGACAAAAACTGGGAGCAAATTATTAAGGGAGCTCTCAATATCTATGAACTGGCTTCAATGAATGGGGCGGAAACCTTTGCGGCCTCCATTCCGGAGCGCTTGAAGCTTGGCATTGAATTTGCTGATAGATACCAGGATGACGAAGAAACTTTCACACAGAAAATTTATAATGTCATTGGTTGCGGTACAATGACAAGTGAATCAGTTCCGGCTGCACTGGCGATTGCCTATTATGCGAAAGACCCGAATCGATGTGCTTTAATCTGTGCAAACCTTGGCGGAGATACCGATACGATCGGCGCGATGGCGACTGCTATTTGCGGAGCAAAATATGGTTACGAAGCGATCCGTAAAGATTGGATTGAAACCATTGATCGTGAAAATAATGTAGACTTGAAAAAATATGCTCATTTGTTAGAATCCCATAAGTCACAATTTAAAGGGGTGTAATTCATGGAGAAAGAGCAGACAATTATTCTTCAAGATGGTGAAAAAACGGGTAAACCGCGGGATTTATTTTTTATGTGGTTTGCAGCGAACATCGGAATATTAGGAATTGTATACGGTGCAATAATTGTAAACTTCCAATTAAGCTTTTTTCAGTCGATTTTAGTTGCCCTTCTCGGGCCGTTGTCTTTTGTACTGGTCGGGTATGCGAGTTTGTCCGGACGTGACAGTGGGGCGCCAACCTTCGTCATGTCCAGAGCAGCGTTCGGCTTTAAAGGTAATTTCATACCGGCTTTAGTAGGATGGTTTGGCCAAGTGGGCTGGTTATCGGTGAATGTCACGACCGGCACTTTGGTGCTCCTGTCGATCTTTAATGAATTCGGGTTAAATACAAGCACACCTTTAAAATTTATAGCCTGGTTAATCTTTGCGGGTTTGGTATTGGCGTCCGTATCGTTTAGCCAGGAAACACTGGTTAAAGCCCAAGCTTTCTTTACTTATATTTTTGGCGGCCTGACCATTATCGTACTGGCTTTCCTCATACCGAATACGGATTGGCACCATCTTTTTGGCTTGAAGTCCGGATCATGGATTTCCAGCTTCTTGCCGGCCTTGATGTTTGTCATTATAGGAACAGGACTTACTTGGACGAAGGCGGCTTCTGATTACAGTCGCTATCAAAGCAGAAAGAATTCTTCAAGATCAATCATCTTGAATGTGACCGCAGGAGCGTTCATTCCCCTATTTCTAATTATTGGAACAGGCGTTCTATTAGCGTCCAAGGTAGATGGACTAGCGAGTGCTGAAAATCCTATAGAACTAATTGGAAGCGTTTTACCGGGGTGGATGACCATTATCTATTTAATTGCCGCGCTTGGAGGAATAACTCCTATGTGCTTTATTGGACTGAAATCATCAAGACTCATTCTTGCTTCGTTTAATTTAAAGGTTAAAGACTCCACTGCCATTTCTATTCATGCTGTCCTAATCACAATTATCCCACTTTATGTACTTGTTGTTTCCAACAACTTTATGGGAAATTTCCAAACCTTTTTAAGTTATTTAGGTATTGGTTTAGCCGCATGGATAGCTATATATTTAATTGACTATACTTTCTTAAGAAGACGCGCCGGATACAGCAAATCATTGTTGGAGGATTCTTCGTTCAATCCGTTTAATGCTGGTGGTGTAGTCGGCTGGATTTTAGGTGTCAGTTCGGCTTTGATCCTGAAGAATTTTATTGAATCCAGTTATTACATCCCCATTACTCTATTAATCAGTGGAGGTTACTATTACATCTCCATACGAGCGAAAATTAAACAGACGAGTGAGGTTATATATGAGAAAGATTAATCGTAATAGGGTACTGCTTATTGGAGGCGTTTTCATCGATGTGATCGCGAAAGTTCAGCACGTCCCTGAAACGGGACAGGATATTCCGGGCGAAATGATTGACCGTATCGTGGGGGGATGCGCGTATAATGTGGCCAATGTTTTAAAGCAACTGGATGTCGAATATGATCTAATGGTTCCAATCGGCAGAGGAATTCACGCTGATATTATAAAAAAGGCGTTTAACGAAGATGGGCATAAACTGTTCATTGAAGATTCCAGCAAGGACAATGGTTGGAGCTTATCGCTTGTAGAAGAAAGCGGGGAACGTACCTTTATTACCTTTAATGGAATCGAGGAATATTGGAACGACGAATGGTTCAGTCAGATCCATTTTGAGGATTATCGTTATATTTATTTGACGGGTTATTCCCTTGAGGGACAAAAAGCCGATGTAATTCTTAATCGATTATCTAAGAACTCATCCGGCGGCAAAATCATCTTTGATCCGTCTCCGCGCATTTCTGCCATTAAAAAGGAGCACTTGGAAAAACTTTTTGCATTAAGGCCTATTGTGCACAGCAATCTAAGTGAAATTCTGGAGCTCACCGGCGAACCGGAGCTTGAACAAGCTGTTCGAAGATTACATCAATCCACCCAGAGTGAGGTTGTTGTTACGTTAGGACCCAAGGGCTCATTTTGTTACAACGGTGAACACATGATTACTCTTGATGGGAAAAAGGTGCCTGTGGTTGACACAATAGGAGCTGGAGATGCCCATACAGGCGCATTTATTGCCTCATTGCTTCATGGTCAGTCTTTAGAAAAAGCATGCGAACAAGGGAATGAAGCAGCCGCACAAGCGGTACAGGTGCAAGGCGGAAAATTTAAGCTAAATCCGTTTTGCTAAATTAGATAGGGACGAAATTGTTGAATCATTAAATCCCAATCTCTCATTTATATAACTGAGAGGTTGGGATTTTTAATAATGGAATACCCAGCGAAAGTTTGAAATTCGCTGACAGTTTCTAAATTCTCATTTAACTTCATTTATATTTGCGGCAGAGGTAGTTACTTTTACAATATATCGGAAAGTCCAAATCGAATTTTGATACATTTACCTAGGTAGAGGTTTTTTATTAACAGTTTGAGGATGTTTCCGTAATTATCTATAATGGGCCTTGGATGGATGATTAAAAAGGAGACTAAAGAACAAATAATGAAAAAAGACGACTTTGGCAACCGGATGAAGGGGTATGAGAATATTTTCAGACAAACGCTTCCTCAGCGGCTCCCCGTGATCCTTCGAATCGATGGCTCTCATTTTCACACCTTTACACGGGATATGAAAAAACCGTTCGATGAAGCGTTAATTCAAGCGTTTTGGGAGACCTGCAAGTACCTGGCGCAAAATATGATGGGCTGCAAGTTGATTTATCATCAAAGTGACGAGATATCGATTCTTTTGACCAATTATGACAAGCTGACAACGCAATCCTGGTTTGAAAATAATCTGCAAAAGATGGTTTCGGTTTCGGCCTCAATGGCTACCGCAAAGTTCAATGAGGTCATTAAAGAAGCCTATCCGGATAAACCGCTGGCTACTTTTGATAGCCGGGCTTGGGTGCTTCCTCATGATGAAGTCACTAATTATTTTCTCTGGAGACAACAAGACGCGACTAAAAACAGTATTTCGATGGTGGCCCAGGCCAACTTTCCTCATGAGGAGCTGCAGGGGTTGGACGGGGGAAAACTTCAGGATAAGCTGTTCTTGGAGAAAGGCATCAATTGGAACGACTTGCCCGTTTGGCAGAAACGTGGGGCATGCATTACAAAGCAGTTCTATAAAAAAGGAGAAGCGATACGCAGCAAATGGGATGCTGACCTCAATACGCCGATTTTTAGTCAGGATAGAGAGTACATAAACCAATACGTGTATTTGTCGAAGGATGAATAATTATGGAATGTGTTATTTTCATCGGAATTCAGGCTTCCGGGAAATCAACATTTTACAAGGAGAAATTCTTTAAAAGCCATATGAGGATAAACCTCGACATGTTAAAATCCAGGCATCGGGAGAATGTTTTTCTGGAAGCCTCCCTTCGAACCAGCCTGCCCTTTGTGGTGGATAATACGAATCCTTCCATAGAGGATCGAAAAAAATATATCGAATTAGCTAAAAAACATAAATTTAAAATCGTGGGTTATTATTTTGAACCCAATTATGATTTATCGTATGAGCGAAACGAACAGAGGCAAGGGAAAGAAAAGGTCGCGGAAATAGGGATCAAAAGCACATTAAAAAAATTGCAGCCCCCTTCATATAGTGAGGGATTTGACGAGTTGTATTTAGTGAAGTCGCATAACGATGGGTTTGTGATTGAAAAGATGACAAAGGATTGAAAGTAGGGAAGAATGCTGAATATTAGCAAAGAAACTTTGAAAATATTAAGGGATTCCGCATTTGATAAGCGGGCATGGGATGAAGCTGTGGGGATTTTGTAAAAAGGAAACTAATATACGAGGAACGAGCGCATGAACTTAGATATTGGAGAAATCCGCGGATATTACGACATTGAGAAGCCACGGGACTATGATTACGATGATTGAGTCCATCTCGGGATAAGTCCTGATAATGCCGACGTCATGACCAGGATTAGTGTACCGGGCCAACTTGGTGATTTTGAATTCTATGAAAAGGATCGTTTTCAAAAAACGCTTATTGAAGGCGTGACCTATATCCAAATCGGCCATTACGGATATGGGGAGTATGGGTTTTACGTGAAAGAAGGTGGTGACGAGGTATACGTTGGCTCTGTTTTTCATCAACCCTCAATCTATACGCTTAATAAAAACCTGAGAACGTTTTTCTTGTTTCATTTAATCAGGAATGAATTGTTAATGACCATGAAACGGCAAGGTCAATATACTTCCTATAAATATGCGTGTGAGCTGCGTAGGCTGTATGAACAATTAGATCCCTTGGCAATGCAGAATGTTGAGGGATATTGGTCACATCTGGTGGAGGACTATGAAACAGGATTATGAAACCGACCGGAGAGAGAAGTATAATCTGAGGTGAGGCAAGCTATGAAAAATAGACAAGAAGCCATTGATTACTGCTTGAGTTTGGGCCATGCATATAAAGATGCTCCTTTTCGTGATAAGAATTGGACCGTAGTGCGGCACACGAAAAGCAATAGAGTGTTTGCGTGGATCTTTGAAAAAGAAGGCCATATCTGGATCAATGTAAAGTGTGAACCAGGGGCCTTGGAATTCTGGCGCCAGGCATACACTTCGGTAGTCCCAGCTTTTCATCTGAATAAAGACCATTGGAATTCCATCATTCTTGACGGTACCGTTCCGGAGGAAGAAGTACACGAAATGATAAGCCAGAGCTATGTGTTGACTAAAAAGAAATAAACACGGAGGAGACCGGATGGAGGAGCAACCATTATTTAGAATCCTTGTAGATGGAAAATACGGCTTCATTAACAATACAGGAGAATTCGTGATTCCTCCTATATATAAGATGGCAAGTGATTTCAGTGAGGGATTTGCTTACGTTTGGAGTTTTCATAATAAAAAGGGTTATATCAATTCGAAAAATGAAATGGTGATAGAACTAACGGGAGATCATGGTTATGAAGGGAATTTTGAGCATGGACTTGCCATTGTAGGTACAAATGGTAGATACGGTTGTATAAACAAAACCGGGCAGTATGTAGTGGAACCGATCTTTGACCGTATCGTTGGCGTTAATCCCAACAGGACATTTTCAGCTTTAATTAATGGAACAGCGGGACTATATGATTTGCAAAGTAATGCAATTATTGAGCCTGGTTATTATGATTTTATAGATGCCTTTTCGGATGGATTAGCTTTTGTATCTGTAGAAGGTAAAGATGGATATATGGATGAAACCGGAAATGTGGTGATTACTCCTCAGTTCTTGTCAGTTTCCCCGTTTTCCGAAGGCTTGGCCGGTGTCTCGATCGATGGGGACAAATACGGGTTCATCAATAAGCTCGGGGAATTCGTAATCCCGCCCCAATACTACCAGGTTAAAGATTTTAGTGAAGGTCTGGCGGGGTTTCGCTTGAAGACAGGAGGGAAGTGGGGGTACTTGAACAGCTTGGGAGAAAAAGTGATCAAACCCAAATTTCAAACCGTGTGGGCATTCGTCGACGGAATGGCTCCAGTTGAAAATAAAGATAGGTACGGTTATATCGATAAAAAAGGGCGATATGTTTTGAAAAATGTGTTTAATACAGCACACGAATTGAAAAGTGGACTCGGTTTAGTCACTTATGATGGCGAGTGGGGTTACATTGATCGTCATGGTCAATGGGTTTATAAACCTAGCAAATTTGACCTTTGGTGATAAATTGAAATAGAAAGGTTATGCCTCCATGATAATTACGCTGGATATAAGTAATGAAGAATTCGACGGGATTGTAGCGGATGATGGAGAATTTTCACCGGTGATTTTCCTGAACTTTCCGAGCGATCTAAGAGGGATCTATGAATTCGAACTAATGAACACCGTGATCAATATTTATGATTTTAAGGATCAACTGCAGAGCCTGGGGATTGGTACTGAGGAGGATTCACTTTTTGTTTATGGAAAAATAAACGTTCGAATCGAAGGCGTCAAGGGCGCAGACTTCAAGCTTGTTGAAGGTGACTTCCACATAGGGCGCAGACGGTATCATAGCTGGCCATATACCATTGATGAAGGTGATGTTATATGTAAATGTGGGGGGAGGTTATCCTTCCTTGAGGATTGCTACGCATCGATCATGATCGTTACGGAGAGCAGGCCTAAAATCACATTAACATTTAACCTTGAAGAAACGGTTCCCTTTGACTTTATGAAAAGCAGCAGTATTGAGCTGGCTCACACCTTAAAAGCAGGGCATACATATACAAATTCTCCGGGGAAAATGTTTAATCACAGCTTTTTTCGTGAGCATTTCGGATCGGGAAGAAAAGCGATTAAAAGTGAGGCAAGGGCCATAGATGTCAGCGAAAAGTCATGTTTGAATCGGAGGTTATTATGATCAACCCGCAATCCTTAGCAAGTTTCCAACTTTATTCCGCGGTTGAGGACAAGGATATAAACAAGGTCGAAGCGGAAATGGGTTTGAAAGAAACCAAATCTACGAGGTCTCGGAGTACGCGCCGGGTTATTTAGCTGTGGGCAGTAATGGCGGCGGCAAGTTTTACCTGATGGTGGCGAATGAGAGCTCCACGGAACTTTGGCAAGTCGGCACCGGAGTCATGGACCCAGCGTTTGCTTCTTTGGTGAGTGAGGATTTTATAACATGGGTTAACGCAGGGGCCAAAGATATGGATTTGTTGGAAGAAGGAGACTAGTCGAATGCTCAACCCGAAAAAACTCAATATAGCGTACAAAAGATACAGTAAAAATTTTGTGAATGGGATTAAGTTTGAAGATGTCAAAGAGGATTATGAAGAGGATAAAAGCGAAGTCGTTGATATAGTAGAATCAAATAATACAGAAAAAGATCATATATTGCTGATCGATTTAGACTCCATATCTTCCTATTACCTGTCCCAATGGAAAAACGAGGTATTGATTACCGGCGGGAAGCGGCCCGATGGATTAAAGCACATGCAAATGGTCGTTTTCTATCAATGCATGGCGCAGGATCTTTATAAGGTCCGGTATCCAAAGATGATGACGGAGTATACGTTTAGAGAAGTTATCGTCGCGTTAATTCATTTTACGATGTTTGGGTGGGAGAAAGAAGAAAGTATACTCTTTGATTTTATAGTAGACCACCTGGGCGGGAACATTCTGAACGCTGATGATCCGAACAAACACGTGTGGTTTCTGATAGAGTTGTATTTACAATATAGAAAAAAGACCATCGCGGGAAACGATCAAAACGTACATATCGTTGTGAAACAAAAGTTGAAGGAGGCCGGACTGCCTCACGGCTCGATACCGGATGATCTGGAGGTGTATCGGCACGTATTGGATCGATGGTCGACGTCTGATCCAACAGAGATCACCCAATTGATCGGCAGCATGTCATTATTTCATTCGGTGCAGGCTTCTGAAATAGGGAATTTTCATGAGTTTGGCGATTATCGATACGGATTTTATCCCTATGAAATTTTGTTCCTGATTCATGTGCGGAGAATGCAGGGCTTGCCGGTTCCCGAGCACTTTGAAGATTTTTTAATGAACAACCCGGAAGCCAAAATGGAGATCAGCAACCCCGAACCGTACCCGGAGTGGGACCCGATGCTGCGTCTGATCGATCATTTCTACCGGAAGAACTACCCCGAGTATATCCCTAACCAACATGAAGAGTTGTTTCGATGATAATAGTAATCATCCTACATAACCCACCAGGAGGACTTTAAAATGTCAGAAAAAACGCTCATCCCGCTTATTTTCGAAGAAGATCAAGACTTGTTAAATAACCCCGATATACTAGACAAGTACTCGGACTTAGTAGATTACGGATTTGCTACGAAGCGATTTCTCTATCTCGATCATCGAGGTGAAGAGAATCAAGAGATTGTGAACTATATTTTGGATTATGAATTCGCTCATAACCTTGAATTGGCTTCCGAAGAGGAACTCGAGGAGTTGGGGGAGTTTGAGTATGAATATGTGCCGGAAAAGATCAAAGAAGTGAATAAGCTTATTTCGCCTAAAGGCTACGGCTTATTCTATTATCCTACCGGCGGCGATTTCTGCGCCCTGTTCATCGCCAAACTGGAGTATAAATCCAAATTGCTGGAAGTTGAAATTGTGGATGATGAATGGACGCCTATCCAGGAAAGATATATTCAGTATTATGAACATTAAAAAATATATACATAAAATAAAGGCTCAAGACCAAAATCAGTGCTTGACAAAATAAAAGATGACGGAGATAGAGGGGTGTTGTCTCTCCAAATCACTTTGCACGATTATCCCTCTGGTTCAGGAAGCCAAGTCACCCGATCAAACGGGATAATCGTGCAAAGCCCCCGGATAACGAGTCTCGCTTCAGGCCACGGTCTGTTGCCGGCTTGAACCAAAATAAAAGAACAACTCGCAAAAAATCCTGATAGCATTCTTATCCCCGACCTGAGATTGAGCGAGGAATGTGGTAAAATGATGAACCCTGCACAATTGAGTTTAGCTGAAATGGAGAGCATCCATAACCATATTACGAAAAATATCGGCGCTCCCAAGCTTGTGAACCATGAAGTGACTTCCAGAATTGTACATATCGATATTTTTTGGTGCCTGCAAATAACGCAAGGAGTTACCACACGTTAATTACTTCAGGGATGAGCGCGTTACCAGCAAATACGGCTGACGAGGAGGAGGCGTGGAAATATACCGAGCTGCTTATGTACTTACCGTCAACTTGGGATTTCTATTTAATACACAAGGTTTTGAGCAGGAGCTTTGCAGCCTCATCATCGCTTCCGGCGAAAAAAACGACCCCGAGCCACTACGCGAGTTCATTATGAACTGCATAGGGCTGGTTCACTCGGTATATACGGGGGGATGCTGGATCATGATTGGGAAGATGAATTAGAGCTGGAAACTAAAGAAGCGGCGGAGCGTCATTTCGGACTGCTGTTTAATTTTTGAAAAGTTTATCTAACGTTGCTATACAATCACCACTTCCGGCTCAGGGACAAAATCGTAGTGTGTATAAATTTCCTCCTGCACCAGTTTTATGAGGTCCAATACATCCTGTGCCTTCGCGCCTCCGCGGTTTTGAATGACGTTGCCGTGGGTGGGGGAAATGACCGCTTTGCCGCGCTCCGTTCCTTTGAGGCCCAGGCTTTCCACAAGTTTGCCGATCGGCTGCCCGATGGTGTAGTTGTTTTTGAAGACCGAACCGCAGGATGGAAAAGAGAAGTGATGTTTTCCCGTCCGATCCGCGATGATTCCTTTTAACGCGGCTGAAGCCGCGGCGGAAGGGTTCGGTTTCTGTTCAAATTGCCGGATAAAATAAGCCGAGAAATCCGCCAGACTTGAAATGCTCAGCGACGGTGCGGCCAACTGCTTGCGGCAGGCGGCGATGGCATCAGGAGCGATCGGGCGGGAGGTTATTAAATCGGCTCCGACAATCACCCAGGGATGACGCTGAAAAATCGATTTTTTGTAGGCAAACTCGCAGCTTTTCCCCGCAATCGCTTGAATGCCCAGGCCGATCGCCGTTAGATCGATGTAGTACACCGTATCCAGGACATCGCAAATCTGGCGGTCAAAATACTTGGCGTTCATGTAGATTCCGCCTCCCAGCGTGCCGGGCAACAAAAAGGTAAACTCGAAATCCGGAAGCCCCGCATATAGTCCAAGCAGTGCCAGCAGCGACATCGGCGTACCGGCGGAGACATACAGCCGTCCTCCTCTTGTATAGAAATCCACCTGCTCCCGCAGGGAAATAAATAACATTTCTTTGCTTGGCTGGTCCGGGAAGAGCAGATTGGAACCCATGCCGAACAGAAACGGCAACAAGCCGCTGGCCGAAGCTTGCTCTAAAGCGGTCAGCACTTCTTCGGCCGTCTTCGGAGCGGCCAACCAGCGGGCGTCACCGCCGATATGATAAGTCGAGAAGGAAGCCAAATTTATATTTGAAACGAACAGTTCTGATTTCATTTGCACGTGAAGATTTCTCCTTTGGGTCAACAATAAAAGATCGCATACCATTATATTACGACCCGCCGCAGGATTGAAGCATTTTACGAGAAATTTTCCGCTACCTAAGCCGTCTTATGGCTGCTCTAATGAAACAAGTCGCCAGGAGGAGTACGTTTCGTCTCCGCCAGATCCCGGATGTCCTTGTCCTGCTCCGGTGTGAAGATCGGAACAAGCAGCACGATGCCGATATTCGCCAAAAAAACCTCCGTATTGCCTACCGTATTATGACGAAGCATCAGGTCAGCCCCGTATTGCCCGCGGTCAGCACGAAATACCCGTTAATTTCAAAATAATCCTTCAGCAGTTCGACGATATCCGCTTCATCATCAACGATCAACAATGTATGGCTCATCTTGTCCACCTCGCACCTCTAAGCATACCATCAACCATATCATCGAACGATCAACTTTTTATCTATAGTAGTTAACTATTTGATTACGTGATAGGGCAGCCGTGAGTATGAAGGGGGAGCAGACGGCCAGCGTTTTTTGTGGAGGTTCCGGGAATAGCGGTAAAAAAGGTCCTTATTTTCGCTCAAAAAGGGAGTGCAACAGAAATAGAGGGATTGGCTGAAATGCACAACAAGCGGCCGATATTCCAGGCTCAATATTCTACCCATTTGCCTAGCTCTCGCCTTTCTTTAGTTCAACTTATGTTACTAGCCCGCTCACCGTATAATTTTGCAAACAATTAGGGGACAATAATTGCGCTGTTTAATACCAAACGCCTTGCGTATAATGATCTGCAAAGAGAGAGACTTTCTATAGCTAGGGTGGACTACCTCTATAATTGTGAGGTTCAAAAAGTCAGGTTTTCAGCACCGAGAAGGTTGGATGAAGCTAGGGACGAAAGGAGAGGAGCGTACGTTTTGGGTACGTGAGCAACGGAAGGCCCGGCTGAATTCAAGATTCGATGTCGAGTCCACTGCATGACCTGCTTCGTGATAAGAAAAATATTTATCGATGTACCTTCTCGGAAGCCAGACCGCCTATAGCGGTAATTTATTCTTGCGATATAAGGAAGCCGACACTTAGATGTTACTTCTTTCTTATATCTTCAAAAGATGACTTTTTGAACTACCACTTAGGAAAGCGGGTGGTGAAGCATACTTGACGAACGCAGTTCTTCGATGCTTGCCTTGCTTCAGAAGACCAAAGCGTATGTGCCGGTTCAAGAATTGATGGATAAATTCCATGTCTCCAAGCGCACCGTTTATTACGATATGGATAAAATCAATGACTGGCTGCGCGAAAGCGGCCTGGCCCCCGTCGAATACGTTCGCGGGACGGGGTTTCTGCTCCCCGACACATCGCGGACGCAGCTTCCGGCCAAAGCGCAAACCGTGCAGCCGCAGCAATACTATTTGTCCCGCAGTGAACGCAAAGCATTGCTTTGTTTGCAGCTGATTTACCGGAGCGGGCCGATGTTTCTGTACGATATGGAAGAATTGCTGAAGGTCAGCCGGGGCACCGCCCACGCCGAACTGAAGCGATTAAAAGACGAGCTTGCCGGATACGGGCTGACCCTCGAATTTGACCGCAAGCTGGGCTATTTTATCCAAGGAAATGAAAAGGACCTGCGAGCCGCTCTGTCTCATTTTCTGTTTGAACTGCTTCCGTATGGCGACTGGAATAACTTCTCCGCGACCATTGACGGTTTGATCCACGCGGACCTGTTCAAAAGACATTTCCCGGCTTTCCGCGAAGAGCAGATGGCTTCCGTATACGACACGATCGTTTCCGGCGAGCAATTGATCGGCATGGAGCTGACGGATGAGACAATCCTGCACCTGACGGTTCGGCTCTGGCTTTCCGCCACCCGGCTCACGCAAGGCAACGCGGTCAAGATGGACAAAGAGGAAAAAGCAGCCTTGCAGGAAACGCTTCAATACAAAGCTGCTGCGCAAATTGCCGAAAAGCTGGGGGAGCTCTTCCGCATCGACATTCCCGAAGATGAAATCTGCTACATTACCGTGTACCTGCTTGCCGCCAAGGTGAACCGGGTGGAGGTGGAGTCCGACACGCTGGAGGCCAAACGGCTGCGCCAGGCGACAGAGGAGATGATCGGCCTTTTCGAAAAAAACGGCTGCGTATACTTCCAGGACCGGGAAGCGCTCCAGAAACAATTGTTTCTTCATGTCAAAGCGGTTTTTTACCGGACCAAATACGGCCTCAGTATCGAGAATCCGCTGACGGGCACGATGATGAAAGAATACCGGGAAGTGTACGAATTAACCAAAAGGTCGATTCAGCCGCTGGAAAAAGTGTTCGAGAAACCGCTCAATCAACACGAGATAGCTTACTTGTCGATGCACTTTGGCGGTTGGCTGCGGCGTGAGCAGGTGGAGCCTGTTCCGCGGAAAAGGGCGGCGGTCGTTTGCGTCAATGGGGTTTCGGCCTCGCGGATGCTGAAGAACCAGTTGGAGCAATTGTTCCCCTCGATCGACCTAACAGACGTTCTTTCACTTCGCGAATACGAGAAGTTCAAAGGCAAGGTTGATTTGCTGTTTTCCACCGTGCCGCTTCCCGAAAGCGGGGTTCCGGTGTTTATCTTGAACGCGATTATGAGCGATGCGGAAAAGGCGCATTTGCTGGGGCAAGTTGCCCCTTACCTTGAGCACAGAGCCGGGCAGCAGCCGGGGCTTTCCGCGCAAGCGATCGTTGAACTGGTTGGCAAACACGCAAAGATTACCGATAAGGAAGCCTTGCTTGAGGATATACAACGTTATTTGACGGCGGCCAAAGGACCGCCGGCGCCGAAAGAATTCAAGCCGGCGCTGGGCGAGCTTTTGACTCCTTCGCGGATCACGATCCGGGAAGAAATTTCCCACTGGCGCCTGGCGATCCGGGTGGCGGCGAAGCCTTTGCTGCAGGACGGCTCCATCTCCGACAGGTACGTGCAGGCCATGATTGATAAGGTGAATCAATACGGCCCTTATATCGTCGCCGCGCCCGGTGTGGCCATCGCCCACGCCAGGCCGGAGGACGGAGCCGCCAAGGCTTCCATGGCGTTGCTGACCATCCGCAAGGGGGTGGCGTTCAGCAGCCAGGCCAGGCATCTCGTAAACCTGCTGATCGTCGTTGTCGGGACGGATGGGGAATCCCATCTGAAGGCACTTTCGCAGCTTGTAAACCTGCTCGTTGATGAACAAAACAGGCAGGTATTAGGGAATACTGATAAAAAAGCGGAAATCAACCGCATGATTTTACAATATTCCGCGACTTGATGGATAACCTAAGGAGGAGTTTTTGAACATGCATTTTATGGAAAAGAGCCTCATATCGCTTGATATCGAGGCAGAGGATGCGGAGCAAGCGATCCGCGCGGCCGGACAACTGCTGGTTGACAGCGGCGCCGTGGACAACAGCTACGTCGAGGCCATGGTATCGGCCTACAAGAATACCGGACCGTATATTGTCATCGCGCCGCATATCGCTTTGCCGCATGCCAAGGCGGAAAACGGCGTCCGGGAAGCTTCGGTTTCCTTCGTCCGGCTGCGGCATCCGGTTGCGTTCGGGCATCCCGAGAACGATCCGGTTGAGCTTGTGTTTGCGCTCGGCTCTTCTTCCAGCTCGGACCACATTGCCTTGCTGCGCAGACTGACCACCCTGCTTAATGAAGCGGATAACGTAGATGCGCTTAAGAAGGCCAAAACCGCCGAGGAGATTGAGTCGATCATCCAATGACCGGCAGTCCGGCAGCGAGAAAAACTATATTACAGGAGGAATCGCCATGAAAATTTTATGTGTTTGCGGATTAGGACAAGGAACGAGTTTGATTTTGCGGATGAACGTGGAGTCGGTTTTAAAAGAGATGGGCGTCCAGGCGGATGTGGAGCATACGGACGTCTCCACGGCTTCCGGCATGTCGGCCGATTACATTATCACCAGCAATGAGCTGGCGCAAAGCCTGCAAGGACACGCGGCCAAAATCGTGATCGTCAACAATTACTTTGATTTGAAGGAAATTGAACAAAATTTGAAAGAGGCCATGTAAAAATGAGCCTATGCTTCCGAAACGAGTTTTGTTCAAAGCTTGTAAGGAAGTAACGCTCACAAAACTTTTAGGGGGAAGGCTAAATGAACGTTATTTTCTGGATAGCCACCAATATTTTCGGAACGCCGGCGATTCTTCTTGGCTTCATCGTGCTGATCGGTCTGCTGCTGCAGAAGAAAACGACGAGCCAGGTGATCAGCGGCACGTTTAAAGCGGTGATCGGCTTTCTGATCATTTCGGCCGGCTCCGGCGTTATCGTCGGCGCGCTGAACGTGTTTGAACCGATGTGGAAGGAAGTTTTCGGTCTGCAATCGGTCAGTCTGGGGCAATTTCTCGGCCAGGAGGCGTTTAACGCCAAATTCGGCAGCTCCGTCACCATGGCCATGCTGCTCGGTTTTCTGATTAACGTGCTGCTGGCCCGGTTCACCAGGTTCAAGTACATTTACCTGACCGGGCACATGATGTTCTGGACCGCCACCATTTTTGCGGGGATCGTCGTCCATACGGCGGGAGGGGCGGTTCCTCAATGGAAGCTTGTGCTTTTCCTGGCGATTATCCTTGGACTCTACTGGACGTTCCAGCCGGCGCTGACGCAGCCGTTTATGCGCAAAATCACCGGCAACGACAATATCGCCCTCGGCCACACCTCGGCTTCGGTCGCTTTGCTGGGCGCCTTGTTCGGCAAATGGCTCGGCAATAAAGAGAACGATTCGGAGAAAATCAAAGTGCCGAAAGGGCTTGAATTTCTGCGCGATTCCAACGTGATTACGGCGCTCAGCATGGGGGTTCTGTTCTTCGTCGGCGCAGTCATCATCTCCATGAAGGGGACGCCCGGCGCGCAGGAATTGATCGCCAAGGCGGGAGAACAAAACTTTATTATGTACTCCATCATTCAGTCGCTTACGTTTGCCGGCGGGATTGCGATCGTGCTGCTGGGGGTGCGGATGTTCATCGGGGAGCTGGTTCCGGCGTTTAATGGGATCGCAACCAAAATCGTCCCCGGCGCCAAGCCGGCCCTGGATTCTCCGGTCACCTATCCGTATGCGCCCAACGCGGTCATTCTCGGCTTTATCGGGGCGTTTGCCGGCGCGTTGATCTGGCTTATTGTGCTTGGCAATACGGTGGCCTATATTTTCGTTCCGACGATGATCGTCCTGTTCTTCCACGGTGCTACGGCGGGCGTATTCGGCAACTCAACCGGCGGGGTGCGCGGCGCGCTCATGGCTGGATTTATTACCGCCACCATCGTCGCCTGGGGCCAATTCATCATGGTTCGCTATCTGATCTCCTCGACCGTACCGGATACGGCGATGTGGGCCGCCGATTCCGATATGTTCATTCTCGGACCGATCATTCGGCTGTTGGCTGGGCTGCTGTTCTAAAGATTACACATAAATTGGGAGGAACATCACCATGACTTTCGTACGAACGCTTGACGCGGACATCGCCCCGGAACAGATGGGGTTCACCTATTCCCACGAGCATATCGTATGCCGCCCGGCCCACTGGTCGGAGCGCGGCGAGGACGATTTATTGCTGGACGATCCGGAAAAATCCAAACTCGATGTGCTTGATTTTAAAAAACACGGCGGCCAGACGATCGTCGACGCGACAGCGGTCGATTACGGCCGGGATGTACCGGCGGTCCACAATATTATGAAGGAAACCGGGGTGCGCATCATCGGCACCGCCGGCTTCAACAAAAGCTTTCTCTGGGACGCAAAGGTTAAAGACGAGCTGAAGCCAATTATCGGCAACTATGAAACCTATTACGAATGGATCGAAGCCAAAAGCATCAATGAGCTTACCGATTTTGTCATCCGCGAGGTGGAGGAAGGGCTGGAGGGTACGCCGTTCAAAGCCGGTCAAGTCAAATTCGGCACAGGCTATAACCGGATTACACCGCTGGAGGAAAAAACACTGCGCGCCGTCGCCCGCGCCCACCACGAGACCAAAGCGCCGGTCCATTCGCATACCGAGGTCGGTACGATGGGGCTGGAGCAAATCGAGCTTTTGCGCAGCGAAAATGTGAACTTAAGTTACCTTAGCCTCGGCCATATGGACCGCAATCCGGACCCGTATTACCATGAGCAAATTGCCAAAACCGGCGCGTTCCTGTCCTTTGACGGCATCGCCAAAATCAAATATGCTCCCGAAAGCACGCGGATCAGCCTGATTCTCGAGCTCGTCAAAAAAGGTTATGAGGATCAGATTCTCGTCAGTGGAGATACGGCCCGCAAAACCTATTACAAGCATTACGACTACGGGCCGGGGCTGGAATATATCATCGCCAAGTGGGTGCCGCGGTTTGTGGACGAGGCCGACCGGGCCGGCTTTGACGGGCAGCAGCTGATTCATAAATTTTTCGTGACGAATCCGGCAAGATGCTTTGCCTTTAAAAAGTAGGGAGGCGCACAGGATGATTTTTCAAGACGAAAACGCCTTCGACATCGCGGAAAAAATCAAGCGCATGCCCTGCGCCATCCTGCCGATCGGAGCGGTGGAGGCGCATGGCCCCCATCTGCCTTTGGGTACGGACAATCTGCTGGCCGAACGGCTGGCCCGCCGGCTGGCGGAGCGTACGGAAAGCTTTGTGCTTCCTACGCTTCCTTACGGCCAGGTGTGGAGCCTGCAAAATTTTCCCGGCAGCATCAATGTCTCCAACGAAGCGCTGATCCGGATGCTGTATGACATCGGGGAAAGCCTTTACCGCCAAGGCCTGCGCATTTACGTGATGCTAAACGGGCACCTCGGCAACGCGGTGGCGCTAAAGGAAGCGGCACGCTTGCTTTACAAAGATTACCCGGAGCTGAAAGTGTACTACTTCTTTTATCCCGGGTCAAAGCAGGCGATCGAGCGGGTGCGGGAAACCCCGGCTTCGCATGGTTCTTATTTTCATGCCTGCGAGCTGGAAACCTCGTATATGCTCTATTTGGCCGGCGAGTATGTGAACATGGACAAAGCGCTGAACGACATTCCGAATATCGGGATCGAGGCCGACTGCACGCCGACGCCTTGGGAGGAATTCACCTCGACGGCCGTGCTCGGCAACGCGGCGATCGCCACCAAGGAGAAGGGCGAAGCGATCATTGAAGCGACCTTAAACACGATGACGGCCATGATCGAGGGGGCCAAGCAGCGATTACAAAGCGGGAAGGAGCAGTGATTGCCGATGCTGCATACTTATTTTGACCATATCCGCCGCATTTTGCAGCAAGTCGAGGAACAGGAAGCGGAGCAAATCGGCCAGGCGGCCCGCAAGACCGCTGAAACGATTATGGACGGCGGCATTATCCATCTGTTTGGCTGCGGGCACTCGCATATTTTGACCGAGGAAGTGTTTTACCGGGCCGGCGGGCTGGTGCCGATTCACCCGATTTTCGTGGAAAAGCTGATGCTGCATGAGGGAGCGGTCCGCTCCTCCGAGCTGGAACGCCAGAACGGGCTGGCCGAGGAGTTCATGAACGGGCAGGATATCCGGCCGGGCGAGGTCATGTTTGTGCTGTCGACCTCCGGCCGCAATCCGGTTCCGGTCGACGCGGCGCAAATCGCCAAACAAAAGGGCGCGTTCACAATCGGCATCACCTCGTTGGAATATTCGCAAAGCCAGCCGTCCCGGCACGTGAGCGGCAAGCATTTGTTCAATTCCGTCGATCTCGTCATCGACAATTACTCGGCTAAGGGCGACGCCGTGCTGACCCACCCGGACTTGGCGACTCCGTTCACGCCGACGTCGACGGTGATCGGAGCGGCGATCCTCAACGGGATTTTTGCCGAGGCGGTTCGCTATATGATCGAGCGGGGCTACGAGCCGCCCGTTTATTTAAGCGGCAATATCGACGGCGCCGACGACCACAACCGGCGGCTGATTGAACGCTACCGGGACAGAATCCCGCTGCTTTCCTAAGCGGAGATACACTAGGCGCAAAATATCCTTTTACAAAAGGGCTTGTTCTACTTGATAGTGAAGTAGGCAAGCCTTTTCTTGCAGGGTTGTAACAAGGTTCGCGTTTTTTTGGTAGTTGTTGATATATATTTACAAATATGCTATATATTATTTATGACACTCCCAAAATCTACTCTATTGACCTCCCAACCGTAATTTTCAAAACTTCTACTTCTACTTGCTAAATCTACTCCCACAAACGGCATTAATGGCATCATGTTCTCGATTTAACGTCTTTCATCATCGGATTACATGTGATATGTTTCACAAATTTAGATGAGGTGACGAAAATGAGTGTGCAGAGCCTAAAGGTTGGAAACGTATTTAGTAAGGAATTGGCCAAGGAATGGGAAAAGAAAGGGATCCACATCAAGGAAGTGCAAGGTTGCGACAACCCGATGATGAAAGAGCTGGAATTCGAATTAGGCAATGGAAAGGAGATTTTGGAGATTGGGTGCGGATCGGGTAAACTGCTGGAACATATCGCTTCGCATTATGACCGCTGCCGCATCGTCGGACTTGACATCAGCAAGGATATGATCGAGGCCGCCAAGGCCAAAATAGACCGGCTGGGCAACCATAATAATATCGTTCAATACGTTGTAGGGGATATAGAGGACGGTATTTTTAGACAAGCCAGTTTTGATGTCATTATCTTAAAGCAGGTATTGCATCATTTGCATGACCCCGTTTTTGTATTAAGAAAGATCAGGGAATACCTGAAACCCGAGGGAATTATCATTTTAATGGTGCCCGGAGGTAATTATCAAAGCGAAATATTTCCCTTCGATGAGAACGGCAAAGATGTGCTGGGCCGGTTTTCGCTGGACAGTTTGGAAGAGGTCCTGATGGAAGGAGGGCTTTTTCCATACCGTATTTGGAAGGAGCGTTTTATTTTTAAATTTGCGAATTTTTACGATTATATGACGTTCATGAAAGATATAGGCGGGCTGCAAAAACTATTTGATTACAACCAGGAAAAATATTCCGAGGCCTTCGCTCTGCTGAAACTGTACGAGAAAATGTTGGTTTTTACGCGCGATTTCGACGTTTCCGGGGAATATGTCGTCGCCGCATGCCAAAGGCGGGAAGTATGGGGGAAGTACAGCTCCTTAATCGAACGGAGGGAGGATGCTTATCATGATTCGGAAGTATTACATGAGACGGGTTTACAAAGCGTTCAATAGCTGGGCGCCTCAATACGAAAATGAAGTCGTGCCCAAATTGATCAAAAGGGGCTACTCTTACCCGGAGCTGGCGGAGTTAATCACCAATACCCTTGAATTGCGGGAAGGCCGGACGGCCATAGAATTGGGGGTTGGCACCGGTGTCCTTGGTAAAGAGGTCAGGAATAGATCCAACGCCAGCTTGATCGGCGTGGACATTTCGCGTGAAATGTTAAACATCGCCGCCCAAAAGAATGTATACGATTATTTAATCAATTCTTCCGCCGAGGAAATTCATCTGGACGGGCAATGCGTTGATGCGATCTTTTCCGCTTTTATGTTTCATAGCGTCTATAACCAAAAGCAAGCTTTATGTGAAATTGGAAGATTGTTAAGCAAGAAGGGAAAAGCCGTGATTGTCGATTTGTTTCCGTCGGACCGTTCCTCTGCGATTCAGAAATTGTTCCGCGGATATTTTCATTCCATCAAATATGAATATGGGGCGCCGGCGAACTACAAATCCATTGAAAGTGTACACAAAATGCTGGAGCGTTCAGGGTTCTCCATATTGGATCATGGTCAGCTTGGAGAGGATAAAAATTATATCCACTATTATTTTTCCATCGAGAGAGGGGATTAGTATGGGAGTTAGTACAAAAAGCAAAAGCCTGTTCGAGTTGGTCGTATGCAAAAACGGCCATTCCGAAATGGAGTTTAAGGAGGCAGGACCTGAGGTTCAAGGCGGACTGCTGAAATGCAGTGTTTGCGGGAACGAATATCTGGTATTAAACAACGTTATTTTGACGAGTGAAGAACTGATGAGCGAAGCGGATAAGCAGATCCTGCGGCAGTTGAGAGAGGAGAGAGCGGACTTTGAATGATCTATTGGAAGCTGTGCGGGAACTTCATGAGCGGCATAATTTTAAAAACAATGGGGGAGAGGACCCGCTGTTTCGCATGAATTTGATCATGGAGGAAGTAGGCGAAATCTGTTCCTGCCTCACAAAACATAAGGGGAATTTAGCGGAGGAACATGCCGATTTGCTCATTTTGCTGCTTGGCAACTGCGTTGCCTTTAACATCGACATCGAAACTGAATTTCGGAAAAAGATGGACAAGCTTAAATCCTATTCGACGATTGCTGCGGACGGGCATACGAGAATTACTTCTAAAGGGGAGTAGAAGCTGGTATGGTCAAGAACATATGCGTGATCGGCAAATGGAAGGATGAAATCCCGGAAACCTTGGAGTTTGCGGAGCAAGTAGGAGAAATGATCGCCGTAAGGGGAGCGCGTCTGGTCACCGGCGGCGGGCCTGGAGTGATGGAGGCGGCATGCAAGGGAGCTAAACGCCATAACGGGTTAACGATCGGGTTTCTGGCTACGCGGGATATTGAGCAGGAAGCCAATCCTTATTTGGATATCATTATTCCCACGGGGATGGGGTACGATGTCAGAAGCTCGCTCGCCATCAGGTCCAGCGATGCCGTGATCATGGTGGGGGGAGGAAACGGAACATTGGGGGAAGCTTCGGTGGCTTACCTGGAACAGGTTCCCCTCATTGTGCTTTCGGGTACGGGCGGTTGGGCGGATAAGCTGCCTGGCTTTTTGTACGAAGGCAAATATTTTGATGAACGCAGGAATATGGAAGTTAGGTTTGCTGCTTCGACTGCGGAAGCTGTCGAATTGGCGATGACAGCGGAGCGTGTAAGGGCAAGCGAACCGGCCAAATACGCCATTTGATTTCATCATCGCGATCCATCGCGGATAAGGTTGTGATACCTGTGAAAAAAATGAAAATTTTAACGGGCGCCGGCGCTTGGGGATATGGGCCTTGTGCTACCTTGCGATTACTGCTTCGGGAAATCGGAGATTTTGCCGAAGTGGATTTTGTCGGGGAGTCCGTTGCGCTTGATTTTGCCTTACGGCATAAAACGCAATTTCATCGGGTGTTCGATAGCTATCATTCCATACAAGAAAACTATGACCTGGTGATCAGCGTGATGGAGCCTGATGTTTTGTTATGGGCTTATAAGCAGGATGTTCCCTCCGTCAGTATAGACAATTTGTATTGGATGTGGGAATGGGAAGAACCGTTGCTGCGATCTTCGGTTTCGGCGATCGACAAAGAGGAGAGCATCGGCGAGATCCGCAATAAACTCCAACATTTCGGCGGATATTTTGACTATAGCGTGATGTATACCCTTGCTCAGAAGGTGTTTTTGCAGCGGTTTGATCAGGGGCTTCCCGCTAGTCTGGAAGGTTTTGCGGACAAAATTCAGTTCGTGGATCCGATGGTGGATTTATCTTATCGGAAGGCTTTGCCGCAGAGGAACACGATTTTAATTTCATTTTCCGGCATGATCAATCCCTATGTGACCGAATTGGATTTGATCGTTTATATCCTTTTCGTTCGTTCCATTTTAAGAGAAGGGCTGGACCGATACGGAACTGGACATGAGATCATTTTCGCCGTGCATGAGTCGCTGGCCGATGCGGTAAAAAAAGTATTCCGGACGGAGAACGTTTACGCCTTGGCTCATCCGGAATTTTTGCAGCGGCTTGATGATTGTTTGCTGGCCATTGCTCCCGCAGGGATGGCGACGATGTTTGAATGTCTGGCTTACGAAGTTCCTCTCTTGGTGCTCCCAGAACAGCATGATGGCAATTATACCAACTATATGACCTTATATCGCAACGGAGTATCCGACGAGGCCGACTGGGAGGCGTTCCCCGAGCTGATGTTGTCCACCAGATTTCCGGAGGCCCGGCAATTTAAGATCGAAGATTTTTACCAGCGATACATGGACGAGCTGACTGGGGAGGCTTCGCCTTTTTTGCGTGAGCTTTCCGCGCTTGCGGGCAAAACTTTGGGCGAGATCGCCACGGCGGATGCCAGCCGGGATTTCGCCCGGGCCCAAACCGCGAAATTGTCCCATATCGTAGGTGAATTTAAAGGTGTGCAGCAGATTGCCGAAGCCATAAAAGAGCAGTTCTTTTAATTATAGAGGGGTGTTAGCCGTGAAAGTTTCTATCTACCCGCCAACAAGCCGCATGATTAATGACTTTTTTATGGACCAGCTGGAAGAAGAGGCGGAATGGACGGACTTGCCGCAATCCGATGTAGTGCTGCTGATCGTGGACCATCATACCGCAGAGGTGTTCCAACAAGATTATTGTTCCTTCTACGGCAAAAAAGTCGTCGCTTACGTCGTTGAGTTAAACTATCTAACCATCCCGCTCGTTAAATTGGCGGATTACGTTATTTACCAGGATGAACAACAGCGGCGGTTGGTTGAACTCACTATGGGGTATAAGATACCGTCCGATATTCTGCCGGTACCTCAGTTTGAGTTTTCGGAGTGCAACCTGGATCTGAGCGGGAGCCCCCATGCGGTCATTTATTCAGATTATTTGCTGGATGAAGATGTGGTCATCGAACATATGCAAAAGTTGGACTGTCCGCTAATTACATCCGAAATGAATATTCTGTTTGTCTCTCTGTCTCCGCAAAAACCAAAGGTTAGCCCCACTTCGCTGGAGTATGCGGATCTGAGCGTGATGCGGCCGGACGAACTTCCCCGCAAAGCCCGGTTTATGGTTTTGGACGATGCGTTTAAAAGCGGGGATTTGAATAGGCGGGCGAGCCGCGGGGACAAGACGGGGCTGTTCTATTCCAGCAATGGATGCTCGGGTGAGATCTTGCGTTACTTTATGGTTCGCGGGGCCAATCCTTTGATCGGGAATCCGCCTGCGATAAGTATGTTCCGGCAACGGTTAGGGCAAGTATTATACCAGGTTTCCCACATGATGAAGACGCCTGTAATTCCTGACACGCTAAACCAATTAAATGTGATTGCCGGAAAACCGCTGGTTAACCGGTTCGTCTTCTCCATTTGCTGCCGAAATCAGCGGCATAAGCTGCTGCGCTGCGTCGCTTCGATCTGCGAGCAGAACGGACGGCACGATATTGGAGTGGCGGTGATTGACGATGCTTCGGAATATGACGTCCTGGATGAAGTGGAATCTATTCTCCGGCAGCACAAAGTGGACTACTGCTTAGTTAAAAACGAGTCCAGAAAATACGCGGCCAGAAATTTTTATAACATGATCCATCTGCTGGTGCCAAACGAAGATTCATTTCTTATCGAGCTCGACGGCGACGATTACCTGTTTGACAAAAACGCGCTGAATATTTTAAGTTCTGCGGTAGAGCAAGGAGCGCTTAAAACGAGGGGCAACCTGGTGGTCGATACGGGGAACGAAATTAAACGGAACGTGTTTTTGCAAGAGAAGGAAAACTGTGATGCCGGCTATCCGCGAAACACGTCGAAATGTTCCGGGTGGTATCATTTAAGAATGACGCAAAGAGCTGTTTTAAGCCGGATAGAGATTGAACATTTTTTGGAAAAAGGAAATAATTGGCTTATTACCACCCACGATCTTTCGGTTCATTCCAGGGCGATTGAACTTACCCGCTCCCGCATTACCCTGATTGAAGCCGAAATATATGCCTATGATTTGTCCGGAGCTCAGCATGATTCGATTGTCTTGGATGAGGGCGAGGAGCCGGATTCATGGGAATACGGGACCTATCTGTTTCAGGATGATTACTTGTTTAAAATGTACATTCCTTTATTTGAAGAACCGCGGTTTGTTCCGTCCGCGCGGATTGGGGAAGGTTTGATCCAGCAAATATTTTAAGATAAGCAGCCGAACTTGAATTTATGGTGAACCGAAGGTGAGTAAAGTTGATTATTAGCGCCAGCAGAAGAACGGACATCCCGGCCTTTTTCGGAGATTGGTTTATGCGCAGAATTGCCGAAGGGTATTTTCACCGGGTCAACCCGTTTAATTACAAGCAGGTAACGGCCTTTAGCCTATTGCCCGAAGATGTGGACGGCATGGTGTTTTGGACCAAAAACCCCAAACCGTTCATGAAGCATTTGTCTCTATTGGACGATAAAGGTTACATGTACTATTTTCAATACACACTAAATGATTATCCGGAAATTTTTGAGCCTAATTTGCCCCCCGCTGCGAACCGCGTGGACTATTTCCGCGAGTTAAGCGAGCGGCTTGGGGCAAACCGGGTCATTTGGAGATACGATCCGATCATCATCAGCAATATCACCCCTGTGGAGTACCATCTTGAACGCCTGGAACGTTTAGCTGGCCAACTGGAAGGGTACACCCATCGATTGGTGATAAGTTTTATGGATTATTACGGGAAAACCGTGGCGAGATTTAATAAACTGCAGCAAAACCATGCGGTGTTATGCACCGATATTACTTTGCCCGATTATAGAGAACGAATGGACGAATTTGCCGCAAACATAAGCCGTATTGGAGCCGCTCACAGTATTTCTGTGGAGACTTGCTCGGAAGCCGCCGATTTGGATCACTGCGGGATTCGTCATGGCAGTTGTATTGATGCCCGGCTCCTTTCAAGCATCATCGGGCGGGATCTGGATTATGCCAAAGATAAAAATCAGCGGGATACTTGTCTTTGCACCGCAGCGGTAGACGTAGGCGTATACAATACGTGCAAGTTTAACTGTCAGTATTGTTACGCGGTTCAAAGCGAAAACGCCGTGGCCAAAACTTTGCAAAATCATATCATAGACAGCCCGTCTCTAATTTATAAATACAGTGAGGATTTGAAAATTCACAAGAAAAAGAATTAGGCAAAGAAGGTTCCGGCATGTATCATAAATCCTTTTATTATTTATGGAGTACGCAAACCATAGCCAACATGGCCGATTTGTTATATACGCTCGCTTTAACGATATTGGTGCTGGATACTAGCGGATCGATTATTGTGACTACGTTAATCCCGTTTATCACGGTCATCTCGCGCCTGATCAGCGGTTTTTTTGCCCCGCTTTTGATCAACCGATTCAGGTTGCCTGCTTTGTTGTTCATCTCGCAAATGGGGCAATTTGTACTTTTCGCTTGTCTGATGGTGTATCTATGGTTTGATCAATCCGGCGGGCCGAACTTGATTTTTATCCTTATCATTGTGTTGCTTCTATCATTTCTCGACGGCTGGTCAACGCCATCACGCAATGCTTTGGTTCCCCGGTTGGTGGATGACAGCGGATTGATGAAGGCGAATACGCTGATTTCCACATCCGATCAAATCGTCCAATTTGCCGGCTGGGCCTTTGGCGGGATTCTGCTGTCCTTTGCCGGGCCGCTCAACGTTATAAGCGTTGTAGCAGTTTGTTATGGATTTGCCATGATATTCACCATTTTTGTTACGGATCCAACCGAGACCCCGCGAACCTCCGTATGGAGCCTGAGAAGCGGCCAGAGGCATAACGTTGCCGAATCTTCGGATTGGCAGGCGCTGAAGGAAGGCTGGGTACTCCTTTGGAAATCAAGAAGGCTTCGCTCCCTATTGATTATGGATGCCACCGAACAATTTGGGGGGGCGGTCTGGGCCGGTTCCTTTATGCTCGTTTTCGTGATCGATGTCTTAAAACAAGGCGAACAATGGTGGGGGTATATCAACGCGAGTTATTTTGGCGGGTCGGTACTGGGTGGTATCGTCCTGATTATGCTGGTTAAACGGCTGGAAAACAAAATTGTCGCCGCCTTGCTTTTTGGGACTTCCGGTTATGCGGTAATCACAGCCTTGTACGCTGTTAACACCGTGCCTGTCATCGCTTTGCTTATTGTGTTTCTGACCGGGCCGATGACGGAGCTTTCCAATATCTGCAGAAGAACGCTGGCGCAAAGAAGCGTTGACCCGCAATTGCTGCCCAAAGTGTTCAGTGCGCAGTACACGGTGCTAAGTTTAATTTACGGAATCTCCTTAATGTTGATGAGCGTGGTTGCGGACCTTTTTGGCGTGGTGTGGATATATCTGCTGGCGGCTGTGGCCAGCGCGATGGCTGTTGTTGTGGGGCGGACGAACCGCAGAGCGTTTGAACCAGCACCGGCGGCGGAGCAAGCCACGTTGTCGAATTAATGAACTAAAAAAACTCCAATAATGCGATGAAGGAATTGTCACAGCCTTTCCGCTTCCCGTAAGGGGGCGGGAAAGGCTGTTATTTTAGCTGGACCCCGTATTGGTGGTATATAATATATAAATGCAGAAAAGGAGGTTTTGAAATGATCATAAACGACCCGACTTTTGGATTATTACATAGAAAGAAGACAAGATATTGAAGTGGGCTTTCAGGATGTGGTGATGTGAAAGTTAGCATATTAAGAAAGAAGTTGTGATTCGGATGAAATACAAGTTAATATGCGGTTTGTTTTTGCTAATATTGTTGGTTGCATGTAATACAGACCGAAGCAAAGAAAATATGGTTGTTGAGCCCAAAGCTCCGGCAAAAATAGAATTGCAAAATTATCAGGGATCATGGACAGATGCAGATTTTAATCAATATACGTGCAGTGATTGTCTAAATAGCATAGAGATATCTGTGAATGAAAATCGCAAAAATGAAGGGGCTATTAGCATATTCTTATATAATCCAGGCAGATTGACGGATTCAACGGCTGATTTTCAGTTGGTGGACAACAAGGCTGATTTTATATTTGATGACGATGCGGGGAAGGGGAAGGGAACCGTTACTTTTTTAGAAGATGAAATACATATTCGGCTAAGCTTGGAGCAAGCGATTGATGAGTTGAATGAAGTATATGATAAGGAGAGAATACTCGTTAGGGATCCTTATCAGGGATTAAAACGATACGATCCTCTCGAGCTTACCAAGGATTATTTGCATTTGAAGGATACGAGACTTCTAGAGCTTAACAGCAGTGTGGAATGGAACGAAGAACTAGAAGCCGGCCCGGAAGTCGAGATCGTGAATAGAAAAGATGAATCGGGCAAGGTAATAGAAATGTACCAAGTGAACACGTTGAATAAAAAAATTGAAGAGCTGGAGATGTGAATTTTTATTGTGCAGGGAGCCGGTGGCCGCCGGCTCCTTAAGCATATCGCACCGTATGCCTCAATTATACGAACAAAAATAAGCAGTCTTAATGGAGATTTATTCCGCCATCGTCTTTCGCACCAACTGATCGGCCAGCCGGGTCGTTTCCGGCAAACGGTATTTGGGCGCCAGCATTAAGATCCACTCGCAAGCTGTGCTTAAGGATATCCGGTGGCCAACCGATACGAAGATCGGCTTGATACTGCGCTGCGTTCTGAGGACATGTCCGATCACTTCACGCCCGTCCGTGAGCGGGGAGAAGGCGCCTCTGTGCAATTCCGGCTCCTTATAATCGCCGCAAAGCCTGGTTTTCCCGCATCCGATGGCGGGGATATCGTAGAGCACACCTAAATGGCAGGCCAGTCCGAACCGTCTGGGGTGGGCCAACCCCTGGCCGTCGCATACGACTAGCTGCGGGGGAGTGACGATCCGCTCAAATGCCTTGATGATCGGTGGAAGCTCCCGGAAGGAGAACAGCCCCGGCACATAAGGAAAGTGAACGGTATCTTCAACGACCGCAGATTCCACAGGCTTCAGAGTATCTGCTTCCAAAATGACAACCGCGGCGATTAAGCGGTCGTTTTGTTCGCTGTAAGCTACGTCTACACCGGCAATGTAACGGATTGGCTCAGAAAATGCATCCTGCCTGATCACTCTTGCAGCCAGTTCCCGCTGCAGTTGAATGGCTTCCGCTTCCGTCAAATCCCAGCGGTGTTCCCGAAGTATTTTCAATTTCGACTCCCCTATCATTTCTCTTCATATTAAACTTATTGTAGCAGATTCTAGTTTGATTTCGACATTGGCGCCGATATATATTGGTATATCTAAACGGGAGGTTTGAGACTTGTTAAAGCAGGCGGAACGGTTATGGAGCTTGATTATTGAAAAGGGGGAGGCTAAGGAGGACGGTTTTCAGGAGGCGCTAAGGCTGCGGCCCGGTGCCGATGAAGCGGAGTTCGAGCACGCCGAGAAGGCGCTTGGGTTGAAGTTTCCCGAGGAAATGAAAACTTTCTATCAAGTACATAACGGGCAGGACTCGGATCTGGGATCGGAGCCGTTCGTGAGAAATTTGACGCTCAGCCCGCTCGGGGAAATTGTGGAAAATTGGAACTTCCTGCGGGAAGAGTTTGAAGCGGATGAAATGGAGCCGGACATTGGGCAAGAAATCAAACCGCTGTTATGGAATGACAAGTGGATTCCGATCGCGTATAACGGCGGCGGGGACTACCTGTGCCTGGACATGGACCCGGCGGAAGCGGGCCAAGTCGGACAGGTGCTCTACTTCTGGCATGATTGGGGGAACCGTTCCGTGGAAGCGGCTAGTCTGTTTTCTTTTATTCAAATGTGCCTGGAAGAAGATGACGAATAGAAAGGCGGGGCGGTCAACCACAAATCTGGAAGGAGAACGATGATGTTCAATGAGAAGCTGATGGAAGGGAAGCTGCAGGCTTTTGCCGCAGCGAGCCAGGAGCAGCGCCAAGAACGGAAGGAGATGCTGGTTGAAGAGATACTGGCGTCCGGTGAAGCACAAGGCGCGGTCCTCTGGATCGCGGATCGTTTGGCAGGGGCCGGGCAGATCGATGGAAGTACAGGTTTCATCGCCGAATTAAAGGACTACGAGTTTACGGCTGACCTATTGGAAGTGGCTTATGAAAGCTTGCGGGCGGACGGCGTTGCTTTCATGGCGTATGTTGTCCCTGCGGCGCGTCTCATGCATATCGCAAAAAAGGCAGCCGACAAAACGGAAACCGAACTTTATGTCCAGTACCGGGCCGCCGCGCTCGTGGATGAAATGCTGGCTCTGGGCGTTGCTTTGCCAGAGGAAGCGCTGAGACTGTTGCTGTCTCAATACTATAGCGATACGCAAACGGAAGAATTGAAGTGCCGCGTCTGGTGGAGAGTGGCGGAGCGGGGGATCGATATCTCCGGACGGATCAACGCGCTGCTGACGAATTTTCATAACTATGAAACTCCCGAACTGGCCGGGAATAGTTTAATGGCTTTATGGGCGGCCTTGCGGAAGGGATTTTTTGACTCTCCGATTCCGGACAGCGATAAAACCTGCCAGATTTGGCTGTGGCATTTGGTGACGGAGCTTGTTTCCAAGCTAAAACCGAAGTACGACGAGAATACCCGTTTAGGGAGCGTAGGCTGCCTGCTGGAGGCCGCAAGCATGTACCCGCAGACGCAGCGGCTGATCCTGGAATGCATGGAAAACTGGGGGATCAAAGAGCCGAAACGGCCGCGCGGCGATTTTCAGCTCGATCTTAAGGCGCTTTATGACCGCTGTCGGAATCATCCCGGCACTACCTGCTTGCCCGATAATTACGTGATTACGAAAAAAGGGATTATGATGATGGCACGCCAGTAGATAAGCTTGCGTAAAAAACGCAGGCCAGCATTCTGCACGCGATGGATCTGACTGCACGCGGCTAACGGACACGAAAGCCCTTATTTGCCCGAAAAAGCGGCGTTTTAAATTCTAACGGACCAGTGAGCTCTTATTTGCGCGAAATAGGAGGAAAAGGCGGGCTTAGATGCCAAATAAGGTCTGTGGTGTCCGTTACACTCCGCAGGGTGTTAATTTCGCCGAAATAACGACGCTGCGGTCCGTTAGAATGGGAGGAAAAGCATGAAATATTTTGAGGAGGCCAAGTACCTGTGGCAGACGTATGTTCCTCCGCAAGGTCAAGCGGAGACTGTTCAGGACGAACCGATTCGAGCCATCGAGAAACTTCGGGACGAGGCCCAAAGAAACGGCAACATCAACTGGGATAAAGGTTTTGTCAGATTTTGCGATTATGATTATATCGAGAAGACATTGTGAGAGTCCGAGGTGTTTGAGAAGAGCGCAAAAAAGGAAATCCGTAAGAGCGTCAAGATGCTCAGAAAATACAAGAGGCCGTATTTGGAAGACGACATCTACGATGAGTTGACAGACCGCATTGTGGAATGGTATTTGCAAAATAAAGAGCCGATTCCCAAGCCTTATGACCCAAAACTGTATCGCTAGGCGGAGGTTACGTAAGGGTAAGGGGGATCGATCAAGAATGGGAGACATCACCTTTATGCCGGACTGGCGTCCCCCAAAAAGCAGCGCTTCTCCAATCACTGGGGGATCGCTGCTTTATTGCCCTCTTATGCGCTCGCGCAGAGCCCGTTCGGCCTGCTTCTTGAACTGTAGCGGAGTCTGCTGTTCATATTTGAAGAAGACACGCGAGAAATAGGCCGCGTCCGAGAACCCCAGATCAATCGCCACCCGGTAAACCGGCAGGTTGCTGTGCAGCAGCATATCCTTGGCCCGGTTGATCTTCTGCACGGAGACGTATTCGGTAAAGGTGACCCCGGTGCGGCTTTTGAACAGGCGGCTGAAATATTGCGGATTCAGGTGAATGAAGGCGGCAACCTCAGACAAAGTCAGTTCGCTGGTAATATGCCGTTCAATATATCGCAGTGCCGTCGCAATCAGATCTTCGTCCGGCTTGGGAGTGGCAGGGGGTGTCTCTGCGTCCATAGCTTCGCCCGGATTCAAGGACTGGATCGCCTTATCGAGCGCAGATTTGAGCTGGTGGGGCGGCACCGGCTTCAGGAGATAGTCAATAACCCCACACTGCAGTGCTTCGCGGGCATATTGGAAATCACTGTAGGCCGTCAGAATAATCGTCTTCGTCAGTGGGAATCTGTGGATAATCTGCTGCTGGGCCTCCAGTCCGTTTTTCTCGGGCATGCGGATATCCATCAGCAGAATTTGCGGCCCCAACAGTTGTACCTTGTGGATCGCTTCCTCGCCGTTGAGCGCATCCTCCACCACCTCCAGGTCCAGCGGCAGCCTTTGAATGATTTTACGCAGGGCTATTCGCTCCAGTGGCTCATCCTCAACAATCATCAGTTTAATCACAAATGTTCATCCTCCATTCGGATCGGCAGATGTTCCTTCAAGCAGGGCAGGGTGATATGGACCAAGGTGCTAACATCCGACTCGCTGCGGATGCTAAGGCCGTACGATTTGCCGAAATAGCCGCGCAGCCGTTCATGCGTGTTGAACAGTCCGATCCCCGTATGTGTGCCCTTGTCCTCATCCCCGTTGGCGAACGCACGCAGAATATCCGGCTTAAAGCCTCTGCCGTTATCCGCAACCGTGATGACAATCCGGTTATCCGGCGTTCGGCAGCCGCTGATCCGCACGGTGCCGCCGTCACGCTTCTGCTCAAGTCCGTGGATGAAGGCATTCTCCACCAAGGGCTGGAGCACCATCGACGGGATGCGGTAATCCATAATCTCAGGATCGATTTTAATCTCATATTGAATCCGGTCGCTGTAGCGCAGAGTCTGGATGTAGAGATATTTCTTAATCGACTCGATTTCCGTGCGGATCTTGGGGAATTCCTCCACATTCTTCAGATTGTAGTGCAGCAGGTCGCAGAGGTTATAGATCAGCTCTTCTGTTTCCGGGGCATTTTCGATCAGGGCCATGCGGGCGATCGTGTTCAGAGTGTTGAACAGAAAATGGGGATTAATCTGGGCCTGAAGCTGCTTCAGCTCCATCGTTTTGGCTTTTTGCTCCAGCAACAGATTCTCGCGGCTTTCCTTGAGAAATTGCTCCTGCACCATTTTTTTCATACTGATCTCGGCAATATAGTTCGCAACAAAGGTATCGAAATTGACCGAATCCTCCAGGTATTGCCGGCTGACGAGCGGAATCTGCCCAATCGCCTCCAGTACCTTTTGCAGCGGCAGCCCGAATTCAACGGAGATGCGCTCGGCGTCAATTTTCGCACGGTCCGCTTCATCCGTCAGCACTTGCCCGCCCAGCACCGCCCCCAGAAAATAACCTTCGGCAATGATTGGCGCCACACAGTCCTGCAAACCCAGATGGCAGCGGTAGATTTGCGGTTCGCGGTGTTTCATCGCCAGCTTCCCTGCCTCATAGTCGCAACTGATGCATCTCCGCTCTCCTTCGCTGGAAGAACGCACCAGCTTGCAGAACGGGGAGAAATTGCTCCACGCGCCCATCGGATTACCTTCCGCGTCAATCGTAATAACGGGAAACAGCACGATTTTGGCCAGCTTCTCCTGTATGCTCTTGAATGCTTCCACTTCGATAATGTCGGCAAGTTGAATCACTTCGGACATGTTATCGCCATTCCTTTCAGAGGTTGTTCAAAAAGTCGTCTTTTGAAGATATAAGAAAGAAGTAACATCTAAGTGCCGGCTTCCTTATATCGCAAGAATAAATTACCCAGGGAGCGGTTTCGGCGTCGAATCTTGAATTCAGCCGGGCTCTAGCATATGCTTCCGAAGCATGTTTCCTGCGGAAACATTTTAGTTGCTCACGTACCCTCACAAGACTATGTTTCCGAAGCCGTTTTCTCCGAAAACGTTCAGCTCCGCTACTCAATCCCTAGTAGAATGATCCGGAAATAATATGGCTTATCTGCGGACAGGGGCCATGGATCACTTTGTTCTATATTAGTCTTGCGCTCAGTATCGTTCCCCATAAAATAGAGGAACTTTAGGGGCTTATTTTGCGAATTTGAGCCTATTCATCACCATAGGGGAACTTTAGGGTCTTATTTTTCGATGAACAGGTCGAAAGGCGGTCTTTCGCCACTAAATCGTGAGAATAGCGCCATAAAATTCCTCTATTTCACGCAACATGGGGGATATCGCTGAAATAGCGCCCTTTTTTTCCTTTATGTTGTCACCCGAGATCTTCAATAGACTAATTTTGCCGTTTTCTCAAGTCTTCATTTGCCATCATGCTAACGTTATTTCCAGAATCGTCTACTAGCTTCATCCGACCTAAAGCGTTTTGAAAAAACGCACTTCGGAAGCATATGCTAAGCGTTTTGAAAAAACGCACTTCGGAAGCATACGCTAAGCGTTTTGAAAAAACGCACTTCGGAAGCATATGCTTCGGTGCTGAAAAGCCGACTTTTTGAACACACACTTTCAGAGGTTTGAACACTTACTTTCACTGAACCCTGCTCCTCAGGCAAGGAGGCAGCTGTCAAGATAGTGGGATTATGCCACAGCTTATTTGTAAGCGCAATCAATTATTGCATATTAACTACATGTAATTTTTTGCCATGTCATTAAAGTACCAGGCAGCGAGTCGTAATAGTCCTGTTTTGAGTGGTTATAGTCAAATATTTGCGGCCCCGTTCTTCGTACAATGGGAGATGAATACGCAAGTTCAAATCTATGGAGGTGCGCAAAATTATGCGGCAGGAAGCACTCGGACTTATTGAAACAAAAGGGCTGGTCAGCGCAATCGAAGCAGCGGATTCAATGGTAAAAGCTGCAAATGTGACCTTGATTGGCTATGAAAAAATCGGATCCGGTCTGGTAACCGTTATGGTTAGAGGAGATGTAGGCGCTGTCAAGGCGGCAACGGATGCGGGAGTAGCTTCCGCAAAACGGGTAGGCGAGGTCATTTCGGTACATGTAATTCCAAGACCGCATATGGACGTTGAGAAAATTTTGCCGAAGCTGTCTGAACAATAAAACCGGGGTGAGAGTATGGATGAAGCAATTCTGAAGCAGGTGATTGAAGCGGTTGTCCAGGCAAGCCCCGGGGGTGTGCCTTCCGCCCCGGCAGCCGATGCTGCCGCAGGCTTTTCGCTGAACAACCAACAGTATACGGAAAAGAGGGAGCAAGACGTGACAAGCCATTACAACGCGATAACGGAATATGTCGGCTCAGCCATGGGGGATACCGTGGGCCTGGTGATCGCCAACCTGGACCGCCATCTGCATGAGAGCATGGGCCTGGACCCGAGATACCGTTCTATCGGCATCATCAGCTCGCGCACCGGCGCAGGCCCGCAAATTATGGCTGCCGACGAAGCAGTGAAGGCGACCAACACGGAAGTGGTCTCGATTGAGTTGGCGCGGGACACCAAGGGCGGGGCCGGACACGGCTGCACCATTATTTTTGCCTCCGAAGATGTCTCCGATTCCCGCCGGGCAGTAGAAGTGGCGCTCAAAGAGCTGCCGCGCACCTTCGGCGATGTCTACCCTTGCGATGCCGGACATGTGGAGCTCCATTATACAGCACGTGCGAGTCTGGCATTGGAGAAAGCTTTTGGCGCACCGGCGGGCAAATCCTTCGGTATTCTAGTTGGTGCTCCGGCTGCGATCGGCCTGTTGATGGCGGACACCGCACTCAAAACAGCCAATGTAGAGATTGTAACCTACGCTAGCCCGGATAAAGGTACAGCCCGCTCGAATGAAATTATCGTCACGATTACAGGCGATTCCGGCGCGGTCCGCCAAGCGGTGATCTCCGCCCGCGATGTGGGCGTAAGCGTACTAAGATCGATGGGCCACAACCCGGTATCGATGGCACAGTCTAATCTGTAGAGCAGCACAGGCATACATGTAAAACGTTGAAGGAGTGGCTACTGTGAATGAGAATGCCCTTGGTCTGATTGAGGTGATCGGTTATCCGGCGGCGCTGGAGGCTGCCGATACCTGTGTGAAATCGTCCCATGTCAAGCTGCTGGGCTACGAGAAAGCGCGGGACGGGCGGATCGTGGTCAAAATTACCGGAGATGTGGGTGCGGTCAAAGCTGCGGTAGAGGGAGCAAAGAACAGCGCCGGCAAGCTGGGGACGGTTATAGCGGCGATGGTCATTGCCCACCCGGCGGAAGGTATCGGACGGCTGGTCCATTCTCCTGAAACCGTATTCACCGAATCGGGGGCGGAACAGACGCCTGTAGAGCCGCTGGAGGAAACTGCGGGCGGGGAAACGGTAGCGGATCCGGAAGCGGAGCAGGCGCCCGTGGTCGAAGCTACGGATCAGGAGTTGCGGACGGAGCCGCAGTCAGAGCCGCAAGTACCGCATTCAGAGCCGCCAATACCGCAACAAGAGCAGCAAGAGCAGCAAGTAGAGCAAGTAGAGCGGAAAGAGGTAGAGGTCGGCTGCAATCTGTGCGGCGATCCGCTGTGTAGGAGGATGAAAGGCCAGCCGGTCACGCTCTGTCTGCACCACCGGCCGCGCTCAGCCAAAACAAATAAGGATGGTCAACCGTGATGGACATAAATAATCAGCTGGTACAAAGTCTTGCGGCGGAAATCGCGAGCACGCTTAAAGTAAAGGACCGCAGCTATAGCATCCCGGTTGGAATCTCCGCCCGCCATATCCATTTGGACCGCCAGGATATGGAGGTGCTGTTCGGAGCTGGCCATGAGCTGACGGTCAAAAGCAATCTGAAGCAGCCCGGTCAATTCGCCGCTTCGGAAACCGTCTGTATCGCCGGCCCCAAAGGTTGCTTTCCAAGCGTCCGCGTGCTGGGGCCGCTGCGGCCGTCCAGCCAGATCGAAATTTCGCGCAGCGATGCTTTTGCGCTCGGCATTAACCCTCCCGTCCGCGACTCGGGAGATACGGCAGGCGCTGCGAGCTTGTGTGTGATCGGACCCAAAGGCATGCTGGTGATGAACAATAAGGCGATCTGTGCCAAACGCCATATTCATATGAGTGAAGAGGATGCAACCCGGTTTGGGGTGAAGAACGGCGATTCAGTCACTGTGGAGTCGGCGGACTCCGGCAAGAAAATCATGTTTCATGATGTACGTATCCGCGCAGGCCGCGAGTTCGTGCTGGAGATGCATATCGATACCGATGAGGCAAATGCGGCAGAGGTGAAGAACGGAGACACCGTTCGGATCACTGCAGTGCATTCGCAAGGGTGAAGCCGATGGGCGCTGTGATGAACACCGAAACCTTAATCCGCCAGATGCTGGAGTCGTTGCTGCCCGCACTGAGCAGGAGAGTCGTTGTGTTCCTCAGCGGAGGCACAGTGAACGAAGACTGTGTAGCCAGGTTACTGGCGGATTATCCGCTGTACCGCTACAGTCTCGTCATCGATGACAGCCCCGGCTTGCCCCTGCTGGATGAGACGCTGCTGTCCCGGTTGTCCGCGCGCAGATTAACCGGGCTGGCCGAAATCGAGCAAGCCTTGCGCGAGGCGGAGCTGGTGCTGATTCCACTCGCTACCCGGGGTGCATTAAGCAAGATCGCGCTTGGCATCACCGACAGCCCGCTTACCGCTGGCATCGCCGCGGCGATCATGCTGCGCAAGGAGATCATTGCGGTCCGTGACGGCTATGATCCGCTACATACCGTGCAGGCCGCCGCCGGGATGGGCGGCAACGCGGCGTACAACAGGATGCTGCTGGGTTATGAGCGTACACTGCAGGACTTTGGCGTTAAGGTGGTCACACTCGCGGAGTTTCGCGAAACGCTGAGCACGTACGGACTGCTGGCGGAGGGAGACCCTGCCGCTGGCATTTCGTCAGGCAGCGGAAGGACAGCCGCCCAGAACCCGCCGAACGCCATCCATCTGCCGGATTCGGTCATCACCCTAGCCGATGTGCAACATATTCCAGGAGGGACGCTGAGCGCGCGGGAGGATGCCATCATCACACCGCTGGCCCGTGAGCTGCTGGAAGCGCGCAAGGTTGAACTCCGTTTTCTGAAGAAGTAAGTGAGCAACAAGCATAAGAAGCAGGAGGAAACGGCAATGAAGATTCTGGATCATGATCTGCAATCGATACAGGAGGTTCGCGTCATTCTCGCAGCCGCCAAGGAAGCTCAGAAGGTTCTGCAAAGCTACAGCCAGGAGCAAATTGATCATATTGTAGCGCAGGTGGCCGCGGCTGCAGAACAGTCCGCCGTCAAGCTCGCCCAAATGGCCCACGAGGAGACCGGATTTGGCCGCTGGGAAGACAAGGTCATTAAGAATACATTCGCCAGCAGGGAACTGCACCGGCATATTAAGGACATGAAGACCGTCGGTGTAATCGCCACCCATGAAACCGATCAGATCGTGGATATCGCCGTCCCGGTCGGTGTAATCGCCGGGCTGATTCCATCAACCAATCCAACCTCGACGGTGATTTACAAAAGCTTGCTGGCGCTGAAGACAGGCAACGCTATCGTCTTTTCGCCCCATCCGTCCGCACGCCGCTGCATTAGCGAGACAGTAGCTATTCTCTCCGCTGCGGCGGTGCAGGCGGGAGCGCCTGAAGGCATTCTGGGCTGCCTGTCTATTCTCAGCATGCCGGGCACCAGCGAGCTGATGAAGCACCGCGACACCTCGCTTATCCTGGCCACCGGCGGGGAAGCGATGGTAAAGGCGGCTTACAGCTCCGGCACACCTGCCATCGGTGTCGGCCCTGGCAATGGCCCGGCCTTCATCGAGCGGTCGGCGGATATTCCGCGCGCGGTCAAGCAGATTATCGACAGCAAGACATTTGATTACGGTGTGATCTGTGCTTCCGAGCAATCGATTGTGGTGGAGAAGGAGAGCAGACAGCAGGTTGTACAGGAACTGCTGCGGCAAGGGGCCTACTTCCTGAACAGCGAGCAATCGGCTGGGTTGGGCTCCTTCCTGCTGCGGGGCAATGGCACGATTAATCCGCAGGCGGTCGGCAGGTCGCCGGAGAAGCTGGCGGCGATGGCCGGATTCAGCATTCCGGCCGGAAGCCGGGTGCTGATCTCGGAGCAGACGACCGTTTCGCACAGCAATCCTTATTCCCGGGAGAAGCTGGCGCCTGTGCTGGCTTTTTATGAGGCAGAGGATTGGCAAGCGGCCTGCGAGCGCTGCATGGAGCTGCTGGAAGGGGAAGGCAAAGGCCATACCATGACGATCCATTCGCGCAATGAAGCTGTGATCCGGGAGTTTGCACTCCACAAGCAGGTGTCACGCCTGCTTGTTAATACTCCGGCAGCGCTGGGCGGCATTGGAGCAACCACGAATCTTCCTCCGGCCATGACGTTGGGGTGCGGTGCGGTTGGCGGCAGCTCCACATCGGATAACATCGGCCCAATGAACCTGCTGAACATCCGCCGCTTAGCCTATGGTGTGCGCGAGATGGAGGATTTGCGGGAGCCTGTGCCGGTGTGTGCGGCAAAGCAGATGACGGCTGAGGCAACGGCAGTACCGGCAGCACCGACGGCACCGGCAGCAATGAATGAGGCCCAACTTGAAGCGATCGTACAGCAGCTGCTGCGGCAACTGATGGGATAAGGGAGGGATCACAGCATGCATCTGGCTACAGTCATCGGCAAGGTCGTCTCTACCCAGAAATGTGAGAAGCTGATCGGCGCCAAGCTGCTTATGATCAAATCAGTGGACGAGAAGCGCAGAATGACCGGTGATGATGTGTTCGTTGCCATTGATATGGTTGGCGCGGGAATCGGTGACCTGGTGCTGATTGACTGGGGCAGTTCCATGTATGAGGACATCCGCTTATCCGCAGATATGTCCATTGTCGGGATTGTGGACGATTTGCAGACCGACGAATGACGTGGAACGGAGGCAAAAGGAATGAAGCGTTTTAGTGTAAAAACGGAGGTCTATTTTGATACAGGCGCGCTTGAATATTTAACGCTGCTCGATAACCGCCGGGCCCTGGTCATTACCGATCCTTTTATGGTGCAGGCCGGGTTCGCGGATACATTAATTCATATTCTGCAGACCAGTGTGGAGGATTACCGGCTCTTCACCGGCGTACAGCCTGATCCGCCTGCTGAGGTGGTGGCCGCCGGAGTGAAGGAGTACCTGGCCTTCCGTCCCGATCTGATTATTGCCCTGGGCGGAGGTTCTACCATTGACGCGGCCAAAAGCATTTTGCTGTTCGCCCGCCAGCATGCCGGAAATGCGGATGACGGCGGCAAGCCGTTGTTCATCGCCATTCCGACGACAAGCGGTACCGGATCGGAAGTGACCTCCTATTCGGTCATGACGCTGGGCGACACGAAAATTCCGCTTGTCTCGCAGGACATCATCCCGGATGTGGCGATCCTGGACGCCGCCTTTCTGAGAACCGTGCCACCGCAGATTACCGCCGATACCGCCATCGATGCGCTCACGCATGCCATCGAAGCTTATGTGTCGAGCGAGCATTCCGATTATACGGATGCGCTCTGCGAGAAGACCATCGAACTGATCTTTGATTATCTGCTGCGCGCCTATCATAGCGGCGACGATCTGGAGGCGCGGGAGCGCCTGCACAATGCCTCCTGTCTGGCCGGCATGGCGTTTACGAACGCGGCGCTGGGCATTACCCACAGCATGGCACATACGCTGGGCGGGCATTTTCATCTGCCGCATGGACGGGCGAACGCCGTGCTGCTGCCCCATATTATCGAATACAACGCTGACCTGGAGAGCGGGGGTGAGAGCCAGGCGGCGGCGCGTTATTGCAAGCTGGCCCATCGCCTGCACCTCCCGGCGGCCACGGTGGCGGAGGGCGTGGCCAGCTTGGTTTCGGCGGTGCGGGCGCTGCAGAAGCTGACCGGCACACCTGCGTCGCTGGAAGCGGCCGGCATTGACCGTGAGGCTTATGAAGGACTGCTGTCCACGATGAGCCAGGCGGCGCTGAAGGATAAATGCACCGCGACCAATCCGCGCGAGGTCAATGTTGAGCAGCTGGAACAGTTGTTTCGTAGGGTGTATTAGCGCTTATCATGAACAGCTGGCAAGCATTAGGAAAGCAAACTGAAGGGGGAGGCTATACGATGACAAAAGTCTACGATATGCCCAAATCAGCAGCAGTAACCGGCCGGATCGGCCATCTGATCGACAACCTGATGTCCGGCACTCCGGAGATCGAAGCCGAAAGAGCGGTGCTGATTACGGAATCTTTTAAGCAAACCGAGCATCTTCCGATGATTATCCGCCGCGCCAAAGCGCTGGAGCATATTCTGCAGAACATGACGCTGGTGATCCGGGACAAAGAGCTGATCGTGGGCAATTTGACTGCCAAGCCAAGAGGATGTCAGATCTTTCCCGAGTTTTCAAACCGTTGGCTGCTGAGCGAATTCGCTACGGTGGCCCGCAGAACGGGTGACGTGTTTACGATCTCGGATGATGCGGTCAGCAAGCTGAAGCATTCTTTTGAATATTGGAACGGCCGCACGGTGCAGGAACTGGCAACTTCCTTCATGTCTCCCGAAGCGTTGACGGCGATCGATGCGGAAGTTTTTACGGTAGGCAATTATTATAATAACGGCGTTGGCCATATTTCTGTGGATTATGGAAAGGTGCTGTCCAAGGGCTTCAAAGGCATCATCGAGGAGGCGCGGCAGGCCAAAGCGGAGGCAGACCATTCGTTGCCGGATTATATCAAAAAAGAACAGTTTCTGAACGCGGTGATCATCTCTGCGGAAGCAGCCATCCAGTTCGGCAAACGGTTCGCGGAGCTGGCCAAGAGTCAGGCCGCAGCCTGCAGCGACGGTGTCCGCCAGCGGGAACTGCTGCAGATTGCCCGCAATTGTGAGCAGGTTCCGGCGAATCCGGCATCCAGCTTCAGCGAAGCGGTGCAGTGCTTCTGGTTCGTGCACATGCTGATTCAGGTGGAATCGAACGGGCACTCCGTGTCTCCGATGCGTTTTGACCAATACATGTATCCGTATTACAAACAGGATATCGAGCGTGGCACCCTTCGCCATGAAGAAGCCCAGGAACTGCTGGACTGTCTGTGGGTGAAGCTGAACGAGATTAACAAAATCCGCGACGAAGCCTCCAGTAAAGCTTTTGGCGGATACCCGATGTTTCAGAATTTGGTGGTCGGCGGTCAGAATGAGGAGGGGCTGGACGCCACCAACGAGCTGTCCTTCGCCTGCCTGGAGGCGACGGCCCATGTGAAGTTGCCACAGCCTTCCGTCTCGATCCGCGTCTGGAACCGCACGCCGGATGAGCTGCTGCTGAAGGCAGCGGAGGTCAGCCGTCTGGGTCTTGGACTCCCGGCGTATTACAACGATGAGGTTATCATCCCCGCGCTGGTCAGCCGTTCCGTAAGTCTGGCGGATGCGCGTGACTACGGCCTTATCGGCTGCGTTGAGCCGCAAAAGGGCGGAAAAACCGAAGGCTGGCATGACGCCGCATTCTTCAATTTGCCGAAGGTGATGGAGTTTGTCATCGGCAACGGCACCGTCAATGGCAAAAAAGCCGGGATCACCACCGGAGACTTCGCCTCCTTCACCTCCCTGGATGAGATTATGGAGGCTTACCGCAAGCAGATGGAACATTTCGTCAATCTATTGGCTCAAGCGGATAACTCGGTGGATTATGCGCATGCAGAAAGAGCACCGCTGCCGTTCCTGTCCTCCATGGTGTATGACTGCATCGGCAGAGGCAAATCGCTGCAGGAAGGCGGCGCCTTCTATAACTTCACCGGACCGCAGGGCGTAGGTATTGCCAATGTAGCGGATGCCATGTACGCGATCCAGAAGGTGGTTTTCGAAGAGCGGAAAACAACGTTGCCAGAGCTGAAGGCAGCGCTTGAACGCAATTTTGGCCTGGCCCAGCCGGCTGCTGCTACAGCCTCTGCTCCCATCTCGCTGGATACGTTGACCCAGGAGCATATTGTTGAAATGATCAAAAAATTCCTCATGGAAGGCAACCAGATTTCGTTAGCCCAGTTGGGCGCGCAAGCAGATGTGAAGGTGGATCTGGGCAACAGCCAGAGCCAGGGTCAAGGCAATGACGCCCGCCTGCGCGAGTGGCTGATTGCCGCGCCGAAATACGGCAACGACATCGAAGAGGTCGATGAATTGGCCCGTCAAGTAGGACTTGTCTACTGCCGTGAAGTGCAGAAGCATGTCAATCCGCGCGGCGGCACCTTCCAGCCCGGATTGTATCCGGCTTCGGCCAATGTGCCGTTGGGCGCCGCCACCGGGGCAACGGCGGACGGACGGCTGGCGGGCGAACCGCTGGCCGACGGGGTGTCGCCGGTATCTGGCCGGGATACCAGTGGACCTACGGCTTCGGCCAACTCGGTGGCGAAGTTGGATCATCATATCGCCTCCAACGGTACGCTGTTCAATCAGAAGTTCCATCCGTCCGCGCTGAGTGGACCGGCGGGACTGGAGAAGCTGGCGGCGTTGGTCAGAGGTTTTTTTGACCAGAAGGGGATGCATGTGCAGTTTAATGTGATCAGCCGTGATACGCTGCTGGAGGCCCAGCGCAATCCTGAGAAATACAAGAACCTCGTCGTCCGTGTGGCAGGTTACAGCGCCCATTTCACCACACTTGACAAGAAACTGCAGGATGACATTATTAACCGGACGGAGCAGACGATGTAACTATATAGATCAGGAGGCCCACCATGAATGAAGTCATTTGGGAAGCCAGGGGGATGGTCAGCGATATCCAGCGCTTCTCGCTCCATGACGGACCAGGTATCCGCACGATCGTATTTCTGAAGGGTTGCCCGCTGCGCTGCAGCTGGTGCAGCAATCCCGAAACCCAGGCTCCCGGTAGCCAGCTGATGGTTCAGGAGGACAACTGCTTCAGCTGCGGACGCTGCGCAAAGGTCTGTCCGGTGGGAGCCATCAGCTATCGGCCGAAGGTGACCGTTAACCGCCTAAGCTGCGTATCCTGCGGACTTTGCAGCGCCGAATGCGGCAACGGGGCGCTGACCATGAATGGCAAAGAGATGGGCACCTCTGAGATTGTGTCCATTCTGCGCAAGGATGAGGCTTATTACCGGCGTTCCGGCGGGGGGATTACCCTCTCCGGCGGTGAGCCGCTCTATCAGAGCGACTTTGCTCTGAACCTGCTGCGCGCCTGCAAGGATCAAGGCTGGAACACAGCGATTGAAACCACGGCCTACTGTAATCCGGCCGTGCTGGATCAAGTGCTGCCGCTGCTCGATACGGTTTTGCTGGACATCAAGCATATGGAGGACAGTAAACACTATGAATATGTGAAGCAGTCCAACTCGCTGATTCTGGAGAACGCCCGGCGGATTGCCAGGCGGGGGGCGCAGGTGATTATTCGCGTGCCCGTCGTTCCCGGCTTCAACAACACGATCCATGAGATTGCCGCCATTGCCTCGTTTGCCGCGGAATTGCCGGGGGCGCGTGAGCTGCATCTGCTGCCTTTTCACCGGCTGGGCGAGAATAAATACACCTATCTGGGCACGGAATACCATATGAAGCAACAAACTCCACCGCCAAGCGAAGAGATGGAGAGCCTGCGCCATGTGGTGGAAGGTTATGGCTTGCGTTGCCAAATCGGCGGTTGAATTTATAAAGAAATAGGGATGGAAGAGGGGAGCCGTATTATGAAGGTGCTGGTCATTAACAGCGGCAGCTCATCCTTGAAATATCAGCTGTTTGATATGCAGGATGAATCGGTGCTTGCGAAGGGAATTATTGAAGAGATTGGAACGGAGCAGGCGATTCATCGTCAGGATTGTACGCCACCGCTGCCTCCGCAGACCGGTCTGCGGATCCTGGAGCATAAGGAGGCCATCACCCATATGCTTGCGGCGCTGACGGATCCGGGCAGCGGGTCCATCGCCTCGGTGCGGGAAATCGCGGCAGTAGGGCACCGGATTGCCCATGGCGGTGAATTTTTTTCGGATGCGGCACTGCTGGGCGATGAGGTGCTGCAGGCGGTAAGACGCAATATCGAGCTGGCGCCGCTGCATAATCCGGCCAATCTGAAGGGGATCGAATCGTTCCGCCAACTGCTGGGCAAGGAGACGCCGATGGTGTGTGTGTTCGATACCGCTTTTCACCAGACGATGCCGCAGGAGAGCTACATGTATCCGCTGCCCAGAGTCTTGTATGACCGTCATAAAATCAGAAGATACGGGTTCCATGGAACCTCGCATAAATATGTCAGCGTACGCCTTGGCGAAATTACCGGCCAACCCCTCCAGGGAACCCGTGTAATCTCCTGCCATATCGGCAACGGAGCCAGCATTACCGCCATTCGGGACGGGAAGTCTGTTGATACCAGCATGGGCATGACCCCGCTGGAAGGCCTGATGATGGGAACCCGCTGCGGCGATATCGACCCGGCGATCATTCCCTTTGTGATGGCCAAAGAGAATCTGAGTCTTGGCGAGATCAATTCGCTGCTGAACAAGCATAGCGGGTTGGCCGGCATCTCCGGCCAGAGCTCCGATTTGCGCGAGATCATCCGCTGCGCCGATGAAGGCCATGAGGGCGCAAGGCTGGCGCTGAATATGTATGTACAGCGCATTCGCAAATACATCGGCTCCTACTGCGCCGTACTGAACGGTCTGGATGCGCTGATCTTTACCGGCGGGGTCGGAGAGAATTCCGACTATATCCGCGCCAAGGTCTGCGAGAGCCTGTCCTATCTGGGGCTGGAGTTGGACCCGAAGTTGAACCGGAGCCGCTCGCCTGGCGAGCGCAAGATCAGCACCCCCGCCTCCCGTGTGGCAGTGCATATCATCCCCACCAACGAAGAGCTGATGATTGCCCGCGATACACAGCGGCTCGTCCAACAGCGTGCTGCTTCTGCGGCGGTGCACCAGTCTGTCCTACTGTGATGCGGCCATTGTCAAAAAACCTTGTCATAACGGTTGTTTGCCGGTATGACAAGGTTTTTTTGCACGCCTAGTAAATGATCCAGAAAAAACGTGATAAATCTACGGGTCGGGTGGAGGTCTATCCAAAAAATAGCGGAACTTTATGGTCTTATTTTCCGAATGGAGCCTGTTCGTCCTGATTAGCGGAATTTTTTGGCCCTATTTTTCAATGGGTGCTGCGAAAAGCGGCCATTCCCCTGTGATTTGAGAAAATAGCGCCATAATTTTCCTTTATTTCTCTCCAAAACGGGATTTCGCCGAAATAGAGCCATTTTTTTCCCTTATGTTTCCGGCTGAGTTTTTTAGCAAGCTAACTTTTGCAGTTCAAGAGAAGCCGCCACCATGCTCCATTATTTCAGGAACAGCCTACTAGCCAAGCCAGGGCTCAACTGCCGAACTCTTAATTAAACCGCAAAAGGGAAAGCAAAACAAAGTAGCTTCCACGCACAGCAATCTATCTTTTTTTGATAGAAAAATTTTTAAAAATTTTTTATCAACAACTTGTCCCCCAGCGGACCCTAGTATGATGCGGGATTGCATCGATTTTCCACATTATCCACAGGGGATTTGGATGCGGTTTGGGACGTTTACCAGGTTGACAACACAATATATAGGTATTAAATTAAACAAGTACACCAATATGTTGTTGTGAAATGGATTTTGGTGTGTATCTCATCTATATCATATACTTACCGCGTAATAGAAGAAAAGTGGGGGAGTAACGATGCTGATTGCCTATGATTCCAAAACCGGAAACGTGAAACGGTTCATCCAGAAGCTTGATTTGCCGGCCGTGCAAATTGACGAGAATATGACGCTGGAGGAGCCGTTTGTGCTGATTACATATACAACGGGGTTTGGACAGGTGCCGGCAAAGGTCTCCGCTTTTCTCGAGCATAACCATCAGCGGCTGCTAGGTGTAGCGGCCAGCGGAAACCGCAACTGGGGCGAGCGCTTTGCCTTGAGCGCGGATTTGATTGCGCAGCGCTATCATGTTCCCGTTGTGGGCAAATTCGAGCTGTCGGGCACGAAACAGGATGCGGAAAGATTTAAGCAGGAGGTGAGCCGGGTTGCGGCATATTGAACTAAACAACATGTTGATGAAGCGGGACGAGAGCGGGTTCTTCCAACTGGAGAAGGACCGGGAAGCTGTCGCTGAATTTATGCAAGAAGTCGAACTTAAAAGCGTGACCTTTTCGAGCACGACCGATAAAGTGCGGTACATGATCGAAAACGATTATTACGAGAACGTGTACGAACAGTATACGGAAGACGAGGTCGAACGCGTATATGCCATTACCCACGGCTATCATTTTGAATTTCCGTCTTATATGGCGGCGTCGAAGTTTTATACCGATTACGCGCTGAAGACGAACGATAAGTCCAAGTATCTGGAGCATTACCCTGACCGGGTAGCGGCGGTGGCGCTGCACCTCGGCCGCGGCAACGCGGAAACCGCCGGCCTGCTGGCCCGTTCGATGATGGAGCAGCGGCTGCAGCCGGCCACCCCGACGTTCCTGAACGCGGGCAAAAGCCGGCGCGGCGAGATGGTGTCCTGCTTCCTGCTGGAAATGGACGACTCGCTGAACTCGATCAACTACGTGCTGAACACCTGCATGCAGCTGTCCAAAATCGGCGGCGGCGTGGCGGTGAACCTGTCGAAGCTGCGCGGACGCGGCGAGGCGATTAAAGGCGTGGAAGGCGCGGCCAAAGGGATCATGCCGGTGCTGAAGCTGATGGAGGACGCTTTTTCCTATGCTGACCAGATGGGGCAGCGCAAAGGCTCGGGCGCGGGATATTACAACATTTTCGGTTGGGATGTCGCGGAATTTTTGGATAGCAAAAAAATCAACGCCGACGAACGGATTCGCCTGAAAACCTTGTCGATTGGGCTGATCGTACCGAACCGGTTCTATCAATTGGCCAAGGACAACGAGCCGCTATACGTGTTCGGCCCTTACAGCGTATATAAAGCTTACGGCACCCATTTGGACGATATGGATCTGGACGTGATGTACGACAAACTGCTTGCCGACGAACGGGTTAAGAAAAGAAAGCTGATGAGCGCGCGCGACATGCTGACCAAGATCGCCACGGTCCAGCTGGAATCCGGTTACCCATACATCATGAATAAGAGCAACGCCAACAACCAGCATGCGCTGAACAAGGTCGGGAAGATCAAAATGTCCAACCTGTGCACGGAAATCTTCCAATTGCAGGAGACGTCGGAAATCGCCGATTACGGGCAAGCGGATGCGATCCGCCGCGACATCAGCTGCAACCTGGCTTCCCTGAACATCGTGAACGTGATGGACCGGAAGAAGATCCGTGAGTCTGTGCATGAAGGCATGGTCGCACTCACGTCCGTCAGCGACATGACGCATATTTCCAACGCTCCCGGCGTCGCCAAAGCGAATCGGGAAATGCATTCCGTCGGGCTGGGCGTGATGAATCTGCACGGATTTTTCGCGAAGAACAAGATCGCTTACGAGAGTGAAGAGGCGCGTGATTTTACCCGCACGTTCTTTATGATGATGAACTATTATTCCCTGGAAAAGAGCATGGAGATCGCCGTGCAAACCGGAGAGACCTTCGCCGGCTTCGAACAATCCGACTACGCTACAGGGGAGTATTTCGACCGTTATCTGAATACGGACTACCGTCCGCGCTCCGGCAAAGTGACCGCTTTGTTCGAAGGCATGCACATCCCGTCTCCACAGGACTGGGCTGAGTTGAAGCAGCAGGTGATGACAAACGGCTTGTACCATGCTTACCGTTTGGCGATTGCGCCGACCGCCAGCATTTCGTACATTCAGAACGCCACCTCGAGCGTGATGCCGGTCGTGGAGCAAATTGAAACCCGGACCTACGCGAACTCGACGACGTATTATCCGATGCCGTATCTTAGCCAGGAAAATATTTTCTTCTATAAATCGGCCTATCAGATGGACCAGTTCAAGGTGATCGACTTGATCGCGGAAATCGTGCCGCATGTCGACCAAGGCATCTCGACGATCCTTCACGTCAACAGCAACGTGACGACCCGTCAGTTGGCGCGTTACTATTTGTACGCCGCTCATAAAGGGCTGAAGTCACTGTATTATACCCGGACGAAGACGCTGTCCGTGGAAGAATGCCTGACCTGCTCGGTATAATGGAGAATTAGAAAGGGATGAACGAACGGCGATGTGCGCATTACGAGCTGTAAACTGGAACCGTCCGGACGACGATTTTACGATGATGTTCTGGAACCAGAACATCATGCAGTTCTGGACGGATGACGAAATCCCGTTGTCCGACGACAAAATGTCCTGGATGACTTTAAACGACGATGAAAAAGAAGCATATATGAAGGTCCTCGGCGGCCTGACGCTGCTTGATACGGTACAGGGCGGCGTCGGCATGCCGCAGATCATGGAGCATGTGGAAGGCCTGCAGCGTAAAGCCGTACTCGGATTTATGGGCATGATGGAGCAGATTCACGCCAAATCGTACAGCAGCATTTTCACCACTTTGGCTTCCAATGAGGAGATTGACGAGGTTTTCCGCTGGGTGGAACAGAACCCGATGCTGCAGACGAAGGCGGAGACGATCCGCCAGTACTACACCAACATCCGCTCCCCGAGAGAGCTGTATTTGGCGATGGCGGCCTCCGTATTGCTGGAGAGCTACTTGTTCTATAGCGGCTTTTTCTACCCGCTGTATTTGGCTGGCCAGGGCAAAATGACCTGCAGCGGCGAAATCATCGACCTGATTTTGCGCGACGAAAGCATTCATGGCGTGTACGTGGGCGTGCTCGCCCAGGAAATCTACGCGCAAATGAGCGAAGACGAGCAAAAGGAAGTGTACGAAACGCTGGAAGGGCTGCTGCATTACTTGCACGCCAACGAAGAACGGTATACGGAGCAGATTTACACGAAAATCGGGCTGGTGGACGAAGTGAAAGTCTTCCTGCGCTATAACGCCAACAAGGCGTTTATGAACCTCGGTTTCGAGCCGCCGTTCGAGGAGGAAGAGGTCAATCCGATCGTGTTCAACGGCATCCGTACCGATACGAAGCAGCACGACTTTTTCTCCAAAAAAGGCAACGGCTACGTACGGGCGCTGAACGTCGAGCCGCTGACCGACGAAGATTTCAATTTCTAAGCCGACCGGGCTTTTTAAATAAGAACAGGGTGTTTGCTCCCGGAAAGATCGTACAGCGGGAGACACCCTGTTTTTTGCGTGTAAATGGATCGGAGGAGTCCGTTAAGCCTGAAGCAGCCGCTCCAGCAGTTTATCGAATTTATTCACGCTCAAGATTTCATGCGTGACGAATTTTCCGTCATAGTACAGGGCAAAGGTTGTCCAAACCGCAGGGGCCTGCTGCGCCTGTTCTTTGGACGTGATCCGGCAGGCTCGAAACGGAACGCCTTTGAAGCGAGCAGCGCTCTGCAGCTCCTCAAGCATGCCAACCGCAAATGGGCACTGGGCCGTGTAATAGATTGAAATTCCTTTTTCCGGGACGGAGGCCTGCTTGCCGTGCGGCTTGAACGTAGGAGCAGCAGCGGATTTGCTCCAGGTTAAAGCCATCAATTGAAAATAAGGCTGGGCCTCATCCGCCGCTTTAAACCCCATATGCTGAAAAAAAGCCTTATCGCTCAAGTAAGGCAGCTTTTTGTTTCCGACGATATGCACAATGCCGTCCATGCCCCGGGCCGCCGCGTCCTCCTTGCACCGCTCCAGCAGCCTTCCTGCGTGCCCCTGCCCCTTATGCCTGCCAGACACCCAAAGGCAATTGATAAACATATAGTTGGGGGCATCGACAGGAGCCCAGGCTTGATCGGCCGGCAAATATTCGATGAAAACTTTGGCCCGGTCGTCCAGACGGTAAAATACGAGGCCCTCGTCCATTCGTTCCTTTAGCCAGCTTTTTTTCTCGTTTACGGCTGCTTCATACTGCTTGGCGCCTAAAGCGCAGCAAATGTGTTGGCCGTCGATGTTTTGCTTGGTAATTTGCAAATATTCCAAGTGGACCAGCCGCCTTTCGCGAATATCTTTTCTGGTATTTTCCTATCCAGTATAAGCTTTGCAATTTGTTATATCTATGAAAAAAAACAGCCTGCCGCACGGCAGACTGTTTGGCTTGCGGTTATTGCATAGCCCATTAAATAAAAGTAGAGTGAAGAATAATCACCAGCAAAATGTACAGTACAAGAATCGTACCTGTTGACGTCCAGAAGCCGGGAAAGCCGTGATGAACAGGTGCGACATTGACAGGCGCAACATTGACAGGCGCAATATTAGGTCCAATATTGGCGGGTCCAACCGCGCCGGGCCAAACATTGTTTAAAGAGCTCATTTTTGGTTCACCTCGTTATATTTGGTTATCAGCTGATTTCACCTTATCTTATGTAGGGCGTTCGTCTCTGTCCTGTGCGGCGGCCTAGAGGGCGAAAAAACCATAAAATGGGCTCATGAACGGCCGGCTTCGGCGCCGATCGGCGGCGTCAATACACCGGCGTGTTTTTTTGGCGGTACCAAAATGAGCGTCAGCATCAGCAGGAAAAAGGCCAGGAAGTAGGGAGAATACGACCCGTGCATCGCCCCGGCGGCGATCGGCCCGATAAAGGAGCCAAGCGACGTCGCGATCGACTGCAGGGAAAATACGGTGCCAAGCCTTTGTCCCCCGCTCAGGTCGATAAACAGGGAAGAGAGCGCCGGAAAGACGACGCCTTTGGCCATTCCAAGGACGAACAGGATCGCCGGAAGCGGGATGAAATCAAGCGCAGCCATAGCAAAAAAACAGAGCGCAACGCCCAGGATGCCGAAACTCGCCCGCTTGTAGGGCGACAGTTTGCTAAGGAACAGCATCGAAAGGGTCACAAGCGCCCCCAGGCTGATGATTGAGAAATAGAGGCCGGTGTGCATGATTTCCGTACCCCCGCCGGTTTGCAGCGGAAGTTCGAAAAACAGAATGCCCTGGGAACAGGCGACGGCCAGCGACAAAAGGTAGTAACGAAGCGGAATGACGTTGAGCTTTAGCGGGATGCTGGAGGGTGCTGCTTTCGGCTCCAAAGCGGCTGGCTTGATCTTTTTGGCGGGCTCGTGAATGGTGAACATGGCAATGACGCTTGTTGTAATCAGCAGCCAGCCCAGCATTCGAAACGCGAGCGAGAAGCCCGACTGGGCGACAAGGAACGCGCCGACCGCCGGCGAGACGACGGAGGCGATCGTATGCATGACCCCGTGGCCGGCCATCAATTTCCCCTGCTGCACCGGGTTATTGGACAATGAAGCAAGCATCGCCAGGCAGGCCGGCGATAAAAAGGCCAGCACAAAGCCGCTGATCGAGCGTATGACGAGCAACTGCCACGGCTCTGTCACATGCGCCTGAAGCAGTAACAGCACACCGGCGGTAAGCAGGCTGAAAATCATGTATCTCCGGCTGCCGTGCCGGTCTACGCCTTGGCCGGCGATCAGGTTGCCGGGCAAATGCGTTAAGGAGTAGATCCCCATCATCCAGCCGATAAACGTCGGCGCCGCGCCGAGGGACAACGCAAACGGAGTCAGAATCGGATACTGGGCGTGCAGGTCAAAGAAAGCGAGAAACATAAAGAAATACAGCCAGAACGCGATTTTCATGCGTTAGCCCTCCTCTCATGGATAGTAACGATGCTCTACTTGTACTTGTACGCCTGCCGGGACGAACTTATGTCTAAATAGCGGAAAGCTTCCTGACTTTGATGGCGACCTCATGAATCTGCTTCAGCAGTTGCTCGTTTCTTATGGGAGGAAGAACGGCTCGATGGATCAAATGCAAAAATACATTTGAATTTCCGCAAATTTCCGCTTTTGAGCGGTTGAAGTGCAAAAATACATCTCATTTGAGGCTATTGGAAAAAAAGTAGCGTATTATCGGAAATGAACTGCATATTTGCAGTTGAACCGCCAGTTTCGGGGACTTTCGACGAAAATCGCATGCACTTTTGCCTTTCGTGGGATTTCACCCTCTGTATTATGATGGCAAAGTGGTTAAGCTGACACCGGCCTAGGCCATCATGTATAATGGAAAGGCAACCGTGTTGTTGCCGATTATAATGGGGCCGGTCAGGGAAAACTCCGCCGGCAAAAACGTGTAGGAGTGTTTGCGAATAATGGATGTTCAAGTATGGACCACATTTCTGAAAGAAAATTGGCTGTTTATCGTCATTGCGCTGGTTGTTCTTTTTCTGGTGCTGAATTTCGTCAAGACTGTCGTCAAATGGGCGCTGGTGCTGGTCATCGCAGCGATTATCATCGTTTACAGCGGTATATCGCTCAAGGATATCGGCGCAGCGGCGACCGCCACAACGGAACAACTCGTGGATATCAGCCAAAGCGAAGTTTTGAATATGATGAAAAAAGAAGCAAAGGATGCCAAGTTGACGCAAAATTCGGATGGAACGTTTACGATTTCCACGCCGAATTTGGAGGTGACCGGCACTGAGGGGAGCGATAAAGTGAAGGTTTCGTTCCGCGGGGTGTCCCTCGGAGAATGGTCGGTGAACGATACGCTGAAGGCGTTTATTCAAGAGGCGCAGCGCAATTCCAAGTAAGCGGAGGTTCGAGTTGTACCTGCATTTTTCGGAGGATTTGGCGTTAATATATATGCCGTGCCGGCAAATCATCGGGATCGGGGGGTGACATGATGGAGGATTTGCTGCAAAGTGTGCGGGAATACAACTTCATATCGTTGCTTCTTTTGTTTATCCTGTTGGGATCGATACTTCAGGGCTTGCTGCGCGGGGCATCGCGGTCGGCGGGCCGCTTGTTTTCGCTGCTCAGCGGGGGGGTGCTGTCGCTGCTCGGGATTGCCGCCGCCATCCCGCTAACGCTGTGGATTTCTCCCAAGGTGCAGGAGTGGCTGTCTATGCTGACGATACCGCAGCGCGAGCTGGCGCTTTGGGAGCAGGTCTTTTACACGTTCATCATGGCGGTAAGGGACTTTCCGCTGATGCGGTTTGCCGTCGTGTTCATCCTGATGTATTGGCTGATCCGGACGGTCGCGGGCTTGGCCGCTATGTTTTTTGGCGGCGGCTCCTGGTTCGGGCGGCTGTTCTCGGGCGGAGACCGCCCGGCTTCCTTGCTAAGCCGCCTGGCCGGAGCTTGCATCGGCGGCGTGATTGGGGCGGCGCGCTGCCTGATGGTTATCGTCGTGCTTTTTATCGCGGTGACGCTGTTTCCGAACAGCAGCTTCAGCCGTTATGTCGAGGCGTCCCCGGTATACCAGCAGGGGGCCCGTACTATCATCGAACCGCTGACCGGCAACCTGATCAAGGAGAAGCTGCCGGTGTTTACCCGCAGCGTGGAGGCAGAGCTCAGCGGTATCCTGCAGCAAAAATACGAGCTGATCGACGCCCATATCCCGCAGGATATCGAGCTGGCGGCGGCCGAGATTACGAAAGGCGCGGACAGCGACAAGGAGAAGGCCCGCCGGCTGTACGACTGGATCGGCACGAGAGTCAGCTACGATTACGATAAAGTGAAGGACTATGAGGAGAAGGGGATCTGGCATGAGCAGACACCGCAAATGACGTTTGAGACGAAAAAAGGCGTCTGCATCGACTACGCCCGGCTGTACGCGATGATGGCGAGATCGCAGGGCCTGGACGTCAAGGTCATCACCGGGCTCGGTTATGACGGGCGGGGCGGATACGGCCCGCATGCCTGGAACGAAGTGTTTTTGCCTGCGCAAAACGCCTGGATTCCGCTCGACGCGACCTGGGCCCAAAGCGGGGATTGGTTCAATCCTCCGGCCTTCAGCGAAACCCACATCCCGGATAAGCTAATTTAATAGGTAGTTCAAAAAGTCATCTTTTGATCACGAAGTAAAACTATGGTGCTTATTCGGCATCGAATCTTGAATTCAGCCGGGCCTTCCGGTGCTCACGTACCCAAAACGTACGCTCCGCTCCTCAGTCCCTGGCTTCATCCAACCTTCTCGGTGCTGAAAACCTGACTTTTTGAACACGCATCAAAAGTTTTTCAAAAAGGCGGGCGAAAAAAGTTGGAACTGGGCCGTAACTTTGCTGCGCCTTCTTTCGTTAAGATTATAGAATTATAAATTTTCAGCCGAGCTGAACAACTCCATAATCGCAAGAAAAACTGCCGCTAATCACGGTCTGTCTTCTTAGAAAATACATCGATAGAAGTTTTTCTTATGTTGCTATATAGAAAGCTGCAGACTTATCGATCTAATTTTTAAGGGAAAGAAGGCAGGGAATCGTAGTGAAAAGTGTCTACATGGATGATCCGCGCGAGCAAGAAGCGGCGATGCAGAGACATTTTAATATCCGGCTAAATATGTTTTTCTTTAGCGCTTTTGCGATTTTTACCGTGATTATCGTTCGCCTGGCGATTTTGCAGTTTGTGGAAGGCCCGACGCTGTCCAGGCAGGAAAGCAATCTGCGGGTTAAGGATGTGCCAATGCCTCCGATGAGAGGTTCTATATTGGCTGCCGGAGGCGAAAAGCTGGCTTATTCGACACCGGTTCAATCTTTGTATTTGACTTTGCAAAAGAGCAGCTACAGCCAGGACAGTGAATCGGGAAAAAAGAATTACGAGGAAGCGGTGGCTTTAGCCCAAAAATTGAAAGATGTGTTTGACCGTTATGGAGACCCTGACAAGGCAATGTCCAAAGAGAATATCCTCAAAGAAATGGACCTTAATTTCCAGACCAATAACGGCTTTGTTCCAAGGCGAATCAAAACAGAACTAAACGCTCAAGAAGTAGCGTACTTTATTGAACGCAAAAGTGAGTTTTTGGGGATTGATGTCGTCGAGGAGAGTATCAGGCATTATGACAAAGATGGGGTAGCCGTGCAAACGATCGGTTATATCCGGAAATACTCCAATGCGTCAACGAACCTGGATTTTTATAAACAGATCCGCGCGCAAAAAGATGCGCCGCCGGATATGCAGTATACGGAAACCGAGGACGTTGGTTACGACGGGCTGGAATTGTACTATCAAAATGAATTGCGGGGCAAAAACGGATTTAAGAGTGTCCCCATCGATCCGCGCAATATGGCCAACGGGATTCCGGAGATGACGCCGCCGGAAAAAGGCTATGATTTGCATACAACGATCAATAAAAATGTGCAGCTGGTCGCCCAGCAAGCGATCATGGACCAAATCAAATGGGTGCATACGCATCCGGTGTCCGGAAAAGTACATCCCCATGCCAAAACCGGTTATGCCGTCGCTATGGAAGTGGATACCGGTAATGTGGTGGCGATGGTCAGTATGCCGGATTACGATACGAATGTGTGGCAGTCGGGCGGGATCTCGCCGGACGACTGGAACAAAATTATAAATAACTACCAAAATGGGACGATCACCCCAATCAGTTCGGGACGTTCGGGCCATGATTTTGAATCTACCGTTTACCTTGGTTCGACGATCAAGCCGTTGTCCGTGTTAATCGGCTTGAACGAAGGTCTGTTTACGACGAGTGATCAATATAAGGATACAGGGATTGCCTATTTTGGGAGAAATGATTCGTCAAGTGTGCGAAATTCCTCAGGACATGTGTACGGCTGGATTTACCCTTATGAGGCGATCGCCCATTCCTCCAACACCTTTATGGTCGATATGGTGGGAGAAAAGCTGTGGAAGAAGTACAATGACAAAGGGATTGGCGTTTGGGACGGTTACATGAAGCAGTTTGGCCTTGGCGTATCCACGGGTGTGGATCTCCCCAGAGAATTCCTGGGTAGTTTGGATTATACTGACGAGTCGGAAACCTCCTTGGCCCGATTGGTGTACTCTTCCTTTGGGCAGACCGGGAAATATACCACGCTGCAGCTTGCCCAGTATGCGACCACGCTTGCCACCCGAGGCAAGCGGATGGAGCCGCATCTGGTAAGTAAAATCACCGATTCCGAAGGAAATGTCGTCAAAGAGTTTAAACCGAAGGTGCTGAACAAAGTTAAATTTAATAATGTGTATTGGAGAGAAGTCATTAAGGGCATGAGTACCAAGGTGAGCGCATTCGACGGTTTTCCGTATGACTTTGCACGGAAGACGGGAACGTCGGAGCAGGATTACCGGGGACAGCTCATGGAAAACGGCGTATTCATCGCCTTTGCGCCGCGTGAAAATCCGAAACTCGCCGTCGCTGTCGTGATCCCGGAAGGCGGCTTTGGTGCACACAGTGCCGCGCCGGTAGCCCGCAAAATTTTCGACGCCTATGATCAGGAATATGGCCTGGATGGAGTGCCGAAAAAAACGAAAAATAAATAACGCTGTAACTTCGCTTCGTTTCCTTAAGTTATGTTAATATAAATAAGGCTGACGGTTGCCTCGATCATGCCGATAAACGACACACCAGGGGAAGAAAGTAGGGGAATCGCAGTGAAAAGTGTCTACAGTGAAGATCCGCGCGAGCAAGAAGCGTCGATGCAGAGACATTTTAATATACGGCTGAACATGTTTTTCTTCAGCGCATTTGCCATTTTTACCGTCATTATCGTTCGGCTGGCGATTTTGCAGTTTGTGGAAGGTCCGACCCTTTCCAAGCAGGAAAGCAGTCTGCGGGTGAAGGATGTGCCGCTGGCACCCACGCGGGGCACGATTTATGCGGCCGGCGGGGAGAAGCTGGCGTATTCCACGCCCGTACAGTCCCTCTATATTACTTTGCAAAAGGATTACAGCAGCACGACGGACAAGGGGAAAAAGAACCGTCCGGAAGCGCTGGCATTAGCGGATAAATTAAAAGAAGTGTTCGATAAATACGGCAAGGCGGATTCCAAGATGACGAAAGATGAAATCATCGAAGCCATGGACTTGGATTACCGGAAGCAAAACGGATTTTCGCCGCGCCGGATCAAAATGGATTTGACCAAGGAAGAGGTCGCTTATTTTCTGGAGCGGAAGGACCAGTTCCCGGGAATTGATATCGTCGAGGAAAGCATCCGGCATTATGATCCGGATACGGTAGCCGTGCAGACGATCGGGTATATCCGGAAATACTCCAATGCGTCGACGAACCTGGATTTTTATAAACAGATCCGCGCGCAAAAGGATGCACCGCCGGATATGCAGTATACGGAAACCGAGGACGTCGGTTACGACGGGCTGGAATTATATTATCAGAGCGAGCTGCGCGGCAAAAACGGGTACAAAAGCGTTCCAATCGATCCGCGGAACATGGCCACAGGCATCCCTGAGGTAACGCCGCCGGTGAAAGGAAACGACCTGCACACCACCATTAACAAAAACATCCAGCTCGTGGCCGAACAAGCGATTTTGGACCAAATTGCGTGGGTGCATACGCATCCGGTGTCCGGGGAAGTTCATCCCAACGCCAAAACCGGTTATGCCGTAGCTATGGAAGTGGATACCGGCAACGTGGTGGCGATGGCCAGCATGCCGGATTATGATGCGAACGTCTGGCAGTCAGGCGGGGTTTCCCCTGCTGATTGGAAGAAGATTTCAAGCAATTATATGAATGGGACAATTACCCCGTTCAGCTCGGGGCGTTCGGGACATGATTTCGAATCTACCGTCTTGCTCGGGTCTACGATTAAACCGTTGTCCGTTTTGATCGGCCTGAACGAAAACTTGTTTACGACGAACTCTTATTATAACGACACGGGGATTGCCTATTTTGGGAAAAACGATTCGTCGAGCGTCCGAAATTCCCAAAGACACGCGTATGGCCCGGTTGACCCAAGACTGGCGATCCTTCACTCCTCCAACACCTTTATGGTTGATATGGTTGGGGAAAGGCTATGGAAGAAATACGGAAACAAAGGGATCGACGTATGGGACAGCTATATGAAGCAGTTTGGCCTTGGCGTATCCACGGGTGTGGATCTTCCGCAGGAATACCTGGGCAAGCTGGAATATATGAATGATAAGGAAACCTCCTTGTCTCGGTTGGCGTACGCTTCCTTTGGACAGCAGGGGAAATATACCACGTTGCAGCTAGCCCAGTATACGACAACGCTTGCCACTAGAGGCAAGCGGATGGAGCCCCATTTGGTAAGTAAAATTACCGATTCCGAAGGAAACGTCATTGAGGATTTTAAACCGAAAGTGCTGAACGAGGTTAAATTTAACGACGCATACTGGAAAGAAGTAATTGCCGGGATGAGCACCAATGTGTCGTCTGCTTTTTCCGGCTTCCCGTATGACTTTGCCAGAAAAACGGGGACCTCGGAGCAATGGGGTGCCGGGAAAAATAGAGATAACGGCGTATTCATCGCCTTTGCGCCGCGCGAAAATCCGAAGCTCGCCGTTGCTGTCGTCATACCGGAAGGCGGGTTTGGCGCTTACAGCGCCGCACCGGTAGCCCGCAAAATTTTCGACGCTTACGATCAGGAGTACGGCCTCGACGGAGTGCCGAAGAAGACGAAAAATCAGCAGACGAACGGCCAGGCTTCTGAGAATAACAAGGCGGAGTAAGAACCCCAAAATTGAAAAATACATGGATCAGCGATCTTTTCACAACATCGTTTGGGAGAAGGTCGCTGATTTTTTTGCATGCTTAGGAGTTTATCCGGAAGATGGATCAATATTCTTAGAAGTTACAATCTCGATACAAGTCTTCTGAAATCCGAAACAAGATCCCTCTATAATAAAATCCAACGAAACATAAAGCCGCATCGTTAGTGAAGGGCATGCCCTGGGCAACCATTCCTGGAGTCACCGGAATTTAGCCAAGATCAGTGAAAAAGAAATGCGTGAGGAAATTACAAAAACGGATGAAGCGATTAATGAGGTTGTCGGATTTGTACCGGTGCTTATGCGCCCTCCTTATGGAATGTCGATCCGCGTGATTGGGACGGCGCCTCCGTCTCTGACATACTTGAGACCCTCAAGTCCGGTCCTGAGGGGGAGGTCACTATCCTGATGCATTCTTCAGGGGGGAGAGGCGGAGATCTGAGTAACACGATCAAGGTGCTTCCAGAGATTATCGATTACTATAAATCAAATGGCTATATCTTTGTCACTGTGCCCGAACTAAAGGGCTTGGAGAGTTAGGCGATTAGAAAGGACGAGTAATGCTATGGACATACAAGATATATTTCATAGCTATCTACAATTATAAGTACCCGTCAAAAACCTTGATTTTACAAAGCTTTTGACGGGTTTTAGTTTCCGTTCCGCTACAAATCTTATTCATAACGCAGGGCATCAATCGGTTTGAGCTTGGAGGCCTTGAGTGCCGGATATACTCCGAAGATTACCCCGACCAGTACACTGCTGGTGAAGGAATAGATAATCGGCTCATAGGAGAATTCTATCGGCATACTTGCGAACTTTTCCAGCAGCTTAGCTCCGCCGATTCCGGTGAAAATGCCGATGATCCCGCCAATCAGACTGATGAATACCGATTCGGTCAGGAATTGGGTCAAAATATTGCTGCGCTGAGCGCCAATCGCCTTACGGATTCCAATCTCCCGCGTCCGTTCGGTTACCGAGACGAGCATGATGTTCATAATGCCGACCCCGCCAATGATGAGTGAAATTACGGCAACCCCAAGCAGGAGCATATTCATAGTATCATTCACTCCGGAGGACATCTGCATAATTTCGGATTGGGTCATAATCTGGAAATCATCCTGATCAGCAGGTTTCAGCTTGTGACTGCTGCGCAGAAGTTGCTGAATCTCCGCCCGAGCCTGATCTATCTTATCAAATGTTACGGCAGACGCATTCATTTCCTGAATATCCATTTGCCCGAACATATTCATCCCCGTCGTGATCGGGATATAAATCTGTTTGTTCGTGTAGCTGCGCATCGCATCCGCGGGACTCATAATCCCTACGACCTTAAACGGGATATCCTTGATTTGGATGGTCTCTCCTATGGTCTTGGCCGATGACTGGCCAAAAAGAGTTTGAGCCGCATCGGAGCCGAGAATGGCCACGTTAACACGGTTGTCTTCCTCATAAGATGTGAAAGTACGCCCATAGGCCAGCGATTGCTTTTTGACGCGGTAAAAGGCTCCCGAGGTCCCATCAATCTGCGCATTGAGCACCTGCCGATTCCACGTGGCTTTCGCTGAACTCATGGCACTGGGTGCTACATCGGCGACAGAGGGGAGCTTCTTCATGGCTTTGACGTCCTCCAGCGTGAAAGCCTTCGGCTGGGCCATCGTCATCCAATTGTCCTCATCATAAGGTATATATGGGTAAATCATGAGCAGGTTACTGCCCAAGCCGTTAATTTCTTTCGTGATGCTGGCGGTCGTTCCGCGGCCAATCGCCATAATAGCAATCACGGCCCCGATCCCGATGATGATCCCCAGCATGGTCAGGATCGTACGGAGCAAATTGCCGCGCAGACTGCTGAGCGCTACACGAATCGTCTCCAGGATACTCATTGCACCACTTCCTTTCGCGCGAACCTCCGGTTCTCCACCGGATGATCCTGTTCTATTTGGCCGTCGCGAAAGTGAATCAGCCGCTTGGCGTACTCCGACACCTCAATATCATGCGTAACCAGTACAATGGTCTTGCCATTGTCATTCAGATCCTGAAAGATCTCCATAATTTCCCGGCTAGTTCGCGAGTCTAGCGCCCCTGTCGGTTCATCCGCCAGCAGGATCACGGGATTGGTAACAAGCGCTCTGGCAATAGAAACGCGCTGCTGCTGTCCGCCTGACAGTTCGTTAGGCTTATTGTACATCCGCTCTGCCAGTCCGACATTCACCAGCGCCTCCATCGCACGTTCACGCCGCTCCCGGGCTGGTACGCCCGCATAAAGCATGGGCAATTCTACATTAGCGAGTGCCGTAGATCGCGGGAGCAGATGGAATTTTTGGAATACGAAGCCGATCTTCTCATTGCGGATGTACGCCAGCTCATTTTCACGAGCGTCCAGAATGGAGTATCCGTCCAGATAGAACTCGCCAGAGGTAGGCGAATCCAGGCAGCCCATCACATTCATCATGCTGGATTTGCCTGAACCTGACGGACCCATGACAGCGACGAATTCTCCTTCCGTAATGGACAGACTAACGTCCCGGAGCGCATGAATTTCCTGATCGCCTACATGATAGATCTTTTTCAGATTTTTAATCTCCATTACATAATTCATGGGAGGACCTCTCCTCCCGAGGCATCCATCATTCCGGCGCCTCCCGGAGCTGGGATGACGACGGTGTCGCCCTCATTGACGCCCGACTTCAGCTCTACGCGGTCTGTAGTGTAGAGTCCCAGCTCTACAGGCTTGAATTCAAAGACAGACGTATTGGAGGGGTCAGCGGCGACATAGACTCCGTCTGATCCCCCGTCCGATTGGATGGCGGTCACGGGTACGAACAAGACATTTTCACGCTTGCTGAGCTCGATGGCGATATTCATAATCATGCCCGTCTTCAGCTTGTTGTCCAAATTAGAGATAGATAACTCCGCTGGATAGGCATTTACACCCTCCTCTGTAGAGACTTCGGGAGAGATGAAGGTGACGGTGCCTTCAAATTCCTCACCAGGATAAGCCGTAGTAGTCAGAATGGCTTTCTGTCCGGTTTTTACCTTAACAATGTCACTCTGGTTGATCTTGGTCGCAATCTTCAGGTCATTGGAATTGGAGTTGTTCATTACGATGAACGGAGCCGTGGGGCTTGTCCCCACGTCGCCATTGACCTTGAGGATGACACCATCCCAGGGAGCTGTAATCTGAAGTTTGTTCAGCTCACTGCGCTTTTGCTCCAGATCGGTCTCAGCCCGGCTAATGTCGATGCGCAGATTCTCCAGTGTATCCGCCTCCGGCGGGGCCTTGAGCTTTTTAAGCTCTAATTGGGCGGTACGGTAGGACAACTCTGCATCCTCAATGCTGCTCTCGATCTGATCGCGGGTCTTGCGTACCTGCAGCTCCGTAGCGTCATAACTGGCTTGCGCCTTCTCCCACGCTTGCTCCGCTTCCGCCATCTCCTTTGCGGAGACGGCCCCGGACTCGTTCAGGAATTTTTGATCTTCGTAGGTTTTCCTTGCCAGCTCCAGATCGCTTTTGGCTGTCTTGAGCCGCTCCTCGGCCTCCTGAAGATCATAGCTCTTCTTGGCGGTCTCCAGTGCCTTAGCGGCCTTTTGCACGTTGATTTCCTGCATCTCTACCTCGGTTTCCTTTGGTCCTTTGGTCGCCTCGGCCAGCTTGGAACGGGCCATACGCAGCGTGTCCTCGGCATTCTGAATTTGCAGCTTTGCTTCCGTATCGTTTAACCGGGCCAGGAGTTGTCCCTTTTTCACCTGATCTCCGACCTTGACATTCACCTCGGCCAGCTTGTCCGTGCTGGTGGTGTTGAAGTTCAGATTCACCTCTTTGGAGGCTTTGACTGTTCCGGTGACGGACAGCGTCTCGGTGATGTCCCCGCGCTTCACGATGATCGCTTCGTTAGGGATCGCTGCCATCTCTGGCGCGGATTTATGCATTGAGCTATATATGGTAGCTCCGCCGCCACCGAGCGCGAGCAGCACGACGAGGCTGATTATCCATTTTTTGCGGCGTTTCTTGCGTAATTGCTGCAGTGCGTTGTTCATTTGGTTCTGCGACATGTAACATCCTCCTGAAAGTTTTGTGAGCGTTACTTCCTGAATCAGCTTCGTACAAAACTCGCTTCGGAAGCATAGACTCAGTTTTGTGAGCGTTGCTTCCTGAATCAGCTTCGTACAAAACTCGCTTCGGAAGCATAGACTCAGTTTTGTGAGCGTTACTTCCTGAATCAGCTTCGTACAAAACTCGCTTCGGAAGCATTGGCTAACTGCTCCAAGGTTTGTTCAAGGTATAATTGGACTGGATCAGTCCAATGGCAAGCTGGCTAATTTGCTGGTTCAATTGATCGACGCTCAGGCGAGCTTTGGTCAGTTCCAGCTCTACGATCAAGCCGCGCTCCCATTTCTTCTGAGCCAGCTCTAGGTCAGCCTGGGCGATCTTTAGATCTTCGTGCAGTTGTACGTATTTTTTCTGTTCTTCTTGCAGCGTGGTATAGAGAGATCTTACCGACTCGGCAAAATCGTCCTTGCCGTTGGTTAGGGCCTCATTGGCATTTTTCAAATCCAGCTTGACCAGTTCATAGTCTTCGGATGTTCCTTGGAAATCATAATATTGCAGACTGATCCTTGCATTTTTGACAGCGTCCTGCAGCTGCCAGACGGTTGGGTTATTTTTGAGCAAGCCCGTAATATGTGTCTCGATATTCATTGGTTCCGGCTCCTGGTAGACCGGGTAATCCACAAGATGAAAGGCCGTCCCCTTTGGCTTGTTCATCAAGGTGTTCAGCTCGTCCCTGGCCTTTTGCAGATCGGTGTTGCGCTCCTCCAATTTCTGCTCGGCATCCGAGCGCGCCTTCGTGCTTTCGATCTTGCTCTTCTCCGAGATGAGTCCCCGGGATAGCTTGGCGATCGCAATGCGCTCCTCTAGCTTGGCGATTTGAGCGGACTCCTGAGCGACATTGACCTGATTCTCGGCTGTAAAAATGGCGTAATAGGCTTTCATGGTCTGAAAATAAACCTTATCTTTGGCGAATTCAGCCTGTTTCTTGGCAGACAGGTAGGACAGGTTAGCGGATGTGTAGTCTCTCCAAGCAGCGTTGTTGGCTGTGGAATCCGATTCTTCCAAATTAGATGGAAGTTGCATGTATCCCAGGGCATTGGTGCTCTTTTTTAGCTCCAGATCTTTGCGTTCGAGGTCCTGAGCAGCCGTCTTCAAGGTGTAGCTGTTGGCCTGAGCCCATGCGTTGGCTTGGTCGAGAGTAAGCTCCTGCTGCTGAGCGCTGTTGCTTATATTGGCTGTCTGTGCTATATCTTCTATGTTAGACGCGGCAGCTGACGGCGCACTAAAGACAGCGGACAACGACAGAAACAGCACGGCTGCGGCTGCTTGATGTTTCATGGAGATGCTCCTTTCAAAATGGAGAAGTATAAGAGGTTGAACTTGCATTATAACCTAAAATATTATAATTGGCAGTTGTATCCGTCTCGGTCACAATTGTATCCAAGTTGTAAAATATGAGTATGTTATGCCGTGTTACCAGGCGCGGAACGTGAAGCGGTAAATCTCGCTTTTTTCCATGGAGCTACTCACAACAAAGAGATTGTCGCCGTTCCATTTCAGATTGACAAAATTATCGATATTACGATACACCACCGTGTCCGCCAATAACTTGTCGCCGTCAAGATAAGCCATGTGCAGCTCATTTTTTTGGTTTTCAAGCGCCTTAAAATAAGCAATCCGGGATTCATCTTCATTTAGGTCGAAGCTCCAGATGTTGCCTTTCATCAGAAGATCGAAACGCTTTGAGGCGGCTTGGTATATGAATAGCCCCGGCACCTTGTTCACAGTGCCCTGAACCAGTATATCGCCGTTCTTGAGCACTCTGAATTGCTGTATAGCCTCCGCGGGGGTGCACGCAACTGCATTGTTCCGGCCATTCACAGGGAAGCGGTATACCATGGTCGTGTTATTCCAGCCGACAAGAGTATAAAAGTACTGCAAATCCCGGCTGAACTCAATATTGAAGAGAATCCACACGTCATCCGGATTCCGGATATGCTTCTCCTTGGCAACCAGCTTTATGATTTCTTCATCGCTGTATATTAAGCGTTTCTTGTCTGAATTTAAATCGATCATTTTAAATACGAGATTATCGTGTCCGATGTATGCGTCGTTGCCAATATACTCCCGGTAAAAGGAATTGTCATCAGCCAGTTTCCGCCGCTGTCCGGATTTCATATCGTACTCATAGGTTGTTTGCTGTGCCTGCGGTGAGCGATATTCGGAAAAGATCATCTTCTTCCGATCGGGGCTCAAGACTACGCCATAATCGGTGTTCGTCGCAAGATCCCTCACATGGTTGTCATCCAGTTTAAGCATGGAAATTTTGATGCCGGTATATGAGTTTTCCGGCCGGTTCAAGATCAAGGTGTTTTGATCAGCGACTTCAAAATCGTAGATGGCAAAATCATTGGGCAGCTTGATCGCGGCCTCAATCTGAACCGTACTGTTTGGCGGAGGGGCGAGACGGCTGCTGAATTGCGCTTCCGGGAGAATGACCGTCCTCAGTTTGGAACCGTTCATGTCGAACAAAGCTCCGACCCCGAATATGCCGCCGACAAAGGCGGCCAGCAAAATGGTCAAAAGGAGCACATCGCGATATTTTTTCCAGAATTCCCGGTTCTTCATGCCGGCCATTCTCCCGGAAGATGGATGTGTACCTGTGTGCCCTGGTTCACTGCACTTAACATTTGGACGGTTCCTCCATGCTGTTCGATTGTATTTTTTACGATGGACAAGCCCAAGCCTGCGCTTCCTCTCTCTTTTCTATTTACCCCGTTCACCCGGTAAAACGGCTCAAGCACATGTTTCAAGGCCTCTTCACTGATGCCTTCCCCCTGATCGCTGATCACGATATAAGCCGAATTGCCCGACCGGAACGACCGGACTTCGATCATCGAATTAACATATCCGTACTTAACCGAGTTATCGAGCACATTTAGGAACGCTTCCTTGAGCTTATGCCGATCGCCCCGGATATGGAGGTCCTCTTCCAGTTCATAATGGATGGCGATATTATATTTGCCCGCCTTGATCGCCATGTCCTCGCAGGCCTCCCGAACGACCTTCGACACATCGATCCGTTCGAACCGATAAGGCTGCATTGCGGCGGACGCTACGGAAAATTCCAAAATATCCGCAACCATCACGTTCAGGCGCCGGCTCTCATTAATAATGTAGTCCAAGCCCTTGTCGAAAAACGCTTTGTCCGTAAATCCATTATCACGCAATATTTGGGCATACCCCAGAATGGTGGTCAACGGTGTTTTTAATTCATGGGTCACATTGTCAAAAAATAATTTGCTGCGCGCCTGCACCTGTTTTACCTCATCTCGTTCACGTTCAATCACGTCGATCTGCTCCCGCACGCGGTTGATCATGACATTGAAGCTGGAAGCCAGTTCGCCAATCTCGTCTTTTGTGGAGATGTTGACGTCCGCATTCAGATTGCCCTGCGCCACTTGTACCGAGCGTTTAGTGAGCACGCGGACCGGTCTGGTAATTTGCCGGGAGATGAAGACGGATGCGATAAAAACAAATACAAAAATGACCGCCGCCAAATATTTGACCGTATTTTGAAAGCGTAAATGCCGTCTGAACAGCTCTGTATAATTTTTCTCCAATTGAATAATGCCGATGACTTGCCGGCCGGACATGATGGGAAAGGACAGGCTGGAGATGAGTTTACCATTCTGCATCGATGTGGAGTACGCGATCTGCGAATTGGCGGCAGACTGTATATCCGGCCGTTCGGAGGCAATTACGGCAGGGCTGGAAGACGCATTATACGGAGAAGCATCCGGGTGATAAAGCGTAACCTTACCGCCCGCCGCGGCCCCGATCTGCTCCTCCAGGTCCCGGCTTCCCGCCTCGAGCGACTTTTCGTTCAATCGTTTGTTATGAATCAGGAAATATTGATTGAGCGCAATATCCAGATTTTTTTTGACCTGAATCATGTCTTCATGCACTTCCCGGTACATGTTCTCTTCGCCCACTTTGTTTGAAAGGATGAGCAGGGAAGAGAAGCCGATAAATACGATGACCGAAAAAAGGGATACCATTTTGAACTGGATCGTCCACTTCATGTCCGCACCTGGGTGTCCAATCTGTAACCAACGCCGAACACCGTCTCGATAATGGAAGCTCCCTGACCGTCGCCGTCCAGTTTCTTGCGGATGCGCTGCACGTGTATATCCACTGTACGGGTGTCGCCGGCAAAGTCGTATCCCCATACTTTGTCCAGCAGTTCGGATCGCGTAAACACCTTGCGGTTATGGCTTGCGAGAAAGAGCAGTAAGTCATACTCCTTGTTTGTCAGTCCTGTGCGTTTTCCGTCCTTCCAAACCTCCCGCTCGTCCTTGCGAATCTCGATGTGCTTCCCCAAGCGAATAACCTCGAACGATTCAATTTCCAGTGTCTCGCTGATCAGATCGATTCGGCGGAATATCGCCCGGATACGCGCCACGACCTCCCGAATATCGAACGGCTTGGTGATGTAATCGTCCGCTCCCAGCTCCATGCCCAGCACCTTGTCCAGCATATCCGACTTGGCCGTAATCATAATGACCGGCGTTTTCGCATCGGCTGACAAATGCCTGCAAATATCGAACCCGCTCATATCGGGCAGCATCAAATCCAGCAGCACCAGGTCGGGATTGAGCCGGTTCAACATTTCAAGCCCTTCCGTCCCCGTCGCCGCTTCGTGGATCACGAACCCTTCCTTTCGCAAAGAATAAGACAATATGTCACGGATGGAATCTTCGTCCTCAATGATTAATAATTGCTTATGTCTCATAATCCTTTTAAATCTCCCCTGCTCCTGCAATTCGTCTTCTTATATATTTTGAAGCCAAGGCGGACAATTGAACAGAGGTCAGAACAAAAATTTACAACTTCGATACAAATGCCGTGAGTTTCGAAACATCAATCCTGTATACTCAATTGGTTAGGCAGAAAACTATGATTCATCTAAACCGAAAAGCAAGAGGAAAAATCCTCTTGCTTTTTTGTATGCACTGCGTTTAAAATTTGCATTAGGGAAACATTTTTATATTAAGCTAAAAAACAGGTATTAGGAAAACAAGTGTTCACTGGGGAAACAACTAATCCAAAATAAGGAGATGAGTTGGGGAAATGAGCGAAAAGGACGAATGGAAGATCAGAAAAAGCCCGTTTCAGCGGGCCAAAATGACGCTGGGGATGCTGGCTTTAATCATTCTGGCGGCATGTTCGAAAGTAGAGGGGCAAGCCGATCTGACGCATCGGCACGATGACGGGACGCCGATTCAGGTCGTGTCGACGATCGGGATGATAACCGATGTGGTTCGGGAGGTCGGCGGGGAGGAAGTGGACGCAGCCGGGCTGATGGGCCCGGGCGTCGACCCCCACTTATATAAAGCGTCGCAAGGTGACGTGAAGAAGCTGGATGAGGCGGAGATTATTTTTTACGGCGGGCTGCACCTGGAAGGGAAAATGACGGAGATTTTCGAGAAGCTGGAGCAAAAGAAGCGAACGGTTGCCGTTTCCCAAAATATCGACCCCGCGCTGCTGCGATCGGGCGAGGATGCGGGGGGTTCGCAATACGATCCGCACATCTGGTTCAACGTCAAGCATTGGGTGAACGCGACCGAAACGATCCGTGACACGCTGATGGAGTACGATCCGGGGCACGCCGAGGTGTACCGGCAAAATGCGGAGGCCTACATAGGCGAACTGGAGCAATTGGATGCCGAGGTCAAGCGGCAGATTACGGAAATCCCCGAGCAGGACCGGGTCCTGGTGACGGCGCATGACGCGTTTGGGTATTTCGGGGACGCTTACGGGATTAAGGTGATGGGGCTGCAGGGCATCAGCACGGCGGCGGAATACGGTTCGAGGGATGTCAGCAAGCTGCGGGATTTTTTGGTGGAGAACCAAATCAAAGCGGTGTTCGTGGAGTCGAGCATTCCGACCAAATCGATGGAAGCCGTGATCGCCGGCGCCAAGGAAAAAGGGCATACTGTGAAGATCGGCGGTGAATTGTACTCCGATTCGCTGGGCGAACCCGGCGGCGAGGCGGATACGTACATCAAGATGGTCCGACACAACGTAAACACCATTGTGGAAGCGTTGAAATAAATGAGGGGCGGCAGTGCCGCCCGGAGAAATGAGGCGATAAAATGAAAGTGATTCCGCTTGAAGTTGATCAACTAACGATCGCTTATCAGAAGAAACCGGTGTTAAGATCGGTATCGTTTCAGATTCCCGAGGGGAAGCTGATCGGCGTGCTGGGCCCGAACGGAGCGGGCAAGTCAACCCTGCTCAAAGCAGTGCTCGGGCTCATCCCGAAAGTGGAGGGGGAAGTCCGCATTTACGGCAAACCCTACCGGGAGCAGCGAAAAATCGTGGGGTACGTGCCCCAGCGGGAATCGGTGGACTGGGATTTTCCGACAAATGCGCTCGATGTGGTGATGATGGGCCGCTATGGCCATTTGGGCTGGTTTCGCCGCCCCGGGGCGAAAGAGCGGCTGATCGCCATGGAGTGCCTGGCGAAGGTGGGCATGGCCGATTACGCCGGCCGGCAAATCAGCCAGCTGTCCGGCGGGCAGCAGCAGCGGGTGTTCCTGGCCCGGGCGCTGGCGCAAAACGCGCAGCTCTATTTTATGGATGAGCCGTTTGCCGGGGTGGATGCCACGACTGAAAAAGCGATTATCGGCCTTTTGCATGAACTAAAGGAACTGGGCAAAACCGTGCTCGTTGTGCATCATGATCTGGCCACGGTAAGGGAGTATTTCGACCACGTGCTGCTGCTGAACGGCGAACTGATCGCCGCTGGTCCGACCGGGGAGACGTTCGCTCCGGAAAATTTGCAAAAAACGTACGGCGGGCGAATCGCCATGCTGCAGGATCTCGCGGCCGTACCGGCGGGGACGGTGTGACGAACATGCTGGTTACCCTGATCTCTTGGATCACGGATCCAAACATGCAGTGGATTTTAGCCGGTTCGCTGCTGCTCGGACTTGGGAGCGGTGTGATCGGAGCGTTTGCTTTTCTGCGCAAACAAAGCCTGCTGGGGGACGCGCTGGCGCATGCCGCTCTGCCTGGCATCTGCATCGCCTTCATGCTAAGCGGCGTCAAATCGGTGGGCCTGTTCATCATCGGAGCGATCCTGTCCGGGATGCTGGCGACGTTTGGCATATCGGCCATCACCCGCTATTCGCGCATCAAGCAGGACGCGGCGCTCGGCATCGTGTTGTCGGTCTTTTTCGGGATCGGCATCATTATGCTGACGAAAATCCAGCACAGCGGCAACGGCAATCAAAGCGGGCTGGACAAATATATGTTCGGCCAGGCGGCATCCATGATGCTGTCCGACGTATATATGATGGGGGCGGTTTCGCTGCTGCTGATCCTCGTCTGCACCCTGTTGTTCAAGGAATTCAAGCTGGTCAGCTTTGACCCCGGCTTCGCCCGGGGCATGGGGATGAACGTGGCTTTCCTGGAACAACTGCTGCTGTTCATGACCGTGGTGGCCGTCGTCATCGGCATCCAGGCGGTTGGCGTCGTGCTGGTGGCGGCGCTGCTGATCACGCCGGCGGTGGCCGCCAGGTATTGGACGGACGCTCTGGGCCTCATGGTTTTGTTGGCCGGATTGTTTGGGGCGCTGTCCGGCGTTACGGGGACGCTGATCAGCGGGGCGTTGTCCAATCTGCCGACCGGGCCGGTGACGGTGCTGGCCGCCACCTCGCTGTTTTTGGTCTCGGCGCTATTCGCGCCAAACCGTGGACTGCTGGGAAAATGGGTCCGGCACTGGCGGAACCGCAGCGAAGTACGGCAGCGCGTGGAAGGGGCGGTTATCCGCCAAAACGCAAGCGCCGTGGAAAGGGGGGCGGAGTAATATGGCCGATGTGTGGATTATCGTGACCGGCACGCTGGTCGCCGCTGCCTGCGGCATGCTGGGATGTTTTCTGATTTTGCGCAAAATGGCGATGGTGGGCGACGCGATCAGCCACTCCGTGTTGCCGGGGATCGCGATCGCGTTTCTGGTGAGCAGCTCGCGGGATTCGCTGCTGATGCTAATCGGGGCGGCGGTGCTTGGCCTGATTACTGTTTTCCTGATTCAGGCGCTTCAGCACAGCGGGCTGCAGTCGGACGCCTCGATCGGCATTGTGTTTACGGCGTTATTCGCTGTGGGCGTCATTCTCATCAGCCGCAACGCCGCCCATATCGACCTCGATCTCGACTGCGTGCTGTTTGGCGAAATCGCCTACGTGCAATGGGACACCTGGGTCTGGAACGGCTATGACATGGGGCCGGCCGCCGTGTGGATGCTGGGCGGCACGCTGCTTGTCGTGCTGGCGGCGATCCTGCTGTTCTACAAGCAGTTCAAGCTGTGCGCGTTCGACCCGGCGCTTGCGGCCGCCGTGGGCATCCCGGTGGCGTTGTTCCATTATCTGCTGATGGGGCTGGTCTCCTTGTCCACAGTCGCTTCGTTCGAAAGCGTCGGGGCGATCCTGGTCGTCGGCATGCTGATCGTCCCGGCTTCGGCGGCTTATCTGCTGACCGACCGGCTTAGCGTGATGCTGCTCCTCAGCGTGCTGATCGGCGCGGCCAGCGCCGCCGGCGGGTATTACGCCGCCACATGGCTGGACGCTTCGATCGCCGGCTGCATGGTCGCCGTGGCCGGGCTGCTGTTTGCGCTGGCGTTTCTGTTTTCGCCGTCGCACGGTCTCGTTGCCCGCCTGAGCCGGCGCCGGCGGGTGAAAGCGGCCGCGGCCGCTTAGGATGGCGGCGACCCCCGAGCTTTCGCGCGCCGTCAACGCCAACGACCACCTCCAATCTCCTTTGGGAGCCGGAGGTGGTCGTTGGCGTTCATGTTTGCGCGGGCCACGGGATTAGCGGTAAAAAAGGGCTCTATTTCGGACGTGTGAGGGACTTCGACCCAAATAAGGGAATTGTTTACCGCTATGCTCGACGGATGGAGGCAGATGTGCACTTTTTCCAAGGTCGGCAACAAAATAAGTACCTAAAGTTCCGCTATTCCTTCAACGTGAGGGAGAATATCAAAGATAGCGGTAAAAGTTACCGCTATCTTCGGCAGTTGCGGCGCTAACCGCGTTCTGTCTCCGTTAAAGGATGCCATCAGGCATTTTCTCCCGGCCGGACTTAGCTGATATTCGGCGTAGATTCCCGAATGACCGGTTTGGTGTAGATATGGGACACCTGGTAGGGCTGATTCGGATCTTTAATGCGCGAAAGCAGCATTTCGGCGGCTTTGACGCCCATTTCGTTGCTGAAGATATGGACCGTCGTCAAATGCGGTTCGACGATCACGGACTCGGGGCCGTTGTCGAAGCCGCAGATGACGATATCCTGGGGAATCGACAGGTTCCGGTTCTTCATCGCCTTCATCACGCTCACGGCAATGTAATCGTTCGCGCAGACGAAAGCAGAAGGGAGCTCCCGTATCCCGGCCACCCGCTCGTCCATCCATTCGGGTGTGGAGAAGAACAGCCGGTCGTCGTCGATGATGCACCGGGATAGATCAAGGGCGATGCCGGCTTCGGTCAGCGCGCGGTTAAACCCGGCCCATCTTTCGTTAAAGCTGCGGCAATGGTTGTAATCACCGATAAAGCCAAAGCTTTTGTAACCGCCATCAATTAATTTTCTGGTAAGCTGATAAGTGCTGTGTTCGTTCTCCATCAGCAGCACGTCGGCGCGAAAATCCGGGTAGCAAACGTAGGCCGAGCAATCGATAAAGATGGTCGGGATGCCGAGCCCGGTGATGAGGTTGCTGTATTCCAGATCAAACAGCTCGATACAGATGATGCCGTCCACATTGGCCGCGTCGAAGTTGTTTGGCAGTGACAGCGATTTTTGCTCAATGTCCCTGACGATATGGATGGACAGGTTGTAGCCTTCGGCGCTGATTCTTTTTTCCAGGCCGCTGATCAGGGTTGAACCGAAATGGGATGTGTTCGGCAAGTTCTCCGTCAGCAAGGCGATGTTGCCCGAACTTTTGGACAAAAGGCCATCGCTGTCCATAAAGGCAAACTGCTTGTATTTTAACTCAATGGCTTTTCTGATTACTTTATTGCGCGTTTCCGCCGGGATGCTTTCGCTTCCGTTCAGCGCTTTGGACGCCGTGTTGCGGGAGATGCCCAAAGCGTCGGCGATATCCTGAATCGTTACTTTTTCCTTCGCCATCATTTCACCTCTATAATATCCTCGGGTCACGATGCATAAAAAGCGAGTATTTGCAAAGATTTCCTATTACCAATGTATAATAGATCGGGAAAAATAGCAACAATTATTTTACAAATGCACAGTTTGATTTTACATTTATTCCGTTTACATTTGTCAAATCCCCTCCGTGGTTTGCTGTTTAGTTTTTGTCTTGTGTGCTGTAAGGAAAATGCTGCTTTTCAGCTGCTGTTTCTGGTGTATTCGTTTGTTATAGTGTTTTTTGTTCAGTGAATATAGCTTTTTTGTGCAAATTTTCGAGAATTTATTTTAACAAATGCACAAAAATAATTTTACAAAATATATTGACTCAGAGAATCTTGTTTGTTAAATTGTAAATGCAACGGGGTGCAGACAGTAAACAAGTGTTTTTGCTGAAAGCCCTTACTTCACAAGAAAATGTAAACTTACCGGGAGAACGGAGGTAACAAAATTGCAAAGCACAATAAAGGCAAGTCAAGGAAAAGCGGCACTCGGGAGATCCCGCGGACAAAGCCCTTTCGAATATTTGCGGAAATATGGATTTCTCTATTTACTGCTTGCGCCGGCCCTGGTCCTTACCTTGATCTTCAAATACGGGCCGATGTACGGAGCGGTGATTGCGTTTAAGGATTTCAGTCCGATCAAAGGCATCCTTGGCAGCGATTGGGTCGGACTCAAAAATTTCGACAAGTTTCTGTCCTCGCCCAACTTTGAAGTGATTTTTATGAATACGCTTAAATTAAGCTTGCTTGGGCTTGTGCTCAGCTTTCCCGTGCCGATCCTGCTGGCGCTAATGCTCAATCAGGTCCGCCGGGCCGGTGTAAAAAAGAACATCCAGTTGTTTCTGTACGCCCCCAATTTCATTTCCGTTGTGGTCGTCGTTGGGATGCTGTTCATCTTCCTGTCGCCGACGGGTCCAGTCAACCAGTTGTTCATCCGGTTTACGGATGAGCCGATCATGTTCATGTTAAGCCCCGAATATTTCCGGTGGATTTATATTTTGTCGGATATTTGGACGGGAGCCGGCTGGTCCTCGATCATCTATGTGGCCGCGCTGGCCAACGTGGACCCGGAGCTGCACCATGCGGCCAACCTGGACGGCGCCAACCTGCTGCAGCGGATTCGCCACATCGATCTGCCGACGATCCGCCCGATTATGGCGATCGTGTTCATTCTCGCCGCCGGCGGAATCATGTCGATCGGGTTCGAGAAGGCTTACCTGATGCAAACGGCCATGAACCTGCCAACCTCGGAGATCATTCCGACCTACGTGTACAAAATCGGTTTGCAGTCAGGGGATTACGCCTACTCCGCCGCCGTCGGGCTGTTCAACTCCGTTATCAACGTCATCCTGCTCGTGACCGTGAACTTTGTGGTTAAAAAGCTAAACGAGGGCGAAGGCCTCTATTAAATGGGGGTGCTGAACTCGCAATTGCAATGAAAGGAGCAAACTGCCATGCCCATCAAACATTCGAAATTCGACCGTTTTCTGCTGGCCTTAAACGCCGCCGGCTTGGTGTTCGCCGTACTGATCGTGGTCGTGCCGCTGATTTATGTCGTCGTGGCCTCATTTATGGACCCCTCCGTACTGCTTAGCCGGGGCCTGTCCTTCAACGTTGCGGACTGGACCCTGGACGGTTACAAGAAAATCCTGACTAACCCGGCGATGGTCCGGGGGTTCGGCAACGCCGTACTGTACTCGACTTCTTTTGCCCTGATCACCGTGACGGTGTCGGTCTTCGCGGGTTACGCCCTGTCGGATCACCGGCTGGTTGGCCGCCGTTTTTTTATGACCTTGTTTTTGATCACGATGTTTTTCGGCGGCGGGCTGGTGCCTACTTACCTGCTGGTCAAAGAGCTCGGCATGATCGATACGGTCTGGGCGGTCATCATTCCCGGCGCGGTCAACGTATGGAACATCATCTTGTCGCGGACGTTTTTCAAAGGTGTGCCAAACGAGCTGAGGGAGGCCGCCAACGTCGACGGCGCTTCCGAAGCGATGATTTTCTTCCGCATCGTGCTGCCTCTGTCCAAACCGATCGTTTTCGTGCTGGCGCTGTACGCCTTTGTTGGCCAATGGAACGCCTATTTCGACGCAATGATTTACCTGGATAATCCGAACTTGCATCCGCTGCAGCTCGTGCTCCGGTCGATCCTGATCCAGAACCAGGTTGATCCCGGCATGATCGCCGACCAGCTGGCCATGGCGGAAATGAAGCGGTTGTCCGAGATGATCAAATACGCGGCAATCGTGATTTCGAGCCTGCCGCTCGTCGTGATGTATCCGTTTTTCCAGAAATACTTCGAGAAAGGTGTCATGGTCGGCTCCCTGAAATAACGCCGGCTGCACATAAATGCTTTGCCTAAAGCACAAACCTGGGAGGTCAAAAGACAATGGTAAAAAGCCAAAAAGTGAAATTTGCCTGCAAAGCCGTATCCGTCTCCGTACTTGCTTCCGCGCTTCTGCTGTCCGCATGCGGCAACGGGGGAAGCAAAAATTCGTCCGGCAACGAACAGGACCCGAGCGGGAAGATCACGCTGAACATGATGACGCAAAGCTCGCCGCTGGCACCCGCAGATCCCAACAACAAGCTGATTTTCAAACGGCTGGAGGAAAAAACGAACGTTCATATTAATTGGAAGAATTTCACCAAAGACGTGTTTGTGGAAAAAAGAAATCTCGCGATGGCCAGCGGCGATTTGCCCGACGCCATCTTCGACGCCGGTTACGGCGATTACGAGCTGCTTAAGCTGGCCAAGGACGGTGCGATCATACCGCTAAACGACCTGATCGAGCAATATATGCCGAATTTCCAAAAGGTGTTGGAAGAAGCGCCGGAATACAAGGCGATGATCACTGCGCCGGACGGCAACATCTACGCTTTTCCGTGGATCGAAGAGCTCGGCAAGGGGAAGGAGCGGATTCAATCCGTCGACGCTGTTCCGTGGATCAATGTGGAATGGCTGAATAAGCTCGGTCTTGAGATGCCGAAAACGACGGAGGAATTGAAGCAGGTGCTGATCGCCTTCAAAACCCAGGATCCGAACGGAAACGGGCAGGCCGACGAAATTCCGCTGTCTTTTATCAACAAGCCGGGGGCCGAGGATTTGGTGTTCATGTTCGCCGCGTTTGGCTTAGGGGAAAATCCCGATCACGCGGTAGTTACGAACGACGGTAAAGTCGTGTTTGCGCCTGCCGAAGAAGGCTACAAAAACGCCGTCAAATATATCAACGAACTTTACAAGGAAGGACTCATCGATGTCGAAGCGTACACGCAGGATTGGAGCACGTATCTCGCCAAAGGCAAGGACCACAGATACGGCCTGTATTTCACCTGGGATAAGAGCAACATTACGGGCGCTAATGACAGCTACGAGGTCATGCCGCCGGTAGCCGGGCCGAACGGTGAAATCAATGTAGCCCAAACGAACGCGCTGGGCTTCCACCGCGGCCGGATGGTCGTTACGAGCACCAACAAAAACCCGGAAGCGACGGCGAAATGGGTGGATCAGATGTACGATCCGATCCAATCCGTGCAGAACAACTGGGGCACTTATGGGGACGAAACGCAGCAAAACATCTTCGAATACGACGAAGCGGGCAACAGCCTGAAGCACCTGCCGCTGAACGGAACCGCTCCGGTTGAACTGCGGGAAAAAACGAGCGTTGGGGGGCCACTGGCGATTCTGGACAGCTACTTCGGCAAATACACCACTGTGCCGGACGACGCCAAGGAAAGGATGCAGATCGTCAAGGAGGTTATGGCTCCCCATATGAAGGCGGAGCAGGCGATGCCGAACGTATTCCATTCGATTGATGAACTGGAACGGCTGACGACGATCGAAACCGATCTGTTCGCCTATGTGCTGAGAAAACGCACCGAATGGTACCAAAACGGCAAAATCGATCAAGAGTGGAACAGCTATTTGCAGGAGCTCGACCGGCTGGGGCTGCAGGAGTGGCTGAAAATCAAGCAGGATGGTTATGACCGCGCTATGAAGCAGTAAAACCGAGGGATAGAAGACGGCGGATAGCCATAGAAATAGACGTTTTTATTACGGAGGCAAAAGGAGAGACGCTGGAATGACGAAGATCACCAAGCAAAACTATAAAGGCAGGTATCATTTCTCACCGGAGAAGAACTGGATGAACGATCCGAACGGATTGGTTTATTTTGCCGGAGAATACCATCTATTCTATCAGTATTATCCTCGCGGAACGACCCACGGGCCGATGCACTGGGGCCATGCCGTAAGCAAAGACCTGGTTCATTGGGAGGAGCTTGACATTGCGCTTTTCCCCGATGAGAACGGAACGATTTTCTCGGGAAGTGCGGTAGTGGACTGGGGCAATACCACCGGCTTTTTCGGGGAGGAACCGGGGCTGGTCGCGATTTTCACCCATCACCTGGAATCGGAAGGAAAACCACCAGTGCAGATGCAAAGCATCGCCTACAGCAAGGACAAAGGCAGAACTTGGACGAAATACGCGGGAAATCCGGTGTTGAGACATGAACGCTTCGTCGATTTTCGCGATCCCAAGGTGTTTTGGCATGAAGACACCCGGCGCTGGGTTATGATCCTCGCTTGCGGGCAGACGGTATGCCTGTATCATTCTCCCGATTTAAAAACATGGACGTTCGCCAGTGAATTCGGCAGCGGAATCGGCTTCCATGAGGCGGTTTGGGAGTGCCCCGATTTGTTCCTGCTGCCGGTCGATGACGATGCCTCCCGGCAAAAATGGGTGATGCTGGTCAGCGTGGGCGATCATCCCGCTTATGAGGAAGGGTCGAGAACGCAGTATTTTACCGGGGATTTTGACGGCGTGACGTTTACGCCCGATGAAGACTCGCGAGAGGTCCGCTGGCTGGACTATGGCCGGGACAATTACGCGGGCGTCAGTTGGTCCGATATCCCGGCGGAGGATGGCAGACGGCTGCTGATCGGCTGGATGAGCAACTGGAAGTATGCGCAGCTTACGCCGACGGAAGAGTTTCGCGGCGCGATGACGGTACCGCGTGAACTTGCTCTGGAATCCCGGAACGGTGCGACCGTTCTGACGCAGAGACCGGCGCGGGAACTGGCGCGTATGCGCCGGCCGGTGCTCAGCCTGGCGAATGTCGCCGCCGGGGAAGCGGAAGCCGCACTGCGTTCCCTGCGGCTGGAAAGCTGCGAGCTGGTTGCGGAAGCCGCACCCGGTGCGTCCTTTGCCTTCAAGGTCAGGACGGGGGCCGGCCAGGAGACGGTTGTCGGCGTAAACGCGGCTTCCGGGGAGGTTTATGTGGACCGCACGAAATCCGGACAGCACGAGTTTCACGAGCAATTCCGCGGCGTACACGCGGCCAAGCTGCACACCGCGGGGGAAAAGCTCGAGCTGCGCATTTTCGTGGACTGCTCCTCCGTTGAAGTGTTTGCCAACGACGGGGAGGCCGTCATTACCGATCTGATCTTTCCTGGCCCGGAGGCAACCGGCCTTTCCTTGGTGGCGGAAGCGGACTTCGCGCTGGAGTCACTGGCGATTTATGAGCTGGCGCCGTAAGTGGCTGGTGTGACGACGGTGGGTGCGCCGGCCCGGACGGCTAACGGACCTGAGCGACCTTATTTGCTCGAAAAGGCGGCGTTTCAAGCTCTAACGGACCGTAGCGCTCTTATTTGCCCGAAAATGACCTAAAACGTACGCTGTATGGCCAAATAAGGTCTGTGGTGTCCGTTACGTTATGCAAACTGTTGTTTTTGGCGAAATAACGGCGCTGGTGTCCGTTAGGATCGGCGCTGCGGCCGATGAATGCGGCTGACTGAATGCGGCCGATGAAACATATAAGATGCGGGACTGCCTTGGACTGTATCGAAAAAAGGAGATCAACAACATGCGCATAGGAGCGATTGAAGCCGGCGGGACGAAATTCGTCTGCGGCATCGGCGATGAGCACGGCGTGATTGAGGACAACATCAGCTTTCCGACGGAAAGTCCGGAGATCACGCTTGGCAAAGCGATTGCTTATTTGAAGGACAAACGGGTGGAGGCGATCGGGGTCGGATCATTTGGCCCCATTGACCTTCGGCAAGATAGCCCCACCTACGGCTATGTGACCACAACGCCGAAACCCGGCTGGAGCCAGTTCGATTTCCTCGGCGCGCTGCGCCGCGAAATTCCCGTGCCCCTGGGCTGGGATACCGACGTGAACGCAGCCGCGCTGGGGGAAGCGGTATGGGGGGCAGCGCAAGGCCTGAACAACTGCCTGTATTATACGGTGGGAACGGGCGTCGGGATCGGCGTTTATTTGGAAGGGCGGCTGGTGCACGGGCTGGTTCACCCGGAAGGCGGCCATGTGCCGGTAAAGCGGCACCCGGACGATGATTTTGCGGGCCGCTGCCCATATCACGGCGATTGTCTGGAAGGCATGGCGTCGGGGCCGGCGCTTGAAGCCCGCTGGAAAGTCAAAGGGCATGAGCTGCCAGGGAATCATCCCGCTTGGGAAATCGAGGCGTTTTATCTTGCCCAGTCGATTACAGGGGCGGTGCTTCTAACCTCGCCGGAAAAGGTCATCCTGGGAGGCGGGGTCATGCAGCAGCCCCAACTGTTCCCGCTGATCCGGGAGGCGGTGCGCCGGAACCTGAACGGATACGTCAACGCCGGCGAGATTTTGGAGCGTATGGAGGAGTATATCGTGCCTCCTGGCCTCGGGCAGCAAGCGGGGCTTTGCGGCGCTTTGGCATTGGGGCTGAAGGCGTTACACGGGCGGCATCCTTCTTCTTAAGCGAAGAGAGCGTGCCGGAGGAGGCAGTGGCTATGATCCATGGCCTCCTGCGCCGGAAGCCAAAACATGTTTGTATCTCTCACAGGAAAAGAGGGTGTATCATGGGCAAAGGCAAATCCGTATTATCCATTCTTTTATCCTCCGCGCTTATTTTTGCCGGGTTTGATGCTGGAACGGTCCGGGCGGCAGGTGCGGAGACGGAAACGGGAAAGGAGGCTAACGCCATTTTTGAAAGCGCAACCAACTTTGCGACGAATTTGACCGGCTGGCGAATCGAAGGAAAAGGCCGAATGGAGACGGCGGAGCAGGGGCTTCTGCTCGTCTCGGAGCCGAGGGAGAACGTCATCGCTCTCGCGGAGACGCGGGCGGCCGATTTTATCTATGAAGCCGACGTCATGGTGACGGAGAGGCAGGCGGATGCCACGTTGGTATTCCGCTCCAATGAGGACGGATGGTCCTCCTATATGCTTCAGCTCGTGCCGAACGCGGGGCTGATCCGGCTGAAGGACGCGAGCGGAGAAGGCAAGCTGCGGGAAGAACGGCGGGTCGATTTGGCCGAAGGGGAAATCTATCATCTGAAAGTCAAAGCCGAAGGAACTCGGCTCCAGGTATTTTGGGGGGACCGTTATAAACCGCTGATCGACGTCCATGACAGGGCTTACGCTTCCGGGTATTTGGGCCTGAACGTTTGGGACGGCTCTGCGCTGTTTCAGAACGTGAAGGTCAGCGGACTGAACAGCAATTTAGGCGCGGCGATCGCGAGCTCGGGAGCCTGGCAGCCGGGCCTGCAGGGGGAACTGGGAACGGCGGACGGTACCCGGCGGGCACTGCGGATTTATCAGGGCTATGAGCAGGATCTCGTGCTGGAAGGAAACGTGTCTTTTACCGCGGATCATGGGGATGCCGGTTTGCGGTTCAGAGCGAACGGGCAGGGGGCGGACGGCTACGAGGCGGCTTTGCGAAAAGACGGCGGCCAGGTTTGGGCGGAGCTGAGAAAAGCGGACGGCCGCGTCATCGCGGTCTCGGAACGTGCTTACCCGTCGGCTGCCAAAGCAAGGCACCATCTGGAAATCCATGCGCTCGGGAGCCGGATTCAGGTCTATGTGGACGGATACGCCGTACCGGCCGTCGATGCCGTCGACAATAGCTACGCGGTCGGTCACGCGGGATTTGCGGTATCCGGGGGAGCGGCGTATTTTCAGGACGTCTATTTGACCGCAGCCAACGATTATTACACGGAAAAATACCGCCCCGACTACCATTATTCACCTGCCCGCGGGTCGGCGAGCGATCCGAATGGGCTGGTCTACTTCGAAGGGGAATACCATCTGTTTCATCAGGACGGCGGAACCTGGGCCCACGCGGTCAGTACCGATCTGGTTCATTGGAAGCGGTTGCCCATCGCCTTGCCCTGGAACGATTGGGGACATGTCTGGTCGGGTGCGGCCGTCGCCGATCTCCATAATGCCTCCGGCTTGTTCACGGATTCCGGGGGAAAAGGCCTGATCGCTTATTATACTTCCTATAACCCGGACAGCCCAAACGGCAACCAGCGCATCGGGCTGGCGTACAGCAAGGACCGCGGCCGCACCTGGGAATACGCCGCAGAGCGCCCGATCGTGGTCGAAAATCCGGGCAAGCAAGGGGACGATCCGGGAAGCTGGGATTTTCGCGATCCCAAGGTCGTGCGGGACGAAGAGCATAACCGCTGGGTTATGGTTGTGTCCGGCGGCGACCATATCCGCTTTTTCACTTCGACCAACCTGATCGACTGGACGCTGACGGACAATTTCGGATATGGGGTTTATGTCCGCGGCGGCGTGTGGGAGTGCCCCGATTTGTTCCAACTGGCCGTGGACGATGACGCGGGCGAGAAAAAATGGGTGCTCATGATCAGTACGGGCGCCAATCCGAATACCAAGGGCTCGGCGGCGGAGTATTTTGTCGGGGAGCTTACTCCGGAGGGCAAGTTCGTTAACGACAACCCTGCCGGCAAGGTGCTGGCGACCGATTACGGAAAAGAGTTCTACGCCTCCATGTCTTTTGCCGGTATGCCGGACGGACGCAGGGTGATGCTGGCTTGGATGACAAACTGGGATTACCCGTTTGCTTTTCCGACCGAGGGTTGGAAGGGGGTTCTAAGCATTCCGCGCAAGTTAACGCTGCAGAAGACGAACGAGGGAATCCGCCTGGCGCAGACGCCGATCCGCGAGCTGGAATCGCTGCGCGGCCAGCTGCTGTTCACGGCGTCGGACCGCCGCGTTCAACCGGATAGGGCGAATCTGCTGAAAGGCGTATCCTCCGGCGCCTATGAAATTGAAGCCGAAATTGAAATTCCCCAGGCCAGCCGCGTGAGCGAATTCGGTTTCCGCCTCCGCGAGGGGAACGGCAAGCGGACGGTCGTCGGCTACAAAAGAAAAGAGAACGAGATGTATGTGGATCGCTCTCTTTCCGGCGACATCGGCTTCTCCGACCGGTTCACCACGCTTCATCAGGCGCCGCTTCAGCCGGACAACCGGCGCGTGAAGCTGCGGATTTTCGTGGACGATTCCTCGCTGGAAGTATTCGGAGGGGACGGCCGCGCGGTGTTTTCGGAAGTGATTTTTCCGGATCCTGCACACCGCGAAATGAGCTTTTTCACTGTAGGCGGAGAGGTGAACGTGCTTTCCTTGAAAGTGCACGCGCTAACAAACGTATGGAACGAGGCGGCGGGGAGCCAAACCTCCATCGTTATGGATACGAGTCCGCGCGAATTGGGGCTGGGGGACACCCGGACCTTGTACGCTGCGGTGAGCGGCGGCGCGAAAGGCGGGCGCAGCGGCGGTACGGACGTCAACCGAAGTCAGCCGATTCGCTGGGAGTCGAGCGATCCGCAAGTCGTGGCCATCGCCTCGTCCGATCAGCAGCAGGCGGTGATTCGTGCGGCCGGCCAAGGTGAGGCGGTGGTTACCGCCTCCACCCCAAACGGGAAAGCGTCGGTCAGCGTTCCGGTGAAGGTGTTTGCCGGGGAGTTCCATACGAATCTAACCGGTTGGACGCCCGACGTGCCGGCCTCCGCCTGGGTGGCGACGGAGCGGGGCATCCGCGGCAGCTACGGGAGCGACGCTCACTATGTGGCGGAGGAGACGGCCGGCGATTTTGTGTATGAGGCCGAAATGACGTTGGCCGAAACGGGCGGGGCGGGCTCTATCCTGTTCCGGGCCAGTCGGGACGGGCGCAGCGGGTACTATTTTAATATCGATCCAAATATGAAAGCCTTCCGCTTGTTTTACAAAATCGATGGCGCATTTGCCGAACGCCAGGTGCTGGCGAACGTGCCGGCTTTCATCCAGCCGGGAAAGAAATACGCCATTGTCATCGAAGCGGACGGGCCGCGTATCCGGATTTCCGTGGACGACGCCCAAATCATCGACCTTAATGACGGCACGTTTGCGGAAGGGCATTTCGGCGTTCACGTCTTCGGCGGCACGGCGTATTACCAAAACGTCAACGCCAGCCGGATGGAGCAAGCCAAGCTGCGGAAGACGAGCTTCGTTAACGCCGGCACGAACGCGTCGCTGTACGCCGCGAAAGCGGAAAACGGCGAGCCGGTCGCGCTGCTCCCAGCCGGGGACGGGGAGGCGTCTTCCCAGACTTGGGTTTTGGTGCCGACCGGAGACGAGTCGAGCTCCTATTCGATCCGCACCGCCGCGGTAGGCAAAGCTTTGGACCTCGATACGGGCCAAAACAAACTCCAGCTGTACGATTATCTCGGCTACGACAATCAACGCTGGCTGCTTCGCGATAATGATGATGGCACTGTAGCCATTCTGTCGCTTCATACTCGGCAAGCGCTTGAAGCTTCGGCGGACGGCGGCTCCCTGTACTTGAACGAACCGGATCCGGCGCTGGACCGGCAAAAATGGCAAATGGCGGATACCGGCGCGCCGTGATGCTCTGGTTTTTAAAGTTCTAGCGGCCGGGTTGGTTAATAATGAAGGGTTCCCAAATCGCGGAGAAGGTCTCTTCCGCTTGGGAGCTCTTTTTTTGTTTGGATATTTGTGAGTAATGATATAGTTTATACTATATAAATCAACTGTCGGTGCGACCAACATGAAATTGGCAATTAAGCGAAGCAGTTGTTGCAAAGCGATCACCCCATCCGAGCGTACCTGCTTCACTCTCCAGCTTTCTTGGTCCATTGTTGAATGGAATAGTTACAGAATGTACAGTTACTTATCGGGAAATGCTGCCACAGCACCTGAATAAGTGTAAAACCTCAGACTGTTGAGAAAGTCTTTAGACTTTTCCATAATTTAAAATTTGTGTGGTGACTCCTGGAGCTAGATTCGCTATCCGGAGGCTTTTCACGATTATCCCGTTTGACCAGGTGACTTGGCTTCCTGAACCATAGGGATGATCGTGCAAAGTGGTTTGGAGAGACTACACCATCTATGTCATCATTTATTTTGTCAAGCACTGATTTTGGTCCTGAGCCCGAATTTTGTGTTCAAATTTTAAAAAATGGACTTTCTCAACAGTCTGATGATTTGCAATTAATGGTCAGAGTGGGGCCGGTCAAGCACACTTTTGCCCGCCGTCCGACCAAGCGAAATAAATAGGCAACGGTGTACTCTGTCTGTACAGCATCGGCAGTTAAGCCGATTATGGTTCGGCGAAAGTTGAGTGTATAAGTTGAACTAAAGAAATGCGGAAGTTAGGCAAAAGGATTTATACAACATCTGAATTTAAATTGAATTAGATATAGGTTTCAAAAAACGGAACGGGAAGGGAAGAAAATGAGCGATACATCCGATAAACTCGTGTTGACGGAGAGGAAGTCCGCTACATGCTTCATGCCGCCGACAGCATCGCCGGGCGCGCGGGAAGAACGATGCTGGCCAAAATACTGAAAGGTTCCCGCGACAAAAAACTGTTGGCGTTAGGGCTGAGCGATAGTATAGCTTACGGATATTATCGGCAGCTGACGATCGCGAACATCACCGAGCGTGTAGACTGGATGATTAAAAATGATTTTCTGGCATTCAGTTGGGTTGGCGAAATGCCGGTGCTGGTGTTTACGGAGCGGGGGTGGGAAATCCAGCGGGAGCAGTTGGCGGACCTGCTGCTTTCGCAGTGGAAGGCTTGGGTGGAAGCTGGATATGATGCAATAACGGCTCGCAAGCTGCGACCGGGGAGTCTCCGGTCAGCCTGCCTGCTTTTGCCGAAGCTTTGTTGGGATTCCGGGATTATGGTAAAATGGCGGTGTGCTATTATAGGATGACCCGAAGATGGGAGGAGCTTTTTTTTGAAGTACAAATTGTTGGCGCTCGATATGGACGGAACGTTGTTGAACGATGAGCAGCAAATTACGCCGGAAACGGAAAAATGGATTCGCAAGGCGGCAGCCGCCGGGGTGCATGTCTGCCTGTCGACGGGGCGGGGATATCACGAGGCGATCGCGTACGGGGAGCAGCTTGATCTGGGCACGCCGATGATCACCGTGAACGGGAGCGAAATATGGAGAACGCCGAAAGAGCTGCACAGCCGGGTATTGCTTGACCGGTCGCTTGTTGCCGGGATGCATGCCATTGCTGAGGAAAAGAAGGTATGGTTCTGGGCCTACTCGGTGGAAGGCAGCTACAATGAAACGAATTGGGTCCCTGAAGTGCTGGAGCGCAACCAGTGGATGAAATTCGGTTATTTTACCAAGGACGATGAGGTGCGGCAGGATATCAAACGGCGGCTTCAGGAGCTGGGCGGTCTGGAAGTCACCAATTCGTCGCCGTACAATTTGGAGATCAATCCCGCGGGGATCAGCAAAGCGAGCGGCATTCGCACTGTCTGCGATTGGTTTGGACTCGATCTGTCCGAAGCCGTGGCGGTTGGGGACAGTCTGAACGACCTCGCCGCGATCGAAGCGGCCGGGCTCGGCGTCGCCATGGGCAACGCCCAGGAAGCCGTAAAGGCCAAGGCGGACGTGGTGACAGCCACCAACAACGAGGACGGCATCGCGCTGATTATCCGCGATTTTATTTTAACGGGAGAGTGAAGTTGTCGTGATGATCATGACCGTGCTCGGGTGGATTTTGGTGATATTGCTGTTTGCCATCGGTATGGCGGGGACGGTATATCCCGTACTTCCCGGCGTAGTTGCCATCTATTTCGCCTTTTTTGTGTACGGCTGGTTTTTCTCCTTCGAGCCGTTTGGGCCGCTTTTCTGGATCGTGCAGACGTTGATCGTCGTTGTGCTGCTGGTTGCAGACTATGCGGTCGGAGCCTGGGGCGTGAAAAAATTCGGCGGCAGCAAGCTGTCCGTCTGGCTCAGCACGATCGGCATCATCATCGGACCGTTTGTCATTCCGGCGTTTGGGCTTGTGATCGGGCCGCTGCTCGGGGCGATGCTCGGGGAGATTATCCGCGGCGAGTCGCTTTCCAAGGCGTTTAAAGTGGGGATCGGCTCGGTCGTTGGTCTGTTTAGCAGCATCGTCGTCAAGGTGATTTTGCAGCTGGTCATGATTGTCGCGTTTATTATCTGGATCATAGCGGCTTAGCTTTACGGCGGATAGGCCGGTGCCAGGCTCTTGTTCCTAGAGCGTTATAATCATCGCAGAAATGGACTTATTCAGGGTAGCGAAAGAAGGAATCGTTGTTGTCCAAAAAAGAATCGTTTATTAAAGGCACTTTGATTTTGGCGGGGGCGGCGCTGATCGCGAGGGTGCTCGGATTGTTTCAGCGCGTGCCGCTGGAGCACATTCTCGGCGACGTCGGGAACGCCTCCTATTCGCAGGCGAACGCGGCTTACTTCATGCTGCTGACGTTGGCCACGGCCGGCATTCCCAGCACGTTAAGCAAAATGGTTTCCGAACGGCACGCCTTAAACCGGCCCGACGAGGCCCGCCGCGTGTATCACGCCGCGCTGATCTTTGCCGCAGCCGCCGGCGTGGTCATGTTTGCGCTGTTGTTTGTTATGGCGCCTTATTATGCGAAAGCTGCCGGCGTTCCTGAATCGGTGGTGGCAATTCGGGCGCTTTCTCCGGCGCTGCTGTTGTTTCCGCTGATCGCGATCATCCGCGGTTATTTGCAGGGGCGGAACATTATGATCGCCGGCGGCGTCTCGCAGGTTATCGAACAAATTGTTCGAGTCGTGACCGGCATTGTTTTGGCTTTTTTGCTGTTCAACTGGGGTTTTTCGGGCGAAGATGTGGCCGCAGGCGCCACTTTCGGCGCGGTGCTTGGCGGCGTCGCCGCTTTGCTCGTCATGTTGTATTTCAGCGTGAAAATGCTGCGGCAGGACCGGGGGGAACGGACAGCGGATGCCCAACCTGAGGAAAAGCTGCCGTTTAAACGGATTTATGCGGAAATTTTCAAATTGTCGATTCCGATCGTGCTGACCGCGTTGGCGGTTCCGGCCGTCAATTTTATCGACAACTCTATTTTGAAGCCGCTGCTGAGCGGACAGATCGGCTCCGGACAAGCCACCTATATCCTGGGGATTTTGGGCAATCGGGCGCAAATGATCGCCGGAATTCCGCCGATTTTGGCCATTGCGCTGAGCCAATCGCTGGTGCCGATTATTTCCGCGGCATACGCCCGGAAAGACCAGGAGCATTTGCAGCGCCAGGTTACGCTGGCGATGCGGGTTTCGGTGCTGACCGGCATGCCGATCATCGTCGCGCTGGGTTCGGCGGCTTATTCCGTGAACGGTTTGCTGTTCAGTACGCGGGATGGCAGCAGTATCGTGGCTATGCTGACGTTTGCGACGATTTTTCAAATTACGATGATGACCAGCAACTCGATACTGCTCGGCGTGGGCAAAGCGAACCAGTCGATGGTTCACGTCGCGATCGGGGTTGTTGTGAAGCTGGCAGCCAGCTATATTCTCGCGCAATTTTGGGGGATTTACGGCATCGTTACGGCGACAGGACTATGTTTCCTGGTCATTACACTGCTCAATGTACGGGCGATGAAGCGGATCGTTCCGTTCTCGCTGATGGGCGACCGTTGGCTGGGCTTCCTGGCGACGGTGGTCGTGCTGTCCGGCGTGGGCTACGGCCTGAATCAGGCCGGTATCCAAATGGAGGCGCTAATGCCGGCGCGGGTTGCCTTCTTCCTGACCTGCTGCATCGTCGGAGCGGCCGTGGTCGCTTTGTACCCGGTCATGCTGATCCTGCTGCGGGTGGTCCGCAAGGACGAACTGGCCGGTTATCCGAAGCCGCTGCGGAAAATCCTGTCCCCGCTCATGCGCCTGCAGCGCGGCGGCCAAACCGCCGTCGGGAAATAGGTAGAGGCGGCAGGCAGGGTTGGGCGCTGCTAACGCGCTTTTTACTGGCGTGCGTTCCCGTGCGGCAGGTGCGCGGTTTAGAACGTGTGCTGCGCTTGGACAAACTTTCGCCGTCCGGCGGTGCGAGGCAGCATTGATCGCGGGCGCGCTGGAACGGGCCGACCTGCAGCCGCGTTGGCGACCTGCGGCCGACCCCGGGCGCCCCGCTAGCCGGACCCGGGCGCCCACTAGCCGAACCCGGGCATCCGCTAGCGGTAAAAAAGGGCGCTATTGATAGAGTTTTGCGTGTTAATAGGAAGTTAGCGGAATTTTTGGGCGTTATTTTTGTGGGATCGGCTACGAAACACCTGTTTTTGCCGGCGGCCCCTCAAATAACGCCTTTTTATTCCGCTATTTCCTTATGGGGGCAAACATTGGCAGAATAAGACCATAATTTACCGCTATTTAATGGCGTATTATTTGGATTTAAGCGTGTTGGTGTGCGACCTGCGACTATGGTGATCTCGAGCAACTGGGCAGGTGCAAATCACCTATGTCGCGTTTAGGAGCGATGCCCGCTAGTTTTGTTCACGCTAGTTTTGTTCACGCTAGTATTGTTTACGATAGAAGTGTTGCGCGCAATTGGGAGTTTTGTCCACCTTAACGAGCCGCGCCGGCTTTTAGGAGTCGCCCAGCGCATCGTGGAGCAGCGCCGTTTCGAGGATGCCGCCCCGGTGCTCGCGGCTGATGTCGCACAGAAACGGCCGCTTCGGCGCGCTGATCCCGTCCAGCGCGCTGTGGTCCTTGAGCCAATCCTCCCGGGATATTGGCTCATATGGCGTGTCGCCCCAAGCGCTTAGCAGCTTGGGGCTGTAGAGACGCTCGCCGGCCGGCAGCGTCTCGCCTTGAAGAAGCTCTGACGCCTGCCGGCCGGCGGTCAGAGCTTCTTCCTTATTGGCCGTGAACAAACCCGGCCAATAATCCGCCCGCGAGCCGCTGTGCGGCACGCTCGCGGCGAACCGCTCCGCGCCGCTGCGCACGGCGCGGTAGCCCATCAGCATCGCGTACAGGCTTTTGCCTAACGCGATGCGGGCGGGCAGGCTGCCGAAGTCGGAGACGACGCGCCCCGCAAGGCGGCGCACCTCCCACTCGGCAGCCGGCCCCGGCTCTGGCGCGGCGCCTTGCGCCTGGGCCGCGCCGCTCCTCGCGCTGGCCCGTCCCGGCAAAGCCGCGCCTTCCGCGCTGTCACTCCCGCCTGGATAGCCCGCTTCCGGAGCACCCTCACCGCCGTCGCCACATACTTCCGCCCCGCCCTCTGCGGCGGAAGTATTCGTCCCGGCTCCACCCGACGCAACCGCACCAGCCCCGCTCTGCGTGGCCCCCCCGCCTTCCCCAGCGCGTTCGTCCCGTGCAGATCCGGCCTTCGCTGCAACTGCCGCAGCCGCTGCTGCGGACACGCCCTCCTGCCCGCCGGGACCCGCCCCGGCAGCCCCGCTCGCACCGCTCTCGTCCGGTGCAGCCGCCCCGGCCCCGTTCTGTGTGGGCTCCCCGGCTTTCCCGCCTTCTTCCCGTTCCAGCAGCGGAAACACGACTTGATTCAACCCGGCCAGGCTAAACAGATGAAATTTAGTTTTGCCTGTTACGTATTTTTGGAAATACGGATGGCGTACAACCCGCTTTTCGATGTAATTCTGCTCGTTGATGATCAGCCCGACGGTGAGCAAAGCACTGCCCCGGTCAATCCAAAAACGCTCCCAAAACGGCCGCATAAACCGCGATACATGAAAATACGGAAGCAGATGGAAGTAGCTGGCTCCGCGTTCCCGGCTTTTCATATAAAGCAGCAGTTGGGGGTAGGCGTCCTGAAAAATGAGCGCATTATTTCTCTCCAAAAACCGATAGGTCAGCCGTATCTCTTCGGTATCGATAATGTCGGCCATGCGGCTGCCGCTTAGATCGGTCATATTCCATCCCGCATTACGGGATACCATATGGGCGAGGAACGCCCAATGCAACTCGGGATACGCCTCAAAGCAGGCCAGGTATGCCGCGGTGCGAGTAATATTGCTGGCGCCGGCCCGGCTCGTCTCGGCGGCGATCTCTTCGGCCAAAGCCACATCCTCGGGGCTCAAAAACGGCTCCTCCGCCGGACGGGCGGTTACGGCGCGCCGCAGCGTGTCTTCGATGTCGGCGATGACGGTGCGGGCGGCCGATTCGTTCCAGTCCAGATTCAGCACCTCTTCGCGCATCCGTGAGGAATCGGCGAATTGGGCGGTTTTGTTTTTGAAAATGTTTAAGGCGATAGCGGGCAGTCGGGTGATCAGCTTTTTGGCGTTTTCGGACAACACGGTATGGTGGCGAGGCTGCGATTTCATGGTGGAGGGCTCCCTCCCCTTAGTTTCAAATTTATTTCATCCGGAATCCGGACTTTTTGACAAAACTTTTGGACTTCAGGCCGCAGCAGCAGTTAAGGATAGCACGTAGTTACTGATCATCCCCAAAACCCGGTCGTCCCTCCGCCTCACATTGGAAAAAATCCAATAGATTGACGGATATTCAATGTAATTTTGAGCTCTCATTGGAAAATATCCAATAGAATTCGCTCAAATCACCCATTTTGTACCCTGACTAACCTCATCTATTGGAAATATCCAATCAAGTTACTATATTTGCCATTAAGATTCCAATTCTATTGGATATTTCCAATCATAACATGATGCCCGACCGGGTACCCGGCGCGCAAGCCTGTCACCCCGCTATGATCGGATTGACCTCGAGCAATTTGACTGGATAAATCCAATGGAATGAGCAAAAATAAACCTGAGCCGAGCGTGTCATGGCGTTAATCTGTTCCGGCGCAGCAGCATGGTTCCATGGAGATTGGTCACTTGGTTCAACCATAAAGCCATATCGTGTTTCTCCACAGTCATATCGTATTTCGCCATAGTCATATCCTGTTTCGCCACATCCGGTCCATCAATGGAGCGCCCAGCCAGACAATCGTTATTTACTTGCAAGTATGCCCAAAAAATTGACTTCCACTCCCGGATTTGGTTGACTTAAGGGGAGAGAGGAACAGAAAGGAAGGGAAGCTTAAATGAAAAAAGTGACATCTCCCGGAGAATTTCAGGTCAGTATTCAATCCAGCAGCCTGGTGGTCGCGGTTTTTAAAGCGGACTGGTGCGGAGATTGCAAATTCATAGATCCTTTTATGCCGGAGGTTGAGGAAAAATACGCGGACCGGTTAACCTTCATCGAAGTGGATGTGGATCAGGTCGGCGAGGTGAGCCAGGAGCAAAACATTCTCGGCATCCCGAGCTTCGTGGCCTATACCGACGGTCGTGAGCTCGTTCGCTTTGTCAACAAGCTGCGCAAATCGCGCGAGGAGATCGAGCAGTTCCTTGGGCGGGCGCTGGACGTATACCATACGCTGCATGATACGCCGGAGAAACGGGATCAGTGAGAGGTAGTTCAAAGTAGTTCAAAGTAGTTCAAAGTAGTTCGACGTAGTTCAAAGCATACGCTTTGGCGCTGAAAACTTGAGTTGTTGGAATACGGCACTATAAGGTCGAAAAGGTCGAAGTTTAGGAACAAACTCTAAAGTGAGGTTCGCCTTCAAACCAGCATGCCTATTGCATACATGCACATCAAGCCGCCGTCCTGGCCAACCGGGGCGGCGGTTTCTTTTTTGTAACTTTTTACACAGGCTGCCTATGAAAGAGGTTGCTTTATCGGTTATAATGAGAAGGATATGTCAACCGAATGAAGATCAATTTGGATCAGAAGGTGTGAACCGTTTGAATACGAAACAATTGAAGTGGCTCAGTTATATTTCCTGCTTTGTGATGTTTCTGGCTACCTTGGGGGGCAGTGTCGTCACCAAAACGGAGTCCGGGCTGGGCTGCGGCAATGAGTGGCCGCTTTGCCACGGCAAATTCGTCCCTGCCCACACGCTCGCTTCCCTGATCGAATATTCCCACCGGGCCGTGAGCGGGGCTGCCGGGCTGTTGTCACTGGCGGCGTTCGTCGCCTTTTGGCTGTACCGGAAAAACCGCAGGGATCTCCAGCTGTTTTCGTTCCTGGCTTTGGTTTTTGTGATGGTACAGGCGTTCATGGGGGCGATGGCCGTCATTTACCCGACATCTTCCTACGTTATGGCGCTGCATTTCGGATTTTCGCTGATCGCTTTCGCCAGCTCAATCATGCTGGTGCTGGGCATCCGCCAGGAGGAACGCAGGCAGGCAGGATTCGGGCCAAAGTCCGGAGTGTCCAAAACCTTCCGCAACCTGACCTGGATCGCAACCGGTTACACGTATATCGTCGTTTATCTGGGCGCCTACGTCAGCCATACCGATTCGGCGGGAGGCTGCAGCGGGTGGCCGTTATGCAACGGACAGCTGATCCCGGGACTGGCGGGGGGAGAAGGGATCGCGTTTACCCACCGGGTGGCCGCCGGCCTGCTGCTGTTCGTCATCGCCGCGCTTGGACATTTGGCCTTCTGGAAGCATCCCGATCTTCCCGAAATACGCAAGCTGGGACTCGCCGCCACGCTGCTGATCATCGTTCAAGTGTTCACTGGGGCGAGCATCGTGTTTACGCTGAACAACTATCATGTCTACTTGTTTACTTCGCTGGCGCACATTATCGTGTTGGCTGCGTTGTTTGGGGTGCTTTGTTATCTTAGCGTCCGCACCTGGCAGCTAAGCAGGGGAGCCGGAGGGTCCTTGGCCGGTGCGGGCAAAGCGGTTTAGGAGGATTGATCAACTATGAGTTATAAGAACTTGCGTCAATGGATCGATGCACTGCAAAAAGAAAACCAGCTGGCGATTATCGATGTTCCGGTCGACCCTTATCTGGAACTGGCGGAAATCCACCGCCGCGTCATTGAGGAGGGCGGCCCGGCGCTGTTGTTCACCAACGTGAAAGGAACTCCGTTCCCGGTGGCGACCAATTTGTTCGGCACGGTGCGCCGCGTGGAAATGGCGTTTGGCACCCGTCCGGAAATGCTGGCGAACCGGCTGGTCGACGCGATACATAAGCTTTTGCCGCCTTCGCCGAAGGCGCTGTGGAATGAGCGGGGATTAATTCGGGAAGTGCTAAAAGTGGGGATGAAAACCGTCACCAAAAGCGATGCCCCGATTTTGGAGGTGTGCCGGACCGAAACGCCGCTTAAGGAGTTGCCGAAGGTGACCAGCTGGCAGGAGGATGGCGGTCCTTTCATCACCTTGCCGCTCGTATATACGGAAAACCCGCTGCAGCCCAAGGAGAACAACCTGGGTATGTACCGGATTCAGCTGTATGACGATCAGACGACGGGGGTGCACTGGCAAATCCAAAAAGGCGGCGGCTTTCATTACCATGAAGCCGAGAAACGGGGCGAGCCGCTTCCGGTTTCGGTGTTTCTGGGCGGCCCGCCGGCGATGATCGCTTCGGCGATTTCCCCGGTGCCCGAGCATTTGTCCGAACTGCTCGTCGCCTCGTTTATTCTCGGCGAAAAGCTGCCGATGGTCGACAATCCGCTCGGCGGCCACCGGATCCCGGCGGAATCCGAATTTGCCATCACCGGGCTGGTGCCGCCGCATGAGCGCCGGCTGGAAGGCCCGTTCGGCGACCACTTCGGGTATTATTCCCTACAGCATGAATTTCCGGTCCTGCACGTAAACCACATGTGGCACCGCAAAAACGCGATTTATCCGGCGACGATCGTCGGCAAGCCGCGCCAAGAAGATTATTATATGGGAGATTTTCTGCAAAAGCTGCTCTCCCCGGCTTTCCCGGTCGTCATGCCGGGCGTCCGCTCGCTCTGGACCTATGCGGAAAGCGGATTTCACGCGCTCAGCTCGGCGGTCGTCCGGGAGAGCTATTCCCGCGAAGCGCTTGTCTCGGCGCTGCGGATTTTGGGGGAAGGCCAGCTGTCGCTGACGAAGATTTTGATGCTGACGGACAAGCCGGTTGATCTGGCCGATTTCCGCCTGCTGCTGAAGACGGTGCTGGAGCGCTTTGATCCGCGTACGGACTTGTTTATTCTGAACAATACCTCACATGATACGCTGGATTATACCGGGCGCAAGCTGAACCACGGCAGCAAGGCGATTTTGATTGGGGGCGGCAACCCGGTCCGCGAGCTGCCGCAGGCGTACAACGAGGGCGAGATTGCCGAGATCGACCGGATCCGCGTGTTTCATGACGGATGCCTGGTCGTGTCCGGCGCGTCTTACGAGGAGGAGCCCGAGCTGGCGGAACGGCTGCTTGGCCGGCTGCGCGAACGCGGTACGAGCTGGCCGCTGGTCGTACTGGTCGATGACGCCGATGCGGCGACGCGGGACCAGACCGCCTTTTTGTGGACGGTGTTTACGCGCTTTAATCCGGCGGACGATATTTTTGCCGCGGCCGAGGTGCGGCAGCACCACCTGGCTTATGGGCTGCCGCTGGTCATCGATGCCCGGATGAAGCCCGGGTATCCCGACGAACTGTTTCCGCGGGAGGATATCGTGTCTTTGGTGGATGAGCGCTGGAAATCTTATTTTTCGTGAAACGGGGACTAACGAATGCTGCGAAGCTTACTTGGCGAACCGCCGAGACGAAATGAAGGCCGGCTGGCCGAGACGTTGGATGCGATGGTGCAAACCGTAAAGCTGCTGCAGCGGGAAATGAAGCGGCATCAAGATCCTACCCATGATTTCCGCAAGCTGGAGGTCTGGATGCACGGGCTGATTTCCTCATTGGATGAGTTGGAGCAGTGCCTGTTCGCTGCGGCGTTTTTTCGCAAAAAAGTCCGGACCGGTTTCGTGGACGATATGGGAGCGGACGAGCGGGAGAATTATGCGCGATACGTCTTTTTTTACAAGGACGGATTCATTCGGGTGTTTTCCGCCCTGGATAAGCTTGGCACGGTGTTGAACGAGTTGTTCGATTTGAACACGTCCAAGGTTAAGACGCATTTTTCCTACTTTACGGTGCTGCGCCAATTCGCCCATTTGCAGGTACAACCCGAGCTCGGCAGCAAGCTGACGGCGATCAAGGAGGAGTACCGTGAGGCGCTGGGTGTGCTGCGGCGCCGGCGGAACACGGAAATCCATTACATGAACTCGGAAATGAAGGACGATCTGTGGCAGCGGCACCAGGCCCTTCACGGGAAGATTGAACTGGAGGACCTCGACCGGCATTTGCGGGATTTGGAGCAGGGTTACCGCATGGTCTGCGAAACCTTCTGGACCGTTTTTGATTATACGAACCGGCGGTGGAAAAAGGTCGCAACAAACTGACTTCCAATGAGCTATTTTTCCTTTGACAAAATGCGAGAAAGTCTTTATACTCAACAATAGTTTCAGAAAGCGTGAATTAGTTTTTTCCAATTTAATATTTTTCTTATCGAGAGAGGCGGAGGGAAAGGCCCGATGAAGCCCAGCAACCGATTCGACCAAGGTGTTTTCGCGGGTACCTGCGGAGCTTGGCGGATGTCATGGTGCTAATTCCTTCAAAACCGATGGCTGCAGTGGCAGATTGGTTTTGGCAGATGAGAAGGCATTGTCTTTACGTAAAGAGAGCCCTTTGATTCTGTCAGGGGCTCTTTATTTATATAAGTGCGTGTTCAAAAAGTCGGGTTTTCAGGACCGAGAAGGTTGGATGAAGCCAGGGACTGAGTAGCGGAGCGTAGACAGATCTACGTGAGCAACGGAAGGCCCGGCTGAATTCAAGATTCGATGTCGAGTTTACTCCCTGAACTACTTCGTCATGGAAAGACGACTTTTTGAACAACCTCTATAAGCGGAAATGGTATGGAAAAGGGGGTTAGGAGCTTGATTGAACTAAAAGGCATCACCAAAATTTACAACGGCAAAAAAACGTCGACCACCGCGTTGTCGGGCCTCAATATGAGCGTGCAAAAAGGGGAAATCTTCGGCGTCATCGGCCACTCGGGCGCCGGCAAAAGCACGCTGATCCGCTGCATCAATTTGCTGGAACGTCCGACGCAAGGCGAGGTGTGGGTCGGCGGCGTGGAGTTGACGAAGCTGGGCAAACGCGAGCTGCAGCAGCAGCGGCGCAAAATCGGCATGATTTTTCAGCATTTTAATCTGCTGTCGTCGGCCACCGTCTATGATAACATCGCTTTTCCACTGACTCTGATCGGAACGCCGAAGGCGGTCATTGCGGAAAAGGTGGGCAGCTTGCTGGCATTGGTCGGTCTGGAAGAGCACCGCCATAAATATCCGGCGCAGCTGTCCGGGGGCCAGAAGCAGCGGGTTGGCATCGCCCGGGCGCTGGCGAGCGACCCTGACGTCCTGCTTTGCGACGAAGCGACCTCGGCGCTCGATCCGCAAACGACGGACTCGATTTTGAGGCTGCTGCTGGACATTAATAAGAAGTTTCATTTAACGATCCTGCTCATTACGCACGAGATGCACGTCATTCAAAGCATCTGCGACCGGGTGGCGGTCATTCACGAGGGCGGCATCGTCGAGGAAGGACCGGTGGCCGAGGTGTTCCTGAAGCCGAAGCATCCGGTCACGCGCGAGTTTATTCACCGGGACGCCGCCGGGGAGGAAGGCATCAAGCTGGGTGCTTCAGTGCCGCGTCCGGAATGGTCACGGTTGGTGAAGATAACGTTCCTCGGGGCGAAGACGTATGAGTCGGTATTGTCCCAGGTCGTCCGGGAGACCGGCGTGAATTTCGCCATCCTGCAGGGGACGATCTCGACGATCAAGGAAGTGCCGTACGGGCAGCTTACCGTTTCTTTTGAGGGCGAGGACGCCGATGTTGACCGGACGCTGGCGCTCCTGAAAGCACGGGATCTTGATGTGGAGGTGATCGGATAATGTGGAATGTGGATTTCGCCGGGTTGGATTGGCCCGAAATGGGCACGGCCACGATCGATACGCTGAAAATGCTGGGATATGCCTCCCTGTTCACGTTTTTGATCGGGCTTCCGCTTGGGGTGCTGCTGTTCACCTGTTCCCGTTCATCGTCCGCGGTGCTCGCTTGGATTTACCGGATTGTCTCGTTTATCGTCAATATCCTGCGCTCGGTGCCGTTTATCATTCTGATCGTCGCCTTGATTCCGGTGACCCGGGCGATCATGGGCGTTTCGACTGGCGTGGAAGGAACGATTCCGCCGCTGGTGATCGGGGCCGCTCCGTTTTTCGCCCGCTTGGTGGAAACGGCGCTGCGCGAAGTCGATCGCGGGGTGATTGAAGCGTCCCAGGCGATGGGCGCCTCGTCGTTTCAAATCATCCGCAAGGTGCTGCTGCCGGAATCGCTGCCCGGCCTGATCGCCGGGATGACGATCACCGTCGTGACGCTCGTGTCCTACACGGCGATGTCGGGCATGGTCGGCGGCGGCGGGCTTGGCGACCTGGCCATCCGTTACGGTTACTACCGTTACGAATCGGGAGTGATGATCGTCTCTGTCGTATTCATGGTCATCCTGGTGCAAGTGCTGCAAATGCTGGGCGACCGGCTGGTTATCTTTTTTACGCGGAAATAAGGAACTACTCAAATATATATCAATCCTTATTCAAAACACATTTTAAGGGGGAAGAACTGCAATGAAAAAATGGACTTTATCTTTGTTTACATTGGCGCTTGTATTGGTGCTTGCCGCTTGCGGCAGCAACAATGCGGCAAATAGCGGTGCGGGCAGCGCCGCAGGCGGAAACGCCGGTGCGACGAATGCCGGGGCTGCCGAAGGCAGTTCGGAAGGCGGAGACACGAATACTGCGGCTGAACCGGTGAAACTGGTGGTAGGCGCAACGTCGCCTCATGCCGACATTTTAAAGTTTATCGCTCCGAAATTGAAAGAGGAAGGCATTGAGCTTGAAGTTAAAGAGTTCACCGACTATGTGCAGCCTAATGTACAACTATATGAACAAGAGCTCGACGCAAACTATTTCCAGCATCAGCCTTATCTTGACGAGCAAAACAAACAAAACGGTTTTGACCTCGTTCCGGTCGTAGGCGTTCACGTTGAGCCGTTTGGCGCTTACTCGAACAAATACAAATCCGTGGACGAAATTCCGGACGGCGCAAAAGTGGCGATTCCGAACGACCCGACGAACGGCGGACGCGCGCTGTTGCTGCTGCAAAAACAAGGCTTGATCAAGCTGAAAGAGGGCGCCGGCATTACCGCCACGAAAAAGGACATTGCGGAAAATCCGAAAAAGCTGCAGTTTAAAGAAGTCGACGCGGCCATGCTGCCTCGTCAGTTGGCGGAAGTGGATCTGGCGCTGATCAACACAAACTATGCGCTGGAAGCCGATTTGAACCCAACGAAGGACGCTTTGTTCATTGAGGACAAAGACTCGCCGTACACCAACCTTTTGGTAGCCCGTCCGGACAACAAAGATTCCGAGGCGATCCAAAAGCTGGCCAAAGCGCTGACATCCGACGAGGTCAGAACGTTCATCAACGATACGTACAAAGGCGCGCTTGTGCCGGTGTTTTAAGCCATTATTATAGATATCCCGCTGCTAAAGCAGCGGGATTTTTTTGCGTGGGGCGGGCTAACGGACTGAAATAACCTTATTTTCTCGAAATCAAGCATTTTAGGAGTTTAACGGACACAGTTGACCTTATTTAGCCTTTACAGGAACATTTTGGGCTTATTTTAGGCAAATAAGGCTTTTCCTGTCCGTTAAAAAATACAACGCCGCTTTTTTCGGTAAATAAGGGCGCTCCTGTCCTTTAGCATGTCCAGGATGAAGTCCCCAGTTCCAAAATAAAGGGGAAACGAATGAGTTTGCAGAATAACTTATCCAGCCGGAAAGATAGTTAACCAAAACCTGTATTTGGTTCATAACGAGGCCGTTAACGACAAGTTGTTCAGTTCCGGGCTGGTTCCGGATCTTTCGTCCGGCTTCAACTTATTGGCGGAGTTGTACCATAGTCTGTACAAGCTCAAAGCGATGTAAAGTGTTTGGCCGTTTGTGGGAACGTCCCAAATCTTTTATACTTGAGATAAATGTGCAGTTTGGGAGGAGGAGTAGGAACGTTGCTGGGTAAGGTAGCCCTAATCACCGGGAGCGCCAAAGGTCTCGGAAAAAAGACGGCGCTCACGTTGGCCGCGCAAGGCTGCAATATCGCGCTGAATTACGTACATAGCGAATCGGAAGCGCTCTCCCTTCGTTCCGAAATCGAGCGGATGGGCGTGCGCTGCATCGCGGTGCAGGCGGACATATCGCACGGAGAGCAAATCGAAGATCTGGCCCGGCAGGTAAATGAAAGCTTGGGGACGATCGATATCCTCGTCAACAATGCCGGCCCTTTCATCCGGGAACGCAAGCTGTTTGCCGATTACAGCCAGGCTGAAGTGCTGGAGATGATCAACGGCAACCTTGTCGGGACGATGTTGCTGGATCATCAGGTGCTAAAGGGCATGCGGGAAAAAAGCTGGGGACGGATCATCCACTTCGGCTTCGGACACGCGGCGGAATCCCGGGCCTGGCCGCACCGCGCGGTGTATGCCGCCGCCAAGACGGGGCTCGTCTCCTTTACGAAGACGCTCGCCGTCGAAGAAGCGCCGTATGGGATCACCGTTAATATGGTATGTCCCGGCGACATTCGCGGGCGGAACAAGGAGATTTCGATCCGCGAAGCGAGGGAGAAGCAAGACGGCGAAACACCGCTCGGCCGGCCCGGCAGCGGTGAAGACATTGCCCGCGTCATCGCTTTTTTGTGCCATCCGGACTCCGATTTCATCACCGGGAACATTATGGACATTTCCGGCGGACTGGACCCGATCCGTCCGTGGATCAAACCGACATAACAAAGCAAAAAAACTCGGCCTCGCCGGCTAAAACCGGTTGGGCCGAGTTTATTATTGCATCATGATGGTCTTAGAATACTTGGACTACCTCTTCCACGCCTTCCACTTCTTCAAACAGGGCGCGTTCGATCCCCGCTTTGAGCGTGATGGTGGAGCTTGGGCAGCTGCCGCAGGCACCCATCAATCTCAGTTTGACGATGCCGTCCTCCACGTCGACCAATTCAACGTCGCCGCCGTCACGTTGCAGGAAAGGACGCAGTTTGTCGAGCACTTCGGAAACTTCATCATACAATCTATCTTGTACATTTTCGCTCATCTATGTTCAACTCCTTTCTTGACTTATTATAATACAGAATAGATAAAATTTAAATGCTTCTTAAGCGGGAGGCCGAAAAGTGAAACCGATTATTGAATTTTGTGCAAACAATGCCGGTTTTGGGACCGACGAGGCAATCCGCAAAGTGCGCGAGCGGCAGGAGTGCGATGTTTACGAATACGGCTGCCTGACCAACTGCGGCACCTGCTTTATGTTCCCATATGTTCTGGTCGACGGGGAGCCGGTGGAGGCGGAGAACGCCCACCAGCTGTATGAGCGGATTCTGATCAAAATCAAGGAATCCGCGTCCGCGGACTAACGCAAATTACATCAGGCACATTCCGAGTTTATCCAATATGATGCTTGGACATCCACAACACGCCGCTTTTGAGCAGGCGCGGGACGCGGCCCTTCACCTGCGTTTTGCCCATGAGGCCAAAACCGGCTTTTCTGCCCAAAGAACCCAGCGTCCCTTTCAGCTTGATCGGGTGCAGCCGGGGCTGTTCGCCGAGCCACAGTGCGGAGACGATGTGGGCGATTTGATGGCCTTGTCCTTCGGCCGCCTGGGCGCTGGGCGAAAACGGCAAGCTGGCACAGTCGCCGCACACGAATACTTCCGGATGCTCCGGAATTTGATGGTATTCGTTCAGCAGCACGCGGCCCTGACGATCCTTGGCCACATTCAGCGCCTGCACGATGTCGACGGGGCGGATGCCGGCCGTCCAGACGGTGACATCGGAAAGGATGTCGCCTTGTTCGTGGTGAATAACTCCGGGTTCGAGGGATTGGATCGCAATGTGCGACAGCGTTTCAACCTCATGCTCATGGAACCATTTTTCCACGTATTCCGAAAGCTTCGGCGGAAAAGCGGAGAGCACGCGCGAACCATGGTCAATGATGGCGATATTCAGGTCCGGCCGGCTCTCCCGCAGCTCGGCGGCGATTTCGACGCCGCTGAGTCCTCCGCCGACGATGTTGATTTTACTGTAAGGCTTCGCGTTGTTCAGCCGCAAATACGTTTCGCGAACCGCGGCGAACGACTGGATAGTGCAGGAATACTCCTCCGCTCCGGGAATCCCGTGAAAATTGTCGGAGCATCCCAGCGCGATAACCAACTGGTCATATTCCAGCGGATCGCCGTCCTGAAATAAAATGCGCCGCTGCTCCAGGTCCACCGAGGCGACTTCCCCGTATTTGATCCTAAGCTCGGGATAATCGGGAAAAGGAACCCGCAATTCATGGTCGGAAGCGGTTCCTGCCGCCAGGGCGTAGTATTCGGTTTTTAGGCTTTGAAAGGGCATTCGATCAACGAGGACGACTTGTATGTCCGAAGGGATCCGGCTTTTGAACAGCTCGTGAATCACGGTCGTTCCGCCATACCCTCCGCCAAGAATAACGAACGGTTTCTTCATTCGAATTCCCCTTTTGCCGGAACTTCAGGCGCAAGGCTTGATCCGGGCTTTATTCGTAAACTTTGATTTCGTTGTAGAATGTGTCCCGCTCGACCGGGATGCGTCCGGCCCCTTTGACGAGCCAGATCAGCTCTTTCAGCGTGAGCCCTTCCGGCGTTTGCGCTCCGGCCGCATGGCTGATTTGCTCCTTCAAAATCGTGCCGTGCACGTCGGAAGCTCCGAACGTGAGGGCGACTTGCGTCAGCTGCACGCCGATATTGATGAAATACGCCTTGATATGCTGGATATTATCGAGCATCAGCCGGCTGATCGCGATCGTTTTGAGATCCTCATACGCGGAATTCCGGCGCATAATGCTGGCGTTTTTGTTGCGCGGCTGCATGGACAACGGAATAAACACGCTAAATCCGCCGGTCTCGTCCTGGAGCTCGCGAATTTGAATCATGTGGCGAATCCGGTCCTCATACGATTCGATCGAGCCGTACAGCATCGTCGTCGGTGTTTTCATGCCTAACTCGTGAGCGGTCCGGTGAACGTCCAAATACTGCTGGACATTCGCTTTTTCCACCTTCATTTTTTCCCGGTATTGGTCGGACAAAATTTCCGCGCCGCCGCCGGTTAACGACTGCAAGCCGGCTTTTTGCAGCGCCACCAGCACTTCCTTGGTGCTGAGGCCGCTAATCCGGGTGAAAAATTCGATTTCCGCCGCCGTATAGGCCTTGAGAGTCACATGCGGAAAACGCTCCTTCAGCGCTTTGAGCGAATCCACATAATATTGAAAAGGGACATGATTATTATGCCCACCTACGATATGGAATTCTCGAACGCCGGGGGTAATATGCTGCTCCACGAAAGCAACCATTTCCTCGCCGGACAATGTGTACGCTCCTTCTTCGCCCTGATCTTTGCGGAAGCTGCAGAATGCGCAGTGCGACTCGCACACATTCGTAAAGTACAAGCTCATATTTTCGATAAAATAAACCTTTTTCCCATTTTTCCGCAAATTGACCTCATTGGCTAATTGCCCAATTGTCAATATATCGTCGCTTTCATATAAATAGACCCCGTCCTCCAGAGTGAGGCGTTCCCCGCGGCGTACTTTATCGACAATTTCCGCCATTTTTTGCTCCGTGTTGGGGGTGACGACTGTGGACATGACATTCCCTCCGTTTCCAACGATTCTGACAATGAAACCACCATCCTATTATAAACCTCACTTTTTAAGGGGGCAATAAGCCTACCCCTTGGAAAATGATCCGGCAATGAGAAATATCGCATTTATCGGATTTATCGGATTTATTGGATTTGTTGAGCGGATTCGGGTTGTGGAGTATAATTTCTTATAAAGGAGTGTGAAAAACATGATTACAATTACCGATAGCGCGCTGGCGCGAATTAAAGATATGCTCGCTGAGGAGGAAACGCCGAACATGTTCCTTCGTGTCGGGGTCAATCCCGGCGGCTGCAGCGGTTTTTCATATGGCATGGGACTTGACGATCAGGAGAGCGAAGAAGACGTGTATATGGACGTCAAAGGGCTTAAAGTGGTGGTCGAAAAGGAGAGCATCCGTTATCTGAACGGGCTGGAGATCGATTTCAAGGAATCCGGCATGAGCGGCGGCTTCACCATCCACAACCCAAACGCCATCGCCACCTGCGGCTGCGGACAATCGTTCCGCTTTAAAGATGAAGAGGGGCAGCCGCAGCCTTGTGATTGAGGAGGGGCGTAGCTCGCGGTTTCATCCGTTGATCCAAGCGCAAGCCGAAACGGAAACCATTGCTCAAATGAACGTTTGGGGATGCGGATTGCAGTGCTAAATTGAGCGTTATCGACCCCGATTAACTGTACATTAACAACCCCGAAATGAGCGTTTTAGGGTTGAAGATCTCGGCCTCTATTGCGTAAATACACGCTTTGGAGGTCGTTTTATTATGATATTGAAAAAACGGGAGAGACGCGTTCCCAAGGGCCCGGACAGTCCGTGAGTATCTACGAATCACACTGGACCCGCTGGACTTTGTGATAAGCGCTAAAAGGGCTGAGGGGCTGTGCGAAAGGACGCTTGTTGATTACGCCATACCTAAAAATCGATGCTTGATTAACGGGTTAATCTTGAATGATCAAGCTATTCGGAATATTTTCTACGCTAACGGTTGTAATCGGGCTTATTCGAGCGAAAAAGCAGTGGTTTCTATTTTAACGGTTGTCATCGCGCTTATTTAGGCAAAACTGCCCCATTACTGCCGATAGTACGGGAAATAGGCTCGCTGGCAACCGTTACAATTTGTATTCACTCGTTTTTAGCCAAATAGCGTCGCCCACAACCGTTAGATTTTTTTCGCCCTCTCAAAGTCAAAGCGATATTGGCGCAGACGAACCGCCACGATTTCGTAGGTTTCCGGAATTACGTCGGAATCGTGACGTTTTAGACAGCTGGCTTCGCATATCGGAGTTGTTGCGGTTTCTGATATTGATATTTTCGACTTGATTTGTCGGGAGATTCGGTCGGGCGAATCCGAGAGGGAATAAATTAAACTTAACATCATCGGTTATCCGCTCTTTCAGAAACAAAAAAGCGCAGACTCAATGCAAGGGATTTTGCTCCGAAGGTCTGCGCTTTTTAAAATTAAATTGGTAACTATCCTATGTGCGCGTAAAATCACCTGTCACATCTCGGGCATCTATAAGCCTTTCCTTACGTAATACGCGACCACACGTTGGGCATACGAACTTCTCTGCTGGCCTGATCTTTTGAAGAGTATGCAGTAAAAGTATTGTAGAAATAATTAGGATAAATATTGATGACAAATTTTAGATGTCTTCCCTTTTTTTCTTAATTATACTAGATGGTCGGTGGATGGTATGTACGAAATTGCACTTAATAGGTTCATTTATTAACTTTAGTGAAATAGATCATTTTTCACTATCAACCAGCATTATGATCTTGCTTATATCGTTAGTCCCCAATGCTTCGGCTATTTTAACAATATGTTCAAAATTGATGTTTTCCCGCTTTCCGTTGACTAATTCCGAAAGAGCAGCTCGCCGCACGTTTGACCGCGTCGAAAGTTCATTTAATGACATACCTCTTTCAGTGAGAAGTTCCCCAAAAGTGACCTTTACTTTCAATGCCATAAAATTACCTCCTCAAAAGTCTTGACTGTACGTATATGCGTACGGTATAATCAAACTAAGAGTTGTACGCGTTAACGTACAATCAATAGTATACATTGTTATTTCGCAAAAAAACATAGTTTTGCGCTACTTTGTCGCACCCATTTTTAGATTTAGGAGGCGAAGGCCATGTATCGCGGAGGCCGGCGGATAAACGGGCGGCTATATGTCCGGACACGCGGCGGAAACTGGATTGATTTAAGGTTAATTATTTCAAATTTAAGAAGGACTTAGCGGCATTGTAGGGATGATTCGAGTGAACTTCGTAAAAGTAACGGAGATTTGCGAAGACCCCGACGGTTTAGGCGAAACGAGCGTGCTTGTTTACGATGGGTTCAAATTAAGCGAAAATATCGCGGCCTACGTGGATCGATCCGGCACAGGCACGTATCTCGTTGTTGAGAGAGTCATTGAAACGGAGAGCGGGCTGCGGACGGTCAGCGATCCCGGCAGCGTATTGTTTGACGCCAATCTGCCGCAAAAGCTAACGATTCAGGAAATCGCCGCTATGACTGCGCTCGAAATATTGGAGGTGCTTGCATATGCCGGAAACCATTGATCTTGAACGCGTTTTGGTCGTCGATGGCTATTTCTGCAGCGATCCGCTCGATTATGATCTGCACCGGGCGTGGCTAATCCGCGACGACCTGGCGCTATATTTTAGCGGTAACTATCTTGTTTTGCGCTGTGTCACGCGTTATGCCGACATTGCAAACCATCCGCGCCTTTACATTTCACGCGAGATCAAGTATTCCGTTCGGGTCGCGAAGGGGATCGAGCAGACGGACGAGATTGTCGCGGAAGTGGCTGCTTGCCTGTTACGGATGTCGGCGCTCGACTTTCTTGTCGAATGTGTTATGAACGATCCGGACGCCGGGGAAAAGTTCCGAGTTGTACGATAGGGCCGGCTCCCCAATGAACCTACGCGGCTGCAAAGGCTCAAGGTGCGCCAACACCGTAAGGGACCTTTAGGAATATTTATCCACCATTTTAAGTAAATAATTTCGAAATTCTTCAACATATGATTTGGGCTCTACGATTTCTAAATTTGTACCGAAGCTTGCTAAAAATTGAAATCCAATACTGTTTTGAGGAACATGAATGGTTGCCAAAAAAAGTTCAGAACTATAGTTTTCAATACTCTTTCGACCATACCTTTCCATGAAATGATCTTTTATGCTGGGCGAAATCAACGCTTTTACAGCGACTAGTTCCGGTTGATAACTGGCTTCATGTTCCTGTTCTAATGAAAAATCTCTAGGGTTAAATGTTTTTTCATCCATATGAAGATGATCGATCCGAGATAATTTAAATGTTCTATATCTCATGCGATGCAAACAGAAGCCTTTCAAATACCAACTCGTTTCGCTAAAATGAAGCTGGTATGGCTCGACCATTCTATTCGTTTTCATGCCATTTTTATCGATATAATTAAAAGTAATTAACCTTCTCGCTAAAATTGCTTCTTGACACTTCTTCAAGGTTTGAAGAATTTCAGACCGGCCCTCCCAATCATAAAATGACAGTTGGATTGAACCTTTCGGCGACAATGGGCTAACCATGGCTTCTATTTTTTTTATAGTCACTGCAACTTCTTCGCTAATAAGAATTTGTTCCAATCCGCCGAGCGCAGTCAATATATTCTCCAAGTCGGAGCTGCTTAAAAGACGTTTATCAAATTTGTATTCATCCATAATACCATAGCCGCCATGAACCCCGTTGACAGAATAGATGGGAATGTTTGATAAACTCAGTGTTTCCATATCACGAAGAATCGTTCTTTTGGAAACGTTAAATAATTGTGTGAATTCTTTGGTTGAAACAACATCCTTTTTCAGCAATATCATGATGATGGATATTAATCTCTCAACCTTTTCCATATTTTCTCCTTCTTTTTGGTTCAAAACCGAGATAAGTGCTTGACAAAATAAATTATGATAGCGTTCGTGTCTTGGTATCCCTGCATGCTGCTTTGCACGATTATCCCTTTTGTACAGGGGGGAGAGGGGGGACTTATCACGGTCCTTTCATTTTTCCCGGTGCCTTGCCCCATTCCTCCCGTCAGGTCTGCTTCACTTCGCCTAAACCTCCTTCCACAAACCTGTCTAACGATCTCAAAGATGTTCTCCCAAACATATTTTCTTTTTCTGATTTTATGTTTCTCTATGCTTCCAGATCAAACGGGATAATCGTGCAAAGCGTCCGGACAGCGGATGTTGAACTGCCGACCCCACCGGCCTTCCGATATTTCTTACCATGATCGGTTACCGGCTTGACTGTCAAGCGCTGATTATTAGGTTGAGCCTCTTCTTTTGTACTTTATTTATAAATGGTGACATACATATGTCACCTCTTATTCATTATACTGCATTTATAACAAGAAGGAGGTTTTGCTTTATGTCAGCTATTGTATATTTAAATTTTGACGGAGTTGCAGAACAAGCGATTGGTTTTTATTCGAAGGCTTTAAATGCGAAAGAAGTTAAAAAAGTAAAATTTAAGGATTTCCCGCAAGATCCAAACTATCCATTGCCGGAAAATGAATTAAATATGATCATGGAGTCTTCAATCGAATTTGCAGGCGGGAAAGTCATGATATCGGACATTTTACCTTCCATGATGGCGGTAACAGGGGAACTGGTGAAAGGAAATAATGTACTTATTAGTCTGGTCAATGATGATAAACCAACATTGGAAGAATACTTTAAACAGTTGTCTGTTGGCGGCCATGTTGTAATGCCGTTATCCAATACGTCTTGGTCTTCGTGTTTTGGAATGCTGGTTGATCAGTTCGGAGTTTCCTGGAAATTTAATAGCGACGCGGATCGGTTTCTTGATAACGTAATTTCAAACAAACAGTAACTCATTCCAAAAAATGGTCTTGCAACTGAAGACCATTTTTTAATGTACTATTTATAAAAAAAATCAAATGTTAAGAAATATAATCAAATTATAAAGGAAAAGGGATTTTAATGATGGAAATTGAAAATTTAATTCAAATAAAATCGAGAGGAGATTTAAGGATTTGGCTGCAGGAAAGATGTGTTGTTATATTTGGACGCCGTAGAGGAAGCGTTGTGCTTTGGATGGATTGATGGAGTCAAAAAGAAAATATCTGAAACGGAGCTGGCGCAGAGACTGTCTCCTAGAAGTAAAAAAAGCTCGTGGACTGAATTAAATAAAGAACGTGCCCGCCGCCTTGAAAAGTTGGGGCTAATGAGAGATGGGGGAAGAAAGGTTCTCCCTGATATGAATCCAGATTCTTTTAGTATAGATAAGGGGATAGAGCAAAGGCTAAAAGAGGAAAAGCAAGTATATGAGAATTTTATGGCTTTTCCGGATCTTTATAAAAGAGTTCGGATCGACACAATCCAGAGCGTTAAAAATCAACCGGAATTATTTAAGAGTAGATTAGACAAATTCATAACAAGCACGAGAGAAAATAAAATGAATTAGGGGGCTAAGGGACTCCAGAGCCGTTATTTTCGAAAAAACGGGGGTTTGCAAAATGTAACGGACACAGATGACGTTATTTACCTCAAATCGTCCTGGATGAACAGGTTTAGAGCGAAATAGGGTCGCCTGTGTCCGTTAGGCTGGGAAATACCCGGGAAATAGGCGGATAAGGTCGCTGGTGTCCCTTAGAGTAACGTCCAAAGTAGAAGTCAGAGCCATTAAAGGACGCCGTTAGGCGTTTTTCTTATGTTGCAATATACGCGAGACAACACCGGCTCCAATTGCCTGCATGGCCGATTTTACGAGGTACTGGCCGAGAATGGCTGCCGGAACCGCAGACCACGGAAGGATTCCGGCCCCTAACGGGGAAAGTCCGACGATGACAAAAACCGTGCTATCAATCGCGCCGCCAACCAGGCCGCTGTATAGCACACGCTTTGCCAGGCTGGCCTTTAGCCGTGTAAATATCTCGGTATCAATCGTTTCGGATAGCGCAAAAGTAATCGCACTGGCCACGGTGATAAGCAGCGTGTCGCCAAGCAGGGCCGACGAGATTGCGGACAAGACTAGAGCTGCTAAAATTACCAAGTATGTTGCGCGGCGTCCGATCCGTTTTTGCACCAGGTCCCGAAGAATAAATGTCGCACCTATCAGAAACGTCCCCATCGGAACGATAAACGGCCCCCAAACCAGAGGAGAAAAGGCCGCCGTTATTACGTTTGCGCTGATAATGGCCAATAAATACAAGATGACCCGGATCAAGCGGCCTCACCTAACCTTTCGTATTTTTGCGTGCACATCCAAGTATATCATCTTCTTTATGCTGCGTCTCCGCCGTTTCGGCACGCGGCTGAATAACTAAAATAAAGGCCCGGGTTCTCTAGTTGAGAACACCGCGCCTTTTGACTTAATAGTATTCGCTTGGTTTATACACCGCAACTGCTTCAAAATACAGATGCTTCATTTCATCCTCTTGCAGATCAGGAGAAAGTTCCTTAAACCAGTCTTGTTGGAGATCTTCTTCCGTTAAAATAACGGGTCTCCATAATGACAGACCAATCTCCGGAAAATTATACGTATACCCTAGTTCACTATCATTTCGATCATATGGAGATACTTGATCAAGAATCTCTACTAATTCGGTCACTTTTGTATTAAATAGATCAATATCTCTATAAAAACACCGATATCTGTCAGCCTCGCCATAACCTATCTCGATAAAATGGACTTTATCATTTGAATCATACTCTATTTTCGCATATAGATCGGCATGCGACTTGATAGCATTTTCAGCCTGGGTTTTGGTCATCCCCAACTTTATGTCTCCTATGGATTGCCCAGGAATAATATTCAGGTTGTCCAATGTAATCCTCCTAGTCCAAATTTAATCTATGCGTTCACCGGCCAGACACACCAACCCGCCTACTTCACTTCCTCCAGCAGCTCAGGCGAATCGTTCCGGACGTTGCCGACTTTCGGCGAGACCGGATAGGCGCGCATTTGGTCGGCATCGTAGGGCCGGAGCAAGCGGAGCAGGGCGGGGACGTCCGCAAGGTCGCGTGCCAGCCATTCGGCCTCGTCTTCTTGGCGGAGGATGACCGGCATGCGGTTATGGATTTCGGCCATCAGCGCATTGGGCTCCGTAGTAATGATTGTACAGGTGGCCAGTTTATTCCCGTCTGCGTCCGCCCAAATGTCGTAAAGCCCGGCCAGAGAGAACGGGGCGCCGCTCTGCATAACAATCCGGTACGGCTGCTTAAACCCCTCCCGCTGCTGCCATTCGTAGAAACCATCGGCCGGGATGATGCAGCGCCGGGAAGCCAGCAGGCGGGCGAAGGAGGGTTTTTCGGTTAACGTCTCGGCCCGGGCATTGATCATTTTGTTGCCGATTTTGTCGTCTTTCGCCCAGGAAGGCACCAGCCCCCAACGCAGTTCACCCAGCCGGTTGCCCGTTTTGCCCTGGATGATCGCGGGGATAAACTGCATCGGGGCGGCATTATACCTCGGCATATAATTGAAGATCGTTGATTCCTGGATAAGGTAATGCAACATTAATTCATCGATCGGCAGTGTAATCGTAAACCGCCCGCACATATTGAAGTCCCTCCCGCAGGGTTATTCTTTGGTTCCGTTCACGCTTTCCACATGATCCTCCACGACCACGGCGTTTGCCTCCGGCTCGTACAGGCCCGAACGCCGTTCGAACCATTGGAACAGGTGAGTGCAGATGACTTTGAGCACGGCGTATCCCGGGACGGCCAAAATGATGCCAAACACCCCAAACAGATTGCCGGCGGTCAGGATGACGAAAATGATCGTGATCGGATGGATTTTCAGCGACTTCCCCATAATTTGCGGCGAAATAAACTTGCCTTCGATCAATTGCACTACCGTCCAGACGATAATCAGCTTTACCAGCATGATCGGCGACGTGACGAGGGCGATGATCAATGCGGGCGTAATCGCAATCGCCGGTCCCAGATACGGCACGATGCTCGTAAACGCGGCGATGATGGCCAGTACGAGCGAATAGTCGAGGCCGATAATCAGGAAGCCGACGTACATCAGCGCCCCGATGCAGAAGCTGACGATAATTTGCCCGCGGATGTAGGAGCTGATCTGGCCGTTCATTTCCGTCATAACATGGTGGGTTTGCTGACGGAGACGGACGGGAACGAATCTTAGAATAAAATGCGGCAGTTTTTTGCCGTCCTTCAGCAGGTAGAACAAAATAAACGGTACGGTAACGATCGCCAGCACGACGTTTTTGACCGCTCCGATGAAGCCGCCGATGCCGGACCAGGCGCTATTGAACAGCGCGGTAGCTCGTTCGGATAACGTGTTGCCGAGGTCGTTCGGGTTGAAGCCCGTCGATTCCTGGAGCTGAGAAAAGAAATTGCCCCCGATCAGATCTTCAAATTGCGCCTGAATTTCGGTGCTGTATTGCGGAATATTTTCGATCAGGCCGGTCACCTGCTCCTTCACCAGGGGAACAACGCTCATGATCACCACCGTGATGACCCCCGCGATGAAAAGATACAAGGCGGTAATAGTGTATACTCGCCGGACTCTTTTCCCCTCCAGCCAATCCACAAGCGGATTCAGCAAGTAGTAAATCGCCCCAGTCAGCAGGATCGGCAGCAGCACGGTTTTGAGCAGCACCGTGACTGGTGTGAACACAAACGAGATTTTGGTGAATACGAAAATATTCAAGCCAATAAGCAGCAAAATCAGCAGAAACAGCACAAAACGATTGTTGATGAATAGCTTTTTGAACCGTTCACTCCAAAGCTGAGTGGTTCCCATGCAATTTTAACCCCCTGTAATCCTGATTCAGGCAAACATTTAAGATTTTAATTTTTTTATATGTAGTAATACGTATCAGAACGGTTTGGTTCCAAAAAAAATTGGCGCCGGTAACGTCCTGAATCAATGATCCGCAGCCGGGGGGCCTATTTTCATCCTAGAAAAATTGCCGGTTTACCATCATCACGACCATGCCGGCGGCGACCAGCGAGAAGACGATGCAGCCGATCCCTAAGCCTTTGCGCGAGCTTTTGATCATTTTAAACCCGGTCAGGAACAAGGCAACGGTAATCGCCGCCAGAATAAGCGACATCGCGATCATCGCAAACCAGTACAATATTTGAAAAAATTTGGCCTCAAACGATTGCCCCGTATCCAAAACTTTCATTCTCCTTTCTTGAGAGGATATATACCTTGTTGTCCCCATCATATACGCTAATTCCCCAAAATTGCAAAAAAAGCTGGGGAAAAAGACCATCCGCGCGCTTCCGAAGGGGCTATCGGGAAAAGGGGCGGGAGGTCTCGGACAAACATCCAAGAATATCTCTCTTTCTTCGAGTAGTATATCGTATAGTGCGAGAAAGGGGATGGTGTAATGGCGGGAAGACAGCTGGCCAATAAATGGCTGAAAACCGAGGCGCTACTCAGCAACGCGGACGTGGCCCCCCACATACCGCTTACCCGATTGTACAGCGCCGACTCCCTGAAGCAGATGCTGCATCAGTTTGGCATGGTCGTGATCAAACCGATTCGCGGCGGCGGGGGATACGGCGTTATTAAGGTCACTTACGAAGGTGGGGTTTACGCTTTTACCTATATGTCAAAGCGGAGAGCATTCTCCAGATTCAAGGCGATGTTTCAGGCGTTAAACCGCGCCAAGGTCGGGCGGAAATACATGATTCAGCAGGGCATTCATCTGGCCACGATCTCCGGACGGCCGATCGATTACCGGGTCAAAGTCGGTAAGATTAATGGTAAGTGGGTATATCGTGCCATGGTGGGGCGCCTTGCCCGGCCGGGACTGTTTGTCACCAATCTTTGCAAAGGTGGAACGATGTTAAGCGCGCGTGCAGGGCTGGCGCGATCGCTGGGCCCGAAAGCGTCCGCCCGCAAACGCGGGGAAATGCGAAAGCTGACCAATACCTGCGTGCGCATTATGGAAAATGCTTTTCCGGGCGTCGGTTCGCTTGGTTTTGATTACGGGATAGACCGCAGCGGAAAGATATGGATTTTTGAGGTGAATACACGACCGCAGTAAGGAAAAAAATCAAAAATCTATAATTCTCAAAAAAAATTTTTGCTAGAAAAAGTGGCACAGCCATCCTGTGAATAACTTTTATCCACATTATCCCAATACATTTTTCAACGCTTTTCGCCGATTAATAACATGTTATTCACAGGATTTCCACAAGCGTTTGTGGATAACAGGAACACTTGTTCTACTAAACTTTTCCTGTTATGATTAGGAAAAATATAGAAAGGATGTGTGACTAATGGCGCTGTTAACGGATGAGCTGCTCCTGGAATCCTATCAAAAAGCAACGGAGTTGCAATTGGATCGGGAGTTTATCGCATTGCTGTTAGCAGAAATCCACAAACGCGAATTGGAGCTGACCGTGTCGTCCGTTGTACATTAAAATGGGACAATCTTATCCACAGGTTGGATGTATATTAAGTTATCCACAACTCTTATGGCGCTTGCCAAGCGTTCACATGATAAATATAGGCTTCATGACAATGCGGACATTGGACAACATGTTCGCAGCCGGACGGAATGCTCGCGGAAATCGCGGAAGTGTATTGATCCGCCGAACCGTAAGGGCTGTAGGGCCCGACGTAATCTTCTTTCCTTCCGGCGTTCTCCAGTACGTGTCCGCAATCGGGGCAGGTGGCGGTTAGTGACGCCAGGCCATTGCATAACGGGCATATATAAGGCAAAGGGTATCTCTCCTTTACGGCAGAATATTCCGTATAGGTAAGATACCCTTTTGTTTGCAATCTCATGTACGGATTACAATTTCATGTTGCTGCTGTGGCCCGGAGACAGTTTGGCGTCCGGGTCGATATACACCTTGGCATTATTAACCGCAGTTGGCGCTTCGCCGAAGCCAACGGCGATCAGATCAAGTTTGCCGGGATATGTCGTAATGTCTCCGGCAGCAAAAATACCGGGAATCGAGCTTTCCATGCGCGAATCGACGATGATCGCGTTGGTTTCGATGTCGAGCCCCCACTCGGCGATCGGACCAAGCGAGGAAACGAAGCCGAAATTGACGATGACGTCGTCAACGGCGATTTCCCGCGGTTCTTTTGTTTTGACGTCGGCGATGGTGACGCGTTCGATGCGCTCTTCGCCGTGCAGCGCGGTGATTTCCGTCGGCGTGATCACTTGCACACGGGAGTTCATTAGTTGCTCCACGCTGTGTTCATGGGCGCGGAATTTGTCCCGGCGGTGAATGAGCGTCACTTGCTCGGCGATCGGTTCAAGCATGAGCGCCCAGTCTACGGCGGAGTCGCCGCCGCCGCTGATCAGCACTTTTTTGCCGCGGAACCGGTTCATGTCGCTGACGAAATAATGAAGGTTCGTTTTCTCGAACGCTTCGGCGTTTTCGAGTTCCAGCCGGCGTGGTTCGAAGGCGCCAACACCTGCGGTAATAATGATGGCGCGTGCCTGATGCACGTCTTTATCGGTCGTTACGACAAAATGGCGTTCGTCCTTTTTCTCGATTTGCAGCACTTTTTCCTCCAGCCGGATGTCCGGCTGAAACAGCTTGAGCTGCTCGTTCAGGTTGTTGATGAGCTCCTGACCGGTGATCTTGGGAAAACCGGCGATATCATAAATATATTTCTCAGGGTAAAGGGCAGCAACCTGTCCCCCCAGTTGAGGCATACTTTCGATAAGTTTGACGGAAGCCTTTCTCATTCCTCCGTAAAAGGCGGCAAACATACCTGCCGGGCCGCCGCCGATAATCAGCAGATCGGTAAATTCACCGCTATTGCTTTGGGATGACACGGGCCAAACACCTCCAGATGGTTTCTCTTTTATAAATGTCATTTCTACTTTATTATAAACGCCCCGCTTCGACTTGCAAAGGAAAGGCCGGTCAGGCGGAAAAACGTCAAGAAAAAGGTGGAAAGTCCCGGAATGGCGGGCAAATTAAGACTTGATCTTTTATGTAAAAGTCGATATTATTCAAATGTATGTACATTTATATGTGACGAAAAAAGTACATTTATGAAAAATACTGCTCCATTGATATAAAGTCGATAGAAGCTTTTCTTATGTGTGAATTTTCACATAAACATAAATGGGGTAATAAATAAATATAGAGTGTTTACATTTGGAAGGAGAACAAGTTCATGAGTACCATACCGAAGATCGTGATTCTTGGGGCGGGGTATGGCGGGATTTTGACCGCGCAACGTCTGCAAAAGGAATTGAACTACAACGAAGCGGACGTTACCCTGGTGAACCGTCACGATTATCATTATTTTACGACCCATCTGCATATGCCTGCGGCGGGAACCGATTCGATCGATCATACCCGCGTAGCGATTTCCAAGCTGATCGATGAATTCAAAATCGATTTGGTGAAATCCAATGTTCAGGAAATCCGCCTGGCCGATAAGAAAGTCGTGCTTCAGGACGGCACGTTGTCATACGATTACCTTATTATTGCGCTGGGCGGCGAACCGGAATCGTTTGGCATTCCCGGGCTGACGGAATACGCGATGACGATCCGCAGCATCAACTCCGTGCGCTTGATCCGGCAGCATATCGAATATCAGTTTGCGCTGTACAAATTGGATGAAACCCGCACCGATCGTTTGAATTTCGTGGTGGGCGGGGCCGGGTTCAGCGGCATCGAATTCGTGGCCGAGCTGGCCGACCGCATCCCGCAGCTATGCAAAGAGTACGACGTTGATCCTAACCTGGTCAATGTCTACAACGTGGAGGCGGCTCCGACGGCGCTGCCAGGCTTTGATCCCGAACTGGTTGAATACGCGATGGAAGTGCTCCGCAAGAAGGGTGTCCAGTTCAAAATCGGCGTGGCGATCAAGGAATGCACGCAGGATGGCGTGGTTTTGGCTACGGGTGAAGAAATCAAATCGGCCACGGTGGTTTGGACCGGCGGGATCCGCGGCAACCGGCTGATCGAAGCGGCAGGCTTCGAAACAGCTCGCGGGCGGGTGAAAGTCGATGAGTATTTGCGGGCGCCGGGACATGACAACATTTATATTATCGGCGATAATTCGCTGGTATTTAATCCGGAAGGCCGGCCGTATCCTCCGACGGCGCAAATCGCCATGCAGCAGGGCGTTACCTGCGCGCAAAACGTCGTAGCTTCGATCCGCAGCAAGGAAATGAAAAAGTTCGTATTCAGCCATAAAGGAACGGTAGCTTCCCTCGGCAAAGGCGAAGCGATTGCTTCGGCTTTCGGCAAGACCTATAAAGGCTGGGTGGCGGCCCAGATTAAAAAATTGGTGGATATGCGCTACCTGTTTATTATCGGCGGCATTCCGCTCGTGCTGAGAAAAGGCAGATTTTTCTAAAATGCGCCACTGCAGCGTTCAGGTGCGCGGACTGTTGACCCGGGAGGAACTGGACCGGTACAATGCGCTGATGGAAGTCGGGTCCTTCCTCGAGTCGCAGCAGCGTTACGATTTGTCATATACGATCCAGAAGGAAGTCGATATTCTGATCCTTCCGGCGATCGAGCGGCTGAGGGAGAAAAGCCGGGACCGCGACCGGGCGACGGCAGAATTCCTCGAATCGCTGAGATCCGGGGAAGAGGACGAGTAAAAGAAGGGTGTAAAAGAAGGGTGTGCCCGTGATGTTAAAGGGGCGCGCCCTTTTTTTCGTCCGTATCTTTTTATGTGGGCCCTTTTTGTTTGAACGAAGTGCAAAAGTACATCTTATTGGGCCGAATTTTCCCTTTTTGAGGCAACGGGCTGCAAAAGTGCAGTTGAAAAGAACGAAATTGTAAAAATATGGCTGTATGAGCGAAGACAAACTGCACTTTTGCATTTGAGCGGCTATTTTGGGGGAGTTTGGCGGAAATAGACTGCACTTTTGCGGTTCGTGGTGGTAGTGGAGTGTGATAGGGGAGCAGTACGACGTTGAACAAAGAAAAAGGGATATGGGGCAGGACAGCGAAAGCGTCCGCGAAGCCTCATATCCCTTATTTGCTTGTTACAGCTACAGCTTCAACATTTCGTCGAGCAGCTCCGAGTTCAGCAGATTGCCAACGTAAAAGCTGCCGAATTCGCCGAACCGTGCGCTCACTTCGTCGAAGCGCATTTCGTACACCAGCTTTTTGAATTGCAGCGGGTCATCGGAGAACAAGGTGACGCCCCATTCCCAATCATCAAAGCCGACGGAGCCGGTGATGATCTGCTTCACTTTGCCGGCGTAGCCTCGCCCGATCATGCCGTGGCTGCGCATCATGGCGCGGCGCTCCTCCATTGACAGCATGTACCAGTTGTCGCTGAGGTCGCGCTTTTTGTTCATCGGGTAGAAGCACAGGTGTTTTGCTTTAGGCAAAATCGGCTGCAGACGGGCCATCACTTCCGGGTTGGCTTTAGGGTCGCCATCGCCGGAGCCCAAATAGTTGCTGAGCTCGACAACGCTGACGTAGGAATAAGCCTTGGTCGTATATTCCGCGAAGGTCGTTTTGTTGAAGGCCGTTTCCAGCGCGTTCAGCTCCTCCATCGTTTCCCGGAGATGCATAAACACGATGTCCGCTTTTTGGCCGACGATCGAGTAGACCGCGGTGCTGCCCGTTTTATTTTGCTCCATGTCGTTCCATTCCTGCAGGAAGTGGTGCAGCTCCTCCAGGGCGCCGGCGCGTTCTTCGTCGTCCGCCGCTTTCCAGGCTTTCCAGTTGATTGTGCGAAAATCGTGGAGGGCATACCAACCGTCCAGGGTTAATGCCGCTTCGTTCATTTATAATCACTCCTAGATCAATATCTAACCATTATCCATGTATAGGAAATTGCGTTGCTCTTATTGTATCGCATGGTAGGCGGACGGGGCAAACCGATTCACCAATATTTCATGCAAAGTTCATTGCTTCGTTACATTTTTTCTAGTAAACTAACTACTAGCTTGAATTCGTGTGATTTATTTTATGGTTCGCGTTTTGAACTACCTCTTAGAAAGGTGGGAGAACGATGGGCTGGCTCATCGTGTTAATTCTGATGGTTTTGTTTTTCGTCATGATGTTTGGCATCGGTTTCATACTGAACATGTTGATGAAAACGACGTGGTTTCCCGCATACATTTTCATTTTGGTCATTTTGCCGATCGTCGTTTATACCTTGTGGAACCATGATAAAAGCTTTGGCGTGTATTTGGCATCGTTTCGGCTGGTCGATTATCTGACGGCGCTGGCCGGGCTGGGCGGAGCCATCTTAAGCGGATGGACGATCCGCAAGCTGCGGCAGGCTGGATACAAAATGTTTTAAGGCGAAGAAAAACTACCTCTAAACGCGGTCGGGCTTCCTTAAAAGTAAAGCGGATGATGCGCAGGTAGAGAGGGGAAGAGGGATCTGGAGGCTAAGGGACACCAGAGCCGTTATTTGCGGAAAAACGGAGGTTTGCAAAATGTAACGGACACAGATGACCTTATTTACCTAAAATCGGCCCGGATGAACTGGGTTTGAGCCAAATAGCGTCATGTGGGTCCGTTAGGCTGGGAAATACTCGGGAAATGGACGGATAAGGTCGCTGGAGTCCCTTAGAGCAGCGTCCAAAGTTTAGAAAGAGCCGAAATCCTCGGTGCTTCTGCTGATGAAAGAAGGGAAGGGTTCTCGGAGTAAAACCGAAGAGGGGAATGGATATAGGGTGAAACCCCATACCCATTCCCCCCGCGCATCCAACATATGGGATTGCGCAGGCAAAGGACCTCGCCGGCGGTGAGGTTTTTTTGCGCTGGCCGTTATTCCTTTTGACCCAGTTTCCACTTCTGGTATTCGAGGAAGTCCTTGAACTCCTTTTTGCTGACGCCAGAAGCCATCGCTTCCTGCACCAGCTCCCACCATTCCGGGTCAAGCAAGTCTTCCGCAGGGCGGTCGCCGTACAAGAGCAGGTTGATCGAGACGTTTAAAGCGTCGGCAATTTTCTCGATGAAGGAAATGGAAGGATTCGATTGAATATTTCGTTCAACATTGCTCAGGTAGGATTTTGCCACATCCGCTTTATCCGCAAGCTCGGACAAGGAATATCCCCGGTCCTGGCGGATTTTCTGGATGCGCTCGCCAATACGTTCTGCCATGTAGCGATCGCCCTTCTATCAGAATAATTTGATGCCATTATATCAAAATATACGTGATAGGACAAAGGCGTATAGTCGGAATTTTCGTGAAGAAAAGAACACCTTAACCCGAGGAATGGGGCAAGGTGTTCTGCTTTGATTTGACGGCTGAATTATTTGGCTTCTCCTGCGCCTTGCTTCGCTTCGAATGTCCATTTCAGGTTCAAAGCGTCACCTTGGAATTCGTTTTGATCCTGACCGTTATCCTTGAATTCAAATTTGACGATCAGGTCGTCGGTATCGCCGGCTTTCAGGCCCCCGTGCTCTTCGAACCAGCCTACCCATTTGTTTTCCACGGCGTCAGGGGCTAGTTTTTGCAGATCATATAGCGTAGTTTCGTAAATGACGATGTCCTTTTTGTCGAGGTTCGTTAAAAATCTAACGATGATATGTTTGCCGAAGTCATCCACGTTTTCAGGGGCTCCCGGCTTATTCGTAACCGTATAGCTCGTTTTCAGCAGTACCTTGGAGATGTCGAGCGTACCGTCGTTTATCAGTTTGAACGTACGGGTTGCGAAATCCCCCGGTTTGAGATTGCCCACGTCAATGATCGCTGTCGGATCGGCGTTGAGATCCAGGGTGCCTGCGGCGAACGTGCCGGTCGTTTCAATGGAATCGCTAAAGTAAGCGAACGTGCCTCCACCGATCAAAGTCAATCCAAGCGCTGCGGTAGCTACTCCAAAACCCAATGTCTTTTTGATACCCATACCCAATTCCTCCCTAATTTTAATTAATTTTTTATTATTGCACCCTTATGAAGTCATAAGGAGAACAACCGAAAGTTAGAAACAAGCGATTTAAATGCCTCATGGAGCCTTGGTGTCCGGTTGGGATGCGTTTGGGTCCGGTTTCTTGTCTTCCAGCGCGGAAATGACTTTCCATAAGGACGCTAAGGCATATAGGAACAAAAGGACCCCCGGGATAATCAACAGCGTGACGTTCCCCAATTTCGTCCCGGCGAAGTTGAGAACATATCCTGCGTAAGGGACGGTAAAGCCGGTGTAAACGCCGGTGATATTGGCCGGATCAACCGGCTCCAGATCGGCGGCATCGTTGTTGTCCCCCTTGGTCCGGTAAAGGAGTTGGCCGGTTTGCTCATTGCTGATTACTTCGACGATGCGGTGGGTAATCAGCTTCTCTTCGTCCGCCCGGAAGGTGATGACATCACCGGCGGCAAATCGGGTCATGTCGCCTCCGGGCTTAATGGCCACGATGGAACCGGTAGGTATGGAGGGCTCCATCGAGCCGGACAACACGGTTTTCAACTGATAACCGTAGAAACTCGGTCCGCTGCCGGACATTTTCGACATGACGACGGAGCCGGCCACGGTTATAAAAGCAGCCACCATCAGAATCGTCAGCGCATTTCCCAACCATTTTCGAATCCGCATAACTCATTCACCGCCTTCCGAATCATTTGCGGAAGAGGGGGCGGCATCGGCATCGGCGGAATCCGCCTGGCTTTGCTTATCCTCATCCTCATGTTCATCTTCGTTTTCGTCCGCCGAATCGCCGCCGTCGTCGCCATCCACAGGGGTCTGTACATCCCCGTTGTCCGTCTCGCCAGCCGTCGGGGACTGCCCACCGCCAGGCGTTTCATCCGTTGCCGGTTGTTCGTCTCCCGGCGGAGGCGTTGTGCCATCGCTTGGGTTCTCGGTCTCGTCCGGTGCGACCGGATCTTCCTCTCCGGCTTGCTCTTCTTGTTTGGCCTGCTCTTCCTGCAGCTGCTTCAGCCGTTCGATTTCCGCCAAACGCTGTTCTTCCGCCTCTGCCAACAGCTGCGCTCTCTGCTCCTCCAGACTGGAGATGTCGGTGGTCAGACCGTCTATGGCCGACTGCAGGGAGGCCTGCACGCTTTCAAAGTAAGCGAGCAACTCTTCTCCCATGAGATCCCCATCGATGGTCCGGCCATGGAAAGGTTGGGCGAAGGCAACAGCTGCGTCGCTATCGGCTTCAACGCCGTCAGACGCCGTCAAACCTAATTGATGAACGGAACGCAAGTAGTTCAGGATCTCTTGCAGCGTCCCGCCTAGCGGACCGGAGTGCAATCCGTGCTGATCCAAAAGGCCGGTGATCCGGTCCAGCAGTGTCGTTTGCGACAGTTCGGCGCAATTCGGCTCCAACTCGTTCAGCGAGGTTAGCAGTTCATGAATCGGCACGGAGGCGGCGGCAATTTCCTGCTGCAGTTCCTGCCAAATGGACTGATTCAAGGCCTTTTGCTGCTCCAACTGCTGAATCATGGCGTTCAATTCGCCGATTCGTTCCGCCAGGCCATCCGCGGCCGCCTCCAACCGGCTGCTGGCCTCGAATCCGCTTTCGATTTCGCTACCGGACGAATCGCCGCCGGCATAAACCGAGTCGGTAGCGGATGGATCATAGGCAGCAGGGATCACGGTAACGCTCACCAATCTTCCTTTTAATGAAACGGCCCGTTCGAGGTGTTCGGCCAACAGCGAAAGTTGGCTTTCGATTTGGCTGGGAAATACCCGGCAAGCCTTAATTTCCGAATTATCCTCGCTTACGCTGGTGTATTCCCCGAAGGTCGTGCCGACTTGCTGGGAGGTCCACAATAACAAGGTAGAAAGGATCAATCCGGATCGCAGCGATTTAACCATATTTTGTTTCTTGCGTTTTTGGCGCCGTTTGCGGATCGCGTCAGTTCGGGATCTTCGCAGAAAAGGTCTCTCCTTTCTATGCGGGATTCAATTCGTTCGTTGTATTGTTCATTATTAAGAACGAATTCCTTGGCTTGAATATACATCAATTCCAAAAGAAAGGAAAATAGGGAATTGATTCAAAAATTCTTAATAAAGAACAAATATCTTGAATTCTCTTGGTATTTTGCCCGTTTACGTTTGTTATTTATAAATTACGTTCTTTTTTAAGAACAAAATCTTGTTTTGCGACTTTCTTCAACATTTTCCGCTTCAAATGTCGATAAATGTAATTTGTAGAGCCCAAAAAGCTAACCTTTTCCGTGAAATCCGCTTGCTTGGCCTACGCGGTGCGACATACTTTTCATATCGGGGACATTATAATAAGAACCAAGGAAGCTTTCTGGCTGAAAGCCCGTTATCCATTAGCAAACTGTGGCACCAGTAAAGGGGATACCTGCCCGAAAAGCAGGGGCACAAAGTCTCAGATCCAAGGTTGAGACACTAGGCCGGCTGGTCTGCCCGGGGACAAGCCCAAATAATGATCTTAGGAGGGGATTGTTGTTGAAAAAGTCCGCCCAGGTTATTGTTCATGATCGGTACCCCGGGGAAATCGACCCTGAATGGGTGCTTCTGCTCGCCATGGCCAAGGAAGCGGGGATATCCATCGAGGAGGTTCGGCGCTTTTTGTCGGGGGAACAATCAAATTATGCACAACGGCATTTATATCATAAATAGCTGGAAAAGGAAGCTGGAGAATCGTCCCCGCGCGCGGAGTGGGACGGTTCTTTTTTTTAGGTGATTTTTCTTCGGAGGCAAAAAGGGGCGTAAAATGCGGCGCCAGCGCGGTGCAAGGGGGAAAACGGCGATTTTTGTATGCCAAAGGCGATTCAGGACGAAGTCTTTTATGCTAAAATAGAGAAAGTCTATTTGCGCGTGAGAGGGAAGGAGCGATGAAGCCGTGCGCATGAACAACATGCTGCATTTTACCGAAAATCACCGTTATTGCGTATACCGCGACTTCAGTCTCAGCCCGGTGGACGGCAAAATGCTGGGTATGATCTACCAGCCGATGGTTGGGGCGTTTGCCGTGGCCTTGTATCGGCTGCTGGCGGAGCAGGTTCCGCTGGAGCAGGTCGGTTATTCCCCGGTCGAGCAGCAGCGGAAGCTGTTTCTGACGCTGGGAGTGGACCCGAGTGAGAAGGGGAGGAAGTTCCTGATCGAGCAGGCTTCCAAGCTGGAGGCCGTCGGCTTGCTGCAGACCAGCCGCCTATATGTACCGGACAGCGATGATTATATGTACGAATATGAGCTGCAGGCGCCGCTGTCGCCTGCAGAGTTTTTCAGGACCCAGCATTTGACCCTGCTGCTGCGCGACAAGATCGGCAAGTTTGCGGTGCTGGCGCTGCGGGAACAGCTGTTCAGCAATGAACCGGACGCTTGGGCCGGCTTAACTTATAACAAAGAGAATATTTCCGTGCCGTTTTACGATATTTTTGAGCTCAATACGCACTCGATCGATTACGAACTGGAGCAGGCGATCGCCGAGACGTCAATCGCCCGGCAGCCGGGCGTGCTGCTGGGATCGGAGGAAGAGTCGATCAATTACGCGGACATCATTCTCCGCTTCCCGCGGGAAGCGCGCAACCGCCCGTTTGTGGAGGCGTTGCGCTTCGATCCGGAAGGGATGGGCGTGGTCAATTATGTGGCCCGCAAATACGATTTGAGCGTTCAGGATCTATGCCGGTTGCTGGATGAGGACGGGGTGTTTGATCCGGGCGGCGTCATCCTGCTGGACGAGCTCCAGCATAAGGCGAACCTGCAGTTCCGGCAGGGAAAACGGCGCAAGGAGGAACGCGAAGTCGCATATGGGAAAATCGTCGCGCTGCGCGGCGAGGGGCAGAAAGAGGCCCCTTCCGCGATCCATCCGGAAGAGGTGGCGGTGCAGATGGAGTATTATGTGGACGTGCCGCCGCAATTTCAGAGCAAATGCGATATTCATCAGTACAATATGATGCTGCGGAACGAGCCGTATACCCGGCTGCTGAAGACGTTTTTTCCGGGGACGGTGCCGGACAACCTGCTTGATATTTTTGAAAAAGTCGACCTGAATTACAAGCTGCCCGGTGAAGTGATCAACGTACTTATCCATTATTTGATGTCGCTGTTAACCTCAGGCGGGGAGCAACGGATCAACCGCAATTTCATCGATGCGATCGCGGCGAACATGCTGTTGAAGCAGGTTGACACCTATGAGAAGGCGGTTCAATACATTAGGGACCAGGCCAAGGTCAAGGACAAAACGGCCGGGAATGCGGCGGCAGCCGGCGGCGCCAAGCGGGGAAGAACCTACGGAAACCGGGGCGCGAAGCCGAAGCCGGAGATTCCGATCGTGCAGCAGTCGGGGGATGATCAGGCTCTGTCGGAAGAGGAATTTGCCGAACTGATCAAGATGGCGGAGCAAATGCAGGCCAAAAAGCAAAAAGGGATATGAATGATAACGGGCCATGGGGGCCGGGGAAGGTGAATGCGACATGGAAACACTTGGGGAACTGCTGTCGCAAATGAAAAGCTCGCAGCTAAGGCAGCGTTCGGAGGAACTGGCCGCGAGACTCATGAACGATCCGCTGGTCTGGGAGCTGCGCAGCAGCCATCCGGAGCTTGAACAGGAGCAGCTGATGCGCGGCATGGCCAAGCTGTATCAGTATGTGAACGACCGCCGGCACTGCGAAAACTGCCCTGGGCTCGAGAACTGCCCGAACGATTTTGCCGGGCATTATACGAAGCTGACGGTGGAGCAGTTGGGCGGCAAGCCGGAGCTGATGGATCTGCAGGTTCCCTGCGGCAAGCAGTTGCAGTATGAGCGGGAAGTATCCGTGAAGAAACGGATTCACAGCTTTTATGTGGATGAACGGGCGTTGGAGGAAGGCTACAGCGAAGTGGAGATTATGTCGAAGGACAGCACGCGGGCGCCGGCTGTGGCCCAAGTGTTCCGATACATCAACGAGGTTAAGGAACAAGGCCTGAAGCCTAGCGGGCTGTACCTTGAAGGGCATTTTGGCACGGGCAAAACGTTCCTGATGTGCTACCTTCTGCATGAGCTCGCCAAAGAGGGGCATTCCGGGGCGATCGTTTACATGCCCGAATTTGTGGAAGAGCTGAAGTCGATGCTGCAGGACAGCGACAAGCTGCGCGACACGGTGGAGATGATGAAGCAGGTGGACCTGCTCATTTTTGACGATATCGGGGCGGAAAATTTGAACCCTTGGGTGCGCGACCATGTCTTGGGTTCGATTTTGAACTACCGGATGAACCGCAAGCCGACCTTCTACACGTCGAATTATTCGCTGAACGCGCTGGAGAAGCATTTGAGCTTCACGAGCAAGGACGGGGAAGAGGCTCATAAAGGCCAGCGGCTGATGGACCGGATCGCGCCGTTTGTGGAGACCGTCCAGGTTCGCGGGACGAATAAGCGCGGGCGGTCTTGACGGGAAGCTTGGCAGGGGCCGCGGATTAAACGGCTGCGGCTTGGAGCCGAACGTGAGGTGAACGTCTGCGGCTTGTGGCAGAACATGAGGTGAACGGCCATTTTGGCCGCATCGATGAAAGCAGCCTAGTCGGCCCCGGGACCGGATATCTGCGGCTAAGCACCGCACGCGCCATAAAACGACTGGGGGGCTTTCATCCGTCAAGTGCACTTGACGTGCCGCCGCTGTGGGCGCGCGGCCCACGTTGCTGAGGCTGCGGAAATAACGGTAAAAAATTCCGCTATTTTCGCCAAGGTGGGGCTTGGCATAAAATAGCGGAATTTTTTTACTCTATTTTTGCCGGATGGGAGGAGAAGGGCGTTTTTTTCAAGCCCAATAAGAAAATAGGGACCAAAAGTTCCGCTATTTTATAAGCGAGGGGCAGCACCGGAGAAATAACGACATAAATTACCGCTATTTCCGCCAGGGGCCGGTACCTTCCCAAAAATCAGCAAAAAACCGGACTTCCCGAAGGAAGCCCGGTTTTTTGCTGCCATGCCGTTGCAGTGTCAATGCCGGAGGTATGTAGGCGCTTCAATTAACCGGCAATAAATTTAATGATAACCATCCCGAAAAAGATCACGATCATTAACGTCAGCATGCCGAAGAAACCGTTCATCAGATCGAACAGGTCGTTGCGGGGTTCTTCGTTAATATGCTGCCGGGGATCGTTCGCATGCGTGTTTGCATCCATAGCGATGGGGCCTCCTCGCGAAATTATCGTATCGTCAATTACATTTGTCATAGACAATTCATTTTCAGGTTATTCTTAGTATAACCAATCGCTTTTCACTTTGTAAAGAAGAAGGGAGGGGCCGAGCACTTTCTTTTTTTTAGTGGGATGTGGTATAATTGGTTCGGCAGTCGTTGCTCATCTGGGCAGGCTCCCCGAAAATGTTCTTCATGGAATGTTTTACCGGCGAGCGGTCTGCATCATTTTCACATTCAATCCAATTGCTGGGCTGCGGCAGCAGGTATTGATGCGCTCCCAAGCAAACCTATAAGGAGGAGAATATCATGGCCATTGTTAATGTATCCGATCAGTCTTTCAATAGCGAAATTGAAGGGCAAGGTCCGGTTCTTGTTGATTTTTGGGCTCCCTGGTGCGGCCCCTGCAAAATGATCGCTCCGATTTTGGAAGAGCTGTCGGCAGAAGTGGGAGATGCGGTGAAAATCGCCAAGCTCAACGTGGATGACAATCCGGAAACGGCTTCCCGTTTTGGCGTAATGAGTATTCCTACCCTGATCCTGTTCAAAGACGGTCAACCGGTCGACAAAATCGTCGGGTTGAACTCGAAAGACACGCTGAAAAACCTGATCGCCAAGCATCAATAAGACAGGGATAAGGCGATAGGGTTTCTTGCTTTGCGCCTTGGATTACGCCTCCGGTTTTGTCCGGGGGCGTTTTCTGTGTAAGCGGCGTACGTGCTTTAGGCGGTGCGGGTGCTTTTTATATTTTATGCGGGAGGAGGACGAAGGGCGTGGATTCATTTGTTAACGAAATGCAGGAGCAGGAGAAGGCCTTGGAAGCAATTCGTCACAAGCTGGCGTTGCTGCCGGATTTACCGGGCTGTTATTTGATGAAAAACAAAGACGGCAAAATCATCTATGTCGGCAAAGCCAAAGTGCTGAAAAACCGGGTCCGTTCTTATTTTACCGGCAGCCATGACGGGAAAACGCAGCGGCTGGTCTCGGAAATCCGCGATTTCGAATATATCGTAACCGGAAGCAACATGGAAGCGCTCATTTTGGAGTGCAACCTGATTAAGCAGCATCATCCGCGTTTTAACGTGCTTTTGAAGGATGACAAGACCTTCCCTTATATCAAAATTACGAATGAACCGCATCCCCGGCTCGAGGTGACTCGGCGGGTGCTTAAAGATAAAGCGAAATATTTTGGCCCGTACCCGAATGCGTATGCGGCCCAGCAAACAAAAAAGCTGCTTGACCGGATGTATCCGCTGCGCAAGTGCAACGTGATGCCCAAAGAGGTGTGCCTATACTACCATATGGGGCAATGCCTGGCGCCATGCGTGCAGGAGGTGCAGCAATCGACCTATGATGATATGACCCAGGAAATAACGTCGTTTCTCAGCGGCGGGCATGAGGAGATCAAAAAAGAGCTGGAGCGCAAAATGCACGAGGCGGCTGAGGAACTGCAATTCGAGCGGGCCAAGGAGCTGCGCGACCAGATCATCAATATCGACGCGCTGATGGAGAAGCAGAAGATCACGATGAAGGACGCCAAGGACCGCGACGTGTTTGGCTTTGCCGTGGACAAAGGCTGGATGTGCGTGCAGATCCTGTACATGCGGCAGGGGAAAATGATCGAGCGGCATGCGTCGGTGTTCCCGTTTTACGGCGATGCTTACGGGGATTTTCTATCGTTCGTCACGCAGTATTACAGTGAAAATCCGGCCTTGCCGCAGGAGATTTTGCTGCCGGAGATGAAGGAGGACGCAGAGGGCGAGACTGCTGGGGCTGAGGGTGATCCGCAGCCCGGTGCTGAGCCGGTTGAGGGCGAGGCTGCGGGCCAGGAAGAAGCTGGAGCAGGCTTGGGGCCGGGGGCCGCGGCTGGGCAGGAAGGCGCGGACGGTGCGATGTCGGTACTGGATGAACAGGCGGGGCTGGCTCCGGCAACGGAAGGCGCGGACGGTCTGCTGCCGGCGCCGGGCGCCCAAGCGGGGGAAGCCTTGCAATGGGAAGGCGAGGCTGACCCGGTACCAACGCTGCATGGTGAGGACGGCTCGGAAGACCAGCCCGCGGACCAGCCGGCGGCGCTGGACTCGGCCTCCGGCGCGGCGGCGCTGCAGGAATGGCTCGGCGTCAAGACGCTCGTGCCGCAGCGCGGCCTGAAGAAGCAGATGATAACGATGGCCGTGGAGAACGCGCGCGTATCGCTTGACGAGAAATTCCGCCTGATCGAACGGGATGAGGAGCGGACCTCGAAGGCGGCGGAAAACCTTGCGCAAGCGATCGGCCTGGAGAAGGCAGCGCGCATCGAAGCGTTCGACAACTCCAACATCCAGGGGACGAACCCGGTATCGGCGATGGTCGTATTCATCGACGGCAAGCCGGCCAAAAAGGAGTACCGCAAATACAAGGTGCGGACCGTACAGGGGCCGGACGATTACGAAACGATGCGCGAGGTCATCCGCCGCAGATACGAACGGGTGCTGAAAGAGAATCTGCCGCTTCCCGACGTGATCGTGGTCGACGGGGGCAAGGGGCAGATATCCGCCGCGACCGACGTACTGGAAAACGAGCTGGGCCTTTATATCCCGGTGTGCGGCCTCGTTAAGGACGCCAAGCATAAAACGGCGCAGCTGATGGCCTTCGACCCGCCAGAGCCGATTCATCTGCCGCGCGACAGCCAGGAGTTCTACCTGCTGCAGCGGATCCAGGACGAGGTGCACCGCTTCGCCATCACATTCCACCGCGAGCAGCGCGGCAAGTCGATGGTCGTTTCGCGGCTCGACGCGATCCCCGGGATCGGGGAGAAGCGCCGTAAGGCACTGCTCAAGCATTTCGGCTCGCTGAAAAAAATCAAAGAGGCCTCAGTCGAAGACTTCCGGCCTCTTTCGATCGGCGACAAGCTTGCCCGCCAAATTATCAACGCCCTGCGGGACGAGGAAGTGCCGGAGGAGTTGTAAACTACGGCTAGTTTCGGAGCCATGGCTTCCCATTATCGATAGGAGCGGGAGCACGCGGCCAGCGTTTTCGTGAGGCCGTCGGCGATGCGATGGCCGCGGAAATAACGGTAAAAAATGTTCTTATTTTCGGCAAAAAAGGGAGTTAAGCTGGAATAGAGGAATTTTTTACCGTTATTTTGGAAAGGTGAGGGCAAAAAGGTGCTTTTACCAAGCTTGACCCGCGGATAGGGACAAAAAGTTCCGCTATTTTGTGCAGGAGCGGGAATGTTTCAAAATAACGCCGAAAATTACCGCTATTTTTCGGAAGTAGCGGCAGGCACTTAAAACACAAGTTTGCACACAAAAAAACCGTCGAAGCGAATGGCTCCGGCGGTTTTTTGTGTTCTGTGGCGTCTACCCTCCCCACTAGCCGCTACGACAGCAGCAGCAACGCGGAGGTTGCAGCGGCTGGAGGCTACGATTGCTGCAGCAGCTGCGGAGGTTGCAGCGGCTGGAGGCTACGACTGCAGCAGCAGCGCGGAGGGTTGCAGCGGCTGGAGGCTACGACTGCAGCAGCAACGCGAAGGTTGCAGCGGCTGGAGGATACGACTGCAGCAGCAGCGCGGGGGTTGCAGCGGCTGGAGGCTACGACTGCTGCAACAACTGCGGGGGCTGCGGCTGCTGTGGTTGCAGCGGCGAAGAGCCCGGGCGCTCTTTGCCCGGCGGGTTGAACAGATAGATCACGTAAGCGACGATCGCCGGCAGGGCGATATAGAACAGGCCGGCGGCGATATTCAGCGCTCCGCCCATAAACATCAGGCTCAAAGCCATAAGGATGCTGTCAAAGATCACATGCGCGAAAACGACGGTCGCAAAGCCGTAACGCAGGAAAATGAAGCTGAACAGCAGCCCGATAAAGGTCAGTTCGATCGGCCGCGAAATGACCGGATAGATCGGATACAGCGTATGGCCGAAAGCCCAGATCAAGGTCGTCAGCAAACTGGCGACAAACGTGCTGCGGAACATCTTTTTCAGCATAGGAATGCCGAACAACCGGTAGACGGCTTCTTCGCCGATCCCGGCCACCCAGGCGAGCAGCGGGAACAGGATCGGGTAGACCATGTTGTATGGCGATTGTGTCGCATCGGTTGTCGACCACGTATGAATCGTTCTTTCCAGGATGAAGAATACGACCGACTGCACCCCGAGCAAAATCAACGCCCACGCGTAGCCGTCGGCTACCGAGGTCAGCACGTGGCGGCCGTACCCTTCCTCCCTGGACCGTGCCCACAAATTGATGCCGTTTTTCCGCCACAGTCCGTCTCCACCAACGAGCGAGAAGTATACGGAAGCGGCAAGAATCAAGGTGACCAGCCCTTGAATCACGAACCCGACCGCCAGCACGATCGGACCCAGCCCATCCTTTTCGAATACCGGCAGCATGTTGACTGTCCCGATGACGGACAAGACGAAGTAGGCAGAGGCCAGAAGAATCCCGCGTTTAAAAGAGGTGTGCGCCCGCGTCAGCGCGCTGTACACGATGGCCAGAATACCGAGCACAACCGTGAACAGGGCGTATCCGGCAAAGGTAAGCCAGTTGGCGAGGCGCGTCTGGCCGGCGACGTAATCGGCATGCGGCTTAGGAACCGTAAAATAGCTTTCGAGCGATGACACGGCGCCGTATTCGTAGCGGATATCGATCGCTGCCCGCGATTCTCCGAGTTCAACCCCCTTTACGTTATAGAGCAGGCCGACATCGCCCTCGCCGGACACGAGTTCGAGCTTGGACGGATCAAAACCAAACGCCGACAGATACGGTGCGGCGAGCCGCTCCTTCTCCTCCATCGTCAAGTCGCCTTCCCAGGCGCGCATCGAATCGTTGGTTTCGGTACCGTAGTTGAGCATCATCTGCTTGTTCGCATTGCTCGACGAAGCGATTTCCTCAAAACTCACGACTTTGCCGGTCGTCATGTGAACGTCCACGGTCAAAGCGCCCAGCACATCATTTGGCTCATTAAAACGGACGCGAAAAACGTCGTACGGAAATTGTTTATCATATGTTTTCATGTACGTGGCAAGCAAATCCGCCTTCGTTAAATAACCGTACAAATCGGAGCGCGATTCATATGTAACGAGCGCATTTTCGGGGTGACCGGACAAATCGATGTTCAGCTCCGACTGGGCAAAATCGATCGCTTTCGTTCTGGCCTGCGCTTTGGTGATAACGTTATCCGACTGTTCCATCTGCAGCGTGTCGGAAGCCGTGGACGGAAAGACCTGGACGATGAAGAAGACGACCAAGCCGATCAGGGCCATTAGCCAAAGCGTTTTTGTCTTCAGCCTGCGGCTGGACGGTTTCATAGGTGAAAACATTACAAAACTCCTTTTTAAAAATTTTTGTGCACGGGTATGATTTTACGGCAACTACATCACAGTAAAGATAACATAGTGGGATTTCCAGCGCCAGTTGCAGGCAAAAATGATGAAAAGACGCAATATTCCCGTTATGCCTTAGCATGGCTCAGATTGAACGGGAAGAAGATCGGGGATTTCCCGTTTCCAGCGCTTTTTCACCGTTTTTAATGAAAATACGCCTTTGTAGTGAAAGTAAATAAGGATTATAATCCATTTGACGAAAATGAATGAAAACAATTGAAAAAAATAGGGCCGAATTTCGACTTCGAAAACGGGGGAACCGATTTTTTTGGGGTGAATTTCGCTTGATTTGGGCAGCAGGCGCATGGCTGCCTAGTCCGGCGATTAGGGCAACTGTGCATGTCCGAATCCGTCAGCTAACCTCGTAGGCCGCATGCAGCAGGAACCAAAAACCGAAAGGCATTGGATTTCCAGTGCTTTTTTCTTTTGTTCTTTTACGACAACAATGGGGTGAATGAATTGCTTTTCAAAAAAATCAGCTTTTCCCCGCCGCAAATTCTGGTGTTGGGATTTGCGCTCATCATTCTGCTGGGATCGCTGCTGCTGATGCTGCCGATTTCCAGTACGACGGGGGAAACGCTGCCGTTCGTCGATGCGCTGTTTACGGCTACTTCGGCGACTTGTGTGACGGGACTGGTCGTCCGTGACACCGGGACCTATTTTTCCACGTTTGGCCAAGTTGTAATCATGCTGCTGATTCAGGTCGGCGGGCTTGGTTTTATGACCATGGCCACTCTGTTTTCACTTGTGTTGAAACGGAAAATTTCGCTGAAGGACCGGCTGATCCTGCAGGAGGCGATGAACCAAAACACGATGGAAGGCATCGTCCGCCTGATCCGCAAGGTGCTGATGTATTCGCTGGTCATCGAATCCTGCGCGGCGCTGCTGTTCGCCATTCGCTGGGCGTTTGACATGCCGCTCGGACGCGCGCTGTACTTCGGCGTTTTTCATGCGGTATCGATGTTTAACAACGCCGGCTTTGACCTGTTTGGCGGATACCGCAGTTTGACGATGTACGTGGCGGATCCGATCGTCAACTTCGTGGCGATGTTTCTGATCGTGTCCGGGGGTATCGGGTTCATCGTTATGTCGGACATCATGGATTTCCGGCGGCGCCGCAAGCTGTCGCTGCATTCCAAGGTGGTGCTGTCGATGACGGCGGCGCTGATTGTGGTCGGGGCTCTGGTTATATTTATATTCGAATTCACCAATTCGCGTACCCTGGCGCCGCTCGGTTGGGGCGGGAAATTTTGGGCCTCGCTGTTTCAGTCGGTGACGCCGCGGACGGCGGGGGCCAACACGCTTGACATCGGCGCGCTGCGGCAGGCCTCGCAATTTTTTATCATCATCCTGATGTTCATCGGGGCTTCGCCCAGCTCAACCGGCGGCGGGATTAAAACGACCACGTTCACCATCCTCGTCGGCGCTGTGTTCTCCATGATCCGCGGTCGGTCGGACCTCGTCCTGTTCCGGTACCGGATGGCGCAGGAGCGTATTTTTAAAGCGGTTACGATTACGATGCTTGCTTTATTCCTGGTGGTAGCTGTCGCCATGGTGCTGTCCACGACCGAGGACGCCAGCTTTCTGAGCATTTTGTTCGAGACGACCTCGGCGTTTGGCACCGTCGGTCTATCGATGGGGCTGACCGGGAAGCTGACGGTGATCGGCAAAATCATCATCAGCTTTACGATGTTCGCCGGTAGGCTCGGGCTGCTTACGCTAGCCTATGCGCTTGGACCGAAGAAAGGCAAGGAATTGTACCGCCATCCGGAAGGCAAAATGATTATAGGATAAGATAAGGGGACTCAGGATTAACCATGAAAATGCAGCAGTTTGTAATCATCGGACTGGGCCGGTTCGGCTCCAGCCTCGCCTTGGAGTTGATGGACCTCGGGTATGAGGTGCTGGGCATCGACCGGGACGAAGAGGTGGTAAACGAAATGAGCGACCAGCTTACGCACGCCGTTGTGGCGGACGCCACGGACGAGGAAGTGCTGAAATCGCTGGGCGTCCGCAATTTCGACTGCGGGATCGTCGCGATTGGCGACGATATTCAGATGAGCATTTTGGCGGCGATCTTATTGAAGGATGTGGGGGTCAAGACAGTGGTCGCCAAGGCGATTTCCGTCTTGCACGGGCGCGCGCTGCAAAAGCTCGGCGTAGACCGCGTTATTTTTCCGGAACGGGATATGGGCGTCCGCGTGGCGCATCAGCTCGTGACTCCGAATCTGCTGGATTATATCGAATTGTCCAAGGAATACAGCATTGTGGAAATGAATGTTCCCGCTTGCCTGGATCGGAGAAACTTGGGAGAGCTGAACCCGCGCGCCCGTTTTGGCTGCAGCGTCGTCGCCATTCATCGCGACGGAAGCATTCTGGTGGCGCCAACCGCCATGGATCAGCTGCAGGAAGGGGACATTATGGTCATCATCGGATCGAAGAAAAATATTGAGGAGTTCGAGGAAGTCATTAACGAATAATTATCGGATCATAATAAAAAGAGTTGATTCACTTTCGATGTTGGGATGTGGCGGGTGTGGAATCGGCTGTAACCGAAGCGATACATCATTTTCTGATCTTAATTTTATTCGTCATCAGCGTTGGGGTGGTTGCGGGCAAGCTGGCGGCATGGCTGAGGCTGCCGGATGTGGCGGTGTTCATCGCCGTAGGCATGCTGCTGGGTCCCGGGCTCAGACTGATTCATGAAACGAGCGGATCGCTGATCAATCAATTGATATTAACGGTGGGATCGGCGCTGATTTTGTTTGACGGCGGGCGGAATTTGCGGCTCAGCGGGCTTCGCAACGTATGGATTACGTTATCTCTGCTGAGCGTGCCGGGCGTGCTGATTTCGACGATCGTCGTCGGTGCTGGTGTCCACTACCTGTTTGGCGTCGATTGGCTGTTTGCCTTTTTGGCCGCGGCGGTTATTGCCTCCACCGATCCGGCTTCGATTATTCCGGTATTCAAACAGGTAAAAATCAAGGAGCGGGTTCGCGAGACGGTAGAAAGCGAATCGGCCTTTAACGACGCTACTGGCTCGATTTTAACGTTTTCGCTGCTGGCCGCGGTTGCCGGCGGCGGGGCGCTGGATTTTGGCGCGATGTCCTGGGAATTTGTCAAAACCGCACTGGGCGGGATTCTTGTTGGCCTTATCATCTCGGGCATACTGACTTATTTGGCGGGACATGCCCGCCACGGCTATTTTCGCAACTATTCCACGATCGTTATGACGGTCTGCGCGTTATCCTCGTACCTTACCGCCGATTTGCTGCATGTCAGCGGGTTTATGGCTACGTTTGTCGCCGGGGTGATCTGGGGTAATGCCGAAACGTTTGGCTTGTCCTTGAAAGAAAGCCATTTGGAAATGAGCTCTTTCGCCGAAAATATGACGGTCATGATGCGCATGCTGATCTTTGTGCTGCTGGGCAGTCAGGTGAACTTTGCGATGCTCGGGCAATGGTTCTGGCCAAGTCTTGCGGCGGTGCTGATCCTGATGTTTGTGGCCCGCCCGTTGTCGGTGCTGGCGTGCGCCTGGCCCGACCGGAAGGTGAAGTGGACGTGGCGCGAACTGCTGTTTATGTGCTGGGTGCGCGAAACCGGGGTGATCCCGGCCGCCTTGTCCGGCATGATCGCCGGGATGGGAATCGCCCATTCCAACGTGATTACCGCGCTGGCTTTTATGGCGATTGTACTGACGATCATCATTCAGGCCAGCACCACCGGCTGGGCCGCCAAAAAACTCGGTTTGGAAATCAAAGAAACCGCCACCGGAAAGCCGTAAGGCTTGGGTGGCGGTTTTAGTTTTCAATAATGTAACTGAAGGCTCTATCATTAGCTCGTCAGATTCAGCTAATTCGAATTCAGCTTATCCAACACCCGCTTGATCATTACCGTAGCCTGTGAGCGTGTTGCATTCCCTTGAGGCTGGAAGGTGTTTGTTGTCACCCCCTGGATAACGCCGGCCTTTACTGTTTTGGCTACAGCTTCTTGATAACGAATCTTGGAGGCATCCTTAAATTTCGCCAAAGCCTGTGCCGGAGTGCCGCTTAAGGTTGGCTGATATTCGCCGTAATTCAGGGCACGCACCATCATCAAGGCCATTTCCTCACGGGTAATATACTGATCCGGTCTGAATTTCCCGTCCGGGTATCCTGTAATGATTCCGGCTTTGCTGGCAGCGCCTATGTAGCCCCCACGCGTATCAAGCTTCACATCAGGGTAAACCTGCGCTTCCTTTATATCTGTGCCTAATCCCAGTGCTTTGGCAATGTACTCTGCGAACTCTGCACGAGTAATATTCCGGTCGGGCTCAAATGCGTTAGATTCGCTATTACGTGGACTGACCACAAATTTTGCGGTCAACTCATCAATATCCGCTTTTGCCCAATGTTTCGCGGTGTCCCCATAATTAGCAGCACCTGAAGCTAGGCCAACGATCAGGCCCCCTGAAGCTGCTGACCCTGCCTCCGCATTGGACGATCCTGATCCCGCCCCGGATGCTGATCCTGTCCCGGATGCCCCAGCCCCGCTATTCGCTGTATTACCGCCAGGATTACCACTAAATACCAGCGTCCCGTTGCTTCCAGAAATTTTAGATGGAATTGGAATGATCATCTTGTTGACTGTATCGTATTTCACTAACGTCGCATTTGCAGCTGTCACCTTACTGCCGGTAATGCGCAAATAAAGCTTCCCTATATGAGAAATATTAAACAAATGGGTAGCCGCATTAAGATTAGATGCATCAGATTCAGAAACTACAATGATTCTAATACGTATAGGATCGCTTGACTGGTTAACATTAACTCCATTTAAAGTCATCGGTATGGAAATCTGGTCACGCGAAACAACTTCCAGCTGAATAATCAAGTATAGCGTATTTAAAGAATCGACACTTAGTGTCCCGGTATTCAAGGACTTAGCAATCTGCGCAAACGGAATCTCCTCGATCGGCAGCTCATACATCGTCTCATTGTATTTAATTGAAAATGAAACAGGCTTACCGCTATTATAACCTTCGAACAAAATGCCAAGCGGGATAGCCAACTCAGCGGCTTTCTCAGTCGTTGGCACCTCAAAAATTAACGGCTCACGTTTACTTGTATTTGTATTAATAGAGATTAAGAATTTAATTGCTTCTTGCAGTTGTGTTATGCCGATGGTATATCTTGAGATGTTTTGCCCACCAACCGATACACTGCTTGATGACTTAGCCGTACTTAGATTTAGCAGATAACCGCCAAGTCCAAAGTTAGAGCTGGGAATCGCCGTTACAAATGACGGCATGCCTTGTACAGCTTGTGGTTCTGATCCTGTATTAGCCTTGCCTTTTACAACATAATCAATAAAATAGTTCCCATAAATTCCGTCTAAGTCCTCGATTAAATCTGCACCTTCGTTAAACGAAATGGTAACGTTATCGTCTTCCGCTAGAGATGAAGCCAAAGTCAAAATAACCTGACTGCCCACAATTTCTACGCGGGTGATCCGCAGCTCTGACTTATTTACAAGCACACTGTATTGATTTGGTTTTAATTTTTTGCTTTTTAGCGTTTTATTATAAGTAATGGTAATTGTGTTCCCGCTGCCCTCTATACCTATTAATGATAATGTTGGTTTACTGCTAGTATTACTTACCTTATAGCTGATGATTTCCGCAAGCACCTGCCCAGAGCTAAGGACTAGCTTGTTACTCGCTGTTGGGGTGTACGATAACTCCACCAAATCACTTGCTTCAATAGCTGCCACCAATTCGATATACAGATAGCTTCCGGAAGAGTACACTTTGGAAATTACCCTCTCACTCTGATTAACCAACACCTTGAAGCTTGTCGTTGCGATGCTATTATTTGTGCCAAGCGGCTTACTATATTTTAAAATAATCGTATTATTCGTAATTTCTCCACTTTGAAGGACAGGAGCCTCGCTGCTATTCTTGTCCGTCTCCGTCTCCGTCTCGTATGCGCTCTCCTTGTTTACCATATATACATCTCCTGTCTGAGCATCTGCTACGGCACCCGGATGAATGCTCAGATAATACACGCTGCCCTTATCCAACTCATGAACAGGCTTTATAAACAAACCTGAACCGGATGCTCTAACCTGAACAGCCAGTTTCAGTTGCGTATTATTTCCTTTTTTCACCAAAAGAATGGCAGATTCGTTGTTAATCTTAATGTTACGATTAAAAGTCACCCTAAACTCGGTATCCACTGGAATTTTCTTACTTCCCCCAAACGGAACAATACCACCTACCATTTGCAATGGCGATGCCTCTTCCGCTGCTCCAGTATGGCTGGCATCTGGCTGGGCTTTTGTTGTGAAAGAATACTGAATTGCGGGGGAGGTTATACTCCGATTCTCTCCATCCACAAAATTACCTTCTTCAGCTTGTACAAGGTATGTCGTGTTATACTTTAACTCCGGCAGCACCAGTGTAATTTCATTCGTACCCTTCCCTGGGCTCCCATCACTAAGGACCATCTCGATATTGGACAAGGGCTCCTTACCTTTTTCGGACACTTTAAGCGAATCCTTATTGATCTGTACCTTTCGATCAAATTGCAGCTTAATAGATTTAGTTACGGCAGGGTCAACATTGCTGGCCCCATTTTGCGGATTCATCGTAATCTGAATTCCGTCAGTGCTGCTGGCGGCGTAAATCATTGGTGCTGGCGCCACGACCCCAAGCAGTAAATTCAGTGCTAAGATTGCAATGATTCCCATTGAAAGCTTTCTTTTCATTCTGCGTTCTCCTCTCAAAAATAACCTGCACTTATATTATCGGCGAAGTGCCCTTCCTTGTTGCGAGGTATTGGAAATATTGCGAACCTGTTAATTGCCCGCCCAAATTACAGCGACAGTTCCTCCACCAGACTTTCCCGAATTTGCGTAAACCACTCCTTCGTTTCGCTGGTGAGCTCCGATTTCTCGCCGTAGATCAAGCAGGTTTCCCGGCGAGTCTGCTCCAGCTCGGGGATCGGCACAGACACCAGCCCGTTGTCCCGCAGCAGCGGCTTGCGCAGGTACGATCTGGGAAGCAGGGAAGCCGCTTTGCAGATCGGCAGCAGCCGGACGATCGCCTCGAAGGAGTCGATCTCCATCCGGACATCGGGAACGATGCCGTAACGCCCGAACAGGTCGTCGATCAACCGGCGGTACCAGGTCCCTTTGGAAAAAATAATCATGGACCGGCCGTTCAAATCGTCCATCGAGGGGTGGCCGGCTTGGGTCCGGGACGCGAGTTCATGTCCCTTGGGGACCACAAGCTCCAGATGGTCCTGAAACAGCGGTATGCACTTTAATCCGGCTTCACTGATCGAGGAGGCGACGACGCCGATGTCCACTTTTTTGTCGCGGACGTGGGAGACGATTTCATGTGTTTTGCCGGTGACGAGCTTCAGCTCTATGTCCGGGAATTTGTCCATCATCGCCTTGACCAGCGGGGGCAGCGTCGTCTGGATGGTCGTCAGACTGGCGCCCAGCGTAACAACGGTGCGTTCCGCCTTTTTGAAACGGGAAACGGCCTGCAGAAAGTTTTGATGGCGCTGCCGCTGCTCCAGGGCGTACAAATAAGCCTCTTGGCCGACACGGGTCAATTCCAGGCGTTTACCTTTGCGGTGAAACAGCGAGACGCCCCATTCTTCCTCCAATTTCGCGATTTTCCGGGAAAGCGCGGGCTGGGATAAATTGAGCAGCTTGGATGCTTTGTTTAAACTGGATTGCTCCACGACGGTGGTAAATACAAGCAGTTCTTCTAACATGGGATAACCTCCTTTTTTGGGGAAGAAAATAACAGGGCTTAAAAGTTGGCGCGGACTGTTGATGGACAAGTGATCGGACTATACCAAGCTATATGATGAAAAGGTGCTTATGTGTTTTTGGTATAACTATTAATAACTATATTGCAATTCCATTATAAGATAAAAAGGAGTAACATGAAAAGTGACACAAGATGTTCACATGTTACTTTTGTAACATAATAAAACGTCCTTGATGGTGTGGGGTATATCATATCCAAACCAAGAGGCTGTATTAATCGACTCGTCGATTATGGTTAAATTGCGCAAGATCAAGGGAAGATGGAAACTAGAAAGGGGTACGCGCACTTATGAAAGGGTTTTATTCCAGAAAACTTCATTCGCTGCTCGGAGTCATTCCGCTGGGATTTTTCATTCTGGAACACATGATCACCAACTTTGCGGCGGTCGAAGGCGGAAGCCAGGGATTCAAGGAAGCTGTGGCTTTACTGAACAGCCTGCCGCTCGTGCCGGTGCTGGAGATCTTTGGCATCTGGCTGCCGCTGTTGTACCACGGCGTCTACGGATTGTATATTGCCTTCCAGGCGAAGCCGAATAACGGGCGGTTCCCGACGGAACGGAATCTGCGGTATTTGCTGCAGCGGATTTCGGGTGTGATCGTGTTAGTGTTTGTGATTTGGCATTTATGGGAAACCCGTGTTCAAGTGGCGCTGGGCAATGTCACTCATGAAGAGCTTGGCGGGGTTATGCACAGCATCGTTACCCAACCGGTTTTCTTCCTATTGTATTTGATCTCGGTTGTGGCCGCGTCCTTCCATTTCGCCAACGGGATATGGTCGTTCATGGTCAGCTGGGGCATCACCGTCGGCCCGCGCGCGCAGCGCGTTTCCTCGTACATCTGCATGGGGCTGTTCGTAATCGTCACGGTGATGTTTGTCAGCTCGCTGATCGCATTTCGCGGGGCTGAATTCCAGGCGGAAGGAACGGCTTTGCTGGAGTCGGCGAAGGCGCTGTTGGCGTAAGGCATATGTTTATTATGGGAACAATTACAGGATAAAGCAGGTAAGATGCGGTTGCTAACAAAACTAAGCAGATGCTTTCGAAGTAAGTTTTGTAAGACGAATATTCGAAGATGTGATGCTATACAAAACTAAGCGGATGCTTCCGAAGCGAGTTTTGTACGAAGCAATTCAATGACGCAACGCTATACAAAACTTTTAGGAGTTGAAATACAATGGCTAAACAAAGCGTAATTGTCGTTGGCGGCGGTCTGGCGGGACTGATGGCTACGATTAAATCGGCTGAGGCGGGCGTGCCGGTGCATCTGTTTTCGCTCGTGCCGGTGAAACGTTCCCACTCCGTTTGCGCGCAGGGCGGCATTAACGGGGCCGTAAATACGAAAGGCGAAGGCGACTCCCCATGGGAGCACTTTGATGATACAGTGTACGGTGGAGACTTCCTGGCCAACCAGCCGCCGGTCAAAGCGATGTGCGAAGCGGCGCCCGGCATCATTCACCTGATGGACCGGATGGGCGTAATGTTCAACCGCACACCGGAAGGTTTGCTCGATTTCCGCCGGTTCGGCGGCACCAAACATCACCGGACCGCTTTTGCCGGGGCGACGACGGGTCAGCAGCTGCTGTACGCCCTCGACGAGCAGGTGCGCCGTCATGAAGCGGCGGGGCTGGTCACGAAATACGAAACCTGGGAGTTTCTCTCGGTCGTGCTGGACGATGACGGCGTATGCCGTGGTATCACCGCGCAAAACCTGCGTTCCATGGAAATCGTAACGTTCGCTTCCGACGCGGTGATTTTGGCGACGGGCGGACCGGGGATTATTTTCGGCAAAACGACCAACTCGGTGATCAACACCGGCACGGCTGCCAGCGCGGTATACCAGCAAGGTGTCCACTACGCCAACGGCGAGTTCATCCAAATCCACCCGACGGCGATTCCGGGGGACGACAAGCTGCGGCTGATGTCGGAGTCGGCGCGCGGGGAAGGCGGACGCATTTGGACGTATAAAGACGGCAAACCGTGGTACTTTCTTGAGGAAAAATACCCGGCTTACGGCAACCTGGTGCCCCGCGACATCGCCACCCGGGAAATTTTCAACGTCTGCGTCGACCAGAAGCTGGGGATTAACGGCGAAAACATGGTGTACCTCGACTTGTCGCACAAGGATCCGAAGGAGCTTGATGTGAAGCTCGGCGGCATCATCGAAATCTATGAAAAATTCATGGGCGACGATCCGCGCAAAATTCCGATGAAAATTTTCCCGGCGGTCCATTACTCGATGGGCGGCATGTGGGTCGATTACAATCAAATGACCAATATCCCCGGGCTGTTTGCGGCAGGGGAATGCGAATACCAATACCACGGCGCGAACCGGCTTGGGGCCAACTCGCTGGTCTCCGCCATTTACGGCGGCATGGTGGCCGGACCAAAAGCGGTGGAATATATCCGCAGCTTGAAAAAATCGGCGGACGACATCAGCCCGGACGTGTTCGATCGCTATCGCCAAGCGCAGGAGGATAAATTCGAAGGCCTGCTGAACATGAACGGGTCGGAGAACGCCTACGTTCTTCATAAAGAACTGGGCGAATGGATGACGGATAATATGACGGTCGTCCGTTACAATGACAGGCTGGAAGCGACGATCAACAAAATTAAGGAACTGAAGGAACGCTACAAGAAAATCAACATCAACGATACGTCCCGCTGGAACAATACCGGGGCGGCGTTCACCCGCCAGTTGTGGAACATGCTGGAGCTGGCCGAAGCGATGACGCTGGGAGCGCTGCTGCGTAACGAAAGCCGGGGCGCGCACTACAAGCCGGATTTCCCGACGCGGAACGACGAGGAATTTTTGAAGACGACGAAAGCGACATGGACGCCGGACGGTCCGCAAATCTCGTATGAGGACGTGGACGTCTCTCTGATCCCGCCGCGGATTCGCGATTACTCGAAGGATAAATAGGAGGGGATAACCATGGCGATGGCGGAAACGGAAGCAGCCGCAAAGCAAAAGTCAGGCAAAAAAGTGAAATTTATCATTACGCGCCAAGACGACCCGAACTCCCAACCTTATACCGAGGAGTTTGAGCTGGACTATCGGCCGAACATGAACGTGATCAGCGCTTTGATGGAAATTCAGCGCAACCCGGTGAACCAGCAAGGCAAGCACACCGCTCCGGTGTGCTGGGAGTCAAACTGTTTGGAGGAAGTTTGCGGCGCCTGCTCGATGGTCATCAACGGCAAACCGCGCCAGGCTTGCGCGGCGCTGATCGATCAATTGGAGCAGCCGGTGCGCATCGAACCGATGCGGACATTCCCGGTTGTGCGCGACTTGGTCATCGACCGCAGCCGGATGTTTAACGCCCTCAAACGGGTGAAAGCATGGATTCCGATCGACGGCACGTACGATTTGGGCCCGGGCCCGCGCATGCCGGAGAAAAAACGCCAATGGGCGTATGAGCTTTCGAAGTGCATGACCTGCGGCGTCTGCCTGGAGTCCTGCCCGAACGTCAACGAGAAAACGGACTTCATCGGCCCGGCGGCCATTTCCCAAGTGCGCCTGTTCAACGCGCACCCGACCGGCGCCATGAACGCCGACGAGCGCCTGGACGCGCTGATGGAAGACGGCGGCATCGAAGGCTGCGGCAACTCGCAGAACTGCGTCCGCGCCTGCCCGAAAGGCATCCCGCTGACCACTTCGATCGCCGAGATGAACCGGGATACGACGAAACGGATGTTTAAACGTTGGTTGACGGAGTAGGGGAATTATATATAGGCATATAATAGTAGGGGAGCCATGAGGGTGGTTCCCCTGTTTTATTTACATTAATAATATTTCCACTATTGCTCAAGATTTCCCGTAAAAGCTACCCGGAACTCTAACGGTTGCAGCAGCGGCTATTTTCCGAAAAAAGACCTTTTCCAAATTCTAACGGTTATGAGCGCCGTTATTCGCACGAATCTAAGCAAAAATAGCCGGATTTAAGTGAAATAAGCGCCATGGCAACCGTTAAAATTTGAAAGCAACGTTTTTGGAACAAATAGCGCTTGTGGCATCCATTAGAAAATTGGTGGGGCTGGAAAATGTATCTTGTCAGATCGGATTTGATGCAACGCTAGTGCCGTTAGGCTGGGAAATACCCGGGAAATGGGCGAATAGTGAATAGGACTATTCCATTCAACAATGGACCAAGAAAGCTGGAGTAGGTAGCAGATTCGCTCGGGTGGGGAAACCGCTTTACTACAACTACTGAATGAGGTGAATTTTCAGCGGAGCTGAACAATTCTATAATCTGACGTTTTTATTTTTTTAATCTGTATATTTACAAAACCCATGAATACATTTCATATTCAGCTTACCTTTCGGCTTTAGTCTTTATTAGGATAAAGACAACAAGGAGGAGCTTATGAAAAAGAAGGTGATAGCCGCTATTTTAGCGTGCAGCATGGTGATGTCCAGCTTTAACTTTGCCGGTTTCATTGTCCCGGCGAAGGCGGATTCATCAGAAGAAATGAACGTGTTTATCTCTGAGATTTACCCGGATGACCAATCCAATCAGAATGTAATTGAGGGAGCGGGCGGTGCGGACCTGTTTGAGTATGTAGAGATCTACAATCATTCCGGGCAGCCTCTGGCCTTCAATGAGGAATATGTCATTCGATATAACTACAACAGCGGCGCCAAAAATTTGACGGTAACCGATACGGTATATGATGATCCGAATACCGTCGTTATTCCGGCTGAAAGCCCAGCGGTACTGTGGGTGAAGCGGACAAGCTCATCCATTACCGGGGCGGCCGCCAATCTGACCGAAGCCGATTTCCGGCAGTATCATTCCGTGCCGGATGATGTGCCGGTTTATATGCTTAAGGGTCAGGACGGCCTGAACAATACGGACCGGGGACTTCTCATTACCCGCAAAGGGGATGCCTCCGTGGTCATCAGTGAGTATTACTACACCGCCGATGATGTCGGTGACGGAAAGAGCGTACATCTGCAGCTTCCTTCGTGCGGAACGGCGATGGTCCCGTTTGCCCGGGAAGCGGCGCCATCGGCCGGCCAGGTTGAACCTGCGCAGCTCACGGCAACAAACAATCACATTCCCGAAATCACTCATGCGCCAATCGCAACGGCGGATCGTTCCCAGCCCTTAACCGTGACGGCCGGCGTATACGATGAGGACGGGGATTCACTTACCGTCAAGCTGTATTATAAAACGGTGGCGAACGGTTCTTACAACGAACTGCTTATGGAAGACCGTGGGAACGGCTTGTTTGCCGGAGAAATTCCTTCCGCTCGCCTTGGAGGGGACAAGCTGTATTATGTGCTGGAGGCGGGCGACGGAACCGAGTGGGCCAGATCTCCGGAGTATGAGACCGTGCTTACCGGAGAATTGTCCGATGTGGATATTCCCCGCATTTTGATCACCGAGATTCTGCCGAATCCTGCCGGCGATTACCGGTGGGGAAGCGGGAACCAGTACGAGTATTTGGAGTTATACAACAATTCCGGGCAAACCCTGGATTTGAAAGATTACACGCTATGGTACCTTTATCCCGGAACGACGGCTCCGAAGAAATGGGTCATTCCGCAGCACACCAGCATTGAGCCCTACAGCGCAGCCGTTATCTGGTTTGCCAAGGAAGCGGTTGCCAATGGCAAAGGGTATACCACAACAGCCGATTTTAACCTGCATTTCAACAGTACTTTGTCGGATAGCGACATTATTTTTTACGATAATTCGCAGTCCTCGGACTTCAATCTTCCGAATGCTACGCATCGCGGGCTGGCCCTGTCATCTCCGGACGCTCCGGACCAATACATAGTGGAAGCCTGGTATGATTCAACCAGCACCGGCAGCTCGGACCGTCTCGTAAACGATGTCCGGAATGCGGTGGTCCGCTATGCTTATCCGGTAACCGGGACGGCCATGATGAGGTTGGATAACCGGATGTATGCCAATCCCGGCAGCATTGATCCGGGCCAGGTCCCGGTTGTGGCCGGTGTGGATATGGTCGCGCCTACGCTTCAGCACGAGCAAACCGTATACAATCTGGGGAAGGGCCAGGCCTACTCCGTTACGGTAACGAGCGACGAACCGTTGGCTTCCGCCCAAATCTTGTATGGAGCATCTGCAGAGGAGCCGACGCTGTTCACGGGTAAGCAGCCTCTTACGCTGACAGGAGAGGACGGCGGCAAATATATCTATGAAGGCAGCCTGTCGTTCGATGAGCCGGGCGTTTACCGTTATATCATCGATGCGGCGGATGCCGCAGGCAACCGGACAAGAGTGCCTTATAATTCCAGAGGCGGCATGCTGACCGTAAATGAGAGCGGGACAGGCAATGAGCTTCCGGACCCGGGCTTATCCATAGAGGGCGGAAGCATGCTGAAAGGAAAAGCTCCCTTCTATGCGTACGGACGTCAGGCGGCTGAAAACATCGAGGTCCTCTTTAACGGCCAGCCGGTGTCCCTGCGCAAAACATTGCCGGGCAAGGCAAGGCTGGGCATGCAGACCCGCGGCGTCGACCAAATCTACCAGGCTTCGGTCAGCGCGCTAAACCCGGCAGCGGAGCCGAGCTTCTTCAGCCGCATTCTGCCGAAATACACCAATGACGCCTGGTCCATGTTCGACGTGCCGGCGGATCTGTTTGTGACCGGTACTAAGGTTTCAGTGCATACCGGCAACGAAAATGCGCCTTATCAATTAAAGGATCATGACAATGTGTTCGGCAGCAACAATCATGATGACTTTGAGGTGAAAAATGTTCACCTGGTGCTGCCGGACGGCAGCGTTGTTAAGCCCGATAAGGTATTGAACTATTTGGGGAACCTGACGCAAACCACCGTCGATTACAGAGAAGACACGTATTACGGCTTCGGCGACGCGGAGTACGGGAGCAACCCCAACAAACCGATGATCAGTGATTTTCATTTCCCGGTCCCGGACGACAAATTCACGGCCCGGTATGCCGAATTGGATACTGCGGCAGTCCAGGACGGAGTATATCCGTTGACGATGACGATTGACGGACAGGAAATCGACGCGATTCAGGTTATGGTGGACAACACGGCGCCGGTTATCGAAGGAGTATCTTACGGTGACGGTCAGCTGCTGGAAAACTCCATGTTTCTCAAAGGCCCGTTTACGCTGAATGTGCTGGCTTCGGACAATTTGAGCGGCGTCGGCAAAATTGAAGCGGAGCTTGACGGGAGAACCGTTGAATTGCCGTACGATTCCTCCTCGACTCTGCTGAGTGCAGGCGAGCACCGTCTGAAGGTGACTGTCTACGACGGGGCGGGGAACACGGCCGTCCTGGAAAAATCGTTCCAAATCGAGGACGAGAAGCCGCTTGAACCTGGCGAGGTATCGCCGGCTGACTTTGCGGACAAAGTCCCGACGAATACCCGACTCCGGGCCAATGTCAGCGATCCTGGCGGCGATGCCATGGATGTCCGCTTCCTTCAAGGGGATAAATATGATTTTGCCAGACAGGATGGAATCAGCGGCTATACCGATGTTGCGGACCGTGAGCCTCCGTTGGTCCTGAACCCGGACGGCGAGGCTGAAATCGGCGAGGCTGAGGCCGGTAAAATTGCCTTTGCGGACGGAGAGTATCTCGTGACGGATACCGACTCCGGATTTCCGTACCACCGCTTTGAAATTGAGTTGGAGGAAGAGGTTCAACCCGCGGACAAGGTGGAGGTCTACTGGAAAGGCCGCACCCTGCCCGGACGCATTGTAACCCTGTATGCCTGGGATTATGATGCGGGCAAGTGGACTGCGCTGAAATCGGAGACCGGACAGGACGCCGAGACCGATATCATCCTGACCGCCGAAATTGAGGCCGGACGATATGTCCGTGACGGGCGTATTCAGGCCATGGTGCAGGATGAGGTCAAGAGCGCGAACGATCCTTTTACGATGCTGTGGTTTACGGATACGCAGTATTATGCCGAATCCTACCCCGAAATTTTTGACAGGCTGGGGGACTGGATTTCCGAAGAATATAAAAAAGGCACTTTTGCTTATGCCATTCATACGGGCGATATCGTTAACGTCGCGAATGATGAGCAGCAGTGGGCGGTAGCCGACCGCAATCTGAAAAAGCTGGATAATGCCGGTGTGCCGTACGGAGTGCTGGCGGGCAATCATGATGTCATCATCGACGGAGTCAATTACTCATACTTCGGCAAATATGTTGGAGCGGACCGGTATAAGGATAACCCTTGGTACGGCGGCGAAATGGACAACAACCGGAATCACTATGACCTGTTTTCATTCGGCGGCCATGATTTTATTTTCCTTTACATCGGCTTTGGCTTGGAGGATACGCCGGAGACTGTGGCGTGGGCCAACGAAGTGCTGCAAAAGCATGCGGACCGGATTGCGATCATCGGCATGCACGCTTATCTGGAAACCAACGGGACATTATCCAATATGGCGCAAAATGTGTTCGATCAGGTGATTGCGCCCAATAAAAATGTACAGCTTGTGCTAAGCGGACATTATCATGCGGCTAAACGGGTCGTGAAGACGGTGACGCATCCGGACGGCACAACCAGACAGGTGATCGAGATGCTGGCGGACTATCAGGGAGGGCCAAACGGCGGCAACGGCTATGTCCGGCTTCTGAAGTTTGATCCGGCAGCGGGCACGCTTGATGTGGATACCTATTCGCCATATCTGGATGACTACAATTTCTTCGATGATGCTACCGAGGACTTTACGGAGCCTTTTGCGTTCAGGGATATCCAAAAACGGGTGGCTACCGATTATATTGCGGTTAATGTGTACAAAGATACGCTGATCGGGGAGCAAAAGGGAATAACCTCCGGCAGTGTTGCTTCCGTGCCGTGGGACGGTCTTACGGCACGCCAAACCTACTATTGGTATATGGACATTACGGACGAATACGGCGCTTCGGCACGCAGCCCGATTTACCGCTTTACAACAGCCAATAATGGAACTACCCCAACGGTTCCGGGCGACAACAACGGAGATGATGACGATGATGAAGATGACGACAGGGGAAATAACGGTGGCGGAAAAGGAAATAATGGAAAAGGTTCCGACAGCGTAGGCGGCGGCGCGAGTGTCAACCCGGGGGGCAATGTCAAGCCTGCTCCGTCCGGTTCCGGCACGATCACCGCTCAAGCGGCTATTAACGGAAACCAGGCTGTTGTCTCCATCACTGAAGAGGAGCTCAGCGCAGCCTTTTCCAACGTCAGCGCAGACAAGAGAGGAATTAAAAAAGTATCCGTTGTACTGGACGACAGCGGGAACCGTTTCGACGGCGAATTTATCACCCAGCTTCCGTCGGCATTCTTTAGCGAAACGGATGGACGGAGCCTGATTGAGGTTGTTACTCCGCATGCCCGCGTGACTCTGCCCTCGGGTATGCTGAGCCGTACCGGTACGGCCGGTCCCATCGTGGAACTGGTTATCCGTCCCGACGTTCCAGCCGGATTATCATCGGAAGTGCTGGGGCTGATCGGCGGCAGACCGGCCATCGAGCTTGCGCTGCTCATTGACGGCAAGGACGTTGACTGGCAGGGGAGCGTGACGGACGTTGCGGTGTCCGTTCCTTATGTCCCTGGTGAAGGCGAACAGACCGACTCCCTTGCGGTCTGGTCCATAAATGCGGGCGGCCCTGCAAAAGCGGTGCTGAACAGCCATTACAATAAAGATTTGCAGGCGGTAGTATTTCATACCGGCCGTCTGGGGCATTTTGTCCTCGGGGGCAAGACGGTCTCCTATCAGGATGTGAGCCCTTCAAGCTGGTATGCCCAAGCTGTTAATTACCTGTCGGCAAGGGATGTAGTCAAGGGCAGCGGTGAAGGACGTTTTCTGCCGCGGAACGACATTAGCCGTGCGGAGTTTCTCGTGATGACCATGAATGCTTTCGGGATTGAGCCGGCGGCTGGTGAGGCCGGAAGTAATTTTGCGGACGCCGGCGACCGGTACTATAGCTCGTATTTGGCGGCGGCCAAGAGCATGGGACTGGTTCAGGGAACAGGGGATAACCGTTTCAGACCGGAAGCGAAAATTACCCGTCAGGATATGGCCGTGATCCTTCACTCCATCATCGCGGCGGCGGGAACCGAGCTGTCGGCGGATCACCCAAGTACGGCACAGAGCTTTAGCGACGCCGGCGATATTGCTGACTACGCGCAGCCAGCCATCAACGATATGTTGGGGGCTGGCCTGATGCAGGGAACCGACGACGGCCGTCTTTCTCCGCAGAGCTTTACCAACCGGGCGATGGCGGCGCAGGTAATTTACAATTACCTTATTAAAAGCAGAGAAGCTATTTCATTAGAATGACACTTTTCTAGTGGAAGAAACGCCCCGCAGGCCTGCAGCTTGCGGGGCGTTATTCCGTTTTCTAAGGGGCAGATATGGGTGGATTACTCCCCGGAAAGCAGGCGATATCCGATCCCCGGCTCCGTAACAATTAACTTCGGTTGTGTCGAATCTTCTTCCAGTTTCTTACGCAGATGTCCGATATAGATCCTCAGGTAGTGACTTTCTGACTCATCATGATGGCTGCCCCATACTTCCTGAAGCAGTTGCCGCTGCGTTACGATCTTCCCGGCGTTCGAGGCGAGGACTTTCAGCAGGTCATATTCTGTCGGGGTCAATTTTACCCGTTCTCCATTCATTTCCACAATTCGCTGCGCCAAATCGATAGTTAGTCCACCAATCCGAAGTACTGGTTCGTTTGCCGATTTGGCTGCGTGGCGCAGTGCTACACGAATTCTGGCCACCAGTTCTCCCATGCTGAACGGTTTGGTCACATAATCGTCGGCACCGCTATCCAAGGCCACGATCTTGTCTTCTTCCCTGTCTTTAGCCGTCAGTACGATGATCGGCACACTTGACCAGTCCCGTATCCGATTCAACACCTCCATCCCGGAGATATCCGGCAATCCGAGATCCAGCACGATCAGGTCCGGATGAATCAATGAGGCCTGCAGTACTCCTTCCTCTCCCATGGACGCTTCATGAATTGAATACTGATGAGCCAGTAAAGTCACCGTCAGCAGCTTGCGAATTTGAGGTTCGTCATCGACAATTAATATACGGGCTCCATGTTTATTTATAGCCATCCTCCTCCATTTCTTCTAAATGTACTCCGCACTGCTTGCTTAGGGGAAGTGTAATTTTAATTACGGTCCCTTGCGGTTCATTCGGCTTCGCCGTTATGGTTCCATTGTGCAACTCCACGATTCCCTTGCAAATGGCAAGTCCCAATCCCGTGCCCGTTACTTGCTTGGCAGTAGCGGAACGGTAAAATTTTTCGAAGATCCGGCTGTATTCGTCACCAGCAAGTCCGATTCCCGTATCGGAAACAAGGATAACAAGCTTGTCGTCCTCGGGTCTTACCGTTATGAGAATATCGCTGTAATCCGAACTGTATTTGATCGCGTTGCTGACCACGTTGACCAGCATTTGCTCGAGCAAAATTTCATCGCCCATTACCATAGGAACGGATGCTGGAAGGTCTACCCGCAGCTTTCGATGCTGCTGAAAATCTTTGACTTGTGCCAAGGTGACGCCGATCAGATCTTCTACATCACACCAATTTTTTCTGAGACGCAGCATGCCGCTTTCCAATTGCACCATGCTGAGCAGGTTTTTGACCAACCGATTCATACGGAGGGCGCCATCCCGAATGGTAAGAAGCAATTCCGTACGATCCTCCGAAGAAAAAAGAGAATTGCCTTCAATTAGGCTGGTTGCCGAGCCGATAATGGCGGCTAACGGAGTGCGCAATTCATGAGAAACGGAATCCAGAATAGCTGTGCGAAGCCGTTCCGATTCAGCCGTCAAATGAGCGATTTTGGCTTCCTCCGCCAGTTTCACGCGAGCAATGGCGCTGGCCGCCATACCGCCCAGGGCATCCAACATCCGCAACTGCTCGGTGGTGAACCCGCTTTTCCGATCTTTCAGATTGAGCGCCAATACCCCGTGCACACGGTCTTCGGTTCTCAGCGGCAGGTAATGGCCTGGAGAATCTCTCAAGGTATTGGTTCCGTATCCGACCGCTTCGCCGTGATCGAACGCCAGCTTGGCCATCACTTTTTCCGTTTCGCCCTGTCCCCAATCGCTATGAACCGAGGAGCAATGGGTCAGCACTAAATTGCTTTGTTCGCCCGGCAAATAAATCGCAATCTCCGTACCGATGGTTTGTGAAACTTGCTGGGAAACATTATTGAGCAGGGAATGAATGTCCGTGATATCGCTCATTTGCCGGCTCAGCACGTAGAGCGCGGCTGTATGCTCCTCCCTCTGCTTAGAGTATAGCAACTGCCTCTTCAGCTTTACCGCCAGGCTGGCCGTTAACGCGGCTACTGCCAAATAAACGCCAAACGAGATCAGATAGCGCAAGTCCGCGATCGTAAAACTCAAAGTTGGAGAAACGAAAAAGAAATCGAATGCCAAGACTCCCATAACTGCGGCATAAAGAGCTGGACGCAGTCCCCAGAGGGCGGCACTCAATAGCACGGGCAGCAAATAGAGAAGTGCAATGTTGACTAAATCAAACGCTAGTCCGAACGGCTGCATGGCGACGGTCATGAAAGCGATGAGCAAAGTGATGCTTACATAAGGCTTCCATAGCATCCACCTCGATTCCGGCTTATACATGTAACCCCTCCTGTCCGTCTATATTCCCGCTTCTAACTATAGTTCAAGGTAATGTAAAAAAGGAATAAAATAAACCGTTCAAAGGTGTAAAAATTCCGTAAAAATACATGAAAAGCCATATAATCATGAGTATTTGCGAGGAAAATAAAGATTTAATGTTCTGAGAGCGCTAACCTCATCTTAAAGTTTCTTTTTTTCACGGATATGCTAGCTGCATCGTTTTACAACAATTTAGCTAAGGAGTAAGATACAATCCATGAATTGAATGGCCATTCGATTCTGAATGGATTTGCCGATCGAATACGAAGTCAACGAGCCGAAGCTTGTGTGAGAGCAAGCCGATCGAAACCGTTGGGGGCGTCATCATCGGTCATAACTCATTTGTCAAAGACGGAGGGCGCCTCTCACCGCCCGAATCGTCAGCTAGCTGTAATTGAAAATGATGATTTCATGTATCGCTGAATCCTTGAAAGACACAAGGAACGGGGGAACCAATAGAAGCCATTAGCCGGCTTCATGGGGTGAATCACCCGGCATATTCAAATGCCGGGTGTAGGGCGACTCTCACGCCCGAATCCGTCAGCTAACCTCGTAAGCGTGTGGAGAGGCAACATTTTGTCGCGGGCCGGTCGGGTCGACTGCAAGAAGCCGCGGAAAAGGTTCCTCTTTTCCAAGGCTTCTTTTTTGTTGCCTTCTTTCTTGATCCGGGGGAGGAAATTATGGAGAAAAGCCGTATTTTAGTGGCCGCTTCCAATCAAGCGGGGAGAAACTTCGTTCAGTTGCTATTGTACCGAAAAGTCCCGGTAGCGGTCCTAACCAATAATAAAAGGGAAGAAAAGTTGCTGAGGGAATTGGGAGTGGATGAGATTTTGCGTGTAAATACCACCCGTAATCAAATGGGCGGGGTGCCCGCATTTCCGATCGGTCGCGTGTTTATCTTTGAGACCAGCTTGCCGCTGAGCTGCCAGTATTTGCAGGTCGCTTCCCGCTGGTCGTGCGGGGCGGTAACTGTCGTGACGACGGCGTGGCACCCGGATGCGATTTATAAGCAACTCGGTGCTTCCTACGTGGTGCACACAAAAAGCGGGGAAGTCGGGTTTCTGCTCAGCCACCTGACGGATTAACCATTGGAGGAGTGTCATGATGCTGGATATTTGGATGGTACTAACGTTGACCGTCGCCTTCGCGCTTATAGTTGGATTTGTCGTTTGGTGCGGTAAAACGGTGGAGGATACGGGAGGCGAACGCGAATGACCATCGTGTTGATTTTTACGTTTGCATTGCTGATCTATCTAATCTATGCGTTGCTTCATCCGGAAAAGTTTTAACGAGTTTTGTTTATGGTGAAAGTTCAAAACGTCGAGTTTTGTTTATAGTGTAAGTTCAAAAAGTCAGGTTTTTAGGACCGAGAAGGTTGGATGAAGCTAGGGACTGAGTAGCGGAGCGTACGTTTTGGGTACGTGAGCAACGGAAGGCCCGGCTGAATTCAAGATTCGACGTCGAGTCCTCTTCTTTGAACGGCTTCGTCATGGAAAGATGACTTTTTGAACTACCTCTAATAGTGGGAGGAACGGTCATGGATATACTGCAAATCATAATCGTAATCGGTATTTTAATGCTGATCGCCAAACCGCTCGGTAATTATTTGTATCACGTTTTCTCTAACGAACCCAACCGCACGGATAAAATATTCGGGTGGGCCGAGAAACCCATTTATGCGGTCATCGGTCTGAAGCATCGCGCGGGCATGAGCTGGAAACGGTACGCGATCAGCTTTATCGCAACCAACCTTATGCTCGTCGCGGTAAGTTACTTGCTGCTGCGGGTGCAGAGCGGCTTGCCGTTGAATCCCAACGGTATCGGCAATATGGAGCCGACGCTGGTGATGAACACGGTGATCAGCTTCATTACGAACACAAATCTGCAGCATTACAGCGGCGAGACGGGGCTGACGTACTTCTCGCAAATGGCTGTGATCATGATGATGATGTTTACGTCGGCGGCTACGGGCCTCTCGGTCGCAGTCGCGTTTGTCCGGGGCATTACGAGCAAGGGCAAAACCTTGGGTAATTTCTTTGAGGATTTCGTTAAGGCGCATACGCGGATTTTCTTCCCGCTGGCGTTGATCGTCACGCTCGTACTGGTCGCGCTGCAGGTGCCGCAGACGCTTGGTTCTACCCTGACGGTAACGACGCTTGAAGGCGCGAATCAGCAGATTGCGATCGGGCCAATCGCTTCGCTGGAGTCGATCAAGCATCTGGGCACCAACGGCGGCGGCTTTATGGGCGCTAACTCGTCGCATCCGTTTGAAAATCCGAACCCGCTGACCAATGTGATTGAGATCCTGTCGATGTGGTCGTTGGCCGCGTCGCTGCCCTTCATGTACGGCAGATTCGCGAAAAGCCGGAAGCAGGGTTGGGTTATATTTTCGGCGATGATGGTCTTGTTCCTTGTGTTCCTTACTGTTGCTTACACCGCCGAGAAGAGCGGCAATCCGGTGCTGAACGCGCTTGGCATCGATGCTTCGCAGGGCAGCATGGAAGGGAAAGAGGTGCGCTTCGGCATCGCTCAATCCGCGCTGTTCACTACCGTGACGACGGCGGCGACGACCGGCACGGTCAACAATATGCACGATACGCTGACCCCGCTCGGCGGTCTTGTGCCGCTGGCGGAGATGATGCTGAACGTCGTATTCGGCGGAAAAGGTGTCGGGCTAATCAATATGCTGATGTACGCCATACTTGCCGTGTTCATCTGCGGGCTTATGGTCGGCCGTACGCCGGAGTTCCTTGGCCGCAAGATCGAGCCGCGCGAGATGAAGCTGATCGCGATTGCGATTCTGGCGCACCCGTTCATCATCCTGGCGCCGACGGCGATCGCCTTCCTGACCGATCTCGGCAAAGGGGCGATCTCGAATCCCGGCTTTCACGGCATCACGCAGGTGCTGTACGAATATACGTCGTCGGCTGCAAACAACGGTTCCGGCTTCGAGGGGCTGGCGGACAATACGCCGTTTTGGAACATGACGACCGGCCTGGTGATGTTTTTCGGGCGGTATATATCGATGATCGCGATGCTCGCCGTCGCCGGATCGTTGACGCGCAAGCAATGGGTGCCGGAGACGATCGGCACGTTCCGCACGGACAATGCGCTGTTCACCTTCCTGCTGATCGGCACCGTCATTTTGATCGGCGCGTTGACTTTCCTGCCGGTGATTGCCCTGGGGCCAGTCGCTGAGCATCTGACGATTCGTTAAGTAAGAAAATGGGGGGAAGTTGCCATGAACGAAAAACGTAAAAAAAGCATGTTTTCCGGTCCGCTTGTTGCGCAAGCCTTGAAGGCTAGCGTCATCAAGCTGAATCCGGCCGTTATGATGAAAAATCCGGTGATGTTCGTCGTTGAGGTTGGCACAGTCATCGTACTGCTGATGACGGTGTTCCCTGGTTACTTCGATGCGGAGGACCGCATCGGCTTTAATCTCACTGTGTTTGTGATCTTATTGTTTACGGTACTGTTCGCTAATTTCGCCGAAGCCTTGGCGGAGGGCAGAGGCAAGGCACAAGCCGATACGTTAAAGCGGACGAAGAAAGAGATTACCGCGAACAAAGTGGTTGGCAATGGCGTTAAAACCGTGCCTTCGACGGAGCTGCGCAAGGGGGATATCGTCGTTGTTTCTCAAGGGGAGATGATACCCGGTGACGGTGAAGTGATCGAAGGGCTCGCCTCTGTCGACGAGTCGGCGATTACCGGCGAATCGGCGCCGGTGATCAAGGAAGCGGGCGGCGATTTCAATTCGGTCACCGGTGGAACGCGCGTAATTAGCGACCGGATTAAGGTGAGAATTACCAGCGATCCCGGGGAGACGTTTATCGACCGGATGATCGCACTTGTCGAAGGCGCGAAACGGCAGAAAACGCCGAATGAAATTGCACTTAATACGCTGTTGATCAGTCTGACGCTTATTTTTCTGATCGTCGTCGTGACGCTTGGACCGATCGCTTCTTATGTGGATATTGATTTGGAAATTCCGGTACTCATCGCCTTGCTTGTTTGTTTGATCCCAACGACGATCGGGGGCCTGCTGTCGGCCATCGGCATTGCCGGCATGGATCGGGTGACGCAGTTCAATGTGCTGGCGATGTCCGGTAAAGCGGTTGAGGCTGCGGGAGATATCAACACAATGATTCTCGACAAAACCGGAACGATTACCTTCGGGAACCGGATGGCCAGCGAAATTATACCGGTTGGAGGCGCGGGCAACGATGAGGCGGCTGCTTGGGCAGCGGTATCTTCGGTGCAGGACGAAACCCCGGAAGGCCGCTCGGTACTGGAGTGGATGAAGAAAAACGGGAAATCCTATGACGCCTCGCTCGGCGAGGGTGGCAGCTTTGTTGAATTCAAGGCGGAAACGCGAATGAGCGGCGTCGATCTGAAGGACCGCCGCCAGGTGCGCAAAGGGGCGGTTGACGCCATTCGCAAATGGGTGGCTTCACAAGGCGGGTTGATCCCGGAGGATTTGGAGAGACAGGCCAATCGCATCGCCTCGGAGGGCGGAACCCCATTGGCCGTGGCGGTCGACAAACAAGTATTCGGTGTCATTTATTTGAAGGATACGGTAAAGCCCGGCATGCGGGAACGGTTTGACCAACTGCGGGCGATGGGCATCAAGACGATCATGTGCACCGGCGACAATCCGCTGACGGCAGCGACCATCGCCCGGGAAGCAGGCGTCGACGATTTTATCGCCGAGAGCAAGCCGGAGGATAAAATCGCCGTGATCCGCCGCGAGCAGGCCGAAGGCAAGCTGGTCGCGATGACCGGCGACGGTACGAACGATGCGCCGGCATTGGCGCAAGCGGATGTCGGGCTGGCGATGAACAGCGGCACAACCGCGGCTAAGGAAGCGGCCAATATGGTCGATCTCGATTCCGACCCGTCAAAGATTATCGAGGTGGTGGCGATCGGCAAGCAGCTGCTCATGACGCGCGGCGCCTTAACCACGTTCAGCATCGCCAACGACATCGCCAAATATTTTGCGATCATTCCGGCCATGTTCATGCTGGCCATTCCGGAAATGGAAGCCTTGAACATCATGAAACTCGGCTCGCCGCTTTCGGCGGTGCTATCGGCTTTGATCTTTAACGCCATTATCATCCCGCTGCTGATTCCGCTGGCGATGAGGGGCGTCGCCTACCGGCCGATGAGCGCCTCGCGCCTGCTTAGCCGCAACTTGCTCGTATACGGCTTAGGCGGCGTTGTTGCCCCGTTCATCGGCATCAAGTTGATTGATTTGCTCGTTCATTTGTGGATTTGAGATGACTTTTTGAACAACATCTTAAAGCGGAAAGAAGGAACCGGCTATGAGTAATATTGCGCAAGAGGGACGGGACGGGCGCTCCGGGGGAGTTGTTTTCTGGATTGCCCTGCGCGCCAGTCTATTGTTCATCATCCTTTGCGGTATCGTATACCCGCTTGTCAGCACAGGCCTCGCGCAACTGCTGTTCCCACATCAGGCGAATGGCAGTTTATTAAAAGATAAGGACGGCAACGTGGTCGGCTCCGAATTGATCGGACAGTCGTTCACCGACCCAAGCTATTTCCAGGGGCGCGTATCGAGCATTGATTACAAGGCGGAGGCGTCCGGTTCCAACAACTACGCGCCTTCCAATCCAGATATGCTTGCGCGTACGCAAGCGTCAATCGAGCAATGGCACCGGGACAACCCGGATGTACCGATTGATCAATTGCCGATTGCCCTCGTTACCAACTCAGGCTCGGGACTTGATCCGCACATTACGCCGCAATCAGCGTTGGTACAGGTGCCGCGAATCAGCAAGCTAACAGGCATTTCCGCGACTGACCTGGAAACGCTGGTAGGCAAATATACGGAGAATCGCGACCTGGGAGTATTCGGCGATAGCCGGGTCAACGTGCTCAAACTTAATTTGGCTTTAAAAGAGATGCTGGGATTTCTATAAGTCGAGTTCAAAAAGTCGGATTTTAAGCACCAAAGCGAATGCTTCCGAAGTGCGTTTTTTCAAACGCTTTAGGTCGGATGAAGCTAGGGACGTAAGGAGCGGAGCGTACGTTTTGGGTACGTGAGCAACTGAAATGTTTCCGTAGGAAACATGCTTCGGAAGCATATGCCCCACCCGGCTGAATTCAAGATTCGACGTCGAAACCACTTCCTGACCTGCTTCGTGATAAGAAAAACGTTTATCGACGTAAATTCTAGGAAGACAGACCGCGTTTAGCGGTAGCTTTTCTTGCGATATAAGGAAGCTAATACGTGGATGCCTATTCTTTCTTATATCTTCAAAAGACGACTTTTTGAACAACCTCTACAAAAAGACGAGGTGATCCAATTGCCTATTGCACAACTCAACGGAGCTTCGCTCTATTATGAAACGCAAGGAAACGGGACTGCTATTTTTTTTATCCATGGACGCGGCTGGACGCATCGTATGTTTAAACCGCAGCTGGACTATTTCTCGAAACATTACCAAGTGATCGTTTGCGATCTGCGCGGCAATGGCCAATCGGGTAAGTTGCGGCAATCTCCGGATGAGATTATTGACACCCAATGCCTTGATTTGATTATGCTGATGAATATGCTGCACATCCGCGATGCCGTGTTTGTCGGTATTTCTTATGGCGGGTTGATCGTTCAGCAGATAGCCGCACAGTATCCGGAACGGGTGAGAGCGATCGTGATCGCCGACAGTTTCTGCCGCAGCGGAGACTCGACGATCGCCGGCAAGCTGCAGCTTGCCGCGGCATATCTTAGTTGCCTGGCTGATTATGCTCCTCCTCAATTGCTGTTCCCTTCGCTTCGCCTCATGTATCAGCGTTGGGACTTGGCTTATAGCGAGCTTAGGCGAAATTTGCTGGATAAACGTCCACGTGAGCTGTACCGGCAGCGGTTGGCAACGAGCCGTATCGATTATTCCGCCCAGTTGGCTTCCTTTGATCGGCCGGCGCTTTGTGTGGTTGGCGATTACAGCGAGTATAGCTTCGCTTGCATGAGAGAAGTGGTCTCTCATCTTTCCCATGGACGATTGGATGTCATACCCGACGCTGTTGATCCAAGCAATCTGTGCCAGCCGGACGCGTTTAATGCCATCGTACAGCAATTTTTAGAGGATGAAGTGATGGTGGAGCGATCGTTGACCCCATCTCGGGAGGTGGCCAATGAGTGACCGAATTTAGGCGAAAAACGCCGGAAGAAATTTTACGATCGATTTCGCAACTGCGGAAGGGGCGGCTCAAAATTTTGATTGGCCCGGTTAGCGGTTCGGGCAAAACGTATCATATGTTGAACGAAGGCAATCTGTTAAAACAGCAGGGGATCGATGTGGTCATTTGTGCGATATCGACCATGCAGCGAGCGGAAACCGTGCAACAGACGATGGAACTGGAGCGAGTGCCGAGCATCCACTGGTGGAAGGCAGGCAGGGAGTACAAAGATTTGCCGCTTGAAGCGATTTTGGCCCGCAATCCGGAGGTGCTGCTGGTTGACGGCCTCGCTCATCGCAATCGTAAGGAGGCGAAGTTTAAGACGCGCCTGGAAGATGTTCGCTACTTGATGGAGCGCGGGATCAGCATTATTACGACGATTAACGTATATGAGCTGGATGGAGTGGATGAGATTGTTTTTAAGCGGACGGGAATTCGGGCGGAAGAAACAGTGCCTTCGGACACGCTGGACCTGGCTGATGAAGTGCGGCTTATCGATGTTTCGCCGGAGACGATGTTGAAGCGGATTGACGAAGGGGTACTTGGCGATCAAACGCTTCCGGCGCTGGCCCGGCGCGGCAATCTCGGCATCTTGCGGGAAATTTCGCTGCGGCTGATGGCGGAAGGGGTTAACGATTCGCTCGAGAAGCATCGCGAGGAGCTCGGGTTGGTCGGTCCATCGGGTGCGGCGGAGCGGATCCTTGTTTCGGCGCAATATCACTGGAACGGATCGCTTTATGTGCGCAGAGGGCAGCAAATCGCCAAACGGTTGAATGGCGACTTGATTGTGGTTACGTTTGTCTTGTCCAGACGGAAATTATCGAAGGATCAGCAAATGTTCAAGCGTTCGATCCGGAAGCTGGCAGAGAAGATAGACGCCGAATTCGAAGAACTTCCCCTTCTGCATCTGCGCACGCTTCCGTCCATGCTCGTACGTTATGCCATTCAAAATAACGTCACCCGAATTGTGATGGGGCATTCCCAGAAAAGCCGCTGGCAGGAGCGCTGGCAAGGTTCAATTGCAGGCAGGGTGCTGAGAAAAATGCGGAATGTGGACGTGTTTTTGATGGCGGATCGCGCTAAGCATGAGGGAGAGCGGATACTGCCGATCAAACCGAAATCAAGCGGCGGGGCAGAGCCGTTCCGCAGGCTTAGCTCCAAAGAAATAGAGAGGAAAATTGAAACGATCCGCCGCGGTACGTTTAAAATATATATTGGTGCTGCTCCAGGTGTAGGCAAGACTTATAAAATGCTGCAAGAAGGCAATAGTTTGCAATGCAAAGGAATCGATGTTGTGATCGGTTTATTGGAGACGCACGGCAGAAAAGATACAGCGGAACAGATAGGTGAATTGCCGCTTATTCCAAGGGCGAAAATCGCCTATCAGTCGGCGCAATTGGAGGAGATGGACACGGAAGCCATCATCGCCCGTCATCCCGAAGTCGTGCTGGTTGATGAGCTCGCGCATACGAACGTGCCGGGCAGCCGCAACAAGAAAAGATACGAGGATGTCATTCGTTTACTGGAAAGCGGTATTTCCGTAATTTCTACGCTCAACGTACAGCATCTAGAAAGCTTGAACGATGCGGTGGAGCAGTTGACTGGCGTCCGCGTGCGGGAGACGGTGCCGGATGCGATACTGAAAATGGCGGATGAGGTCGAACTGATCGATGTGACGCCGCAAATGCTGCAACAACGCATGCGGGAAGGGAAAATTTATGCTTTTGAAAAAGTGGATCAGGCGCTGGGCTCGTTTTTTAAAATCGGCAATTTGATTGCCTTGCGTGAACTGGCGCTCCGGGAAATTGCCGACGATGTAGATGAACGTTTAGAATCATGGGATTGCAATACCTCACAGCGCGGATCACGGCATAGGCAGGAGGTTATCTTCGTCTGTGTAAACACTGGTCCAAGAGCTGAACGATTAATTCGCCGCGGCTTTCGCATCGCCCATCGGCTCAAGGCGGAATGGTACGTTCATTATGTACATCGTGGCGCAGCCATATCCGATACCGATAACAAGCGGTTAGATACGCTACGCCAATTATGCGAACGGCTCGGGGGAAAGATGGAGGTGTCTGAGCTTGGGGGCCATAGGAATATTGGTGAAGCGTTACTGCAACGAATGGGTGAGGTGCGCGCCACCCAACTGATCATCGGGCAATCCCGCAGGCCCCTATGGTATTCGCTGGTTCAGGAAACGGTTGTTCATTTCATGCTCCGCCGTGCCCGCTGGATCGATATGTTGATCGTGGCTGATTTCGATCGGGCGGTTTCCGAGGAAGGGCTGCAATCGATTTAGGTTATAGGGTTCTGACAAGCGCCGAAGCAACAATACCGGAAAACAACAAATACGAAAACAACACCGGGGGAACAAGCCGTTCCCCAGTTTCATAATCACAAAGTTAAATCCCCAGATTAAACATAAAAGTAAACTTAACAGTTGCATATTCTAGAATAAGATCCCCGGCATTCAGTCTCGTCCTTATTTTAAAGAGAATGTACAAGAATTAGGGCCAAAGCTAGAACAACTTTTGAAAGCAGATCGATAACACTTCCGACAAAAAGCAATTTGTTAATACATTTTTTAGGGAGAGTTATGTGAAAAGAAACTGGCTTGATAAAAATCAAAAACTAATAAACTATAAAGTTTTTGAAGTCAATGATTGTTTGACTTCTTATGAAATAATCAACCCCGAGTATTGCCTCAAAACCGTAAGGAATTTTTGTCATGGCTAATTGCAAAGTGTAATTTGACAGATTGTTTGAATTGATTGAGATTTCGTCCACAGTTTGTTGAAATGCTAGTTCACTTTTACCACCAATCCCATACATCCGAACAGCTCTGCCGATCTCAGTATTAATCAAGAGACCAATCGAAGATACAATGTCAGTATCAAACACCGAAATTGCACAGCCAGTGTCAAGAAGGACATTTTCTAGAATAATTGTGGTAGATTTGTAGCGTAATTCAAGGGTGACAAGCGGCAGGCCATTCTTCATGTTAATCTTCATTGTAAGCCACGCACTCCAGTAAAGGGTTGCTCAATAATCTCAAGATTCTCATGAGAGGTGTGGTAAATGTAATATTCCCGACTGGGGTCAGCGAGGTGGTGTTCTTTATAAGCTTGCCAAGCATAATTTGTATCATCAAAATCTGAAATAACCGCCAGTTCCTCCACTTGACGCTGTTTATTGACGGATTTTGCAGAGATAGCTTCAAATAATACCCAACGGTCAGGAAACTGCTTTCGAACCTTAGACCATTTCATCAATAACACCTCAGATCCTTTCCAGATGTTATTATTGTACTATAACAAACATGAAGATGAAACCAATTGACAGTAGCTTGAAGAAGGCCGCTGGGCCCTTAATTCATTTGAATAGCAATTCATTAAAAAGATACATGTATAAAAAAATAGGGTGTGTTGAAGGTTACTGGAGGTATAGCAGGGGATGAAGACGAAGAATACATGAAAAATGATAATAATCATGCTATTTTTCTGATTTGGTAATAAATAACAACTTTTTGGTGGATCGAGAAAGCCCGTGCTTCTGGTAAAATCGAACCTTATATGACAATAAGCAGAGGTGCTAAATGGATAATCAACGTTCAAAGTTAAACATTTCTGAAACAAATGATGATCGATTGCAGGATGAATTAGATGAGGAAATAGAGTTGCAACGGAGGATTATGGATAATGAGGAACATTACGACCCATTTGTAATCACGTTTCTTTTTAATAGCCGTAGTATCCTTTACGGTTTCACTGCTAAGGGTTCAACGGGTTTTGTTCAATATGGTCTAGACATTATAGCAGCAGGAGTCTCGGCACTTATCATCAATACAGTACATTCAATTCAATACTTAACTAATGATGAGCCAAGCATTGAAATGCACAATAAGTATGTGAAGTGTATTGTTGACGCTTTGTATAGAAATAAAGGTTCGGCCGAATCAAAAGTTCTTTTGAGGTCACTGGAAATGGGGATCCACAGCATTCAAAACACATATGGCGAGAAGTACATAACGATTGAGGAAGTAAGGGAAGAAGAAGATAAACAAGGCATGTTTAGCAGGTTTTTTGGCAGATGATTTTATAACTCATGGTTAACTGAATTTTATAATGAATGGCGGGAAAGCTCATGGGGTAATAAAATTTAAAAAGGTTTATCACTAGTGAAGAAGCCGATCTATTAAATCATAAATTTTCCAAAAAAATGGCATTTTCCGATGATCATTTAGCAGGCTGCTGCCATTTACTTTTACAGATCATAACAAAACTGATGCGAGAGGTTGAGGGAATAGCAAGGAAGAATCAGTGTGAATTCATGAAGGTGGATACGTTAAGTTTTTAAGCGTTGGATTATTACAAAATGTATAAAAGGAGTACCCTTAATGCAATATTTTATCAGAAGAGCAGAGCCAAAGGATATTGAATACTTGTCGGATCTTTTTCATAATTTTATCGGCAAAGACTCTAATAAAGACAAGATGGAAGAACAGCTAAAAATAATGAATGAAAACCCAAATTACTTTGTTGCTGTTGCCGATAACGGTATTAAAGTGATTGGAACTGCAATGGGAGTAGTCTGTTATGATCTAGTAGGGGAATGCGGCACTTTTATGATAGTAGAGAATGTAGTCGTTGCCTCCGATGCTCAAGGTTATGGCGTCGGCAAAGCTCTTATGAATCGCCTAGAAAGCTTTGGGGCAGACAATCAATGTAAATATGTAATTCTTGTATCTGAGAGTGAACGTGAAGGCTCACATGAATTTTATAGAGCCATTGGATACACTGCCGACCAGAAGGGATTTAAGAAGAAATTAAAGTAATGATGAAGATATCAAAGAAGACGTTAGATGAAACCTCGAGATTATGCGGTATTGAAAGCTGAGGTGCAATGAAGTGACCATATGTATCCTGTATTAGAGAGAAATCAGGCTTTATTCGATCACTGGCGTGAAATGTTAGAAGATCAGAATATGAATATTCTAGTAGTTGAACATGAAGGGAGAATCGTAGCGTCTTGTGTCCTGGTTATTATTAAGAATTTGACCAGAAGCGCAAGACCTTATGGTCTAATCGAAAATGTCGTGACGCATGAAGAATATAGACGAAATGGATTCGGTTTACTGGTATTAGAAAAGGCTAAAGAAATTGCCGGAAAAATGAACTGTTATAAAGTGATGCTAATGACCAGTTCACGGAAGTATGAGGTACATAAATTTTATGAAAAGGCAGGTTTTATAAAAGGCAAGAAAACTGGATTTATAATAAATATGTAAAGACTAATGAGGAGAGGGCAAAGTTATGGTGGCTGGCTTTTGGATTAGACTTGGGGCATTGCTATTAGACGGAGTCATTGTCGGTATACCGTTAGGAATAATCTCTTTTATTATTACTGGTGGAGCCAATCAAGAATATATAACAAATATATTATCCTTTTTATATTCATTACTACTGCCTGTTTTTTGGGGCGGCTACACCATTGGAAAACGTATTTGCGGGATCAAAATTAGAAAAGTGAGCGATCATTCCTCACCAGGGCTTGGAACCATGTTATTGCGTAACGTAGTTGCGGGTTTAATCTATGGTCTTACTTTTGGGATATGTACCATTATCAGTGCATTCATGGTCGGGCTGCGGGAAGATAAAAGATCGATTCATGATTTTATTGCGGGGACGGAAGTAGTTTATGATAAATAAGATGACAAAAACTGAAATGAATGTAATGCAAAACCGAAAAAATCTAACACAATGGAGCGGATCGATATGGCAGGATTTGATGCATTTACAAAGAAGAGGCTGGAAAAAATTCTCGATCGTTATATTGAAGAAAAAATTCCCAAGCACCTCAGGGATGAATTTAAAATCATTTATAAATTTAGAGGGAACACAGTCACTCTTTCACAAGATAGACCCTCGTTTAGGCCTGGACAACGCGTTGAATTGCCGATTGCTCAATTTAGATATGAAGAAAACAAGTGGAAGATCTATTGGAAGGACAGTAAAGATAAGTGGCATTTTGTGGAGGATATAAAACCGATAGAAGACTTTGAAAAACAATTAAGGATGCTTGATCGAAATGAATATGGGTATTTTTGGATGTGAATAAAACTATGTCCGAAACTTTATTTTGGTTATTTATTGTTGCCGTGGAAAGAAGGGATTAATCTGTTTTCCTTTTCAGAGTTGGAAGGCAAGAGGGTTAGGCTCGTACCACTAGAAACAGAACATATCACACCTTTATTTAAATGTTCAAGACATCCTGAGATTTGGGCTCATTACCCAATAAAGATTAAAACAATTGAAGATATGAAGAGCTTTGTACATAAAGCGATAGAAGGACGTGAACGTAAAGAACAATTTCCGTTTGCGGTATTTGATAAAGAGTTAAATGAGTATGTGGGCACAACCAGATTTCTCAGAATATCTGAAGAAAATAACAACTTAAATATCGGGTCTACATGGTACTGTCCTAAAGTTTGGCGAACAAGAGTGAATACAGAATGTAAATATTTGATGTTAAAACATGCATTTGAAACCTTAAAGGCAATAAGAGTCGAGATCGTCACAAGTACGGATAACATTAGATCGCAGAGAGCCATCGAAAGACTAGGTGCAGTTCGCGAGGGGATACTAAGAAAGAAATATTATAATTTAGATTACGTAATATATAGTTTTCTGGATAATGAATGGAGCACAGTCAGAAGTAAACTTGAAAGTTTTCTTGAAGATGAGCGGCTCAACCCCCAGAATGGAGCATAACGGGGGACGCCGCTATTTTGAAGATCGAGGGCGCCGTACCAGTACCCGGTGTTCTGCTGAAATTGTTAAAAGAAAGGGTGATAACCAATGAGTTCAATTAAGAAATTCGAAAAACTTCTTAATGATCTTCCAAAGATCATAAATAATATGGAAGAGAATGAATTTCGTAAAAAAATCTCTATAAATAAGTGGTCAAAACAGGAGATCCTTGGGCATTTATGCGATTCAGCGGCTAATAACCATTCCCGATTTGTCAGGATCATATTGAGTGACGAACTCGTTAGTATAGATGGATACAAGCAGGATGAATGGGTTGAAATCCATGATTATCAAAATAGCTATAACAAATCAGATTTGCTTGCATTATGGGTTCAACTCAACAAACACATATTAAACGTCATAAAAAAAGCCGAATCATCGGACTTCAACAAACAATGTGCCTTAAGCGATAAAAGCACAGTAACCCTTGGTTGGTTATTTGATGATTATGTGAATCATCTGGAGCATCATATCAGACAAATTCTAAGTTAGGTTTCGATAATCCGAAGTAATCCAATACAGTATTTTCAGGAATATATAGGGGGAGGGCGCCAGCATGGACAAAAATGCGGTTTATAAAACAAACAGCTTCTACTGGGATACAAAAGGAAATGACTTTTTAGGGGCAATCGTTCTTCCTTTTTATGGATCATTTGTCTCAGAAGAAAAATGCCAACTTTTTGGTGATGTCTCAGGAAAAAAGATGCTGGAGATAGGCTGTGGAAACGGTCAATCCTTGCAGTATCAGGGGGACCGCAAAGCATCTGAACTATGGGGGATGGATATATCAGAAAAACAAATCGAAAAGGCAACGCAACATTTGACGTCGTGTGGGCTTTCCGCAAAATTGATCTGTTCTCCCATGGAAGAAGAGTGTGGCATCCCAGAGGATTATTTTGACTTTGTTTATTCGATTTATGCCATAGGCTGGACCACCGACCTTGAGGGTACTTTTTGCCGGATCGCTTCTTACCTGAAAAAAGACGGCGTATTTATTTTCAGTTGGTCTCATCCTATACACAAATGTGTTGCTGCAGAAAATAATATGCTTGCTTTTAACAAGTGTTATTTCGATGAATCTTGGTATTCGGTATCTCCTGATTTGGCCGGAGAAGGTGTGCTAACATTATCGGACCGTAAACTATCAACTTATGTGAATGCGCTCTCCAAAGCGGGATTTGTCATTGAGCAAATGATTGAGCAATCTGATGATGAAATTATGCAATCGTGGGACGATAATAGCGATTTTGCCAAAAAAGCAAAGATGCTCCCTTTAACTTTTGTAATCAAGGCGAGAAAACTATAACAATTCTATGATACCAGAATTTGTATCATTTCGATGATCAGCACTTGCTGTTCGGACGCTTTGCACGATTATCCCGTTTGACCAGGTAGCAGAGCTCTGCCCATCGTTTCTTCCGCATTAATTTCCATGTCCGTTCGCCCCTGAACGAGAGGGATAACCGTGCAAAGGCAGCATGCAGGGATACCAAGACACGAACTTATGAACCTGAAAGCAGCAGTATTGCAAATCGCCATCTTCTATCAATCGTCCGCCCCTTATATTTACCGCGCTAACGCCCCTTAAAAATGAGGAGTCAAACATTATAAATCATAAGTATCGAATTCGGGAGGGCACTCCTATAATTAAATTAAGCTTTTGAAAGCGAATACAAAATGCCGATGGCTTCCAAAACAACGTGCTATAATAAATAGCCAAATACCATTTTGAAGCCTGAAGGTGTGAGCTATGAATATTTTGCAAGCGATTGCAACGCGTCTTCGAAGTCTGCGTCTTGTTCACAAACTGTTTATCGGATACATCCTGCTCATCTGTATTCCTTTTGCTGTCTTCGGATTCGTCTTCTATAGACAAATGTACATGAACCAGCTGGATCACTTTAAAAGCGGCAAAACGCAAATGATAGAGCAGGCTTACCGGAATCTGGAGGTGGATCTTACCAAAATTGAGGCGATGTACCCGCTGTTTCAGAACAACACCAGTCTCATTGACTATTTGGGAGGCTTCAGCGCCGAAGATTGGGATCAAGCGTACATTTATAAAAAAGAAATCGGCCCTACTTTTTCATTTGCCTATATATCGAATCAGCTAGTCGATAAGATAACGATGTATAAAGCCGATCCCAAAGTGCCTATCCTCTCTCCTGAGGTGGAGGATATCGCCAGATTTACGGATCAGCAGCACGCGGAAGCGGAAGCGGAAGCCGTAGATGGGCTGCCTCCGAACAAGGGGCTGTGGGTGTACGAAGCATCCAGTGACCGCGATCGGCTGCCATCCATTCGATACTTGCACAAAATGTATAACACCAGCTACACGCGCACTGTCGGCTTGCTGCAGTTGACCTTAAACGACGGGTTGATCAAGCAGTTTTTCAATACGCAGCAAAGCAAAGATGAGGTATGGCGGATGGTCGTGGACGCAAGCGGCCGTGTGCTGTTCGAGGACCCGGGTCTGGAGCTTGATGAACAGGCCAAAAACGAAATTATGTCCCGGTTTCCCAAGGCCGGCATGGCCAGCTTTTACACCAAGGACCGTCGTTATCTGATCGGTGCGGCTCGTATCGAACGTTTTAACCTCACGTTGGTGGAAGCTTACAAAACGCGGGATGCGCTGAATATCGGAAAAGAAACCGGGTTAGCCATAGGTCTTGGCCTACTGCTGCTCACGCTGTTATCGGTTATGTACTTTACGATTGCTTCGTCGATTACGCTAAGGATTGTGCGTTTTTCCCGCCATATGAGAAGGGTCGATGATCCGAAAAATGCCATTTACCCGGCCGACGAAGGCGGTGACGATGAAATTGGTTATCTGATATCGGCGTATAACTCGATGATCGGCCGGGTTGACGAATTGAAGCAGGTGGTCACGCAGACGGAGCTGCTCAAGAAGGAAGCCGAGATCAAAATGCTGCAAGCGCAAATCAATCCGCATTTCCTGTACAACACGCTGGAAACGATGTGTATGCTGGCGGCCATGAACGAAGACAACGAAGTCGCCGACATCGGCTGGAAGCTGGGGAAACTGCTCAGATACAGCTTGTCCAAAACCAAAGATGAAAGCACACTGGGCGAAGAACTCGAAAATGTCAGGCATTACCTCGATATCCACCGGGTTCGGATGGGTGATAAACTGATCACCGATTTTGTGATCCATGAAGAAGCGCTGCTGATTCCTTGTCCGAGGTTTATCCTTCAACCGCTTGTGGAGAACAGCATTCTTCACGGATTCAAAAACGTTCGCGGACCGGGAGAGTTGCGGCTGGAGCTGCTGGCTGAGGAATCGGGGGTTCTGCTGCGGATATCCGACAGCGGGTCCGGCATTCCGGCTGAGCGGCTGACCATGATCCGCGAGGTGCTCGAAGGGCGGCTGCCCTTGGCGGAAATCTCATCCTCCGGGGGGATTGGGTTACACAATGTGAATGAACGGCTTAAAGCTTTTTTTGGCAGTGAGTCAACATTGAATATTCAAAGCACCGAAGGACAGGGAACCACGATAACGTCTTATCTGGCCAAAGGAGGGCGGCGCCATGCTTAAACTTTTGATCGTTGACGACGAAGCCATCATTGTCAAAGGATTGCAGCATGTCATCCGCAGGATGAAGACGCCGTTTACGGATATTGTCGGGGTCAGCGACAGTGTGGAGGCGCTGCGCATGGCCGAGGAGTTTAAGCCGGATCTGTTGATTACGGATATCCAAATGCCTGAGCTGAGCGGACTTGACTTAATTCAATCGGTTACGGAAAAGAAAGCCGCTTCCAAATTTATTATTTTGACCGGTTACGAAACATTTGATTATGCGCGGAAGGCGATACGTCTTCAGGTCGCGGATTATTTGCTCAAGCCGGTGGATCCCCAGGAGTTATCCGGCCTGCTGAACCGGTTGTCGATGGAGATTGTCGAGGAGCGAAGCCGACTGCAGGCAGTCGCGAATTCGGAAGAGATGGCATCGGATCAGGACAGCAATCATAACATCCGCAGATTCAAAGATTTCATTCACGGCAACTATATGAGGGACATCTCACTGGAAGATGTGGCCGACTATCTGAACCTTCATCCTAGCTATGTGTGCAGTCTGCTCAAGCGGGAGACCCATCAGACCTTTGTGCAATATTTGCGCGGATTTCGGATTGACAAAGGCAAAGTACTCTTGCGTGAGCTGCCGAATCTTCCGCTGGAACAGGTTGCGAAGGCGATAGGCTTTAGGAGCCAGGCGCATTTCTATAAAGTGTTTAAACAAGAAAGCGGGGTTACCCCCGGAGACTACCGGAATATGAGAGATTAAGCTGAAAACCCGACTTTTTGGACTTGTATTTAAATTAAATCGTAAGGGGTGTGGTTTGTGAACGTAGCTAAAATCGAAGCAAGGGCAGCGAAGCCGAAGCTGGGAACCCGTCCCCGGTTCGGTGCCGTCTGGAAATACCGCTGGCTGTACGCGTTTATGCTTCCGGGCATCCTCTATTTTATTATTTTTAAGTATGTTCCGCTTTGGGGGTTGATTATGGCCTTCAAAAATTATCAGCCTTATGCGGGGCTTATGGGAAGCGAATGGGTGGGATTCGCGCATTTCCAGCGTTTCTTCGGCATGGACGAATTCTGGCTGCTGTTCCGGAATACGCTCCTGCTGGGCTTATACAACACGATTATCTACTTTCCTATCACGATTGTGCTCGCCCTGCTTTTGAACGAGATAAGAAAAGAGGCCTTCAAAAGAGTCGTGCAAACGCTCGTTTATGTACCGCACTTTCTGTCATGGGTCGTGATCGCCGGGATCTCCTATGTGCTGCTTTCGACTGAAAACGGTATCATCAATAGCGGGATTACAGCTCTGAGCGGTCAGCCGGTTGAGTTTCTGACCAGCACCGACTGGTTTCGTCCGCTGATTATCCTCCAGCTTATTTGGAAGGATGCCGGGTGGGGCACGATTATTTTTCTGGCCGCGCTTGCGGGTGTGAACACGCAGCTGTATGAAGCAGCCAGGATGGATGGCGCCAGCCGGTTCAGGCTGCTGTGGCATATTACGCTTCCGTCCATTCGCAGCGTGATTGTGGTGCTGTTTATCCTCCGGATGGGCACCTTCCTTGACCTTGGCTTTGAGCAGATCTTCCTGATGCTGAACGCGATCAACCGCGAGGTCGGCGAGGTGTTTGATACGTATGTGTACCGGGTAGGGCTGCTGCAGGGACAATTCAGCTACAGCACCGCCGTGGGTTTGTTCAAATCCGTGATCGGTTTCATCTTGGTCATTCTCGCCAATAAAATCGCCAAAATGTTTGGCGAAGAAGGGATTTATTAATGTAAGTTCAAAAAACTACCTCTACTAGAAAGGAGGGGCTGGTGTGCATACGCATCCTACCCTATTAAGCCGGCTGTTTGACGCCTTTAACTATGTGCTGCTGAGCCTTGTGGGGTTGGCCATGTTTTTACCGTTTGTTTATGTGGTGATCACTTCATTTTCGAATCAGAACACCGTGTGGCCCACGGAATTTTCCTTGGAACCTTACCGGTATATTTTCTCCACCCATACTTTCATGCAGAGCATAGGGGTTTCCGTATACATTACCCTGGCAGGAACGTTTCTCAGTTTGCTGACGACCGCTCTAATGGCGTACTCGCTATCTTACAAGGTTCTGCCCGGAAGGAGCGGCATTCTCCTGATGGTCCTGTTTACCATGGTGTTCCAGGGGGGGATGATCCCTACATATTTCGTCGTCAAAAACCTGCACATGCTGGATACGACTTGGTCCCTGATCATTCCGGGGATGATCAGCGCGTTCTATTTGATCGTAATGCGCGATTTCTTCTCCAGTGTGCCGCCCGAACTGCTTGAATCCGCAAAAATCGACGGCGCCCATGAGCTGACGGTATTGCTCCGGATCGTGTTTCCCCTGTCGCTTCCGGCTTTGGCCGCGTTTGGATTATTTTATGCGGTGGGCATCTGGAACCAGTATTTCAACGCGATTCTGTATATCAATAAACCGGATTTATGGCCGGTCCAGGTGATCCTTAGACAGATCGTAATCCTGGCTTCCGCCGGACTCGGTTCGGGAGACGGGGGAGAGAGCGTGGCCTACTATGGGCAAGGGGTCAAAATGGCCGTGATCGTCGTTTCCACGCTGCCGATTATGATCGTCTACCCGTTTCTGCAAAAGCATTTCGCCAAAGGAGCTTTAATGGGCTCGGTGAAGGGCTGACGAGATTATTTTATTTAAAAGTGCGTGTTCAAAAAGTTGAGTTTTCAGGACCGAGAAGGTTGAATGAAGCTAGGGACTGAGTAGCGGAGCGTAGATAGATCTACGTGAGTCAAATGTTTCCGAAGGAAACATGCCTCGGAAGCATCCGCTTGGAAGGCCCGGCTGAATTCAAGATTCGACGTCGACTCCACTCCCTGAATTACTTCGTCATGGGAAGACGACTTTTTGAACAACCTCTAAAAAGGGAGGCATTAGGTATGACACGTAGAAATAGTATATGGAAAAAATCGGGGGCCGCAGCGCTCATTTTGGTTCTGGCCGGCTCGCTGCTGGCCGGGTGCGGCTCCGGCAAGGCGAACCAAGCAGGCTCCGGCACGGACTCCGGTTCCGGTTCGGCTGATCAGCCGCTCAAAATCAAGATGACCCTGAACTTTGACGGGAAAGAAGTTCCGCAAAAAGATAACGAAATCGAGCAGGCGATGGAGAAATACACGAACACTGAACTTGATCTTACCCACATTTCCAGCAACGACTTTTGCACCAAGCTGCCGGTCATGATCGCCTCCGGCGAGCTGCCGCAGGTGCTGGCGAGCTGTGGCGCGCCTAACCAGTCCTATCTGATCACGGCCGCCCAAAACGGCGCCTTCTGGGATATTACGGATCTGATTAAAGATTACAAAAATCTGGCCTCCATGCCTCAGCTCGTCTACGACAACGTATCCATCGAAGGCCGGTTATATGGCATTCCGCGGTTCCGTCCTGTCTCCCGGTATACTTCGGTTTACCGTCAGGACTGGCTTGATCATCTCGGCATGCAGCCGCCCCAAACGCTTGATGATTTATACCGGATGTTAAAAGCGTTTACAGAGCAGGATCCCGACAAAAACGGCAAAAACGATACCGTCGGGGTGACGATCATGATCAGCAATAACAGTATCTCCTTTGACCTGAGCTCAGCCTTCGGCGCGCCCAACAATTGGAGCGAGACGGACGGGGAATTCGTAAAAGCGGAAGAGACACCGGAATACCTGGAATATCTCAAATTTATGAAAAAGCTCTATGACGAAGGGCTGATGAACAAAGATTTTGCCTCGATTGATGTCGGACAAAACGAAGGCAATTTGGAGAACGGCAAAGCCGGCGTGATTAACGCTACGACCAACAACGTGCTCGGCTTTCAAACCCGTGTCGAGAAAGTGAACCCCGCGGCGAAGCTGGATTTTGTCAGCGCGCTGGAAGGGCCGCAAGGACAAAGGGTGTCCGCGGACCGCGGCTCCAACGGCATTCTCATGTTTCCGAAATCGAGCGTGAAAAGCGAAGAGGAGCTGAAGCAGCTGCTGGCTTTTTTTGACAAGCTGGCGGATAAGGAAATGGCGGACCTGCTGGAGTGGGGGATTGAAGGCAAGCATTACGAGATCAAAGACGGGAAGGCGGTTCGTCTCAACCAGGAGCTTTATGATAATGAGGTTTCCTTTCCATACAACAAACCTCTCGTGACAGTACCTTTAACTTCGATTAAAACGCCGGGCGACCTTGATCCGATCTCCGAGAAAGTGCTTCAAGTGGAGAAGGAAAATGAGCAATTTGCCATCAAGGACCCTACGATGAGCCTGGTCTCCGATACTTGGGCGGAACGCGGCGCTGAACTGACGCAAATCCTGATCGACGCCAAAGTGAAATTCATCATGGGCAAGCTGGATGAGAACGGCTGGAAACAACAGCTGGAGAAATTTAAGCAAGCGGGCGGCGACAAGGTAGCCGAAGAGTATGCCGCCGCATTGGCCAAATCGAAATAGCAAAAGCGGAGGTATTTCCATGCAACGGTTAAGCAATCACGGTGAGGTTTACAAATGCTGGCTGCGGTACGCGGCGGTTACTGATCCGGCAAAACTTCAGGAATACCGGAAATGGTGCGGGGAGCTTGTCTCCCCGGCTGCCGCCGGCGTCGTACTTAAATCGGCGATTGAGGAGCTCCAACAAGGCATTCTCGCGATAACTGGTTCGAGTCTGCAGGATCGACAATCCCCTTCCGCATCCCATTATATTTTGCAGGGAACCCGCGGACAGTCGAAAGCAATCGACGAAGCTTTATCCTCGCTATCTACTTTGTCCGCGGATAGTTACATACTCAAAACTTTGCCTCTGGACGGGCGGAAGTGCCTGCTCGTCGCCGGGCGATCGGACCGCGGAACTTTGTACGCGGCTTTTCATCTGCTTAGGCTCATGCAAATGGGAAGCACACTGGAGGACCTGGATATTCAGGAGTCCCCAGTGAACGGACTAAGGATGATCAACCAGTGGGACAACATGGACGGAAGCATTGAACGCGGGTACGCGGGGCAATCGATTTTTTACGAAAATAACCGCATCGTCAGCGATCTTTCCCGGATCAAGGATTATGCCCGGCTTTTGTCCTCGGCGGGAATCAACGCCATCTCCATCAACAATGTCAATGTTCATCATCACGAGACGCTGCTCATCAAGCAGCCGCAGTTGTCCGAGGTGGCCCGGATCGCAGGCGTATTCCGCAAGTATGGCATCGCAACGTTTCTAAGCATTAATTTTGCCAGCCCGATGCAGGTTGGAGATTTGCCCACAGCCGATCCGCTTGATGAGGGGGTCAGAGGGTGGTGGAAGAATGCGGCCGAGGAAATTTACCGGGTCATTCCCGATTTCGGCGGGTTTCTGGTTAAGGCGGATTCCGAATCCCGTCCCGGGCCGTTTACGTATGGGCGGAATCATGTTGACGGGGCGAACATGCTGGCGGAAGCGCTGCTTCCCTTTGGCGGCACCGTGATTTGGCGCTGCTTTGTTTACAATTGCCAGCAGGACTGGCGCGATCGCAGTACGGACCGGGCCCGAGCCGCCTACGATCATTTCACGCCGCTCGACGGCGGGTTCCACGACAATGTGATTTTGCAGATTAAAAACGGACCGATGGATTTCCAAGTCCGTGAGCCGGTGTCGCCATTATTCGGGGCTTTGCCCTCGACGAACCAGGTGCTGGAGCTGCAAATCGCCCAGGAGTATACGGGGCAAGCCAGACACGTCTGTTATCTGGTGCCGCAGTGGAAGGAAGTGCTTGAGTTCGACACGTTTGCGCGCGGCGAAGGCTCCGATGTGGCTAAGGTGATATCCGGCTCATTATTTGGCGGGAAGTTAGGCGGGATCGCGGCGGTATCCAATATCGGGAACGATGCAAACTGGACGGGACATGTTTTGGCCCAGGCGAATTTATACGGATTTGGCCGCTTGAGCTGGAACCCGGAGCTGACCTCGGAACAGATTGCTAGAGAGTGGATTTATTTAACGTTTGGTACCGAGCCGAAGCTGGTGGAGGTCATTCTGAATATTCTTTTGAACTCCTGGCAGACCTATGAAAATTACACCGCCCCGCTTGGTGTCGGCTGGATGGTGAACCCGGATCGTCATTATGGGCCGAACGTAGACGGCTACGAATATTCCAGGTGGGGGACCTATCATTTTGCCGACAGGAATGGCATCGGCGTGGATCGGACAGAGAAAACGGGAACGGGATACGCTGCCCAATACCATAAACCGCATGCGAACCGCTATGAATCGCTGGACACTTGCCCGGACGAATTGCTGCTGTTTTTCCATCATGTTCCGTATACCCACAAGCTGCATTCCGGTAAAACGGTCATTCAGCACATTTACGACACGCATTTTGCCGGGGCGGAGCAGGCAACGGATTTTTTGGAATCCTGGCTGACCCTGGAAGGGAGTATGGATGCGCAGCAGTTCGAAAATGTACGCAGCCGTCTTCAGGAACAAGCGCAGCACGCCTTGGAATGGCGGGACCAAATCAATACGTATTTTTTCCGTAAGTCCGGTATTGCCGACGAACACGGGCGTACGATCTATTAGAGGTTGTTTTTGAACTCCACTATTATTAGGAAAGGGAAAGAGGGCGAGAGGCGATGAATATGAAGATGCGGTTTAACGACGGTTGGGAATTTGCCAAAAGCGGCCTGGAAGTTGCGAGTCCTGCCGATCTGAACTTTGAACCGGTCGATATTCCCCATGACTGGCTGATTTACAATACACTGGATCTGTACGAAAACAGCATCGGCTGGTATAGGAAAACATTCAATTATACAGGCAGCGATGAGGAGGTTTTGTTGGCCTTTGACGGGGTTTATATGGACTCTACTTTGTATGTGAACGGGCAGCAGATCGGGGAGTGGAAATACGGGTATTCCTCCTTCGAGCATGAAATCACGGAGGCACTGGTGTCCGGGGAAAACGAAATTGTGCTCAAGGTCGTGTTTCAAAGCCCCAACAGCAGGTGGTACTCCGGTGCGGGGATTTACCGCAATGTATGGCTGAGAACACGGGGCCGGGGCCATATCGTCACGGATGGCATCTATGTTTCTACGGCGCGGGACGGGGATAAATGGCAGGTGGACATCGAAACCGAATTAAAGCTTGATCGGGATGCATTACTCTCTCATACGCTTTTGTACAAAGGGGAGATCATTCAGTCCAGTGCGGAACAGGTCTCGCCAGGGGCAGGAGGCAAAGATTCCGCCGTGATTCTGAACCTGCAAAAGCTAACGATCCCTTATCCGCATCTTTGGAGTACGGAAGCGCCGCATTTGTATACGCTCGTGACCGAGCTGCGGCCGGCTGGGGCGGAAATGGGCGGCTCCAGCGGCGGTCCGATTCTTGAAACCGTTACTCAATCCGTCGGATTCCGGGAGCTCCGCCTTGATCCCAACGCGGGTTTCTTTTTGAACGGGAGATCTATGAAGTTAAACGGCGTCTGCGAACACCATGATCTTGGCGCTTTGGGTGCGGCGTTCAACAAGGAAGCCATGCGGCGGCGATTGCGGATATTGCGGGAGATGGGCGTGAATGCCATCCGGACGGCCCACAATATGCCGGCGCCCGAGCTGATGGACTTGGCTGATGAAATGGGCTTTCTGGTCGTGTCCGAAGCTTTTGACATGTGGGAAAGACCAAAAACGACTTACGATTACGCGCGTTATTTCAAAGATTGGGCCGCTGCGGATGTGAAGAGCTGGGTCAGACGGGACCGCAACCACCCCAGCCTTTTGCTGTGGAGCATCGGGAATGAAATCTATGATACCCATGCCGATGAAAGAGGGCAGGAAATCACTAGGCTGCTGATGGAGGAAGTACGCGAATCTGATCCGAAGCAAAACGCCCGGGTGACGATCGGCTCCAATTACATGCCTTGGGAAAATGCGCAGAAATGCGCCGATATCGTCAAGGTTGCAGGCTACAATTATGCGGAAAAATACTACCGCCAGCATCATGCCGAGCATCCGGACTGGATCATCTACGGCAGTGAAACGGCTTCGGTCGTACAAAGCCGGGGCGTGTACCATTTCCCGTTTGAGCAGTCCATTCTGGCCGATGATGATGAGCAGTGCTCGGCGCTGGGGAACAGCTCCACCAGTTGGGGGGCGAAATCAGCGGAAGCGTGTATTTTGGCGGAAAGGGACACTCCGTTCTCCTTGGGGCAGTTCATTTGGACCGGATTTGACTACATCGGGGAGCCGACCCCGTATCATACGAAAAACGCCTATTTCGGGCAGATTGATACGGCAACATTCCCCAAAGACTCGTATTACATCTATCAGGCGGAGTGGACGGATTACAAAGACCGGCCTATGGTGCATCTTTTTCCATACTGGGATTTCAATCCCGGGCAAATGATCGATATCCGCGTTTGCTCGAATGCCCCCCGGGTGGAGCTGATCTGCAACGGCGTGACCGTTGGAAGTCATGAGATCGATCACCGGAATGGGCAAGAGCTGGTCGGATGGTGGAAGATTCCTTATCAGGCAGGGGAAATCAAAGCCATCGCTTACGACGAGCACGGCCGGGTGATTGCAACCGATGTTCGCACCTCTTTCCAAGACGCGAGACAGATCAAGCTAAAGCCTGATAAGGAGTCACTGATCGCAAACGGGACGGATCTCATTTTTGTGGAAATTACGATGGAGGATGAGGACGGGCGGCCTGTGGAGAACGCAAATAACCGGGTGTTCGTTGAAGTTACGGGAGCAGGGCGGCTGGTGGGGCTCGATAACGGAGACAGCACGGATTACGATCCGTACAAAGGCTTAAGCCGAAGATTGTTCAGCGGAAAACTGATGGCGATCGTTGCGGCCGGTACTGAGCCGGGCACGATCCGGATGAAGGTAAGTTCAAAAGGCATGGAGAGCCGGACGCTGGAATTTGCCGCCCTGCCTTGTGAAGCAGAAGAGCTGTCGGGAATCTCCGCTTATATGAGCAACCGGGAGCTGCCTTGCGTTATGGGCCGACTGGACGAAATTCCGCTGCGCAAAATCGAATTGCTCAGCCGCTCGGGTCAGCATTTGGACGAAACGAAACCTGCGGTTGAGGTGGAAGCGAAGCTGTACCCTCATAATACTACCTATACGGAAGTGGAATGGAGCGTGGTCAACGACGCTGGCATTCCTTCCAATCTGGCGCAGATTGAAGGCGATGGTCACACCGCACGAATCACGGCTTTAGGGGATGGCGCATTTCGCGTTCGGTGTACCGGCAAAAACGGCAGCGACAAAATCAAGCTGATCTCCGAACTGGAATTTGCGGTTACCGGACTCGGCATGGCGGGTAAGGACCCCTACGGCTTTATCTCTGCCGGGCTGTATGATTACAGCCGAGGCGAACTCGGCAACGGTAACGAAAGAGGCGTCGCCACCAGCAGGGACGGAGAAACCCGGGTCGGCTTTCGGAATCTCGATTTTGGTTCCCATGGTTCGAATGAGATTACCCTTCCCATCTTTGCCTTAAGCAGCGAGCCTTACCCGCTGCAGATTTGGGAAGGCATGCCGGGCGAAGAGGGCAGCGAGCTGCTGGCCGATGCCGTGTACCAGAAAGAGACGAAATGGAATGTCTACCAGGAGGAAACGTTCCGCCTAAACAAGCGGCTCCGCGGCATCACTTCAATTTGTTTCGTACTCCGGCAGAAGGTCCATATCAAAGGTTTTTATTTTACCCGTCAGAATCGGGCTTTTGCACAAAACGCCGCTGCGGACTGTGATCATATCTATGGGGATACCTTTAAGATTGTGGACAGCCGCGTCGAAGGCATCGGCAACAATGTCTCTTTGGAGATCAAGGAGATGGACTTTACGGCGGAAGGCGCCTCGAAGCTGGCTGTTTACGGACATTCGCCGATCGATAAAAATACGATTCACGTGCGGTTTTCCCGTCTGGACGGCGAGAGCCTGCAACAGCTGATCGAATTTACGCACACCGATGGTTACGAGGTGAAGGAGTTTCCTTTGAACAAAGTGACCGGCGTGCAGGATGTGACGTTTATCTTTTTGCCGGGGAGTCAGTTCGATTTTGGCTGGTTCCGGTTTGAAAAATAGGAGGGGTGTCAAAATGAAGACGATTGTTAACCCGATCTTGAGCGGTTTTAATCCCGATCCTTCGATCATCCGCGTCGGTGACGACTATTATATCGCCACGTCAACGTTTGAATGGTTTCCCGGCGTTCAGATTCACCATTCCCGCGATCTCAAGCATTGGCGTTTATTGCCGCATCCGCTGACGCGGACCAGCCAGTTGAACATGCTTGGCAATCCCAGCTCCGGGGGCGTTTGGGCCCCCTGTCTAAGCTACTGTGACGGGATTTACTATCTCGTGTATACCGATGTAAAAAGCCATATCGGACCGTTCAAGGATACGCACAATTATTTGGTTTATGCCTCCGATATTGAGGGGCCTTGGTCGGAGCCGGTCTACCTGAACAGCAGCGGTTTTGATCCATCGCTATTCCACGATGAAGACGGCCGGAAATGGCTGCTCAACATGGTGTGGGATCATCGGAAAGGACGAAATCGCTTCGGCGGGATCGTGATGCAGGAGTACGATGAGCGGCAGCGGCAGCTGGTTGGCCCGGTGCATAACATTTTCCGCGGGACTTCGCTTGGCCTGACGGAGGGACCGCATCTTTACCGCCGCGGCCGCTATTATTATCTGCTGACCGCGGAAGGCGGCACCCGCTATGAGCATGCCGTTACGATGGCTCGCTCGGAGTCCATCCTGGGACCGTATGAGGTCGATCCGGCGAATCCGATTTTGACTTCCCGGTTTAATCCCGAGCTCCCGCTGCAGCGGGCGGGACATGCGGACCTGGTGGAGACGGCTGCGGGCGAATGGTACATGGTTCATTTATGCGGCCGGCCCTTAAAGACGTCCCGTATGTGTAATCTGGGCCGGGAGACGGCGATTCAGCAAGTGGAGTGGACGGAGGATGGCTGGCTGCGGCTGGTGAGCGGAGGTTGTGAGCCGGAGCTTACGGCCGCCGCCCCTGCGGATTTGCCGGAGCATCCTTTTCCCGAGCAGCCGCCGCACGGTACGGGCATCGATCATTTTGATGGCGAGACGCTTGCCGTCCATTTCAATACCCTGCGCGAACCGGCAGACGAAGCTTGGCTTTCGCTGCGGGAGAGACCGGGTTATCTGCGCCTTCGCGGACGAGAGTCCTTCTCTTCCGCCCATGGCCAGAGCCTGGTGGCCCGCCGGCAGCAGGCGTTCACCGCGGAGGCGGAGACGGTGGTCGAGTTCGAACCCGACACGTATCAGCAGATGGCTGGGCTGGTCTACTATTATAACGCTCGGAACTGGTATTATTTGCGGATCAGCCGGGACGAAACGCTAGGCAAATGCCTGGCCATCCTCACGAGCAACCAGGGGGAATATGATGAACCGCTGGATCAGGAAATATCCGTGAACGGATGCGAACGGGTTTATCTGAAGCTTACGCTGGATCATGATCAGGCTCAATTCTACTACTCGGTGGATGGCTCCGATTGGAACGCTGTCGGGCCGGTGCTGGATGCCGGACGCATGTCCGATGAAAATGCGGAGACGAAGCGCGGGGGCGTACTGTTGGACCAGGGATTTACCGGCGCGTTCATCGGCGTCTGTGTCCACGATTTAAGCGGGCGCAGTCTCCATGGGGATTTTGATTATTTTGCGTACCGGGAGGACTGAGAATGAACCCGGCATGTACATCATTTTATTTTACAAGAGGTGAATTCGTATGACGGCAGGCAAGATGAAAGCGGCGATCATGGACGAGCCGTTTACCATCGCGGTCAAAGAGGTGGAAATTCCTGTTCCCAAGGAGAACGAGGCGCTGATCAAAGTTTATTGCATCGGCATATGCGGATCGGATGTGCATTATTACGAGCATGGCAAAATCGGGCGTTACGTGGTCAAGGAGCCGATTGTGCTGGGCCATGAGCTGGCCGGCGAGGTGGTGGAGGTAGGCGTCAATGTAACGAATGTAGCCGTGGGCGACCGGGTGGCGGTGGAGCCGGGGGTGACCTGCGGCCGCTGCGATTATTGTAAAAGCGGGCGCTACAATTTGTGCCCGGATGTCGCTTTCCTGGCGACGCCTCCGGTGGACGGCGCGTGGGCGGAATACATCGTGATGCCTAGCGATTACCTGTTCAAGCTGCCGGAAGCGATGAGTTACGAGGAAGGTGCGCTGCTTGAGCCGCTGTCCGTTGGCTTTCACGCTTTGCTTCGCGGCCAGGCCAAGCCGTTTGACCGGCTGCTGATCACCGGCCTCGGCCCGATCGGCCTGCTTGCGGGGCAAGCGGCGAAGCTGTTCGGCGTATCCGAAATCTACGGAACGGATGTGGTGCCGCTGCGGCGGCAAATGGCCCTCGACCTGGGCTTTACCGCAGCGCTTGACCCGGCCAGTGAGGACGTCCGGGAGCGGCTCGTCGAGCTGACGGGCGGAGAGGGGATCACCCTCATCGTCGAGTCGTCGGGCAATGCCAAAGCGATGGCCGATACGATTAAGCTGGTCCGGCGCGGCGGAAGAATCGTCTTCGTCGGCTTGCCCGCTTCGGACACGGTGCCGATGGATATGGGCCAGCTGATCGACGGCGAGATTGACGCCTATGGCGTTTTCCGTTATGCCAACACGTACAAGCCAGCGATTCAGACGCTGCAGCATTCCTCCGCCGAGATGGAGAAAATTATCACCCACCGCTATGCGCTCGATGACATTAAGGAGGCGGTAGAAACGGCGCGTACGGAGAAAGACACCAGCATTAAGGTCATGATCTATCCGAATATGCCTTGAGCGATGTATAATACCCCAGCCTCAGATAAGAATTATCTAGGGCTGGGGTGTTTTGTGAATACCGGATCGTCATATGCATGATGCCACCTCTCATTGGAAAAAATCCAATAGATTGACGGCATCAATCGCAATTTGGTACTCTCATTGGAAAATATCCAATAGAATTCGCCCCAATCGCCTATTTTGCACGGTGCAGAGCCAGATCTATTGGAAATTTCCAATCTAACTGCCGTATCTGCCATTGAATTTCCAATTCAATTGGATATTTCCAATCAGAACGTTGTGTCAGAGCGGGAAACTTCCCGACTTTGACAGCGACTTCATGAATCAGTTTCAATAGTTTGCTCGTTGAACTGCATATTTGCAGTTGAACCGCCCTTTTCGAGGGATTTCGACGAAAATCGCATGCCCTTTCGGCTTGTGCATTTCGTGGAAAGTTACAGACGGTCATAGCGGTTGGACTGATCATTATTTTTTGAAAAAATGAGTCGGGGGCAAGAACTAAGGTGGAATTTGAAGTGAGAGAAATCAAATTAACAGCGCATCAGTTTGAAGAACTAGTCTTTGCCAGTGAGCATACGGGATATGAAATGAAATATTATTTTGATTTGCAGACCAGGGAAGTAGAGATGTTGGGAGATTACATTGACAATGATCCTGAGCTTGAAGAAAGAATTGAGGAAGAATTTGGAGAACGCTATATCAGAGTACCGCAAATTGAATCATGGCAATCGTTCGAGGATATGGAAAAATTCACTGAAACCGTGACAGACAAGAGAATGAAGAACTCGCTTGAACATGCTCTAAGTGGGGGAAGGGGGGGTTTTTAGAAGATTCAAGGACACTTTATCGGATGACGATTATTATTTTTGTCAATAACTCAAGTCGATTATGTTTGATCCTCGATGGGATTCGGAGTTCGCAATTAAGCAAACTGCAGGAAAAATTTAAGTCCGAACTTAAAGAGTATTTACAGCTAGAGGGGATAAAGAAAAGTGTGATTGAACAATATTTGTTTGAAGCCGGAGAAGTTAGTATAGGTATTACCAATGATAAAAGTGTTTTGGCAACGATGACAGAAATGTTACGCTATAGTAGAAGTGCAGAGTTTGATCACACTTTTGACCTGAGTGCCTGGCTAAACTCATTGATCTACAAGCCCATTGATTATCAAAAACCCATTAAAGTATTCAAGGATGCACTAGAAAGAAAGTATTCATGACACGGCCGGCCATTTCGTAAACCTTAAGGCTCTCGAAGTGCAACAAATTTAGGAAGAATGTTGGTCTGAGGAGATACATTTAATCCATCCACCGAAAAAAATTGCGCCTCCCGGGACTTGCTGCTATACTTTGCGTATGATATGTGATTGGGGGTAGGACCGGTGGCAATACTGAATTGCTCATTAGCTAGGGAGTCCTCATGCAAAGCCTGATTTGGGGCGATACTTTGCGTGGGGCGTGATAGGATGAACTGGATCGCCCAAACTTAAACTTTATCGTTTCTAATAACAGGCTTTGCACCTTATTGATTATCTTTCAAAATAAATAAGGGGCTGAAAGCTATGAGTACACCATTTATTAGAAACCACCAATTTAACGTGATTAAGAAACAAGCGGAATTTCTTCAGAAAACTTTGCGGACCGTTGCGGATCGGAGTGTCTTGGAAACCGTAAGGTATAGTGCCGTAGCGAACATTGTTGAAGCATTTCCGGTTCTGACAGAGGATCAAAAGAAGATGCTGGGACAAATCTCGACCTTCGAGACGGCATATGATTTTCAGAGATATCTTAGCGCCTTGGAAGCGTACCTGGAGCCTTTTCCACCGATTACGCCGAAGCAAATTCAGAAGTTATTCCCTAAAAATAAGAAGCTGAAAGTGCCGGATTTACAATCCATCGACTTTCGTTTTGTGACGTATCTGGGTTGGGTGGATATCGCCACGAACAAGCTATTCATTGTATATCCGTTCGAAGGACGGTTCATTGGCATCGAGGGCAGAATTACGCCGACCAACAAGAAAGGGTATTGCCTGTTCTGCAATCGGCATCAGGAGCTTGCCTTTTTCTCGGTCAAGACCAAGCCTGCTATCGCTTCGCCGGATAATATTTCGCTCATGGGTAACTACGTATGTCTGGATAACCAAGGATGCAATCACAGCATTACCGATACAGGATCACTGGAGAAGTTCATTCTCTCCGCCAGTAAATAAGTTGCTATAACCAGAAATAGGCTGCCGCTTAAGGCAGCCTATTGTGTTAGTAATGAGTAAATCTGAGGCATCAGGCTATCCTCCCTTAGCGATCAGATGTATAATTATGGAACATGAATATTAAAAAGAGGTGTACCAATGGATATAGCCTCCGAAGTGATCGAGAGTATGTTAATCAAATTTAAATCTGAGAAGAAATGGACTCTTCAGGCGATTGCGCAACTGTCAGAAGAAGATATAAATTGGTCGCCGAACACGGAAAGCAACAGTATTGCGAATTTGGTTGCTCATATTCGGGGTTGTGTTCACTCTCGAATTGAAACCATCTTTTTTGATATTCCTGATACAAGGGACCGGGATAAGGAATTTGAACGCGGACTAACCATGTCCAATGAGGAAGCCTATAACAAGACAAAGGAAGCCTTTGATATAATCATTCAATATCTCGAACACCTAGGCTCAAACCCGGAATTGTTATTATCTCAACCCTTTATCAATCGTCCACCCCTTACATATAGCCAAGTAAATAATGAGACAACCTCGCTTAACCTAATGATAGCGATGGTTAGAGAGATTCATTATCACACAGGGCAAATCATTTATGCGGCAAAAATAAGAAAAGGGCAGCTTGTATGGCAATATGACTAGACAGAAACCCATGGAGAGGGACTGTCTTTTTTATTGTCAAGAAGAAATGGAATGAAGGTATAATTAAACGAGAAGATATGGTGTGTGTGTAAATCCCTAAATGGAGGCGTGCAGAAAGGAAGTGAAACCTTTAGGGTTAGTTAACCTGAAAGGAGGAATAATTACATGCCATATCATGAATTTATAGTTGGGGATGAACGAGCGCCTTTAGAAAATGTGACATGGGATAAAAACAGAATTGCCATTAATGGAATTGAAGTTTTACCTCAGGTTTCAATTGATGATGATTTTATTAATTATATTAGTGATTCTCTCGCATGGATTAAATCTAGGGGGCCGAGTGATGCCTTTCATGGATTTGGATTGGATTTATATGGGTATACGATAATCCGGGATAAAGAGAGTCTGAATACTTTTAAGAATATTATTTCATCTTGGAAGGAACTTTTTTTGTACGCTCCTCCAGAGTTTATTATTACCGGAAATTACGGTTGGGAAGCAGGGTCAGATGAAGGGCACTACGAAAAGATATCAGTTACACGAAATGAATTAATCGAATCATTAAGCAAATTAATAGAGGTAATAAACACCGCCTTAGAATCTAATCAATGTGTGATACACTTTGGAATATAATGAAATAATACAGGTGCGTACTAAAGAATATTTTTCCGGCAAGTACAACTAAAGGAGGTCTCTTATGAAGAACTTCATAATCTTTGGATTTATGGTAACAGTCATTACATTGACAAGTTGCTCGTCTAATGAAGAAACCTCCAATCGTACTGTACCAACTTCTGAAATTACTGCCCCCTCCAATGACCCGGTGCCTTCTATTCAAGAAGACAATTATTATTCCATTAAGACGGATGAATCTTCTTTAATTCAGTTGCGGAATGATGAAAAATCGGTTCGAGAGGTTTTGGGCAAACCATTAAAGGAAACCACACCAGAGCCGCTCGGAGACGGGGCGGATACTTTTAGCGGGATGTATAGCAAGACCCTTGAATATGACGGGCTAACATTGAAATTTTTGGGAAAATCGGCTGAAGAACTTTGGTTATCTGAAATTGAATTAAGCAATAACAAATATGCAACGTCGGAAGGAATTAAAGTAGGGGACTCTTTAAATGCTTTACTAAATGCTTACCCCAATATTAAATATCTGGATACTACTATACTCGAAAACAAGCCAAATTCGAAGGTATACGGATTTCGCCAAGGCGAGCTTGGATTTTTTGCGGATTTTGTTGTTGATGAGAATGAAAAAATAGAAGCCGTGCATATGTATTTTGTATTTGATTAGTTATATGGAGAATTGAGAGGTATCAATGGATGAGAGCATACATACAGGCAGACAAGAATGGGGACTTCTACAATGTAAATGCATTTATCGCTAATGAAGGCTTCACTTCTTTCGGGTGGGAGACAATTAAGTTTTATGACGTCCAAGAAATTAAAGAACATAATCCTGAAGATATCGTAGTTGGCGGAATTGGCAACGTGAGAAAACGTCTCGAAATTTTGGGATTTGAAAGAAATCATGGGGAGATCGATTATCCAACTTCCTTATCCGGTTATTTTGGCAGAAAAATTTGGACTACAACGATTCAGGAACTTTTTGAGAACAAAGAGAATTGGAATGTTTTTATAAAACCGAAGGACACAACAAAGAAGTTTGCTGGAAAAGTTGTCAAAGAATATAGAGATTTTATAGGATTAATGGAAGAAAACGAGGTTACGAATATTTGGTGTTCGGAAATTGTTGATTTTATAACGGAGTGGCGTTGTTTTATTCGCTACGGCCAAATACTGGATATCAGATATTATAAAGGCGCTTGGGATTCAAAATTAGATTTAAGTGTTGTAAAAAGTGCGGTTAGAGATTTTACCGATGCGCCGGTTGCTTATGGTATGGATTTTGGAATGGATCGGGAAGGAAATATGAAATTGGTGGAGATCAACGACGGACATTCTTTAGGAACTTATGGCATCAGCCCTTTAAACTATGCGAAATTTCTTTCGGCTAGATGGTCGGAATTAACAGGGACTAAAGACTATTTAAGAAGCTTATAGTTTAAGGAACCTATTGTACGCAGCAATACAGCATTCAAGAAACATACAAGGTTAGAAGAGGGGCCTTTCATGAATATTTACTTAGAGTACGGTGATACAAGCTTTATAGGGTTAGTCAACGCTCAGAATTACAAGTCCTTTGTAAATGAAGACTGGGAGTTGGTAGAACTGCTGCAGCATTTTAGTAGTGAAATGATAAACGAAAATATATTAGTGTACCAAATGACAAACGAAGGAATTGAACATTCATGGAATATAGATGTAATCATAGGTCCGGAAACGGAAATAGCCGATGAAGAGTGCTTCAGGAAGGCAGAAGGATACATAAAAGTAACAGACAACAAACTTTATATTGTGGACTAGGATTGTTTAACAATGTCCGCGCAATTTGAAGATGAACAGGTCCCGGATCATAATTGCGCGAAAAATCAAATAAATATCAACAACGGGACATATAAAGTAACTTTTTATCAGTATTATAATGTAGATGAAAACAAGTTTATTGGCAGAAACGATACTGACATTAGGATGATTATAACGGAAATTTCTGAAATAAAAGATCAGGCAGATAAGGTTTTTTGGTGCACTTTCTATTAGATTTCTGTTATGATATTAACAAAGAGCAGCTCTCTGATGAGGGCTGCTCTTTGAATTTTTTAAACTAGACCTGCTACTTAGAATGGTATAATCAGGAAGAAGGGACTGATTCAATGATAACAATAAGACAAATCACAAGAGATGACTTAAAGGATTTGTGTATGCTCTACGAGGAACTTATTGATAGACAGACCAATTTTGAGAAATTGGTTGAAGCATTTGAAAGCATTAAAAGTAACGATAATTATTATATACTTGGAGCTTTTAAAGAAAATGAATTAGTAGGATCAGTTATGGGGATTATTTGCCAGGATATAGTAGGGGAATGCAGACCTTTTATGGTAATTGAGAATGTCGTGGTTTCCGGTCGAGTTCGTAAACAAGGAATCGGGAAAAAATTGATGAAAAATATTGAAACAATAGCTAAGGAAAGAAGCTGTTATTATATAATTTTTGTGTCTGGTGGACATAGAAAAGAAGCACATGCTTTTTATGAGAAATTAGGATTTAAAGATGAAAAGGTTGAAGGATATAGAAAACATTTTTCTTAAAGGGTACGTTTAAGTGAAGAAGATATTTCAAATATTTCAAGTCGGAGGTTGTATGAAAACATATATTTATATGGTGAGACATGGAGAGTCCCCAAAAACGGAAAATAATGAGAGAACTCGCGGGCTGACGGACAAAGGATGGTCTGATGCAAAAAGAATCACGGAAATACTTAAAAATGAAGGAATAGATGTATTTGTATCGAGTCCTTATAGGAGAGCCGTGTTAACCATCGAGGAATTAGCGAAGTGTTATGATAAAGAAATATTACTTTTTGAAGAGTTAAGGGAATTGGAATTTTCAAACGAAAATCGGATAATGACTGATCAGGAATTATATCCCGAAGTAAAAAAGATGATTGGTGATCCCGACTATTCATTGCCTGGAGGAGAGTCCAGTGTGATGTGTATGAACCGGGCTATTGGTGTTTTGAAGAAGATAATAGAGGAAAACCAAGGAAAAAAGATCGTAATTGGCACACATGGACTGGTCATGACATTAATGATGAGATATTTCAACAGTAAGTACGATTTCGATTTTTTGTTAAGCACAACGAAACCGGATATCTACCGGATGGAGTTTGAAGAGGGCGGTTTAATGGAAGTAAAGAGAATATGGAATTGAGGAACCGGGTGGAGTTGTTCTTATATCATTATTTTGAATCAAGTCACGGACCGTTCAGAAATCTGTCAGGGATGAAGAAATAATACAAAAGTACATTAAGAAAAACGGTATGTGAAAAGGAGAAACTTATGCCAACTACATTAGAGCAAGACATAATATCAACATCAGAAAGCTTCACCAAAAATTTTGCGGATAAAGGCAATTTCAATTTTAGTATTGAAAGCCTACATGATGTAGATGATCTTCTTGATGAACTATGCGATTTTGAATTGGATGAAGAACATTTGGATTCAGTCTCTTCTATGGTAGGATGTTATATTTTCGAAGTTGCTAGAAGGAACTGCGGCGGGAAGTACTATTGGGTGCAAGATCGAAAACAACCGATTCTAATTACGGGTGAACCGGATTTTTCAATTTCATTATTAGCTTTTGATAAAGTGAGGGGAAGAATTCTAAATGGAACAGAAGATAATATCCCTTTTTACTTTAATGGTTATGTCGAGGCGGTTAAAAAGGGCAAAGAAACAGGATACTGTGCAACGATTGTTTGAACTTGCCGGACTAAAGGGGAAAATAATCGTAGAGGATGAACATTAATGAACGAGTTGGAAAAAGCCATAGAACTCAGGCAAAGCGGAAAATTGGAAGAAGCCAAGTCATTGCTGCTTGATTTGATAGCGCAAGATCCTAAGAATCCGTCCGTTTGGTACCAGTGTGCTTGGGTACATGATGCTGCGGGACAAGAAAGGGAAGCGGTCCCGTTTTACCAGAAAGCCTTGGAGTTGGGACTCCAAGGAGAGGAAAGACAAGGAGCATTATTGGGTTTGGGAAGTACGTATCGAACACTGGGAATGTACCAACAGTCCGAGAAAATATTTGAAGAAGCGATAAAAGAATATCCGGAATCAAAAGAGTATCAAGTCTTCCTGGCAATGGTTAAATACAATCTTAAGGAACACAATGCTGCAATGGAAATTTTATTAAGTTTATTGGCTGAAACAAGCAGCGATAAAGGGATTCAAACCTATAGGAGAGCCATTCAATTTTATTCAAACAAGTTAGATCAGGTGTGGGAATAGGATCATGGAAGCCATTAGGGAATACTTGCAGGACAATGCACCGGAAAAATCATTTGTAGGCTTATTTGCATCCCAAGGTAAAGAGCCATTCTACAATAAATATGGTTTCCATAAACATGACGGAATGACGGGAATGTTCGGCGTTATTCATGAAATTGAAATAAGATGACGTTATTGCATAAATCTAAAAAGAAATAGGGGGACGTTATATATGATAACGGAACATCCTCGGATCATTTTAATTACGGGGATTATGGCGAGCGGAAAATCGACGGTGGCTCAACTGCTTGCTGAACGGTTTGGAAAGTCGGTCCATTTACGCGGGGATATTTTTCGAAAAATGATTGTCAATAACCGCAGTGAGGTAACGCCGAACCCGGAAGAAGGTGAAATAGAACAATTGCTGCTCCGGCATAGGCTAACGGCCCAAGCTGCCGATCTTTATTTTGAAGCAGGGTTTACCGTGATTGTTCAAGATGTTATCATTGGCCCCATGCTGCAAGGGTTTATATCATTTGTCCGTAACCGTCCTTTGGATGTGGTTGTTCTTTGCCCCAATAAATCAGTTGTGGCACAAAGGGAAGCTGCGCGAACGAAGAAAGGATATGGAATTTGGACCGTAGAAGCATTAGATAACGTACTGCGGAAGGAAACTCCGCGAACCGGAATGTGGTTAGATTCCTCTAACTTAACACCCGAAGAAACCGTTGATGAAATTTTGGGAAACCTCATTTGGAAAGAATAAATTGAAAAATAAGTGATTTTGCGAGCATTCTTTAGGAGATGACGAAGTTGTCCAAAGTTGAAATGACAAATATGTGCATGATTTACGATAAAGACAAAGGCAAGGTTTTAGTACAGAATAGAGTTAAGTCATGGAAGGGGATAGCTTTTCCGGGCGGACATATCGAAGACGGCGAAAGTATTATAGATTCTACAATCAGAGAAGTTAAAGAAGAGACAGGGTTATCGATCAGTGATTTGGAGCTATGCGGAATCATTCATTGGTTTAATGATGAAACCGGCGATAAGTATCTGGTTTTTTGTTATCGAACGGAGAAATATAGCGGTGATTTATTGGCTGAAACGGAAGAAGGCCGATTAAGTTGGGTAGATGTTAAGGAGTTACCCTCGCTTCCCCTTGCGGAAGGGTTTAGAGAAAGGCTGCCCATGTTTATTGACAAGAAATATTCCTAGGGATTCGGACTATGGAATAAGGCTGCAAGTGAGATGAAATGGCAATAGAAGGAGGATATTATGGAAGTATCCATTGAAAAACTATCAGATAAATTATCCGCGCCCTATGATTTATTGTTGCTCGCAGATCCCTCTAAAGCTATAGTTGATGATTATTTATCGAGAGGTATTTGCTATACGGCTTCATTAGAGGATGAGGTAGTTGGTGTATTCGTTATTTTGAGGACTCGGCCGGATACGATTGAAATTGTAAATATAGCAGTGAAAGAGAACTATCAAGGTCAGGGACTAGGTAAAAAAATGTTGTCGCACGCCATACAAACCGCCAAAGAGATGAACATCAAAACGGTTGAGATCGGCACGGGCAATTCAAGTGTTTCACAGCTGGCCTTGTATCAGAAGTACGGTTTTCGGATCGTTGGGGTGGATCACGATTTTTTTGTAAGACATTATGATGAAGAGATTTATGAAAACGGGATCCAGTGCAGGGATATGATCCGTTTGCGGATGGAGATTTGATACTGGCGCTAAAATGATGTCAATAAACCTTAATGAGGAGACTTAAGATTTGAAGCCAAATGATAAATATCTGATCAAGCTTTGGAAACCGGCAATTATTATCGGCTTGTTAGCCATATATAGTATTTTCGCAAGCGGAAATTTTGGTATTATCCTGATCCCCGTTGTTGTCGCGATTGTATTTATGGTACTTAAAATTAGGAGTAAAAATGGTGTGGCCAAAGCGCTTCAACATGAAGATCCATCCAGGTTAATAGACACGATCGTAAAACCATTGAAATCTTCCATTTCGCAAAAGAAAACCGCGGAATGTTTGATGGCTTACAATACGGCTATCTCACATGTATTATACGGAGAATACAAGCAGGCCGAAGACGTGATGAGTAGAGTGGATTGGGCTTCCAAAGAGCCGATGTTTCAATCATTGGACTGGAGTATCAAGAGTTTAATTCACTTGTTTACCGGCAACATTCATTTAGGGCTGTCCGAAGCCCGTCAAGCGAGGGCTTTAGCCACGACATCAGCGTTTCCGGGGGCTCAAAAAAGTATCGACACCTATGAGGCGTACATACAAGTCGGGCAAATCCTGGCCGGGATATGTCATGACGAAATGATACATAGTTTGGAGGCAAAGCAGCAGAAGCTGCCGCTTATTCCCGCTTTGCTTATTGCTTGGGGATTAATAAATGGATATCACGAGAGAAATGAACTGGAGAAATATCGGCGTATGGTTGAATTTTGCGAAAATAACGCGCCCCATTGTCATCCATTAAGACGTTTGGTTTCTGTAAATGGGGATTAGGGAGACACTGGTGTGCAGGTGCAGCCGTAAAGCGAATCCTAACGGACACCAGCGCCGTTATTTCGATGAAATCAACCGTTTTAAAAATGTAACGGACACCACAGACCTTATTCGGCATTTTTGAGCACGTATCCGGCCATTTTCGAGCAAATAGCGCCTCCCCTGTCCGTTAGAAATCAGAGCGGCGATTTTTCAGGCAAATAAGGTCGCTCAGGTCCGTTAGCCTCCCCATGCGGTCGGATCTGCCGTTTAGAGTAGCTTGTCATCATGCTCCATGGTCCACCGGAGCTAAAAATGCAAAAAACCGGACGAAGGTGTCCGGTCTTTGTATTTTAACCGATCAAGCAACATCCGCCGCAGTCCAACCATAGCCCAACCACAGCCCGACCACAGTCCAACCACAGTCCAACCTCAGTCCAACCGCGGCCCCACTCTCCCCGAACCGAAATCTATTAAGCCGATTGCGCAGCAGTACCAGTACCGCCTTTTCTTAGGAGCAGGTAACACAACGTAAAGGACAGGGCAATTGCGATAATCATGCCGGAGATGGCATATACGAAGTAGGGCCCGATGTAAGCAGGGATGCTAAAAATGCTCGAGAGTACGTATCCGTACAATCTGACGCCAAAGAAACTGATAAATGCCGAAGCGACGGAACTGGCGATGATTGCAGATAGAAACGCCTTTTTATATTTTGCCAAAACCCCGAACAGGGCGGGCTCTGTGATTCCCAGCAGACCGGAAATCGCGGCCGAGACGATAATTGACTTCTCTTTTGGCGTATTGACTTTGAAGTACACGGCGAAGGTGGCGCCTACAATGGAGAAGTTGGCCATACACATCATGGGCATCAGCATATCGTAGCCCTGGGTGGCGAAATTTTGCAGAGCGATGGGAGTCATGGCATGGTGCATCCCCGTAAATACGGCCAGCGGACGAATCGCCCCCACAACAACCCCGGCCACAATAGGCGAGATATCAAACAATCCTTGAACGACCCAAGCTAACCCATTCCCCAAATAAATTCCGATCGGACCGATTACCGACAAGGCCAGAAAACCTGAAATAAACAGCGTCAATGTAGGCGTAACAACCGTTTTGAGCACTTCCGGAATAAATTTGTTCACGATTTTATGGACATAACTCATCAACCATACCGCAAAAATAATCGGAATGACCGTACCTGTGTAGTTAAAAACAGGGATCGGGATGAAGCCCATAAAAAGAAATTGCGATATTTCTCCGGCTTTGGCCGCGTCCACCATCGTGGGAAACATAATTGTAGCGGCGATGGCGATCGCCAAATATTCATTGGTTTTAAAAATTTTAGCTGCTGATGCCGCCAGGAAGAAAGGTAAAAAGGTAAACACGCCGCTGGCCATCATATTGATGATTTGCACGGTTTGGCTTTGATCCGAAATGATCCCCAGCGCGGACAAACCGGCAAGCAGCCCTTTGATCATACCGGCCCCGGCGATCGCAGGCACGATAGGACCGAATACCCCGGATACGATATTCATAAATACCGTAACGAAATCTTGTTTCTTTTCGGCTTGCCCGGCTTCGGCGGGTTCCTTCTCGGAAATCTTTAATTCACTGGCCAGAACATTAAAGTATTCGTTGACTTTGGGACCCAGTACGATCTGGAATTGATCGTTGTTAAATTGCGCGCCCAAGACGGGATCCAGCTCTTTGATTTTCTCGATGTCCACTTTGCTTTTATCTTTTAAAGTAAACCGGAGCCTGGTCATGCAATGCCAAGCGTTGTCAATATTGCCCTCCCCGCCGACCCTGGAAATGATATCCTGTACGACTTGTTCTTTACTCATGCAAAATTCTCCTGTCTGGAATAAGTTTTGGTTCCGTTTACAACCTGAATAGTAACACAAACATTCTTTAGTTAAAAGCAGTCCAAAATTCACTGAATTTTTGAGAAAACGTTGATTTAACAAGGTTTTTCCTATAAAAATATTAAAATTGGACTGGTTTATTTTATTCTTGGGCGCTTTTTGCCAACCAAATTGATTCCCCGCTATAAACATGTTTCAATAGACTAAGAAATTACAGAAAAGAGGAATAGCATGATCCCTTCCATAATTACCAATGTTGAATGTTTTGTGGTTAAACCCGACCGGCATAATCTCGTAGTTGTTAAGGTAACCACGGATAGAAACATAACCGGATATGGCTGCGCGACTTTTCAACAGCGTCCCAAAGCTGTTCAGGTGATGGTTGAAGAGTACCTCAAGCCAATACTAGTGGGGAAAGACGCTAATCATATTGAGGATTTATGGCAAATGATGATGGTCAACGGGTATTGGCGTAATGGACCGGTCACCAATAATGCCATTTCCGGCGTGGATATGGCCTTGTGGGATATTAAGGGGAAGCTTGCCGGCATGCCTTTATACCAGCTATTTGGGGGGAAATCCAGGGACGCGGTTCCTGCCTATACGCATGCGGTTGCCGATAACATCGAAGACCTGTATATAGAGATCGACGGCCTTTTGGAACAAGGGTATAAACATATCCGTTGCCAGCTTGGGTTCTATGGAGGGAACCCGACACGTTTGCATGTCCCGGAAAATTGCACGGAAGGGTCTTATTTTGACCAGGACGAGTATATGGAGACAACGATAAAGATGTTTTCATTGTTAAGGCAAAAATACGGCAATCAGTTCCACATTTTGCATGATGTGCACGAGCGGCTTTTTCCTAATCAAGCGGTGCAATTTGCCAAGGAAGTTGAGCGGTACAAGCCTTACTTTATCGAGGACCTGTTGCCGCCCGATCAGAACGAATGGCTGAGCCAGATTCGCGCGCAAACTTCAACGCCGATTGCCACCGGGGAATTATTTAACAACCCGCTGGAATGGAAGAGCCTGATAGTTAACCGGCAGATCGACTTTCTTCGTTGCCATGTCTCGCAAATTGGCGGAATTACGCCCGCGCTGAAGCTCGGAGCTTTATGTGAAGCTTTTGGAGTCAGGATCGCTTGGCATACTCCATCGGATATATCTCCGATCGGCGCCGCTGTCAATACGCATCTCAATATTCATCTGCATAGCGCGGCCATCCAGGAAAATATTCCAATCAAGGAGCGTACGCGCAGCCTCTTTTCCCCGATTTTCGATGCCAGAGACGGTTACATTTATCCGATCGATCTGCCGGGAATCGGAGTGGATTTCAATGAATCTATGGCCGGGAAGTATCCTGTCGAGTATAGAATGCATGAATGGACGCAAGCGAGAATACCGGACGGAACGATCGTGACACCTTGATGATCGCCCGTTCTTATTGCGTTCTTCTTTTATGATGCTCATTGTTAAACGCCGTAAAATAGGTGCATTTGTAATCGATGGCGACAATTTCACTGGTTTCAAAAATTTTGCCGTTGCTTAAAATGCCGCGGCTTGAGATTTTCATGGCCGGGCTTTTCCTTTTTTGCTGCAAGAGCATGGCTTGTTCTTTATTCAGCGTGATCGCCTCATAAGTGTTGAGATAGTGGGATATGGAATATTTGTGCTTTAGCACATACGACTGGATCGATTGTTCGGCATCCTGATGCGTAAGGGTAGGGAACAGCGCCACCGGCAATCTGGATATCTCAATTTGCATGGTTCGATAGTTTACGATTCTTAATCGATGATAGACCCATACTTCGTCTTTGCCGGTAATCCCAAAAATCTGCTGATCTTCGGGACTGGCCGATTGTTTTTGCAATTCGATCACTTTGGATTTTATACTAGAGTAGGGGTTTTCGGTCAAAGAATTGTAAATTAACGGACTGGTTTGCAGATTTTTATTCAAAAAAATGCCCGAACCTTGAATGACATTCACCATGCCCATGTCTTTTAGTTTTTTGATCGCTTCTTGGATCGTATATCTGGAAACGTGGTATTGTGCCGCCAGTTCCCGCTCGGTTGGCAGTTTCCAATCGGGAAAATAGTTTTGGTATATCTTGCTCAGCAAATCGTTAATGACAAATTCTTTCTTGTTCATGATGGGCTCCTCCTAAATGCATGAATCAAGGCTGTTGATTTCCCCTCAAGTATAACTCAGATTCATATATTAAATCAGGAGGTAACAACAGATGTTTTTTAAACGCAAGAAAAAAGAGGAAAACCTGCCGTACCTGGATATTCCATCCCCTCTGCCGGGGAAAATCATACCTTTGGATCAAGTGGAGGATGAAGCATTCTCCAGCAAAGCGATGGGCGAAGGGTTCGCCATTCTTCCCGATTTGGGCAAGGTTGCCGCTCCATTTGCAGGCAAAATCGCCCATATCATGGAGAAAAGCAAACATGCCGTTATTCTTGAGCATGAATCCGGAGTTCAACTGTTAATTCATGTCGGGATGAATACCGTTGCTCTGAAAGGAGAAGGATTTAAAGCCTATGTAAAAAGTGGCGATCGGGTGAAAAAAGGCCAGTTGCTGCTTGAATTCGATATCGATTTGATCCGTCAGGAGGGATATTCCGTCATTACGCCCGTTATCGTTCCCGCGGGCCAGGAAGCGGTCAAGACCATCGAACAAATAAACACCGATCAAGGGTCGCTGGAGGAGACGGTTCTGCGGATTCATTTTAATTAACCTTGAAAGGGATGGGGCGGGATGAAACAGGGTGAAGCTGAAAAGTACCATGTGTTAGCGAGAGGAATTATCTTATCCCATGATTATTTGCTGGTACCTGTTTATAACCGACCTGGAAGGCGCCGATCCTACAAGCAACCCGGTATCTCAGGAAAAACATTTGGAATTTTATTGGATCCCTATCGATGAAATGGAATTGCATCATCTTTTGCCCGCTCCCATCCGGAAAGTGATTAAAAATTACGTAGATCAAGTCAGAGGCCCCTACTTTGAAAGTACATTTGAAGCATAGGAATAATAGCAAGTCAAAACCCACTCCAAGGTTTCCGAACCGAAGGGTGGGTTTCTGCATTTATGGATACAAGGTATATGTTGGAATTTGGCGAAATAAATTAGCACATCCACTATACGGGAAGCGGTTGGGTTATTTTTTCATGGGAGTTTTCTATAACACTCTATGCGCTGACAATAGGTGCACTATATAACCTGATTTATCTTGTGGTGGCGATATCGCGCAGTAAACCAGCCAAGGCCGAAAACTAGGCTGAATAGTTGTAAAATATACAAAATATACATTTACTTATCCGGATATGTAGCCAAACACTTGTTTAAGTGTAAATCCTGCAACTAAAGCGGCCTAATCTGAAGAACTAACAAAAATGTTTGGATGTAATTGCAGGAAATACAATTAAAACCTATGAATCCGTATCATCTATTAAATCTAATTGTGCGTTTTACAACTAAACGCCCAGAGTACGTCGATACGCTGCTTTTGTTACGCGTATCAACCGGGAAATGGGGACAGCTAACCGGATCAAATGCAAAAGTGCATTTCATTTTCTCTAAATTTTCATTCTAGGGCGATTTAAATGCAAAAAAAATGGCTCAAAACCGAGATCAGTCCTTGACAAAATAAATTATGACTTTGGCTCTGAGGTGGCTGTCTATAGAGTTCGTGTCTTGGTATCCCTGCATGCTGCTTTGCACGATTATCCCTCTTGTTCAGGGGGAGAGAGGGTGGGGGCTAATCACGGTCCTTTCATTTTTTTCGGTGTCTTGCCCCCATTCCTCCCATCAGGTCTGCTTCTCCCAAACATATTTTCTTCTCCTGAATTTATCTTCCTCTCTGCTTCCGGATCAAACGGGATAATCGTGCAAAGCGTCCAGACAGGGATATTGATCTGCCGACCAACCCACCGGCCTTCCTTGTCCTCAAGCTTTCAACGCCCTTCCGATATTTCTTACCATGATCGGTTACCGGCTTGACTGTCAAGCGCTGATTATTAGGTTGAGCTAAAAAAATACATCTGATTTAGGGCATTTCGATAAAAAAGGGGTTTTTGGCCGGAAGTGAACTGCACTTTCGGGCTTTTGCATTTCGCTACCGTGGGCCTCGCCTGGCTTCCTTGAAAGTACGCCGGTAGACGTTTCTTGAGCGCACATCACCCCCGCTCCGCCGCCGCTTGCAGCTCTGAACCCCGGGGGTTCTTCTTGTACTCATTTGGAGTAACCCCCACCTCTTGCTTAAACAGTTTGGAAAAATACGAGTAGTTGGCGTAGCCCACCTTGTTCGCCACCGCATAGACGGACAGATTGGTCGTTTTGAGCAGCTGCTTGGCTGCCGAGATGCGGACCTGGATGACGTAGCTTCCCAGCGAAACGCCCGTTTCTTTTTTGAACAGCCGGGCCAGATAATCCGGGTTGAGGTAGACGACTTCCGCCAGGTCGCCCCGGGTCAGCTCATCCCCGTAATGTGCGTGAATATACTGCTTGATTTCCTCGGCCACGGTTTTCGGTTCGGCGGCAAAGTCGCGGTAGACCATGGCGGTGTTGACCAAATATTTCACATATTCCTCCATATCCTCAAGCGAATGCAGGGATTGCGCCAGCAATTGATCATTGGCCCGCCCGGCGTACAATTTATGCGCTTCAATGCCTTTCATCTTAAGAAAGGCATACACAAGCTGGACGATATCCAGCCGGAACAAGCTCAGGCTGGCGGTGTCCAGCTTCCTGTGATGCAGCCGTTCCCGGAGATACCGGGACGTCTCATCCAGAAACGCAGCGGGATCATTCTGGTCAAGCAGCTGCTCCAAACGGGTTAAATCCGGCGGAGCATATTCCGGCCTGCTTGGCGCATAATCGCGTTCGGCCAGGTAGGTTTGATTGCGGGTTTTGGTCAGATTTTCGTTCATCGCCAAAAGCTGATGCAGGACGGGTCCGATGCCTTCCAGCTTGCCGGACAACCCGATGCAGCAGCAGGCATCACACTTGAGAAATTGGCCCGCCCGTTGAATCAAGGAAGCGCACAACTGCTCGAGCACCACTGTTTCCGGCGGCCGGTTCCATTTCAGAATGGCGATCCAGTTGTAATCTTTATATTCCATAATAGTTTCGACGGAAAAACGCGAATCATCCTGCAACAGCTCATATAGCACATTAAGCAGAGCGAAATCGAACAGTCCTTTCTCTTCCCGGCCCATGCTGCCGCTAAAGGGAAACAGCTGGATCAGCACCGGCTGAAAGAGATCGGTCATGCGGTAGGAGAGATGCTGCTCCTCCATCGCCCGGGCCACGGCTGCCGGCTTGACGGGTGCGGATACGCTTAAGCTCACCAGCTTGCGCCAGAAATACTCGACGATTTTGGCCTGGTTTTTCTGCCAGAAATATCCCTCCTGAATCGCTTTTTCCTGGTTTTGCTGCTCCTTGGCCCGGGCCGCCGCCTTCTGGATGATCAGCATCAGCTTGTCGAACTCGATCGGCTTGAGAAAATATTCGAAGCTCTGCAATTCGATCGCTTTTTGCGCATAGTTGAAGTCGGCGTAGTTGGTCAGAAAAATGGCCTGAACGGCGTATTGCTCCTCCCGGATCCACGCCAGCAGCTCCAGCCCGCTACCCTGCGGCATTTCGATGTCGGAAATGAGGATTTGCACCGGGTGCTCTTGCAAAATTTCACGCGCCTGGGCCACGTTGTTCGCCGAATACACGTTTTCAATACCTAGCAGCTTCCAGTCGATTTTCTTCTCCAACGCGGTAACGACATAATAGTCGTCGTCCACAACCAACGCGTTCATAAGGCCACACTCCTGTTCGTTCCCGCCGCCACGTTCGCCGGGAGGGATAAGATTACGCAGGCGCCGCCGTCCTCCTTGTTGAAGAACGATACTGCCGCTTGTTTATCGTAAAGGGAATCCAGTCTCTGCAGCGTATTCATGATCCCGATACGGGAGCCCGCGGTTTGTTCCAAAGGCTTTCCGCTTTGCAGCTTCTCCAAAATATCCGGCGGGAACCCGGGCCCGGTATCGGAGATGCGAATCACGAGGCGCTCTTCCCCGGCGTCCAGCTGCAAACCAGCCGCAAGCTCGATCCGTGCTTCCGCAACCCAGGACACCGCGTATTTGACCGCGTTCTCCACAAAGGTCTGCAACACGAGCGGCGGGATTTCGGCTTCCGTCAGGTTTTCCGCCTGTTCGATCCGGTAGGCCAAGGCATTTTGATAACGGTGCTTCTGGATCTCGAGATAAATCCGCACATGCTCGATTTCGTCCCCCAGCTTGACGAAGTCCCCGTCATTTTGGAAGATGTAGCGGAAATATTTCGCGGTCGACAGCGCCATCCGTTCGATTTCCTCGTGCATTTGCATTTGCGCCATGCTGTAGATGCTCGTCAGGCAATTCAGGAAAAAATGCGGCTTGATCTGCAGCTTCATATAATCGAGCTGAATCCGCTGCTTTTCCAGCTCCCGTTCGTACAGGTCGATTTTGAATTTTTTGATCTGCCCGATCAGGTTTAAAAACTGCTTGTTCGCTTTCTCCAGCTCAATAATTTTGCTGCTCTGAAACTCCAGCGGTTCGCCTTCTTCCGTCCAAAACGCCAGGTTATAGGAGAAGTTTTTGATCGGCCGCAGCACCTTGTTCCGGAAATACAGCAGGATGAATCCCAGGCTGCAGGTGATGATCACGGCCAATAGAAGGATCAACAGCTGGGCGATCATGATTTTTTCAAAGGTTCCGAACTGGATGACCAGCTTGACGTGAAAAGTAGCGTTCGTGAACTCTCCGTTCACCGTCGTTCCGGCCTGGAACAGGCCCAGGGAAGAAGACGCCTGCGGAACATCATTCAGCACCTTGCCATTGTTGGAAATCGGACTGGTGATGCTCTGCCCGTTCTCGGCAATCAGAGACACGAAGCCGTTCTCTCCGAGATTTATCTCGCGCAGGGGGCGGATCAGGTCATCCGCGGAAACCAGGCTGATCATGTAGCTGTCGTAATAAGGCACGATGTTCGTAATGTAAAACTTACCGTTGACCCGAACCGGCGTCCATTTGGAATAGAGCTTTTCGTAAACGTTGCGATCCTGCCTGGCGTTGGCGATAATCTGTTCCTTCAGCGCCTGGTAATCCGAATAGGAGATACTGATCGGGGCGCAATTGAGAAAAAACGACTGCTTCTTTAAATACACGAAGAAATTGTATTCCTGTCCGTAGTTTTTTTGCAGCTCGGTAAACCGTTTGTGCAGATTTTCGTTCGCCTGGAAAAACTCCAGGCTGTTCATCGGGCTCGTATTCATCGCCTTCAGGCTTTCGTCGTTGGCCAGCGTCCATCCGGTATAGTGATTGATGTAGGCAAAGTCATGATTGATGCGGTCCAGGTACAAGCCGGCCGTATCCTGCAAATAACGCGTGGCCTGCTGCTTGACGATCGAGATCGCGGAAATGCTGATGGCAAAGTCCAGGATAAGAACGATGAAGGAAATCAGAAACATGATGTTCACGTAATGCCGGAGCGGATACTGTTTGTTTTCCGTTGGTTTGGCCATGGCTTCCTAGCGCCGCATCCTTTCCCGCGCTTAGCTTTTCTATGAATGCGCTTTTACGGAGGTTTAACCCTATTATAAAACCTTTGGCTGAAAAAAGGATACGTAAGTCCATGCGGCTTGCGGGAAAAGTCCGGAAAGTGCAAACGAAGGTCTGGATTGCGTTATGATTTTTCCGGCTGCAACCATTTATACTGGAAGTGTCCAAATTCACTTACAACATTTGGATTAGGAGGCTGAAATACACTTTCGAGGATGGGAGCAGGCGGCTTGCTTTCATTCTGAAACGGGGGATGATGCATGAAACACCGCACTAAGCGGAAAACGGCGAAAACGGGGACTATGCTGCTGCTATCGGCCGCGCTGGCCTTTGGCCTTGCGGGATGCGGCGGCGGCTCCGGCAATTCCGGTTCATCGGAGGAGTCCGGCCCGGCAAGCGGTTTTAACCAAGCAGGCCTGCCGATCGTAAACGAACCGGTCACGCTGAAGGTATTGACCATGCGTTGGGGGAACATGGGGGACACCTTCACGCAAAACCAGTGGCTCAAGGATTTGGAGAACAGCACGAATGTGAAAATCGAATGGCAGGTCGTGTCCTCCAATGACTGGAATGAGCAAAAATCGATCATGCTGGCCAGCGGTACGCTGCCGGACGTCATTTTGGGCGACGCGACGCTAAGCGATTCCGATATTATCAGCAACTTAAGTTATTTCCGCCCGCTGGACGATTACATTGAACAGTACATGCCAAACCTCAAAGCGGCCATGGAAGAATCGCCGGAGCTCAAGAAGATCAGCACCTTCCCCGACGGAAAAATCTATTCTTTGCCGGCCAAACAACCGGCTTCGCCCAAAAGCACGCGCCAGCCGGTCATTAACAAGATGTGGCTGGACAAGTTAGGTTTGCAGGTGCCGGACACGATCGACGATCTTCATGCGGTGTTTAAGGCGTTCAAAGAACAGGACCCGAACGGGAACGGCAAAAAAGACGAAATTCCCTACTCGGAGACGGGCCTCGGGACTTTGCTCGATCCTTTCGGCGTGACCGACCTGAACGGCAACAACATGATGATCAAGGACGGTCAGCCGGTGTTCATCCCCGCCTCCGAGGAATACAAAGCGGGCATCAAGTGGGCGCATCAGCTGTATGCCGAAGGGCTGATCGACAAAGAGCTGTATACCCAGGACAGCAGTATGACCTCGGCCAAACAGCAAAATATGGATGCGCCGATCGTTGGCTTTTCCTATCAATGGACGCCGGACGCGGTTTTTGGCCAATGGGGGAAACAGTATGCAGCCATCCCACCGATCGCCGGACCGGATGGCCAGCGTTACCAGAACGGCAATCCGAACGGCAACGGCCTGAGCCGCAATCAACTGCTGATAACGACGTTCTGCAAAAATCCGGAGGTGGCCGCCCGCTGGGCCGACCAGTTCTACACCAATGAGGCGAGCATTCAAAATTTCTGGGGCGCGATCGGCACCGTGATTAGCAAAAACGCCGACGGCACTTATACGCTGATGGACCCGCCGGAGGGCACCAGCGCGGACGCCTGGTATTGGGAGCAGTCCTTGCGGAGCTTCGGGCCGAAATACGTCAGTCCGTCTTTTGAGGAGAAGCTGATCCTGAACCCGGAAGCAGGCGACGGCCTGAAGCTGGAAATCGACAAGCTGGGCAGCAATTACGTCACAACGCCGTTCCCGAACGTGATGTACACCGTGGAAGAATTCCAGGAGTTGCCGACCTTGACGACGGACATCGACAGCTATGTGGCGGCGATGCGGGCCGCCTGGGTAACCAAAGGGGGGATCGACGAAAACTGGGAGGCTTACATGAAAAAGCTGAATGACATGGGGCTGGAAAAACTGATGAAGATCCGTACCGAAGCGTACAACCGGTATATAGGTACGGAATAAAAGGAGATGGATAATGTGGCAAGACGTTTTAAGGCGTTTATGGCATCCGTAGTGGCGGTACTTATGGCCGCGGTATTTATGGCGGGCAATTTCGCGTATATTCAGCCCGTTCGTGCGGCGGGTGTAGAGGGCGTAGTAACGCAGGCCGATCCCGGCCCGGTCCCGAACGGCTCGCTGCGGGTCCACTATCAGCGCGCCGATCAGCAGTACGGCCATATGGGCCTGTGGCTGTGGGGCGACGTAAAGACGCCGTCCGAGCAGGCGGGCAGCTGGCCAGGCGGGGCGGCCTCTTTTGACGACAACCAAACTACAAGCTACGGGGCTTATCTTGACGTTCCGCTCAAGGTCAATGCCGCTCATCTTAATTTCATCGTGGTCGACAAGACGAACGGGGTCAAGGAAGGCGGCGATAAGTACGTCGCGTTGACGGCGTCGGGGCCAAAGGAAGTATGGATCAAGGAAGGTTCGGATGAGGTGTCTCTCCAGAAACCGTCCGGGCCGCCTACCGGAGGGCCTGAAGACAGTCAGGCTAATTTTCCCGCATGGTCGCAGGATTCCGTGATTTACGAAGTCAATGTCCGGCAGTTTACGAAAGAAGGCACATTCGCGGCGTTCGAAGCGCACTTGCCGCGGCTTAAGGAGCTTGGTGTGGAAGTTTTGTGGCTGATGCCGATCCACCCAATCTCGCAGGAGAAGCGGGTCGGCACGTTAGGATCGTATTATTCGGTCGCAGACTATAAGGCGGTGAATCCGGAGTTCGGGACGATGGACGATTTCAAACGCCTGGTGGACAAAGCGCACGACATGGGCTTTAAAGTCATGTTGGATTGGGTGGCCAACCACACCGGCTGGGATCACCCGTGGATACAGAATAAATCGTGGTACGTGACCGACGCCGGCGGCAACATCGTCGCTCCGGAAGGCTGGTCGGATGCCGCCGAGCTGAATTACGACAATCGCGACATGCGCGCGGCGATGATCGATGCGCTTGTTTACTGGGTAAGGGAAGCGGACATCGACGGCTTCCGGGCGGATTTCGCCTCCGGCGTGCCGCAGGATTTCTGGGAGACGGCGCGGCGGGAGCTGGACCGAGTCAAGCCGGTTTACATGTTGGCCGAGGATGATACCCAAATAGGATTGCTGCGGCAAGCCTTCAACTCGAACTACAATATGGGGCTGTTCTACAACATCATGAAGCAGATTCCAGGCGGGGGAGTCAGCGCCGCGGACGTCAAAGCTTTTTTGGATGCCCAGGCGCAAAAATACCCCAAAGGCGCTTACCCGATGAATTACATTACCAACCATGATACGAACTCGTGGGAAGGCACCGCCTCCGAAATGTTCGGCAAGGCGGAGAACCTGGTGGCCGCGCTTAGCTTTACCGTGCCCGGCATGCCGTTGATCTACTCGGGCCAGGAAGCGGGCCTGAACAAACGGCTGCAGTTTTTCGAAAAGGATGAGATCGACTGGAGCGATTTGTCCAAGCAGGATTTTTATAAGCGGCTGATTCAAACCAAGCGGGAAAATCCGGCGCTTTGGAACGGCAACGCGGGTGGGCCGATCAAGTATTTGGCGGCGGACGACGGACAAGTGCTCGCGTTCGAGCGGGAGAAAGACGGGAACAAGGTGATCGTGATCCTCAACCTGTCGGGGACGGCGCGCACGGCAACCGTTCAGGCTGAAGCTTCCGCGGGGCGTTACTACGATATTTTCGAGCAATCCTATACGGATATCGGGGCTGGGCAAACCTTCACGCTGGCGCCGTGGGGATACCGTATTTTTGCAAAGTCCGAATAGTGACAATAATAGTCCAGTTTAGTTATCGCCCTCTTCCGGCCGGGAGAGGGCTGTTTTGTGCGGGCGGATGAACCTGCGGAAAAAGTCCGGTTAGCGCCTGCTTCCGGTCCGGTAAACGCGCCAGGCGGGGCTTTATACTTAGGTTGTTGGAAGAGTAAGGAGGGGATGTCATGAAATCCGGTTCTTTGGACATCGGGCGGATGCTCGGCCGGGTCAAACGCAACGGAGGACTTTATTTGCTGCTATTGCCCGCGTTCGTGCTTACGCTGCTGTTTGCGTACAAACCGATGTACGGGGTGCTTATCGCCTTTAAGGACTACAGTCCGGCTTTGGGGATCGGGGGCAGTCCCTGGGCGGGGTTCAAGCATTTTGAGAAATTTTTCAATTCGTATCAATTTTCCACGACGATCAAGAACACGATTGTGATCAGCCTGTACAGCATCGCCACATTTCCGATTCCGATCGTGCTGGCCTTAATGGTCAATCAGATGCGGGCGGGCCGGTTCCGGCGCTTTTTCCAGACGGTCTCGTACATGCCGCATTTTATCTCGACGGTCGTGATGGTCGGGCTGATGCTCATTTTGCTCTCCCCAAGCACCGGACTCGTCGGCAATCTGTACAAATTGCTCGGCTTCGAAGCGCCCGATCTGATAGGCTCGGCCGCCTGGTTCAGCAGCTTGTACGTCTGGTCGGACGTGTGGCAGCATGTCGGATGGGACAGCATCATTTTTATCGCCGCGCTGTCCACGGTTGACCCGAGCTTGTACGAGGCGGCCACGGTCGACGGGGCCAGCCGCTGGCACAAAATCCGCTACATCGATCTCCCGATGCTGATGCCGACGGCGATTACGCTGCTGATTTTGCGGGTCGGCGGACTGCTTGGGGTCGGGTTTGAAAAGGTGTACCTGATGCAAAACGACCTGAACATTACCGCCAGCGAAATTTTATCCACGTACATTTACAAAATCGGGCTGCTGAGTAGCCAGTACAGCTTTTCCTCGGCCGTCAACCTGTTCAACACCGTGATCAATTTCTTGCTGCTGATTCTGGTGAACCAGATTTCCAAAAAATACAGCGAGAACAGTCTTTGGTAAAGGAGGGAAAAGAACATGGACACAGGGCATCCGGCGGTAAGTCCGGCCGCGCAGCCGGTCAATAACCGATCCTCCGACAAGGTGATGGAGGTGGCGCTATATGTATTCGCGGTTCTATTTCTGATCATTTTGATCTATCCGCTTTATTTTATCGTCATCGCTTCCTTCAGCGATCCGTCCGCGGTGGCGAACGGGCAGGTATGGTTTTACCCCAAGGGCTTCACGCTGGACGGGTACAAGGAGCTGCTGCAGCACGAAAATATTTGGATCGGCTACCGGAACACGATTTTGTATACTGTAGTTGGCACGGCCATTGGCCTGATCGTCAACGTATCGGCGGCTTACGCGCTGTCGCGCAAAGATCTCGTCGGACGGAAATTTCTCTCTTTGTTTTTTATTTTTACGATGTTTTTCAGCGGCGGGCTGATTCCTACTTTTCTAACGGTCCGCGATTTCCACCTGTACGATACGTTTCTGGTCATGGTTCTGCCTTTTTCCGTCATCGTGTATGACATTATCGTCGCCAGAACCTTTTTTCAGTCGAGCATTCCCGAGGATTTGTGGGAGGCGGCGCAGATCGACGGCTGCGGCAACCTCCGTTATTTCGTCCAAATCGTGCTGCCGCTGTCCAAAGCGATCATCGCGGTGCTGGGACTTTGGATCGCCGTCGGCTACTGGAACTCTTATTTCAACGCTTTGATTTATTTGAAAAATCCCGACCTGCATCCGCTGCAGTTGATCCTGCGGAACATTCTAATCACGAACCAGATGCAGTCCGGCATGGGCACCGGCGAAGCCGCGCAAATCGCGCTCCGGCTGGCCAACCTGATGCGCTATTCCGTCATCATCGTCGCTACCGTGCCGATCATGTGCGTCTATCCTTTCCTGCAAAAATACTTCAACCAGGGAGTCATGATCGGCGCCGTAAAAAGTTAGTTGGCCGGGACTACTACATAAGTTGAACTAAAGAAATGGACGAGAACAGGCAAGAGGGTGAAATGATTCTGAAGAAACTAAAAGCTTTCTGCAAGAAAGCTGCTTCGGAAAGTCGCCTTTGTGACCGGATTTCTACCTTGTTTGAATTTAGTTCAATCCTAGAAATCTGGGAACAACAGCGATCGTAAGAACATTTCACCCGGCTGCCCAATCTCTATCCATAATAGTTCAACTTACAACACAAATGATTAAGGGGGATGCTCTATGAACAAACAAGCCGGTAAATTTGCGGCGAAAAAATGGGTGCCGCTGCTGCTTGCGGCCGCGCTGGCTTTCGGACTCGCGGGCTGCGGCGGCGGCAATGCCGGGAACAGCGGCGGCAGCGCGCCGGACGCGGCGGGCAATTTCAACAAGGAAGGCCTGCCGATCGTAAACGAACCCGTGACACTTAAGGTGTTGACCATGCGCTGGGGCAATATGGGGGATACGTTCACCCAAAACCAGTGGCTCAAGGACCTGGAGACGAACACAAACGTTAAAATCGAATGGCAGGTCGTATCCTCCAACGACTGGGGCGAACAGAAATCGATCATGCTGGCCAGCGGCTCGCTGCCGGACATCATCCTGGGCGATCAGACGTTTTCCGATTCCGATATCGTCAACAACTTAAGTTATTTCCGCCCGCTCGACGATTACATCGACCAGTACATGCCGAACCTCAAGGCAGCGATGGAGGAGACCCCGGAGCTGAAAAAAATCAGCACGTTCCCGGACGGTAAAATCTACTCCCTGCCGACCCGGCTGCCTTCGCGGCCGAAAACGAAAAACCAGCCGGTGATCAACAAAGCCTGGCTCGACAAATTGGGCCTGCAGGTTCCCGATACGGCCGACGATCTTTACAACGTGCTGAAAGCGTTTAAGGAGCGGGACCCGAACGGCAACGGGAAGCAAGACGAGATTCCCTATACCGAAACCGGGCTGGCCCCGGATTTCCTGAATCCGTTCGGCATCACCGACATCAACGCCAACAGCATGCTGGTGAAGGACGGCAAACCCGTCTTTTACCCGGTCAGCGAGGAATACAAGGAAGGCCTCAAGTTCGCGCATAAACTGTACGCGGAAGGCTTGATCGACAAGGAACTGTTCACCCAGGACGCCACGATGACGTCGGCCAAGCAGCAAAACGCTGAGGTTCCGATCGTCGGGTTCACAAACCAGTGGACGCCGGACGCGGTATTCGGCAAATGGAGCGGCCAATATGTTACGATTCCGCCGCTCGCCGGACCGGACGGGAACCGCTACAATCCGGGCAATCCGAACGGCATGAGCTTTAACCGCAACGAACTGCTGATTACGACGTCGTGCAAATACCCGGAGGTGGCCGCCCGCTGGGCCGACCAGTTCTACACCAACGAGGCGAGTATCCAAAATTTCTGGGGCGCGATCGGCACGGTCATCCAGAAAAACGACGACGGAACCTATACGCTGATGGATCCGCCCGAAGGCACCAGCGCCGATGCCTGGTATTGGGAACAGTCTTTGCGCGATTTCGGACCGAAATACGTCAGCCCGTCCTTCGAGAAAAACATCGTCCTGAACCCCGAGGCCGGCGACGGTCTGAAGCTGGAGATCGACAAAATGGGCAGCGAATACGTCACCACGCCGTTCCCGAACGTTATGTATACGGCCGAGGAATTCCAGGAGCTGCCGACCCTGACGACCGATATCGACAGTTACGTGGCGGCAATGCGCGCCCAGTGGGTTACGAAAGGCGGCATTGATGAAGAATGGGGGGCTTACGTGAAGAAGCTGAACGATATGGGCCTGGACAAACTGATGAAAATCCGCGCCGCTGCGTACGACCGGTATATGAGCGTGAAATAAACGACGTGGCTGTAGGGGTATAACGTAACGCCCTGACCTTGGAATAGAATATTCTAAGGCCGGGGCTTTTTCCATGTGCTAGAGAGCGTTGGTATCGAGGATACCTTGGGTGCTATACTGTTAGTGAAGCCATGGCAGCGGGGCTGGACCGGGCGGAAAGCAATATTGATCGTGGGCAAATTCCCAGGGCGTGGCGCAGTGTTCTGATTGGAAATATCCAATAGAATTGGAATTTAATTGGGAAAAACGACGGTTTGATTGGATATTTCCAATAGATGAGGCTCGTAAGAGTGGAAAACGGCGATTTAAGCGCAATCTATTGGATTTTTTCCAATGAGACTTCAAAATGGAGTGCGATTTTCGGCAATCTGTTGGATTTTCTCCAATGTGGAGTTCATGAAACTCTGAAGCCATACATTATCGATCAGGCTGCCCGTTTATAGAGGAAGGCTGATCAAATAGAAAAGACGGTGGTTTGTTTGCTATCCAGACTCGTTAACCTGATCCCTCGGGATTGGCTCGTTTATATGTATAAATATATGCCGTCGAAAAAATTCAAAAACTGGGTCGTTTACCGGACTCAGCATAAATTTATGGTTGCCGTCTTGGGTTTGATCACCAATGAGCGGGGGCAAGTGCTGCTGCTAAAGCATGCTTACCGTGGAAATGAGCCATGGGGGATACCGGGAGGCTGGATGGAGCTGGAGCAGCCGGAAGCCGCGCTGGTCAGGGAGATTTATGAGGAGACCCGATTCAATGTACAGATAACCGGACTGGCCAAGGCCATTTATGACAAGAAGCCGGCAAAGGTTGAAATCGTTTTTAGAGGAAGTATCGTTGGCGGCACCTTTACTCCCAGCGTCGAAATCTCGGACTATATGTACTGTGACCCGGGACACTGGCCGCAGGGGTTGCCGGCGGACCAGAAGAAACTGATCCGGGAGCTTCTCGCCCGCCATTAATTTCCACCAAAAACAAGAAGCCCCCGCCCCGAGATTTATACGCTCGCAGACGGGGGCGTTGTTGCCGTTGTTGCCGCTACCGCTTCAATTATTCTTTCATTTTCGCTTCCAATTCCTGCGACGCTTGTTCAAGCACGCGGAAGGTAACTGGGTCCGGAAGCCGATAATCGCTTGGCAGCGAGGTAAACACACGGTCCCAAACCTGACCGTCCACGATCACGAGTTTCTCGGTATCGCCGACCGGGCGCGTAAACCACCGGCTGTATTTGTCACCGCTGACAAATGAGTATTTTTTCATCATCGTGCACCTCCCCTGCGTTTTTGGATGGCGTATTCGTAGACCGCCAAATAATGGTCGACCATCTGATTCAGGTCCCAGTGTTTGGCAGCCCATTGCTTGGCGTTTACGCCGAGACGGAGGCGAAGCTCATCGTTTTCCAGCAGCATTTTTAATTGATCGCTGAGGGAGTCTATATCCCCTACCGGATAAACCAATCCCGTTTGCTTGTGAGACACCATCTCCGGCAAGCCGCCGGTATCGCTGACGATGACCGGCAACCCGGCAAGCTGGGCCTCAATGACCGATAATGGCTGGTTATCCAGCAAGCTGGGCTGCACGAAAATATCCGCCTGCCGCAGCATTTGCGGTACGTCCTGACGTTTTCCCCAGAATACGACGTCGTCCTCTAGACCCAACGCTTTGGCTTGAGCGCGCAGTTTCACCTGCAGATCTCCTTCGCCGGCAAGCCAGCACACCCAGTCGCTTCGCTGTTGCTTCAGCCCGGCGAGCGCACCGATCAGGTGATGCGCTGCCTTCAGCTCGATCAGACGCCCGGCGAACATAATTACCTTCTTGTCTGCCGGCTTGCGAACGTCGGAAACCTCCTTCATCCGGTTAGCATAAGCGGCCTGATCGTAACCGTACGGGTACATTCTTAGCTTTTTAGCGGGGACGTTGAAATCCCGGATCAGCATGTTTTTGAGCCAATGGTTGGCGACGATGGTCGCTTCCGGCGAAGACGCGCCAAAATGTTCAAGCGCATCAAAATATGCTTTAGCAACGGAGTTGGTGGAGGATTTGTGTACGGTGCCAAACTGGCGCTCCACTTCGCGCGCCACGCTGCCGTGCAGCGAAGCGACCAGCGCTGCGCCGCCGTTCCTGATCCGCTGCATGCAGCCGGAGGCAATAACGTCTTGGGCGTGAATGACATCGTATTGCTCTACGTTTAAGTATGCAGCCGCCAGTTCGAACATGTACCGTTCGAGCTCCGTATATAAAACGAGCTGGTTCCGGTGAATGGCAGGATAGGTTTCTTTGCTTAATTTTTCCAAAAGTAGCGGACGAACTTTACCTTTATGGAATTTAGCTTTGCCGATGATCGAGACGTAAGGGTCGCCCGGATCACCGCCATTCCCCAGGAGATCGACCTCATGGCCGCGGTCCTGCAGTTGTTTCTGCAGTTGCAGCATAAAAGGCCAAACACCGCCGACATGAGGGACCGCCCAGTACGTTGCCAACAGGATCTTCATGTTCGCAGCCCCCTTTAGTTTAAAAATCCGCCGTCTCTCAGCATCTGTCCGATTTCTTCCCTGCTCATCAAGCCGGATGAGTTCGAGGTATAGGATTTCGCTTGAGCCCGCGGGTATGCTGCATAGTGCCGGGATACCTCCTCGCTGCCCGGGGAGGGGAGCACGACAAAATATCGTTTGCCGTCTTTATCGTACAAGACCGTGTGCTTCACCTCATGATCGGAAATCAAGTGCTCGTGCAGCTTCTCGCCGGGACGGACGCCGATGACTCTGAGCTCCGTGTCCTGGTTCCCGTATTTCTCCCGGATGACTTCCGCCAGGTCCGTAATTCTACAGGCCGGCATATCCGGAAGAAAGATTTCCCCGCCGAGCCCGTCCGTCAAAGCGTCCAGCATCAGCTCCGAGGTGACGTCGCTGGTGACGAAATAACGGGTCATCGCTTCGTCGGTAATGCCGATCCGGTTGCTCTGGCGGATTTGGTTTTTGAACAGCAGCACGACGCTTTCGCTGGTTCCGATGACGTTGCCGCTGCGGACGGAAATAAATCTCGTATGGGCGCTGACCGAATCGGCGTACAGCACCAGCTTTTCCCCGATCGATTTGGTTAGGCCGTAAAAATTGGACGGATTCGCAGCTTTGTCCGATGAGACGTTGATCACTTTTTTGACTTTGCCGCGGATCGCCGCCTCGACTAGGTTTTGGGCGCCCAGCACGTTGGTTTTCAGCGCCTCCAGCGGCTGGTTCTGGCAAATGTCGACATGCTTCAGGGCAGCCAGGTGAAATACGTAATCGATCCCGTCGCACGCTTCGATAAGCGCTTCTTTATCGCGAATATCCCCTACTTTGAAGGTCAATGCCGGATGACCCAATTCCCGGTGCATTTTAACCTGGTGGGATTCGTTGCGGGAATAGACGATGATTTGTCCCGGTTCGTACGTTAAAAGCTTTTGCACCAGCCCATACCCCCAGGAGCCGGTTCCCCCGGTAACCAAAATTTTGCTGTTTTTAATCATGTTTCTCACTTTTCTCCCCCCTCGTTCAAGTTGGGTACGTAACGGATTCCTTGAAAAATTTGCTTCCATTGAAGGTCATTGCCGTTCCATTTGTCGAGATCGGACAGCTCTATGGCGCAAACCTTCTCGAGCGGCCAGTTTAATTCGACAGTGCCCCTTACCTGCGTGTGATTGACGAGCAGCACCCGGAAATCGTGCTTGACGGTGCGGTTCAGCGTCTGTTCCAGCAGCTTGGCTTCTTCCAAAGTACCTTCGGTGCGCACGAACAGAATCCGCCGGCTCATGGCCAATTTGTTTAGGAACCGCTCGATACGCCGGTCATACTTAGCCCTCACTTCCGGGTAGTCAGCCAGATCGGCCACCGTATTTTTACTCGCTTCGAAATCGTGGCTGGAAATGATGGAATTCGCGTCATCCGTCACCCAGATCATTCCGGTATCCGTTACGCCGCCAACCCGCAAATTTTCCAGCTCCATAAATCCTTTGAACCTAGTGGCGATCAGCCGGCATACATCGTCAAGATTCGGCGAAGCCACCCAGTCAAATACGCCGGCGTAGGGACGAAGATTGTTTTTTTCGAGCTGCAGTGCAGATAAACAGAGGTCCCCCAAGCTGAAGATTGCGTCGTAGCTGCCTTTCAAATCTGCCAGTTTCATCCCTTAATCTCCTTTCTTTTTTTGAATGAATCCTGTTCCCGACTCTATCGTTCTCACCTCACTCTATCGTTTTCTAATACTATGAAATGCAAGATTCTCTGCATCTGCTTGGGTACTCATATGAATTTTAAAAAAATTTGCTAGTTTTTGATTTTCAGAGATAAGCGTACAAGCACGGCTGCTCGATAGAAACATAGATTAGTAGAGAAGACGGAAAAGAAAGGAGTTGGCGATAGGGATGCCGGTAAAATTACTCGTGATCGGGGTTCCGGAATCCGGACTCGGAGAGATGTATTCCCTTCTGGCGGAGCTGCTGCCGCTTCGCAAGGGAACATGGGTGAACCAGTGGGAGGGGGATGTACAAACCGAATTGCTGAAATTGAAACCCGGGGAAATCCGTTCGGGGTACCTTTACCACAGCGAGACAATGAGACGGTTTTTGGATGCCCAGCAAATTCGCCGAATTTTCATGGTCAGAGATCCGCGCGACATGATCTTAAATTTGCTTCTCACCATTTTGAGGGACCCCAAACACCCGCATCAAAAATACTTCCTTCAACATTTGAAATCGATGGATGAGCGTCTGCTCCGGATGATTACCGGTTTTATGGAAAGCCGGGCCGTCTCCAAGCAGTACGGAGAGGTGCAGATTGGCTACGGGGACATCAATGATCATTACAGCCGGTATTTGCGATGGATGGACGATCCGGGCACCTTGACGATTCGTTATGAAAAGGCCGCCGGCGATCCAAAGCTGCTGCACGAGGAGCTTGCGCGTATCGTGGATTATGTGTGGCCCGATCTTCAGGAGGGGGAACGGAAGTTTACGAAGGAGCAGTACATCCAGCGGATCAGTCAATTGAAGCTGGAGCTCCCGGAACATCTTTTGCCGCCGGAGGAGTGGAAAAAGGAGTACACCCCGGAGACCGTAGCCGCATTCAAAAAGGTTGCGGGTGAGCTGCTCATCTACTTGGGGTATGAACAGGATTTTGATTGGTGAAAAATGAAGCAGATCATAAAATGGCCTTCCCGCAGGCGAGGGAGGGTCTGTTTTTTTAGGGCTATAACTATAATTACAGTTATTTAACCGGAAGTGTATTCGGGCATTTGTTTAAATTGCAAACTGAATCTCCATTGATTCAAAATCGGCTTTGCATTTTGCTCTCATCATAAAATCAATCCCAAGTATGCCGTCAAAACCGTAAGTCTCTTGTATGGATCCGAGCTGGATAGGAAAATCATTCAAGGCAAAATGTTCAATTTGAAGCTCGGAAAGTATCTGTTCATAGCAAATTTCACTTGTTCCCCCTACTCCATACATTCGCTTGGCTCTTCCGTTAATGAAATCAATGAAAATGCCAATCTGTGCGAGCACATCGGTATCAAATACCGTTGCAGCACAGCCAGTATCGAATAGGACGTAGGGCAAAATAATCGATTGATTGTTGTGAGTTAGAGTCAAAGAAACAATCGGCAATCCATGCTGGAGATGTATCTTTATGAGCGCTGCCGTACGCCCGAGAAGAACTCATCAACAACATCTACATCGCTTCGGCTGGTATGGAATACGTAAAGTTCGCGTGTCGGATGTAACTTGTGCAACTGCTTGTATCCGCTCCACGCTTCTTGCGGATTGTCGTAATTCTGAATAACCACCATATCCTCCAACTGACGAACATGGTTATTGGAACTTGCTTTGATTGCCTCTACCAATACAAAGCGACCTGGATGCAACTCGGTAATTTCTCCCCATTTCATCCCCTTCACCTCGCTTGAACTATAGTATGTCTATTATAGCATACTTGTTTATGCCCAACGGTTATTCGTCAAGGGATATCCGTATTTTAAATGAAATTGTAACCAGAGAGTCAATTGACCGTATAGTAAAAAAAGCGTATAGTTTGTATATACATAAAATTCCAATGCAAACAATATTGTGGATGTTATCCTCCATTACAAAAGGGAAGGAGTGGTTAAATTGAACTCATCTACGATACTTGCAGAAGTTTTGTTATATATGAAACAAAATAGTTTAAGCACAAGACAGTTTGCTTTGAAACTGGATATTAACGTAGGAACGTGTAGTTATTTGTTAAATGGTGCTCGAACACTAACCGTCGATCATTTGGACCGAATTACAGAAGTATTGGGATTTCCTAAAGGACACTTTTATGAAAACTACATACATGAATATCTCCAAGATCTCGATCCCAACTGGCGCAGGATCGGCCCCTTCCTTCGTAAATGTGCGGAAATGGGCAAGTTGGACTGTATCCGGGAAACCGTAAGTTTATTATTGGATGATTTGATGTATACCACCCCGTTATTTGATCTGGCGGAAGAGCTGTTCGAAAACGGCAACTATGCGGCAGCCGAAATACTGTATGAAAATGTGGCTATAAGCGAGACAAGGCAGTATTCGGAACGGTTGGCCTTATGTCAGTACCGGCTGTTTAAAATCCGGGTCGGGGAAGATCAGGTGCGTAATCTCAAATTTGCCTACCAATTTGAACCCTTCGTTGACCGGCTGGATGAAGTCCGGCAGCTGGATGCCCTAAAGGATTTGGCCAACTTGTATCGTTCCGTACGCCAATGGGATCGAGTTGAAGCATTAGCTCATGAGATGGAGCATAAAGCAAAAATACTATATTTTAGTGAAAAACGAACCGCGGCAAAATTTCAGGAAATGCAAAGTAAATTGAGCAGACCGCTTTTTATGTATATTGCCTATGCAAAACTGTTATGTGCAGATGCCTGTGACGGCTGGAATGATTTTGAAAAAGCGCTGCAATATACTTATGAATACACTGATTTAAGCTGGGTAATAGAAACGGATGAGGATACCAAGCACTGGCTGGTTTTATTCCAGAAGTGGTCGCAAGCTAATATCTATGCCAATAAACTTATGGGGGGCGATATAGACATTCTCCCGGAATATGTAAAACATATCCGGCAACAACCGGACGAGATTGTACCGGGATTATCAAATATTATGTATGCTGCTAACCGATATCAAATGGATGTGGATCATATCCTGCAACAATTTAGTTCAGAGATAGAAGCTTGTGAACACCAACTATCGAATGATTTAAGTAAAGGGATAGTAATAACCGATGTATTTAACAATTTTTTGTATAATCTTACTTACTATTATGTTCGTAAGGGTGACTACGAAAGCGGATTCAAATATATGATGCAGGGTTTGGAAAATTCAGTTATGATTAACAAAGAGGACAGTATTATTAAGTTTATGGTTTTGTTTGAAGAAGTTAGACACATGGCATCTGAAGAAATTTGTTTAAAGTACAAAAACATAGTTAGTGAGGTGCGTCAGTTAGTATGAAGAAAAAAATAATAATTGCAGCAGCTATTATTTTATCCTTAGTAATTGTTACTCCAGGTACAACCTTTCAACCCACATTCACTACTTTTAGTCAGCACGGTGTCGGATAGGTTTCATAAGTTATGAGTTATGGGGCTGTTCCCAAAGTAAGTTTGCTTGAACACGTTAAAATGAAGAAAAGGCGATGCAGATGATTTTCTGCATCGCCTTTTCCCGTTAATCTAATGCCGCTTACCTGGCCGGAATCCAGTTGTTAATCGGACAAACCTGCCTTGCTGAGCAGCAGATACAGCGCCGAGGCGGCGGTTTCGCGCGTGGCGGTGGCGTTAGGACGGAATTTTGTTCCGCCGTCAGCTTCCACACCGCCGATGACGCCGGCGGCCGTTAACGTCCGAACGCTGTCTTTGGCGTAAGCGGCAATTTCCGCCGCATCGGCATAGGCAGCTGCCGGCGAATCGGCCGCCGGCAGCTTGGCTCCCGTAAACGCCAAAGCTCTTGCCAGAATCGCCGCCATTTCCTGACGCGTTACGCTTGCGCCGGGGGCAAACACGCTTTGGCTTTTGCCGTGGATGATGCCGGCTTCATTAGCGGCGGCGATGTCTTCGGCGAACCAGTCGGTCGCCTTCACGTCGCCGAACTTGGCGGCTGTGCCTTGTGCTTTCAGACCAAGCGCCCGTACGAGCAAGGACGTGAATTCCGCGCGGGTCAAGTTGCCGTTTGGTGAAAACATGCCGGCGGAAGTTCCTTCAATGATGAACTTGCTTGCCAACGCTTGAATATGGTCCGCTGCTGGGGAACCGGCAATATCATCGAATTGAATCGTGCGAGTGACGGCGGCATACACGGAAAATCCAGGACGGTTTACCGTGACCAGCGTCGTCTTGTCTTCCCGGGCCGCGAATACCGAAGCGACCGGTCTGACTTCACCGTTCTCTTCATAAAGGACCCCGGCCGTTCCCGGCTCAATTTGACCCGGTACGGTGAACGCCCGCTTGATGAAGGTGCCAGCCGGCACCTTGAGCGGCGTGCTTCCGGACTCGGCAACCCAGTTCGCTGCAAAAAGCACCGGTGTCCCGAGCACCGTTGCACCGGGAGCATGCTCCGTAAAGGCTGCTTTGCCGGATTCGGACGGTTCGATAATCAGATCAAGTCCGGCGGAAGCCGGAGCTTGCGCAAGTAGGCTAACCGGCAAAGACAAAGCAGAACCTGCTGCACTAAACACGATCACGCTTTGCGGATGCAGGGCGGCCAGCTGCTTAACTTGCCCGGCTGGGAACGAAGCCTTGGCGTTTGTTACGGTTGCACCCGGCAAGCTGAGCACAACCGCAGCCGGCGAGCCGGATCCGGCCGAAGCCAGTGCGGCGCTCAGCTCGCTGTCGCCCGCCGCGGCCGTTGTGACGCCGCCGTTCGTAGTCGTCTTGGCGACGAGATTTACCTGCTTGTGGCCCGGTGCAATAACGGCTTTTGCCGCGGCGCTCAAGCTTCCCGACGGTTCGGCGGGAGCTGGCGGATTCGAAACGGAACTACTGCCTTTGTCGCGGCCACCGCCGCCTCCACCGCCTCCATTGCCACCGCCGCCGTTTCCTTTGGAGTTGTCCACCCGGAAGGAGGTGACGCTGTTGTACATAATTGCCGAGCCGTCCTTTCTCACGGCTATTTGATAGTTGCTGTCCAACTGAAGGGCGTAAATCCAAATTTTATAAATGCCGTCCTCCAGGTAACGGGTGACCGGTTGGCCTTGACCATCGAGGATCAAATTGCCGTTCGCATCGACGGGGTAATACGCGCTGCCGATTCCTTCGAAGGTATAAACCCCTGGCGCAAAACGGTCGTTAATGTCCTCGGTAACCTGATCCCCGATCAACCCGAGCATTTCGTCATTCACATTGTACACCCGAATTTGTAAAAAATTCGTGTCAGTCGCCGTCACTTTAAAGCTCAAATCGGTCGACTTTTGCGTGCTGCGGTTCGGGTAAACGATGGAGTTCGTAACCTTGGCTTCCTGAATACCGAATCCATTCGCCGGCGGCTGCTTATCAACGTAAACCACAAACGGCAGATGCAGTTCCGGCAAGCCAGGGTTTGTCAGGTTGACCTGTCCTTCATAAAATCCGCTTGCGGCATCGGGAGCCACCGTTAAGGTCAACTGGAACGTAGCGGTTTCTCCGGCGGCGGCGGTCAACGCAGTTAGGTCAAGCTCGGCCTCCACGCCAAGATGACCGCCGTGCCACACCACGGATGCCTCATAACTGACTTCTTGGTCCGACGTATTTTTCAACTGCAGGACATCGGTTTGGCTCGAGCCGGGAGCAACGACGCCGAGGCTCGCGGATGAGTTATAGTTAATGACGTTTTTGCGGTTGTAATTCGGATCAAGGATCGTGATCGGCTCAACGGCTTGCAGCAAAGCGGGCGTTTCGACCGCGTTTGCCACGTTGGCGCGCCCGGCTCCTTGCTGGTATACCTTATATAAACCGCCATCTCCATTGTCCAACACATCAGCGGTGTTAGCCAATGCCGCGCGAACGTCAAAAGGCGTCCAATCCGGATGCTGCTGCAGGAGCAGCAGCGCCAAACCGGCCACATGCGGAGCCGCCATGCTGGTGCCGCTGCTGCGCATATAAGCCCGATCGTACGAGGCACCCTTCACGAGGTTGCCGTATGCCGGATAACTGGACCTAATGTTGACGGCAGGGGCGACGATATCCGGTTTGATGCTCAGGTCTTTGTCGGCGTTTGGCCCCCAGGAGCTGTAAGCGTACAACGAGTCGCCCGGAACGATTTCCGACGGATACTCTTCGGGGAAGGTAAAGTTCAAGGCGAGCCCGTCATTTTCCGTCAAGGCCCGGGCCAAGGCGAGCCCGTCCTGTCTCCTGAGGTCAAGGGTCGGAATATAGTCAAAGGAATCGCCTTGAGGCAGGTTAATGTATCCGTCATACTCATCCGGAATCGCGTCGCTTAACTCGGCGTTTTTGCCGCTGGCGTCAGCCGTACCGTTAAAAATGGCGATAGCGACCGCTCCGCGCTCCTTGGCATTGGCGATTTTGTAGGCAAAAGGCTGGGCCCCGCGGGAAACCAACACCACTTTGCCTTTGACATCCAATCCCGCGTAGTCTTCATCGCTGCCAAGGTTGGCATAGACGACCTCCAGCGGCTTCGTACCCAAAATGTTGCGAAAATCATCCTGCAACGTCTCCCATGCCATGACGTTAAAATCATAGGTGGCATAAGTTGCCGAGGTTGCCGAAGAGGAAGTGGCGTCCGATAAATCGGACGAATTGGCAAATTTGGAATCCAGGCTGCCCGAATAATGCAGGCTGTCGGTGTCTACGCCGCCGACCGCAATCGCCAGCTGAGCCGTAGCCGGCGAGCCCATGCTGTAATTCCCCGGACCCGCGTTGCCATTGGCGACGACCGCCACGACGCCGGACAATACGGCGTTGTTGATGGCGACGGCATCCGGCGAATTGACGTCTTTTTCGGAATCGGAGCCTAACGACAGGTTGATCACGTCCATCCCGTCCTTGACCGCCCGTTCAATGCCGTCGATCACCTGTGCGGAGGAACCATTGGTTTGGGCAGGGTTTTCCTGATTTCTGCCCAGCACCTTATAGGCGTATAGCTCAGCCTCGTAAGCAATGCCTTTTTGCACGATGTCGCTTTCCGTATTGGCGGCCCGGCCGACGATCGTTCCCGCCACATGGGTGCCGTGCGACGTTCCTTCGTACCCAGTGCCGAGCGGATCGTCTTCTTGGGCGATCGGCGGTTCTTCATATGGATCGTCGTCATTATAAAAAGAGTCATAACCGCCCTTGTAAGCCCCTGCGAGATCGGGATGCTTGTAATCGACGCCGGTGTCGATCACCCCGACCTTCAGGCCTTTGCCCGTGAGCCCTTTTTCCCAGGCGAGGTCGGCTCCGATTTGCTTGATCGGATTGATTTCAAAAGGAGCGCTTTCATCCATCGAAGCAGTCTCCAGCGGAACCGGATACCATATGCTGTTCTCATGGATCGACTTGACACCGGGGACGTCCGCCAGCTTTGGGATTTGATTGGCCGGAATCGTAATTTCAAAACCGTTGAGCACGGTGTCGTACTGATAATTCACGTCCAGATCCAGGCCTTGTCCGGCCGCGGTATGTAAAAATTTCTGCTGTTCATTATTGACCGTAGCTTCCGTCGTTACTGCAGCCAAGGAGCGCATGCCGGCTTTGGCCGCAAATTTTCCGGCCGCGGCAGGTTGGCCATCGAGCTGTACGATAATTCTGACCGGTTCCTTGGATGACGTATCGATTTGCGGCGATATGACCGGTTCCGAAGCTGGTTCGGTTTCGGAGTTTAAAACCTGACTGATTAATGGCGAAGGCTCCGAGCCGGAAGCTGTGGTTGTACCGGGGAAAGCTCCGGTGGCGGTCAGCCCCAGGGCAAGCAAATAGATGAGCCATGTGCGAAAACGAATTCTGCTTATCAACTCTATCTCCTCCCAAAAACGAAAATTGGTTACACGCGAGCTGTTGCCGGTTATCACACATACATGAAGCCGATGGAATTCCCGGGTATAACTCAATGAACCTCCCTTCCTATATGTGAATATAGTAGAAATTTAAGAAGATTCTACCATTCGCAGGCTAAAATAACTATATCATTGTAGGTATATTTCTGAAAAGATAGAGTAGGCATGGAGTGATATACTGAAATGGTATAAAGCGTTCCGTGATTCTAGTTTTGAGTGAGGGTGGTTGCCGATGCGCGATTTTTCAACGATAGAATATTTGCGGGAAGGGAACCCGAGGCAGCAAAAGGCTTACAAAACGATGATGGACATAAAAATCATGGATTTGCTCGCTCCCTACCAACCCGTATTGGCCGGAACAATTCCGCTCGGCATCGACCTGCCGGCCAGCGATCTGGACATCATATGCGAGGTTTACGACCACGAAAAGTTTCAGAGAGACGCAGAGTTACTGTTTGGCGGGTACGAGGATTTCCGGTGCAAGCCGAAAATCGTCAACGGAGTGATGCGGACGGTAGCGAATTTTGCGGCCGGCGGATTCCCGTTTGAAATTTTTGCCCAGTCCGTGCCGGTCACCGGGCAAAATGCTTACAAACATATGGTGATTGAGCATCGCATTTTGGAATTGGCCGGAGCGCAGGCCTCACGGGAAATTCGGCAGAGAAGGCAGCAGGGCATGAAAACGGAGCCGGCATTTGCCGATTGGCTTGGATTGCCCGGGGACCCTTATGCTGCTTTGCTGGAGTTGTACGATTGGGAAGACCGGAGGTTGGCCGAATTTGTATATACGGCTGCCCTATCACATAAGATTAGTTCAACTTGTATAGGAAAGGGCGGTATGCATGATTAGCAAAAGCAACGCGGAGCACTACATTTGGGGTGAACGCTGTGACGGATGGAGGCTGGTGGACCGGGAAGAAATGAGCGTCATTCACGAAAAAATGCCCCCGCACACCCGTGAAACCAGGCATTTTCATATTAAAGCAAGCCAGTTTTTCTTCGTATTATCCGGATACATGCACATTGAAGTCGACGGAACGGAACATCTTCTTCAAGCCCATGAAGGGATCGAGGTCCGGCCGGGAACTCCACATCAGGTGTTCAACAAATCAGAGCACCCGCTCGAGTTCCTCGTCTATTCGCAGCCGAATAAGCGCAACGACCGGGTGCAGGCTTGAATCGCAAAAAGAAGTAGAGCACACGCTACCATTCGAATCGAAACTATCGTCCGCCGGAGCTCTAACGGTTGTAGCAGCTGCTATTTTACGAAAAAAGGCCTCTTCTAAAATCTAACGGTTGTGAGCGCCGTTATTTGCCTGAAACTAAGCAAAATTGGCTGGGTTTAGTGAAATAAGCGCCATGGCAACCGTTACAATTTGAAATCAACGTTTTTGGAACAAATAGTGGTTGTGGCAACTGTTAGAATAGTCGTGTGGTTAATATAGTTCCTCCGAAAATGGAAGATCGGCCACATCAAGGAATATGAGGAGGCGATGATGTGGGAACTTGGTATCTCGACAACGGCAGCAAATTGGGGTATACATGAAATCATTAATAAAGGAGGCGAAATGAGAAATGGACTATAGATATCCGATCGGCAAATTTGAATTTACGGGTGAAATTACCGCCGCCCAGCGGGAGCAATGGATCCGGGAAATCGAGACGCTGCCCGCAAGAATGAGGCAGGCGGTTGCGGGATTAAGCGAAGATCAATTGAACCTGCCCTACCGGGAGGGAGGCTGGACGCTCCGTCAGGTCGTGCACCATGTAGCCGACAGTCATATCAACGCTTATACGCGGTTTAAGCTGGCGTTAACGGAAGACAACCCGACGATCCGGCCTTATTTTGAAGACCGCTGGTCCGAGCTGCCGGATTCCCGGGCGGATATTCAGGTTTCACTGGCCTTGCTTGAGGCACTGCACCAAAGATGGGTGATATTGCTGAAATCGCTGAGCGAAGCGGATTACGCGCGGCAGTTCCACCACCCGGCATCGGGACAAACGACCACGCTCGCCTACAATCTGGGCACTTATGCCTGGCACGGCAATCATCATTTGGCTCATATTGCGTCGTTGAGAACGAGGCTGGATCTTTAGACAGAATGGAGAATCCCGAAGACTTTGGAAGGCGTTGGACAAATGAAGACGATATCTTACCGGAAAACAGTGGCATGGGGCAAAACGCTGGGCAGCTTGCTTTTTGTCCTCACCTGTCTGTTTTTGCTGTACGCCGCTTTGTTTATGGACGTTAGCCCGGTCCGCCTGTTTTTCTGCATCACCTCGGCCATAATCGGGCTGCCGTTTTTCGGGGGCTATTTCGTTGTGTGCTTCCCCAGAGCTCTGCGGTCCAACCCGTGCCTGCTCACCTATGATCAGCGCGCCATTTCAGATGGAACACGCACCGTCGCTTGGCCGGAGATTTCGAGCATCAGCTACAACGGTCCCTCGATCCGCAAGTGGTTGCTCCCTCAGTTCCCGGAATTGATTTTTCACCTCAAGAACAAGGAAACCTGGACCGTGAGCACTTATTATTTGCTAACTGATGCCGAAATCCATGCGGTCATGAAGCATTTACGCGGTCTGATCAGCCGAAACGGAAAAGAATAGTCCGCCAAAGCCCGTATCTTTGAAGTCGGCGCTTGGAGACCAACTGCTGCTGGACCGGCTGACTGGCCGCCGGCCTTCAAAATAGCGGAACTTTATGTGCTTATTACTCGGGGCCCGGCATGTTCTTCCCCATTAGCGCCATTTTATGTACTTATTATCCTATAAATGTCCAGTACGCGGGCATTTCCTTGCGACCCAAAGAAAATAGCGACATAAAATGCCGCTATTTCTCGCAAGTGGACGGATATCACCGGAATAACGCCCTTTTTTGTCCTTATGTGTTTCGCTGGAGTTTCTCAGACCGCTCAGACCAGGCAGGCAGCCTGGTTTTTGCCTGTTTTCCCCCGCTTTACAAACCGCGTTGCTCCGACTTTAGCCAAACGGCGGTGCGCTCCCGCAAGCTCTCCCGGACATCGAGCACCCGCTGGTTTTCCGAGCCCCTCCACTTCAGTTTGAGATTACGCTGTTCCAAAATAAACCGGCCGTCGATCAACACATCGCAATGGGCGAGCAACTCCATGCGGGAAGCGTCGGCAAGGATCTCCTCGAACGTATAGCCCGACCAGATCCAGATGTCCTTGCCCGGGCATTCCGCCCGAACCCGCTGGACCAAACCGAGCAGCCCGTCCACGTTTTGAAACGGCTCGCCGCCGAGGATGGACAGGCCCGCCAGACGGATGTCCTCCACTTGTAAATCGGCGATGACCTGATCCTCGAATTCCTGCGTATAGGGGAAACCGTAGGCGAAATTCCAGGTAGCCGCGTTAAAGCAGCCTTGGCAATGATGAGTGCAGCCGGAGGTGAACAGCGAGTTGCGCAGCCCTCTTCCGTTCAGCACGTCGAATTTTTTGTAATCGGCGATGTTCATAGGCGTCACATATGTTTGACGCGGGCGAGCACTTCCTGCTGTTTCCCCGCATTGAACGGCCGCTGGCTCGGCTCGGACAGATAACCGCAGCAGCGCCGGATGACCGAGGAGGTTTTGGGATTGCGGTTTCCGCAATTCGGGCACTCAAATCCCGTGCTGGTCGCTTCAAATTCCCCTTCGAATCCGCATTCCAGGCATTTGTCCGTCGGGGTGTTCGTCCCGAAGTAAGGCACCCGCTCGTAAGCGTAGTCCCACACCGCTTCCAGCGCCTCGGGATTCTGCACCAGCGAGTCGAATTCGCAGTAAGTGATGAAGCCGCCGTTGGCGTAAACGGGGTACTGTTTTTCGAATTCGATTTTTTCGAACGGCGTCACCTTTTTGGCCACGTCCAGATGGAACGAGTTGGTGTAGTAGCCTTTGTCCGTAATTCCTTCGAGGCTTCCGAAACGCTGCTCGTCCAGCTTGCAGAAGCGATAGCACAGCGACTCCGCCGGCGTGGAGTAGAGGCTGAAGCCGTACCCGGTTTCATTTTTCCATTCCGCAGCCTTTTCACTCAAATACCGCACAATGTCGAGGCCTTTTTGCCTTAGTGCGTCGGCGTCGAAGATATGTTTGCCATGCAGCGCCAAGATCGTCTCATGAATGCCTATGTACCCCAGCGAGATGCTGGCCCGGCCGTTTTGCAGCAGGTGATCGATCGTGTCTTCGGGCTGGAGCCGGCTGCCTGCCGCTCCTTCCATGTACAAAATGGGCGCGACCTTGGCTTTGACGCCCCGCAAGCGTTCGATGCGGTACATCAGGCCTTCCTTGCAAACCTCCAGCAGCTCGTCCAACAGCTTGTAGAAGGTCTGCTCCGATCCCTTTGCCTGAATCGCCAGCCGCGGCAGATTGGCGGTCACCACGCCCATGTTGAAACGCCCGTCGTGCAGCTCCCGCCCGTTCTCTTCGTAAGCGCCGAGGAAGGAGCGGCAACCCATCGGGAATTTGAACGACCCGGTAATCGCTTTGACTTTCGGCACTGAAATGATGTCGGGATACATGCGCAGCGTGCTGCATTTGAGCGCGAGCTGCTTGATGTCGTAATTCGGATCGCCCGGCCGCAAATTCACCCCTTCTTCCAGGGCGAAAATCAGCTTGGGGAACACCGGCGTTTTGCCGTCCTTGCCAAGACCGCGGATGCGATTCCGCAAAATGGCAATTTGGATCTGCCGTTCCTCCCAGCTTAAGCCCCGCCCGAACCCGAACGTGCTGAACGGCGTCTGGCCGTTGGCGCTCACGAGCGTGTTGATTTCATACTCCAGTGATTGGAACGCGTCGAAAGTTTCCTTTTCCGTCAGCTTTTTGGCGTAGTCGAAGCATTTTGGATAACGTTCGTGCAATTTCGTATTTTCATAGGAAATATCAAGCCCGGCGGTCGCCGCGCTATCCAGTTCATACAACCATTCCAGGCCGTTCTTATAGTGTTTGACAAAAGATTTCGCCACATAAGGCGCTAAAATTTTATCGATTTCGTTAATCGTGTTCCCGCCGTAAATATGGCTGGCCACCTGGGCGATGATCTGCGCCGTGATCGCTGTCGCGGTCGTGATGGAGCGCGGCGTTTCGATCTGCGCGTTGCCCAGCTTAAAGCCGTTCTCCAGCATGCCTTTGAGATCGATCAGCATGCAGTTGTAGATCGGGAAATACGGGCTGTAATCCTGGTCGTGAAAATGCAGGCTTCCGCTGTTATGGGCTTCCACCACCCGTTTGGGAATCATGTAGGTCTGGGCGAAATCCTTGGCCATAATGCCGGCCAGCAGGTCCCGCTGCGTCGGAATGGTCGCTCCATCCTTGTTGGAATTTTCCTTGAGCACTTCCTCGTTCGTCAGTTCCAGCAATCCCAGCACCTTTTTGTCCAGGCTGCTGCGCTCGCGTCTTTTCAGCGTGCGGATTTCACGGTAACCGATATACGCTTCAGCCGCGTCCTTTCTGCGGCTGTTCATCAGCGCGGATTGTACCTCGTCCTGAATATGTTCGATATCCACCTTATCCAGCTTGGAGATTCTGGCGGTCACTTTGTCGGCTACCTTTTGCGCCACATTCATGTCGACTTTCTTCTCCGTGCTGTTCATGGCGGCGCAAATCGCGTCGATAATTTTTTGCTGGTTGAAGGCCACCTCGGACCCGTCGCGTTTAATGACTAACGTAACAATCACCCTTTGTTCTTTGTTTTGCTTGGTGAGTATAGCACACCCGGCTGGAAAAAACGGTGATGTCACGCACTCCCAAACCTATCGCTCGCAAGATCGCGGTCGTCGACCCGAACAATAGCGGTAAAAAAGGGCGTTATTTCCGTCGCATTGAAGATTAGCGGGCTAATAGAGGAATAAAAAGGCGCTATTTCCGCAAGGAAAGAATGAAATCGTTCGATTTCGTTCGCTCCTGGAAAAATAGCGCCACAATTTACCTCTATTTATAAATTTCAAGCGGGTATCGGCGAATAAGGCCATGAATTACCGTTATTTTACAGGGGGACATGCCGAACCTAATGGGCCTATCCCTTATGTCGTTACAGCACCCAAGCCCCCACGATCCCGGCAGCGATGCCGATCGCAACGACCGACACAAACACAAACAGCAGCACTTTGCGCGGGAACGAGCGCGACACCATCAGCATGGACGGCAGGCTGACGGCCGGCAGCGTCAGCAGCAGAGCGGCCGCAGGTCCGGCGCCAAGGCCAAGCGCGGTAAATGATTGAATGATCGGAATTTCGGCCGCCGTCGGAATGACGAACAGGGTGCCAACGAAGGCGAACACGAGGATCGCAAGGAAACCGCCGCCCAGTGCCACCGGGAACATCGTGTTTTGGAAAGCGCCAAGCACAAGCACGGACAGCAAATAGGCCGGCACGACGTTCAGGATCATCAGGCCCAGGCTTTTCAGCCAACGCACCACAAACGGCGTTTTGTCCTTGCTTTCGGCGGCTTCGATTGCGGCCGGAGCGGGAACCTCCTTGCCTTTGGCGAACCGGTTCGCCAAATAGCTGACCCCGAACGTCATCAGGATCCCGAACACGAGCCGAAGCAAGGTGAATTCCCACGACAGCACGAACGTCATAAAAATGAGCGTGGCCAGATTCAACACCGGATTGCCGATCCAAAAAGCGAGGCTCGCCCCGACCGACACGTTTCTTTTGCGCAGGCCGGCGGCGATCGGAGCGGCGCAGCAGGTGCACATCATCCCCGGAAGGGAAGCGACGCCGCCGAGGAAGGTGCTTTTGAAGCGGCTGCTGCCCAGCACCTTATACAGCCACTGGGCCGGAAGCAGCACTTGCACGAGCGAGCCGAGCAGGATGCCAAGCACCGCCGCCTTCCACACCGACTTGAAGTAGACGATCGCATAGTCTACCGCCGCGCCCCACGACGGGGCCGCCGCCGTGTCCGAGCCCAAAATCGAAGAACCGATCGAGTGGCTGGCTGCGCTTTTGAGCGCTTTTTCATAATAGGGCCACCACTTGACATAACTTAAGCCGGCGATGGCTATGATGAGAAACAGAATCACGAAAAACACGGTCTTCCGGTTGAAAGAACGCGCCGAATGGAAGTTTTCGCTGTTTGAAGAAGTCATGATTCCCTCCGCGTATCTATAAATTTTGCACAAGCAATAGTATAACACAATGTTACAAGGCCAAGATGCGTGCCAAGATCGAGAAGGCGAGAAGATCAGTTGCCTTTTTCCCGGCAACTGGAGTACGATTTATAAAGGAGTAAACGGTTTTCAAACCATCTCGTTAGGGAAGGAACGTGAGGATTCATGTCAACAACGGATTCCGTTAAATTAACATCTTTATCCAGCAAAGGCGGCTGCGGCTGCAAAATCGGTCCCGCCGATTTGATGCAGGTCATCCGCAATCTGCCGCCTGCGGAGCCGAATCCCGATCTGCTCGTTGGCCTGGACACAAGCGATGATGCCGGTGTCTACCGGTTGTCGGATGATTTGGCACTGGTGCAGACCGTCGATTTTTTCACGCCGATCGTGGACGACCCGTATTCGTTCGGGCAGGTGGCGGCGGCAAACGCGATCAGCGACATTTACGCGATGGGCGGCAAACCGCTTACCGTGCTTAATATAGTAGCTTTTCCGATTTCCACGCTGGACAAAAGCATTTTGGCCGACATTTTGCGCGGCGCGGCCGACAAGGTTAGAGAAGCGGGAGCTACCTTGGTTGGGGGCCACTCCATCGACGATAAAGAGCCCAAATTCGGCTTGGCCGTCACCGGGCTGGTGCATCCGGACAAGGTCAGAACGAATGCCGGCGCGAAACCCGGGGACAAGCTGATCCTGACGAAGCCGATCGGCGTTGGCATCATGACGACTTCGATCAAAAAGGACCAGCTCAGCAAAGAGGAGACGGAACGGGTGACGTCCGTGATGACGACGCTGAACAAAACTGCGGCCGAGGTCATGGAGCCATACGAGGTCCACGCTTGCACCGATGTCACCGGCTTTGGATTGATGGGACACGCCCTGGAGATGGCCAAAGGCAGCGGCGCAGGCATCACGATCCGCAAAAGTGCGGTACCCGTGCTTCCGCGCGTCAGAGAGCTGGCGGAGCAAGGTTTCATTCCGGGCGGCACGAAAAACAATTACGCTCACGTGGAAGCCGACATTTCGTTCCCGGAAGCGCTGGATCAGACCGACCGCTATATTTTGTGCGATGCGGTGACCTCCGGGGGATTGCTCATTTCGGTAAGCTCGGCGCAGGCGGACAAGCTGCTTCCGGCTCTGGTGGATGCGGGCGTAGAAGCCAGCCTGATCGGCGAAGTGACGGACGGGCCCGCCGGGCGGATCGTTGTCGAAGTCTAATGAAGCGGTGGGATTAACATCAAGAAGGAGTTTTTGAACATGTTTCAGGATTTGAGCCTGGAGGAATGGGTAGAGCAGCGGCAGAAAGGGCTCTCGCTTATCGACGTTCGCTCGCCTTCGGAATTTGCGCAATCCACGATTCCGGGCAGCGTCAACATCCCGTTGTTCGATGACCGGGAACGCGCCGAAATCGGGACGTTATACAAACAAGCCAGCGTGGAGGCCGCCAAGCAGCGGGGCTTGGAGATCGTCTCGGCCAAGCTGCCGAGGTTTATCCGGCAATTCGCCGAAATTCCCGGGCGGAAAGCCGTTTTTTGCTGGCGCGGCGGCATGCGCAGCAAAACGACGGCTACGCTGCTGTCCCTGATGGACATCCATGCTTACCGGCTCGCGGGAGGATACCGGGCTTACCGGCAGTGGGTCGTCAGCACGCTCGAAAATATGTCACTCATCCCGCAAATGGTGGTGATTCATGGGAATACGGGCAGCGGAAAAACGCTGCTGCTTCGCACGCTGAAGGAGAAAGGATACCCGGTGATCGATCTGGAGGAGTTGGCCGGGCATCGCGGCTCGGCTTTTGGACAAATCGGCCTGAAATCCCGCAACCAGAAAATGTTCGACTCCTTGCTGCTCGATGAGCTGCTGCGATACCAGGAGGAACCGTATGTATTGATGGAGGCGGAAAGCAAGCGGATCGGCAAAGTGGTCATGCCGGAGTTCCTCGCCGCCAAAAAAGAGCAGGGACGCCATATTCGCCTGGAGCTGCCGATGGAGGCGCGCGTCAAGATTATTTTGGAGGATTATGAGCCGTGGAAGCACCCGGAGGCATGTCTGGAATCTTTCCGCAAAATCAAATCGAAAATTCACACCCCGGTCGCCGCGGAGATCGAGTCGTGTCTAACCTCCGGGAAGTACGACCGGGCGGTGGAATTGCTGCTGGCGTATTATTACGACCCGCGTTATGCGCATACCGAAGATCAGTACACCGGAGCGGAGTTTGCGGTCGTCCGTGCCGCTTCGGTTGAGGAGGCCGTGGCCGGGGTGGAACGGCTTTTGACCAAGCCGGCTTCGCTTGCCGTGGATAAACCGTAAATGTGAAACAGCTCGTCCCGCCTCGCTTCATGGAGGGGATGGGCTGTTTTTTTGTACATCCATCCTGGAAAAATTGCCTAATAGCCGATACAATTAAGAAGAAATGGGAAAAGGGAGGATGAAACAGGTTGAAGTATAGTCGTAAAGGCGAAAGTTCCGATCGCCCAAAGCCGGAAGCAGCTAAAAAATCGCCGGCCAAAATGCTTCTTATTGCTTTGATAGCGATTTCAATCATGCTGCCGCAAGGGGCTGCGTTTAAGCCGGGGTTGAATCCGTACGGAAGGCGCGCTGAATATGGATGAAACGCTCACCCGCGAGCCATTGGCGGTGATGCTGGCAGCGGTCGTAAACTATGATAAGCTGGCGGAGTTTTTGGATCAGGACGAAAAGGTCAACAAGTTGGCCGACGCCAAAGCGCTCACCCATCCGGGGGCGGTGGCCGTAACGCTTAAACTGGGACTGCTGCAGCCGCAAAACGGCAAATTCCTGCCGCAGCAGCCGGTCACCAAAGCCGAGGCGGCCGCCGTGCTGATGAGACTGGTGAAACTTCAGGGGCACACGGATCAGCCGATCGGGCAGGAATAACCGGCTAAAGAGGAGAAGTCCTTAGGGCTTCTCTTTTTTTCATCCTAAATATGAGGTGCGAATATGGAAGATACCTTTGAGTTAAAAGTACGGTTAATAGAAATCCGGGAAAATAACTATCAGGCGCCCCCCTCTACCCCGGTCTTTGAATTCACTTTGTCGATGATGGATCATATCGGGGCCCCCGATCCTTTTTTGCGCGATGAATTGATCTATATGACCCTCCAGCATTGGGTCACGCAAGGGATGTACACCCATGACCAACTTCTCCAATTGCTCCACATCTGCCTTGACAAGCATCACCTTTTCTGCAAAATCGGGGAGAAAGGCACCGAGTCCGTATTTACGCGTTCGTTCTCCGTGCTTCTGATTCCGTTAATCCTGTTTGCGGACAGGCAAGAGCCTTTTTTGAGCGGCGGCGATACGGAAATGATCAAAAACGAATTGGTGGCGTATCTGCTGATGGAAAACGATCTCCGGGGATACACGGGGGACACGGGCTGGGCCCATGCCATGGCGCATGCCGCCGATGCCTTTGAAGACCTCGCCCGGTCGGAACATATGCAGCGGCCTGCGCTTATGGAAATTTTAAATACGCTTCAAGCGAAAATATGCAATCATCAGTACACCTTTATCAACGAAGAAGATGAGCGAACGGTTTCCGCCGTCGTTACTGTCTTGGACAGAAGCATACTTACGGATGAAGAGGTAGCCGGATGGATCAAGCGTTTCGGGACGGCTCCCAAACCGGGCCGATTCCCCGACGACCACGTCCTTGGTACCAATGTTAAATGCTTTCTGCGAAGTTTGTATTTCCGCGTCTTGCACCATGAGGCACACCATAAATACATAGATATCATTTTAAAAACGTTGCGGCAGTTGGAACATGCGGGGGAGTGACTTCGCCTGTTCCGCCGTTTATTTCGCTCTTTTCGCGCGAAGGGTTATAACTCAAACCTAACATTTTGCACCGTAGCCTCCCTCGAGCAGTGTCACAAATCGACGCTAGGTGAGGGGGCTGCCCAAAGGGTTCGTGTCAGGTTCGTGTCTTGGTGTCCCTGCCTTGGTGTCCCTGCCTGCTGCTTGCCTTTGCACGATTATCCCTCTCGTTCAGGGAGCAGGGAATGGGGGCTAGCAAGGGTTCCAAAAAAGAGAGAAGTAAAAAAGATGAGGAAAAAATGAGACGGTTCAGGTGAGATTTTCGGCTTGATAAGGGAACATACGTTTGATATAATGGGATAAAACGAACGCGAGTTCGTGAATTTTTGATTCGTGGTCTCCTATCTTAATCTCTTGTTCGGTCTGTTTCATCTCCCCTAAACCTGATTCCTTCTCCTAAGTCCGTCTAAATTATCTCGAACCGATCTGCTTCTCCACCAAATATTTTCTTCTCCCGAGCTCGTCTGTTTCTTTGCTACCCTGATCAAACGGGATAATCGTGCAAAGTCTCCGGACAGTGAGTGGTGATCTGCCTCCCACCGAGGAGAAGAGGAGTCTGGGGCTAAGGGACACCAGAGCCGTTATCTGCGGAAAAACGGAGGTTTAAACAATGTAAACGGACACAGATGATCTTATTTACCTCAAATCGGCCTGGATGAACGGGTTTAGAGCGAAATAGGGGCGAACGAGGAAGAATGGAAGGAGGCGCTCTGGACGATTCGATTCAAAGTCTGATCGTAGGGCATCTGGTTTTTTTAAATCAGCACGGGCATACGCTGACGGCGGCCGATTTTGCGGGTCGGACCAAGTTTTTCCTAAGCGACGAGTTCCACCGGAATATGCTGGAGACCCAGCAGACCGGGCTGGCGTACTATTTGCACGCCGCGGCGGAAGCTTTTGCTTCGCGGCAGTAATGCAGATGTGAAAAGTCCTTTGGCCACGCCAAAGGGCTTTTTACGTTCCGCGGGATTATTTTGCCCGGGACTTATGGTAGAATCAGGGTACTGCGACTTCAGAAGAAGCTGGTTAGGGAAAGGAGACGAATGTATGCTGAAAATGTTCCAATACAACTGGCAAGTCAGGGACGAATGGTTTGGCTGGTGCGAAAATCTGCCCGAGGAGGAGCTGCTGCGGAAGCGGGTTGGCGGTGTAGGAAGCATCCTGGAAACGCTGTTTCATATCGCTGACGTGGAGTGGAGCTGGATTCGCGTCATTCAGGGCAAGCCGGATTTTCAGGAGCCGTTTGAGCAGTATAATACTTTGGAAAAAGTAAAAGCGTTGTCGGCCGAGTTTCATAAGGAAGTGGCGGACTTTCTCGGTACGTGGACGGACGATATGGAGGGGCTCCCGGTCACCGATGGAACCCGCCATTTCACCGCCGGAGAAATCCTCCGGCACACCATCGCTCACGAAATTCACCATATCGGCCAACTGTCGGTGTGGTCACGCGAGTTGGGGCGGGCGCCTGTTTCTGCCAACTTTATCAACCGAGGCATCGTGTAACTGCTTTTTCTTTGGAAAAAGGGCATTCTATCCTTATATCCCAATTTTGGCGCTGCCCCAAGGAGGAACAACGTTTGAGACAAAACATTCAGGTGCCCTTTGGATATGAGCCTCCGGTCCCCAGCCGGAAAGGCACGGTCATTTTTTACGACTCTTTTAGGCACATTTCGGATAAAGAACTGGATTTTGCGGCCAAGGAGGCGGCCCGCCGGGCGTTTGCCAAGCTTGTGCTGTACCCGCTGCATGAACTCACCGTGAAGAGGATAGCGAACGAGCAGGCCGGCCCGTTTTACCAAAGAGAGGATCGGCTGCATGCGTGGAAGCGGGAGCGCGGCGCCGCGGATGTAGAGGTGCTGGTGGAAGGCTGGGAGGGGAAGCGGAAGAAATATACGCCGGCGGATGCCGCGTTGCGGTATTTGACGGAAAAATATCCGTCCCCTTATTTTTTGTACATGACGCCGGACATGGCGAACCGGTTTGCGGGGTTTTCTTCATTTGAGGAATGGATTGTCAAGCTGAGGTTATTGTTGTCGGATAACCCTGCCGCCCCGCATCCCAAGCTTGAGAAATACAGGCACCGCTGGAATGTCGCGGGCGAAACCGAAGCGGTGCCGGAGCGGCCGGCGGGCCATAATGGAATAAGAGGGGGAAGAGGATGAAAACGATATGCGTATATGCCGGATCGAGGTTCGGCAAGGATGAACGATATCGCGGCGCGGCCGAGCAGCTTGGGCGCTATTTGGCCGAGCACAACTTCCGCCTCGTATATGGAGGATCCAAGCACGGGCTGATGGGCGCCGTGGCCGATGCCGCGCTGGCCGGCGGCGGCGAAGTCGTGGGCGTGATGCCTACCGGCTTGCTTCACGGGGAAGCGGCCCACCCTGGCTTGACGGAGTTCATTGAAGTCAAGGATATGCACGCCCGCAAAGCGAAGATGAGCGAGCTGGCGGATGGATTTATCGCTCTGCCGGGCGGCTTTGGCACGCTGGAAGAGTTGTTTGAGGCGCTGTGCTGGCTGCAGATCGGAATTCACCGGAAGCCGATTGGCGTGCTGAGCGCGGCCGGTTATTACGATCCGCTGCTTGGGCTGGTGAAATCCTGCATCGATGCCGGATTTGTCGATGAAGGCCACCTGTCGCTGATCAATATGGCTGATGACCCGGGCGAGCTGATCACCCGGATGAAAAATTTTGTACCGGCGATCGCCGAGACCAAGTGGAGGCAGGAAAAATGACTAGTTACCGGGGCATGATTGTGATTTTGCTGCTTGTTCTGATCGTTAGCGGGTGCGGCGGCCGGACAGGGACGCCGGGCGGCGGTTCAGCGCCGGGCACTGGGGGCGGTGCGAACGGTTCATCCTCCGCCGGCAGCGGCGGGACGAACGTGCAGCCGCCGGCGGATGGATCGGGCGGGGCGGGGAATGCTCCCGGCACCGGCGAATCCGAGCAGGCACCCGCTGATCCCGTCCTTGAACAGCTCGGCAAACTAAGCACCGACGAAAAAATCGGTCAGCTGGTGCTTGTCGGCATGGAGGGCACCGAGATCAATCAAAACGTCCGCGATTTGATCGAAAAGGAACATGTCGGCGGGTTTATTTTTTACAAGGACAATATCCAGGATAAAAAGCAGGCGCTTGCGTTGTTTAACGCGCTCAAGGCAGCGAACCGGGACCAGCCCGTCCCGCTTTTTCTGAGCGTCGATGAAGAGGGCGGGCGCGTCAGCCGGATGCCCGGAGAGTTCGCTAAGCTGCCGGCGATGCGCGCGATCGGCGATATTGGCAGCGAGGAACTGGCCGGACGAATCGGCGGAGTCATCGGCAAAGAGTTGTCCGGATTCGGCCTGAACCTCGATTTTGCGCCGGTGCTCGACGTCAACAGCAATCCCGACAACCCGGTCATCGGGGACCGCGCGTTTGGCGTGGAGCCGGAAATCGTCAGCAAAATGGGCATTGCCGTCATGAACGGGATCCGGGAGCAAGGCGTCATCCCGGTCGTGAAGCATTTTCCCGGCCACGGCGATACGGCGGTTGATTCCCACCTGGGCCTGCCGGTGGTGGAGCATGACCTGGACCGGCTGCGTAAGCTGGAGCTGGTTCCGTTCGCGCGCGCGATCAAGGAAGACGCCGACGTCGTCATGATCGCCCATCTGCTGCTGCCGAAGCTGGACCCTGACCATCCGGCATCTTTCTCCGAACCGGTCATTCACGGCTTGCTGCGGGAGGAGCTCCAGTTCAAAGGGACGATTATTTCCGACGATATGACCATGGGCGCGATCGTCAAAAACTACGACATCGGCGAAGCGGCGGTGCAGTTCCTGCTGGCCGGCGGCAATATCGTGCTCGTTGGACATAACTACGATCAAGAGCAGGCGGTAATTCAAGCGATTCGCGAAGCCGTGGCTTCGGGAAAAATTTCCGCCGAAGAGCTGGACGATCGCGTGTACAACGTGCTGAAGCTGAAAGCGAAATACGCGCTGGCCGAAAAGCCGGCTTCCGGTCCGGACTTAAAAGCGATCAACCGGGAAATTCGCTCGCTGCTGGAGGAGAATGGGCTTAAATAGCCGCTTGATCCGGGTGATATTGATACCGGATTAAATCGATCCGGCCGTGCGGCAGTATCTCAACGTCCTCCGCTTCCAGGTTCCACACCTGCTCCTGGAAAGACTCCTCGTCCTGCAGCGCAATCTGCCCTTGCCCATTGACGACGCGGTGCCAGGGAAGCCCGTGCTTGCGGCTCATGCTGTGCAAAATCCGCACGACCTGGCGCGCGGCCCGCGGGCTTCCGGCACAAGCGGCGATCTGGCCGTACGTCATCACCTTTCCGGGCGGGATGGCGGCGATAACTTCAATCACTTTGGCGGTAAACGGCTGCATGGTGCATAACTCTCCTTCACATAGTACTTATTATCCGTACCCTTATTAGTTTAACTTAATAAGCTTGAGGTGGTTCATATGGAATCTATTTTATACTCCGAAAGGCTGATTTTGAAAGAGCTGGGCGCGCCGGATGCGGAAGCCGTCCTGGACTATTTGCGCCGGAACAGGGAAGTGCTCGGACCTTGGGAGCGAACCAAGGAGCCCGCGTACTACACGTTGGAATACCAGCGCGAGCTGCTTCATCAGGAGTCGGAGAAAATCGCAAGCGGCGACCTGTGCAAATGGTGGATTTTTCGTCAGGAGGAGCCGGTGCGGGTCATCGGTTCGGTGGCCTTAAGCAACATTGTGCGGGGCGCTTTCCAATCCTGTCATCTGGGTTACGGGCTAGATGGGAAGGAGCATGGGAAGGGGTATATGACCGAAGCGGTCCGCCGGGTGACATTGTACGCGTTTGCCGCATCGGGGCTTTACCTGCACCGGATCGAAGCCAACATCATTCCGCGCAACGCGGCTTCCTTGCGGGTCGCCGAGAAATGCGGATTTTATCATGAGGGCTTGGCCTACAAATATCTGTACATCAACGGGGCGTGGGAGGATCACATCCATATGGTGCTTAGAAACGAAGCGATGGAATAGGCGCTTACCGGACCAACCTCCCGCCCGATAAGCCGTGATACGCCGTAACAATTCGAGCGTCATCATCGTTTATTCGTTAAAGCAAAGCGAGCTGGAGGTGCGTGAATGCGGCAAACTTTTAAAGAGCTGGGATACCCCGTCAAATTGTACTTGTATATCGCGTTATTCGCCGCGAGCGTGATCGGCATGAAATATGTGATCGATACGCAGCTGCCTGGAGGAGGGCGTCCTCCCTACCTGTTCCTGATCTGGAACACGTTTTTGGCCTGGATTCCGCTGGGGATGGCGATTGCGCTTGATTTCATCAGCCTGATTCCGTCCCGGCCGGCCAGATGGGGGCTAATGCTGCCGGCCGGTTTAGTCTGGCTGTTTTTTTACCCGAATGCGGCCTATTTAATTACCGATATGCTGCATCCCTTCAACCGGTATCCGATCCCGGAAACCGGAAAGTTTTGGCTCGAAATGTCATTTTGGGATCATCTGTTCACCTTGTTTTTTGTCGCCTTGCTTGGTTTGGCGCTCGCTTCCGTTTCCCTCGCCTCGGTTCACGGACTGGTCCGGAAAGCCTGGGGAAGCGCCGCTGGCTGGGCGTTTGCGATCGCGGTGCTGCTGCTAAGCAGCTTCGGCATATATCTGGGCCGTTTCATCCGTTGGAACAGCTGGGATTTGTTAAGATCCCCTATGTATGTGGTGCGGGAGACTGTGGCTTACTTCGGCGATCCCGGGAATGTTTCGCATGCGATGACGTTCTGTAAGTGGATATTTATCATAACGTTGTTTTGTTATGTCGTATTGTACGGGGCCGGGGCGATGCGAAAGCGGGCGGGTGAACTTTGAGCGGGATCAGGCAAAAGCTGCAGGAGCGGTTTCCGGTGCTGGAAAGCGAGCGGCTTGTTATGCGCAAGCTGGAGCTCCGGGACGCGGACGCTTTATACGACTGCATCACCACTCCGGCCGTACGCAGACATGTGGCGATCCGTTCGGACAGGCTGCAGTTTCCGGAGCGCTTGTTCCGCTATTTCGAAGAGTCTTACCGCAGTTTGCGGGACCTTCATTTTGCGGTGGAATATAAACGGGAAGGGCGGTTCATCGGCCTGTGTTCCCTGCAATACTTACGCTCGGACGGACAAAAAGCGCGGATCGGCTACATGCTGTCGCCGGCTTATTGGAATCGGGGGCTGGCAACCGAGGCGGCACAGACTGTGCTGGGCTTTGGGTTTGACACGTTGGGGCTGGCGAAAATTGAGGCCCGCTGCAGCAGCGACAACCCGGCTTCGGAACGCGTGCTGCAAAAATGCGGTATGCGCCGCGAAGCGCACATTCCGCCCGCCGCAGGGCGGGAGGGGCAGGAGGAAAGCTTGCTGCTGTATATTGGCGAACGTAATTGGTTCTTTTAACAAAAGGAACGATATTTGTTACACAATTGAAATATAGCTGTGATCAAACCCTAATAGAAAGAGGGTACACTTATTACATGACCCCCTTTTGAATATATATTTTCTTTTTGGAATCCGGTGCATGCGGCGCGGATTCTCTTTTTTTGTCCGGATAAGTTACAGCGGCACGGATATCTTTTGTTTGTTTTTGAAATACACCCATTCGCGGAAACCGATGTCCCTAAGGCGCCGGGCGACATCGTCCCATTCGTCGGCGACGCGCTGAGGGATGTGGGCATCCGAGCCGAAAGTGACATCTACGCCAAAATGCAGCGCGCGTTCGAGAATGGCGTCAGAAGGGTACCAGCCGCCGCTCAGCTTAGTTTTTCCCGAGGTGTTGATCTCGATGGCCACCCCGCTGTCCGCAATCGTCTTCAGCGTATCGTCGATCGCCTCCGTGGCGGGAATGTCCGAAAATGCCGGATAGTTGCCTTTCATGGCGTCGATATGCCCGAGAATTTGAAACATCCCGCTTTGCGCCGATTGCCGGATCAAATCGTAGTAGCCTTCTTTCGTAGCGATTTTTTCCTGCGGGCTGAGGCCTTTCCAACGGTTTTTGTTGAAAATGCTGACCTCGCCGACGCTGTGCACCGAGCCGATCACATAATCAAACGGATACTGGTTTAGTGTATTCCGATAAACTTCGGCATGTTCCGGGAAGAAATCGGATTCGATCCCGAGCAGAACGTCGATTTTGCCCTCGTATTCCTTTTTCAGCTTCAGCACTTCGTCGACGTAGCCGGCGAACTCCTTTTTGCCCATCGAGATCCGGGGAAACGGTCTGTCTTCCGGACTGCCGAAATACGGGGTATGGTCGCTGATGCCAATCACGGACAATCCCGCGGCGATGCCCGCCTCGATATAATCCCGGATATTGCCGTCGGCATGTCCGCAGCGGAAATGGTGCGTATGAAGGTCGAACTTCATAATTCTGTCGGCTCCTTTCAGTTAGGGACTGCCGGTTATTCGGAACTGATGAAATGCGTTTCCGGCATGCCCTTCAAGTCTCCGAGAAACTGCTGCATCGCCGAATTGACGTACCGGCTGGATTTATAGATGACCCCGACCGGATGAGTGACCTCCAGCTCGGGGATCGGGACGATCTTTAGGGAACCCTGTTTCAACTCCCGCAAAATCGACTGCTTGGAAATAATCGCCGCCCCCAAATTGATCTCCACCATCCGTTTGACTTCTTCGCTGCTGGACAGCTCCATCACAATATGGGGGTCGATTTCGTGCCTCTTGAACACCTCGTCGATAAACCGCCGTCCGACGGTGTCGGGAGACAGCATAATGAGCGGAACCTCCCGGAGCGAATCCAGCGAAGGATTGCGAAGGCTGGCCAGAGGGTGCAGCGGCGAAACGACCAGTTCGAACGTATCGTAGTAAAGCACCGAAGACAACACCTGCGGGTTGTTTTCGATCAAATAACCAATCCCGATATCGACGAGCCCTTGCTCCACGTTTTGATAAATCAGGCTGGACGGCATGGACTGGATGGTCGTTTTGATCAGGGGGAACTGGTCTTGAAAATAGGACAAAATGCGCGGCAGGATCTGGATGGCGATCGACGTCGTGGTCCCGAGTACGATATGGCCCTGCGGCGTGTGCTCCATATCGGACAGCTTCTGCTTGAGCTCCTCGACAATATCCAGTATCCGTTCCGCCTGCTCAAGAAATACCTGCCCCCGATCGGTTAGCGTGACGGGTTGATTGCGGTCGACCAGCACGGTCCGGAATTCGTCCTCAAGGCTTTTGATCTGTGCGGACACGGCGGGCTGGGTCAGATTAAGCAGTTCTCCGGCTTTGCGGAAGCTTTTGGTTTTGGAAATGGTGATCAATGTTTCCAACTGGCTGATGTTCACCAGGCATACCTCCTTTCCGTAGGTTTGTTATCCCTGACGAGGCTTCCTTTTGATTTTATTAATTATAGGTGATTTTCCCGAAGTAAATCAATGATCGGCCGCCCTGGGACTTGAAGCATCCTCCGTTATTATGTGCTATTCGACGCAATTCTGCGATTTTTAATGACTTATGAATAGGAATAAAGTATAATTAGCATTAACTAAAAGATGGGTCTTTTGTATTGAATAAGTTATTCTCCTAGTGAAAAGGGGCGCATAATTTTGAAAGCAGAAGTGATAAATCCTTTTCTTGAATCAGCGCGTTCGGTCATTGAACAGGTCGTTCAAATTTCTCCTTCAACTGGGAGCATGGGCGTCAAAGATGTGATTCCCGTACAGGATCACATATGGATTCAGATTGGCATGACCGGCCATTTCAGCGGCATGGTTGTGTTCGGTTTGCAGGAAAACGTCGCTCTCCGGATCGTATCGGCGATGATGGGCGGATTTGTGCTTACGGAAATGGACGAGATGGGGCAAAGCGCGATTTCGGAGCTGGGAAATATGATCAGCGGAAATGCCAGCACGTTGTTGTCCAACCAGGGTTTTGCGGTAGATATTACGCCCCCGCAGGTGATCAAGACGGAAACGGCCAGCGGATTTCTGCCGCGCAAAGCGCTGTGCATACCGCTGCTGATGGACGGCATTGGCGAACTGGACATTCAAGTGATGATCTCTTAAGATAGGAGCATCCTAGTTTGAAGGGATGAATGACCATGTCTTTAAACAAGCGGATCGTTGTCGTCACCGGCGCATCCAGCGGCATCGGCGCGCTGTCGGCGCAAATGCTGTCGGAGCGGGGAGCCGTCGTTGTGCTTGCCGCGCGTTCAATGGACAAGCTGAAACAGGTCGGATCGGGGATGAAAGGGCCGTATCAGCTGCTTGAAATGGATGTAAGCGACGATGTTTCGACGCGATCGGGATTTGAGCGGGTGTTTTCCGAGTACGGGCGGGTGGATGTTCTGGTGAACAATGCCGGGTACGGCAAGTTCGAATACTTCGACCAAATGCCTTTGCCCGAATTTGCGGAAATGATGAATGTAAATTACATAGGAATGGTCCGCTGTGCCCAAGCCGTTTTGCCGTACATGAAGTCGGCGCATTCCGGCACGATCGTGAACGTCGCGTCGCTGGCGGGCAAAATCGGCACCGCCAAATCGACGGCCTACACCGCCACCAAACACGCCGTGGTCGGCTTCAGCAGCGCGCTGCGCCAGGAGGTTCGGCCGTACGGCATTAAAGTGTCGACGATCAACCCGGGGCCGATCGATACGCCGTTTTTTGACCTTGCCGATCCGAGCGGGGATTATGTGCGCAACGTCAAATGGTTCATGCTAAAGCCGGAGCGAGTGGCAAAGGCGATCGTCTCCGCCGCGGAGAAGGGCCGTACGGAAATCAACCTTCCTTGGATCGCCGGGGTGGGGGCAAAATGGTACCAGATGTTTCCCGGTTTGGCGGATCGGATCAGCTACCGGCTGCTGAATAAGAAATAACCATAACCTGCCTGTGAGGGCGGGTTTTTGTGTGTATGAAAAGTGTCCGGTTAGGCGGTTATGATTTGCCGAGTCGCGGAAGGTGCGGAAGTTCGGAAGATGCGAAACTGCGGAAGTTGCGGAAGGCGTGGAAGGCACAGAAACTGCGGAAGTTGCGGAAGGCGTGGAAGGCGCAGAAACTGCGAAAGCTACAGAAGCTGCGGAAGTTGCGGAAGACTCGGCCATAGCGGTAAAAAAGGGCGTTATCTTTGGCGAGAAAGGCAGATGGGACAAAATAAAGGAATTTTTTACCGCTATTCTTGGCAAAAGGAGAGGAAAAGGTGATTTTCCCCGGCTTGTTGTAAAATAGGGCCCCAAATTACCGTTATTTGGCGAACAACAAGCTGAATTTACAGAATAAGGCCATAATTTACCGCTATTTCTCCGGGAATATTGCAAAACGTATAAAAAATATTGAAAAAACCAAAATATTTGGTACAATCTAACTATAGTTCCCATAAATAAACATATTTAGGACTTATCGATTTTGAACGCGCTTACATCATTTTGTTTAAAAGGAACTGTAATATCCCAATATTGGAGGTGAGTGAAGCACGCCTAAAAATTCAAACGTTTGCACAAGGTGGTTAGGCACTTTAAATCGGGCCAGGGATTAATATCGATCGAAATTCAAACGTTTGCACAAAGTAAGAACACATCAGGATAAGCCAAAATCGATGCTTGCGAACCTAAAAATTGAAGGAGGACTTGCAATGAATAAGAGAGTTCGGAAAATAACGGCCTTATTCGTAGCCGTCATGTTTTTTGCCACATCTTTTTTTATCCATCCGCTGCCTTCCGCACAAGCTGATTCGGCCATTCCAACAAACAACTCCGACAAGAAGGCAACATTCAATTGGGATAACGCCAACGTGTATTTTGTCTTAACGGACCGTTTCAAGGACGGGGACTCAAGCAACAATAATTCGTACGGAAGACCGTCCCGGGATGCGACCGGCAAAAATATCGGAACTTTCCACGGCGGGGATTTGAAAGGGCTTACACAAAAACTTAACGAAGGCTACTTTACGGACTTGGGCGTTAACGCCATCTGGATTTCGGCTCCCTATGAGCAGATTCACGGGTTTGTCGGCGGAGGCAATGGCGGGGATTTTGCCCATTACGGCTATCATGGCTATTACGCCCTCGATTTCACGATGATGGATCGCAACATGGGGACCATCGAGGATATGCGTGAATTTGTGGACACGGCGCATGCCCAAGGAATCCGGGTTGTGCTTGACATCGTGATGAACCATCCCGGCTACAACACGCTAAAGGATATGGAGGAGTACGGGTTCGGCAGTAAAACGGTCGGCGCAGACTGGGCTCCGGGCAATGGGCAAACCTGGCACAACTATCATGATTATATTAACTATAACGACGCTTCCGCCTGGTCAAAATGGTGGAATACCTGGGTACGTGCCGGCATTGCCGGTTACGAGCCTGGTGGTTCGAACGATCTTACGCAACTTGTCGGCAACTTGCCGGACTTTCGCACGAATGTGACGAACAACATCGGGCTGGCTCCGCTCTTGAAAACGAAATGGGCTAAAGAAACGACGGGCTATGAGCGGTGGATCGTTCCCGCGGCGGCTCCTTTAAGAAAAGACCTTGGCGCGGCTCCGGCGGATTACCTCGTCAAGTGGCTGGCGGCCTGGGTTGAAGAGTTCGGGATTGACGGATTCCGGGCCGACACGGCCAAGCATGTGGAACTAAACCGCTGGAAACAATTGAAAAATGAGGCCAGCGCGGCTTTGGAAAGATGGAGGCAGAACAACCCGGACAAACCGGGCGCGGATTGGACCGAAGATTTCTGGATGACCGGGGAAGTTTGGGGACATGGCGTCGGCAAAAGTGAGTATTTTAATTACGGCTTTGATTCGATTATCAATTTCAGCTTCCAGGGCGCCAATATCAATTCCCCGGAAGGAGTCTATTCGGACTATGCCGCAAAGCTGAACAACGATCCGAACTTTAACGTGCTTAGTTACATCTCTTCGCATGATACCAGTCTGTATGACCGCGGACGATTGATCCAGGCCGGAACGGCGCTGCTTCTGCTGCCGGGCGGAGTGCAAATCTTCTACGGCGACGAAACCGCCAGACCTTTTGGGGATACCGGTTCCGACCCGCAGCAGGGAACGCGTTCATCGATGAATTGGGACAATATCAATCAGAACGTGTTGTCCCATTGGCAGAAGGTCGGCCAGTTCCGGAACAACCATATTGCGGTTGGAGCGGGCCAGCACGCCAAAATCGCGGACAGCCCGTATACGTTCAGCCGGACGTATGCCAAGGACGGCATTGAGGACAAGGTTGTCGTGGCTATGAACGCCTCCGGCTCTACTGCGGTCAACGTATCGCCCGTGTTCCCGGACGGAACGCTCGTTCGAGACGCTTATACCGGAAACGAGGCGGTCGTCAGCGGCGGAACAGCGACTTTCACGGCAGGAGCCAACGGACTGATCCTGATCGAACAGATCGGGGAATCCCCGCTGCCGCTGTTGTTCGCCGACCCTGCGGGAGGAAACTTTAAAACGGACACGCTTGCGGTTAAGCTGCAGGTGAGGAAGGCGGACAGCGGGAAATACACGCTGGACGGCAGCGATCCGCAGCAGGGGATTGCCTTCACCGACGGGACGGAGATTACAATTGGCGAAAATATGGAGTTCAACGATAAGCTAACCTTGAGAATGCATGCCGTAAATGAAGATGGTGTTTCCACACAGCAGTATATCTTTACGAAGAAAGATCCGAATGCCGGGCTGAGCGTTCATTTCAAAAAGCCCGCTGACTGGGGAACGCCTCACCTGTATTTCTATGAAACTTCGCCTAAGGTGGCCGAGCCTACTTGGGCGGAAGCTCCGGTTATGACGAGAGAGACGGGAGACTGGTATTCCTATACGATTGATGGCGTGGATAACGCTACGGTTATATTCAGGGATGATAAAGGACGACAAAATCCAGGACAGAACCAACCCGGCTTCCCGCTGACCGCAGACGGCTGGTATGATGGACGGTGGCATGATTCGAATCCGGACGGTCAAGGGGACACGGAAGCGCCGACGGCTCCGACCGGCCTCCGCGCGACTGCGGTAACGGATCGGACGGTAAGCCTCGCCTGGACCGCTGCAACCGATAATGTCGGTGTAGCCGCCTATGATATTTTCCGGGGAACAGAGAAAATCGGAAGCACGGAGGCAACCGCGTATACGGATACAGTCCTCTCTCCTGAAACCGTTTACATTTATTCTGTCAAGGCGCGCGATGCTGCGGGCAATGTATCCGCGTCAAGTGATCCGCTGGAAGTAACGACCAAGCCGGCGGGAACCGGCGGCAACCAGGTCACTGTATATTACAAGCACGGCTTCAACACGCCGTACATGCACTACCGTCCGGAAGGCGGCGAATGGACAGCCGTACCGGGCGTGCGAATGGAATCGTCCGAAGCAGCGGGCTACAGCAAGCTGACGGTCGATATCGGAACGGCGCAAAGGCTGGAGGCCGCCTTCAACAACGGCAATAATCAGTGGGACAGCAACAATCAGCGGAACTACTTCTTCGGGGTAGGCACCTGGACGTATTCCGGGAATGGAAAGATAACCGAGGGCGCGCCCAATCCGAGCGCTGGCAATCAAGTGACCGTTTACTATAAGGAAGGCTTCAACACGCCGTACATGCACTACCGTCCGGAAGGCGGCGAATGGACAGCCGTACCGGGCGTGCGAATGGAATCGTCCGAAGTAGCGGGTTATAGCAAGCTGACGGTCGAGATCGGAACGGCGCAAAGGCTGGAAGCCTGCTTTAGCAATGGTAGTGGTCAATGGGACAGCAACAACGGTAAAAATTACTTTTTTGGAATAGGGACATGGACTTTCAGCGGCTATGGCAATATACGGGAGGGCGCGCCCGCGCCGACCGTCCCTGCGTCTGCCGAGGAAGCGGAGGGTTCCGCCGGTTTGGAACCCAATCAAAATCAGATCGGGCTGGAATCACCGCTTCCGGCTATTTTACCGGATCCGGAGCCAGCGTCCAAAATCGAGCCGGCGCCGGTTGTTCCCGAGCCGCCCGCTTTTGAAGCGGCGCCGGAAACATTGTCAAACTTAAGCGATGCTAAGTCCGGCGGCGTACTCCATGTTGGAGTACTCCATGCTGGCGTAATTCATGTCGGCGACCCATGGGTAAGCCGTTTGTCCGCCTAGACAACCGAAAATCGAGCGAAAAATGCCCCTTTGTCATGAGGGATCATGGCAAGGGGTGTTTTTCTTGGAATTGTAGAGGAGATTAACAGAGTCAAAGGCAAAAATGCATTTCATTTTTCGTAAATTCCCGTTTTGGGGCGAATCAAGTGCAAAAGTACATCTCATTTGGGGCCATCTAATAAAAAAGGTTCTTTTGGCCGGAAATGAACTGCACTTTTGCATTTGAACCACCTGTTTCGAGGGAGTTCGACAAATTCCGCCTGCACTTTTGCATTTCGTAGTAGTTGACGCAGGGCGCAGACCCGATTTGGCATAACCCCTGATTTGGTACAACCCATATTTCGCATAAGTCCGGAATCGCATAAGTCTAGATATCGCTCTATTCCTGATATCGCAACATAGTCCATATTTCACACATAGTCCAGATTTCGCATGATCTCGAAGCTCCAGCTTCCTTATATCGTAAGGAAATCTGCCGCTTAACGAGCTCTGTCCACCTGAAATGTACCTCGAATGACGCTTTTCTTGAGGTATTTATTTGTTGTGACCAGCGTATATCGCATATAATGAAAATATTAACATTTCAAAGCAATGATCAAAAGTGATTAACGATAAATGAAAAAGGATGAATGGATATGACAAATACGACGTTTGCCGGGCTTGGAATCGGAGAACTGTTGTCCGCGAAGCTGATGGATTATGGCATTACGGAACCTTCGCCGGTACAGGCGGAATGCATTCCCGCGGCGTTGGAAGGACGCGACGTACTTGCGCAATCGCAGACGGGAACCGGAAAAACGCTGGCTTATTTGCTGCCGATCCTGCAGTCCATCGATCCGGAAGCCAAAACGCTGCAGGGCCTGATCCTGGCGCCAACGCAGGAGCTCGCCATGCAGATCTTGCGGGAGGCGGAAAAATACGGGGAAGCGCTGGGGATTTTCTCCCAGGCGCTGATTGGCGGAGCCTCCGTCAAAAGACAACTGGAGCGGCTGAAGCAGCATCCCCAGCTTGTGATCGGAACGCCGGGACGCATCCGGGAGATCCTAGCGCTCCGCAAGCTGAAGCTGCACACGCTAAAAACCTTGGTCGTGGACGAAGCCGATCAGATGTTCAAACTCGGGGGCACGGCCGACGTGGAGCATATTTTGCGCGCGACGCTGCGCGACCGGCAGCTGATGTTCCTGTCCGCGACGATCACCCCGGATATCCGGTCCCTGGCGGCCAAAGAGATGAACAACCCGGCGGAAATCGGGATCGAGCCGGAACAGCGGACATCCAAAAGCCTGGAGCATATTTACTTCGTTTGCGAACCGCGCGACAAAATCGACATGCTGCGCCGGATCGTAAGGCATTTCGATCCGGCCCGGGCGATCGTGTTCATTAACCACACCGACCAGATCGCCGAGGTGGAAGGCAAAATGAACTATATCGGCCTTAGCGCCGGCGCCTTGTACGGCGATGCGGACAAAGCGGCGCGCAGCCTTACGCTGAAGCGGTTCCGCGAAGGCAAAATCCGCCTGCTTGTCGCCAGCGACGTAGCCGCCAGAGGCCTGGACATCGAGGACCTCGCCCTGGTCGTAAATCTGGATCCGCCGGCCGACGCCGAGCATTATGTACACCGCGCCGGACGCACGGGACGGATGGGTAAGCACGGCCTGGCCGTCTCGATCGTCTCGCCGCAGGAAGAGTTCATTATGCGCAAGTTTTCGCGCGAGCTGGGCATCGAAATCGAGCCGAAGACGATGTATCAGGGCGAAGTGCTGGGGCTGGAGGAACGGCCGTCAGCGGGGAGACACCGGCATCCGTCCGGAGGCAAAAAGGCGGGGGTGAGCGCTGCCCGCCGCCACGCGGCGGAAGGGCCCGGAGCTGCGTCCGGCAGCCGCTATCCCGCCGAGGGTGGGCGCCGGGGCAAAACAGCCGGGCTGGCGCAGCCGGACAGTGGCGACCGCGGGAGCGCCGGACATTCGGCAACGGGAAAAACCGGCCGAGGCAGCCAGACGGCTTCGGGGCGCAAGGCATCGACGTCCGCTTGGGCCGGCGGGGCGGCTGGCGGGGGAGCGCGCAAGATGAATCCGGCGGGCGACCGGAAGAAAGAGCGCCTGGAGGACCGTAAGAACAAAGGCGCCCCGCGGTGGCTGAAAAACAAAAAGCCGCAGGGTTAAAGCGGATTTTAGGAACCGATGAGTAATATAACGCAGGGAGCTTTTTCAGGCTCCGCGTTTCTTTGTTGGGAGGAGTTCAGATTGAGTGAAATGCCCATACTGCAAGTTGAGGAGCTAAGCGGGGGATACAGCCTAGGCCGCCCGGTGCTCCATGATGTGAGCTTTGAGGTTAAGCCGGGCGAAATGGTGGGGCTGATCGGCCTGAACGGCGCTGGCAAAAGCACGACGATGAAGCATATTCTCGGGCTGATGGCGCCGCACCGGGGCGGCATTTATGTTACCGGCAAGACGCGGGAAGAGGCGCCTGAAGCGTATCAGTCTTCGCTCGCGTTTGTCCCGGAATCCCCGCTGCTGTATGAAGAATTAACCGTGAAAGAGCACCTGGAATTCACCGCCAGGGCTTACGGAGTCGGCCCCGAGGATTACCAAGACAGAGCGGAGCGGCTGCTGAAGCTGTTCCGCATGGAGGAGAAAGCCGACAGTCTGTCGATGCATCTCTCCAAAGGCATGAAGCAGAAGGTGATGATTATGTGCGCCTTTGTCGCCCGGCCGCCGCTGTACATTATCGACGAGCCTTTTCTCGGGCTGGACCCGCTGGGAATTCGCTCGCTGCTTGACTTTATGCTGGAGATGAAGGAGAGCGGGGCGTCGATTTTGCTGAGCTCGCACATCCTGTCGACCATCGAAAACTATTGCGACCGTTTTATCGTTTTGCACCGCGGGAAGGTGATCGCGCAAGGAACGCTGGCCGAAATCGGGGAGCAAGCCCGCATGCCGGGGGCCGCGCTGGAATCGATTTTTTACGCTTTAGTGAAGGACGGAGAGTAGCCTATGGAACTTAGAGCGCTGCGGAGCCGGCGCAAAGCGGCGTTTTGGGGCAAAGTGCTCCCGTATTTGCCCTATGTGTTCCAAAGCGGCGTCGCCGTGCTGCTGCTCCTGCTGATCATTGCTTTTTCCGCCTGGTATACGAATTTTTTGCAAAATCTTCCCCCCGGTCTGCCGATCGCCTGGATCATGCTGCTTTTACTTGGCCCGCTGACGGTTTATTCCGGGTTTCGCACTTACATTCAGCCGGCGGACGTGATTTTCCTGCTGCCGCAGGAGACGCGGATGAAGGAATATTTGTCCCCCGCATTCCGCAGCGGTATTATTTATAAGCTGATCGGGTTGTATATCGTGCTGCTGCTTGTTTGGCCGCTTTACATACGAAGCTCCGAAATCGTGCATCCGCTGTGGCTGATGATGCTCATCCTGCTGCTGCTCAAAGCGTTAAGCGCTTATGGCGCATGGCAGGAGCTGCGCATTACGACAGCGCGGGCCAGAACGGGCTACCGCCTGCTGCGCTGGTGCTTCATCCTGCTGATCATCGCGGCGTGGCTATGGCAGCCCGCTTGGAAAAGCGCCTTGTTTACGCTGCTCGTCAGTCTGAATTATGTGCTCGTGCTGCGCTTTCCGATGAAGCATGCCGTGCCATGGGACAACCTGATCGCAGCGGAAAAATCGAACGAAGCCAAGGTGATGCTGCTGCTCGGCTGGTTCGTGGACGTTCCGGCGGAAGGGCAAAAGGTGATCCGGCGCCGCTGGTTATCCGCGGCCGGCAACCGCACGCCCTGGACGCCTGCGGCCGCTTACCGCTACCTGCTGATCAAAACCTTTGTCCGCAGCGAGCTGCTGGGCATTTTGATCCGGCTAACGCTGCTCGGCCTCCTGCTCGTCGGCTGGAATGAGCAGACCTGGCTGGGAGCGGTTTTGTATTTGTTGTTCGTGTTCTTAACGGGAACCCAGCTAGCATCCCTGCGCCATGCGCATCGCGATTCCCCGGCGGCTTCCTTTTATCCGCTTCCGCCCGGGGCCAGAAAGGCTGCCGCGCTGCGCATCACCTCGCGCCTGCTGTTCGCGTTGGCCGTGCTGCTCTGGCTGCCGATGGTCCTGTCTCCCGGCGGAGACGCGGCGCTTACGTTCGGCAGCCTCGCCGCCGGCCTGGCGTTTGCCTGGGCGCTTCGCAGCATTTGGTCCCGCAAATGGCAAGAAGAAGAGCTGGACGATTAAAGTCGAACCGAAAATGGCCCGTACTCCTGCAAACCGGGAATACGGGCCATTACTTATGAAATGGAACGGCAAAATGACTATTTTGCCTGCAGATCCTGTACGCCTTGGTAGATCAAATCAAACAATTCCTCCAGATTTTCTTCCGCGATGCAGGAGAATGCGATGCGCAGATCGGTTTCGCCGAGCGCGATCGTGCCAACGCCGTATTGGTGAATCAAATGCTGGCGCAGCGCCTCGGCCGACACGGTCTTCAGCTTCAGGCACATGAAGTAACCCGAATTAAACGGGTAATATTCCCAAACATCCCCGTATTTGCCGCTGTCCAGCAGCGCTTTGACCTTGTTGGCGCGGCCTTTCATCGCCTTGAATTTCGCTGCCTTCTGCGCTTCGAACTCCGGCGACTGCAACGCCTTCAGCACAAACGTCTGCGAAGGATGCGGTCCGCTGGAAATGGTAGCGCGGATGATGCCAAGGGTTTTTTGCTCCAGGGCGGCGAGCAGCGCTTCGTCGTCCGCCGCGAATGTGATGAACCCGACGCGGAAGCCCCAGACATATTCCTCTTTGGTCGCCCCGTCGATCTTCACCGGCAAAATCCGCGGATGCAAGCCGGCCAGCTTGCCGAACAGCGATTCCTTCAACGATTCCTCGAAAAACAGACCAAAATACGCGTCATCGGTGACGACAACGACGTTAATCCCGGCTTCGGCGGCAGCCTGGATCGCATCGACGATCTCCCCGCCTTCCTTTGCGCCGGGCGTATATCCGGTCGGGTTGTTCGGGAAGTTCAGGATGACGACCGCTTTGCCCTTGTCCTTTTGGGCGAGCAGAGCTTCTTTCAAGCCGGCGCTGTTAAACGTCATCTCATCGGTAAACAAGGGGAAGTTGACGATCCGGGCATGACGGCGGATGCCGAAAGTCAGCTCGTAGTTCTCCCAGTTTTTATCTGGAAAAATAACCGCATCACCCTCATCAACCAACAGGTCGGCGACGATGCTGAGCCCGTGGGTCAGCGCGTTCGTCGCGATCGGATTGCCGAAGCTTTTGCCCGCAAGCGACGGGTTCTCCTGCAGCATTTTGGCGCGCCAAACTTTGCGCAGCTCCGGTTTGCCCGCCGGCGGTGCGTAAGGGTACAGATCCTGCGGCTTATAGGCGGACAATGTATCCTGGATCGCCGCCAGGTGCATTGGCCCTCCGTTTTCCGTAGCGATGCCGATCGTGGCGTTATATTTTTTCGCTTGGGCTGAAGCTTCGGCAGATTGGCTCAAAATGCCCTCCTTCGGAAAATAAATTTCCTTGCCCAGCCCCGACAGCATGTCGTACACGTGGCTGTTCCCCGATTTGATGTTCTCGTTTAACTGCTCCGCAAGTGGGTTCATCACATTCATCCTTCCGATCCGTTTAATAATTTAGGGCAGTACCGTCTTAAACTGCCTAACATTATATCATTTCGATCAGAACGAGTCACGATCTAAAACCGCCGCAGCGGCCTATTTTTCGCGGTGAAACGGACAGTATTTTTCCATATGGCGGATCGTTTCCGCGTCCAGCTCGCCGCCTCGCTCCCGCAGCCCTTCGACCACGGCCTCAAACTTCGCTTCGCTCTGGTTTTGCCCGAATTTGAATTTGGCGGTCATCGTTTCCGGGACGATCCGGCATAGCGCCACCGCCTTGAGCTGCCCCGCATATTTAGGGTCGGCCGGATCGATCGGGTTATAGCCGCCTTCGGGCTGGAGCTTTTCCATAAACAAAGTGAACGCATCCGCTTTTTCCCGGGCGTCTTCGACCTTTTCCACCCTTCCGCGGACCATCACGCTTTTGAAAAAAGCGGAAGCCGGACAAGCCAGCAGCGGGTCGGTAAAATAAGACGGAATAATCGCATACTCCTTCGCCACGGTGAAGCTGACCCGGGGATCGCGGGCAAGCTGCTTCATTTTTTCCCCGGCCAGGCTGCCGTGAAAATAAAAGAACCGTCCGTCATATACAAAATTCAGCGGAGTCACCCGGCTCCAGCCGTCTTCGCCGACGGTGCCGAGAAAGCCGTAGCTCATCTCCCGCAAAAACTCTTGGATTTCCGTTTCATCCTGCATTGCAAATTCTTTTCTGCGCATATGGTTCGCTCCCTGCTCGTTTTGACATTCAGCATACGCCGCAAATTGACATTAAAAAAGAACCAATTTACATTTAAATTAATAGTCCAATTTAAAAGTAAGGGAACTGGTGGACTGTTCCTGAAGGAATTATGGCAACCGCTGGGTCGTCAGCTCCGGCCGCATGGTTGCTAACGGACATGAGCGCCCTTATTTGCCAGAAAAGACACCGTTTTTATTTCTAACGGACAGGAGTGTCGCTATTTGCTCGAAAAAGGCCGGATATGTGCACAGAAATGCCGATTAAGGTCAGTGGTGTCCGTTACATTTTGAAAACTGCTGATTTCATCGAAATAATGGCGCTGGTGTCCGTTAGGATCGGCTAGATTGCCGGATCGTTCTTCTAGCAGCCATAGAGTATTATGCGACCGGGAGGAGACATTGAAAATGCCTGATTTTACGATAGCTTTACAATCGTTCAGCGATAAATACCGCTATAAATATTTAGCCTTGTATCATGCGCTCCGTGACGCTATTCATAACGGGACGCTTCCGGAAGGAACGCGGTTGCCGGCCACCCGCGAGCTGGCGGCGATGTACGGCCTGTCGCGCGGGAGCGTCTCCCAGGCTTACGATATGCTGCACGCGGAAGGCTACGTCAGCACGATCATAGGCGGCGGGACGTTCGTCACCGGGATGGTCGCATCCCGCCAGGAGACTTCAGACCGCATGGCCCAGGTCGTTTTGTCGCCATGGGGGCGACGCGTGATGTCGGTGATGGACCGGACCGGGGAGCAAAGAGGCGCCGGGCCTGCAGGCGGGGAAGCGGGGGGCGGCGGCCGGTTGCCGGCTGGGGCGGCCGCAGCCTTGGCTTCGCCGGAGCCGGACGGCGTGATCTCTTACCGCGACAGCGGACCGTGGGCAGCGGGGTTTCCGGCCGCCGAGTGGAAAAGCGCGCTCGCCTGGGCGGCGCGCGGCAGGTCCGGCGGCCGCGTTGCGGGCGTGAGCGGTACGAGTGTAAGCGGTACGGGCGCAGCCGGCTTGGCCGGAGCTGGCGGGGGGAGCCGCGCTGACACAGGGCGTTGGGGGCCGGAGCGCGCTGATATAGGCGGTACGGCCTGGGAGAGCGCTGGTCCCGGCCACACCGGCATGGACCCGCTCGGCGAGCTGGAGCTACGCCAGGCGATCGCCGCGCATTTGCGGCGCAGCCGGGGCATCTCGGCAGATGCGGAGCAAATCTGCCTGTTCAACGGCTCGATGCAGGCGATCATGCTGCTGACCCAGCTGCTGCTGGGGGAAGGCGAACCGGCCGTGCTGGAAGATCCATGTTACTACGGGATCGCCCGGGCGGTCGCCGCCTGCGGAGGCGTGGCCGTCCCGGCGCAGCTGGACGGCCAGGGGATCGTACCGCGCGATTGGGACGCGCGGCTGCTGTTCGTGACGCCGGGTCGGCAGTTCCCGACCGGCGTCGTGCTCTCCCACGCCCGGCGGCGCGAGCTGCTGAAATGGGCGTCGCGGCGGAACGCTGTCATCGTCGAGGACGACTATGACAGCGAGTTCCGCTGGGGCGGCCGCCCGCTGGAGCCGCTGAAGGCGCTGGACCAGGAGGAGCGCGTCATTTACATTGGCTCCTTTTCCAAGACGATGTTCGCTGCCTTGCGGATCGGCTACGCGGTGCTGCCGCACAGTCTGGTGCGGCCGCTGGCGAGCGCCAAGGCGCTCTACGAGCCGGCGCCCCCGGCGCGGCTGGAGCAGCGGGCGCTGGCCCGGTTCATGCGAACGGGCGGCTATGACCGCCATCTGCGCCGGATGCGGCGCTATTACGGCGCCAAGCAGGAAGCGTTCCGCATCCGGCTGGAAAGCGAGCTGGGCGGCCTGTTCCGGCTCCAGCCGGCCGACGCCGGGCTGCTGATGTACGCGCTTTGGCAGAGGTCGCCGGAGGAATACCGCGCTTTTCAGACCGCGGCGAACCGGCGGGGCGTGTTGTTCCGCGACGCTGCCATCTACCGGTTGACCCCGGGAGAGCCGGCCGCTTGCTTTTGTTTTGCCCATTTGGACGAGGAAACATTGCTCGAAGGAGTGAACCGTATGCAAGCAGCGTGGATAGATATTCAAGAGAACGGGAATTAAGGGTATAATAAAAGCATAAACATCCATCTTTAGGGATTTTTTTTCGGGAGGGAAGGACATGCTTCACGTTTCACCGTCTTCGTTTGTATTGAAGCCGGCTTTTGCCAAAATCGTGTGCGAGCCCGGTTGGAAATGGCACAAGCGCGATAAACCGCTGGATAACTACGACCTGTTTTACGTTTGGAGCGGCGAAGGAACGGTTGTCCTGAACGACCAGCCGATTCCCGTCAGCAAAGGAAGCTGCTTTCTTTTCCGGAAAGGGGACCATACGAGCGCCACGCATAATCCGCAGCGTCCGCTTATCCTCACGTATATCCATTTCGACGTCAATGAACCGGTGAGCGAAGTGCCGGGACCTTACCGCGTGCTTGAAGATACCCTCGATTTTGAATACATGCTGTCCCGTTATGTCCGCCTGTTTCTGGTGAAGGCTTACGCCGCCGAAGAGGAAGCGCGGCTCATCCTCAAACAGCTGCTTATTCAGTTGCTGCGCGAGGAGCGCCAGGTGCCGACGGAGAAAAAAGTCAGCAACCAGCTGCACGAGGTGATTCATGAGGTAGCCAACTACGTGCTCCAGCATCCAGGCTTGCCCCACAAAGTGCAGGACCTGGCGGCGCGGGCTGGGTTGTCCCCACGTTATTTTTCGATCAAGTTCAAGGAAATCATCGGGATGTCCGTTCAATCGTACATCATCAAATCGCGGATCGACCGCGCCCAGCACCTGCTGCTGCATGCCGGTATGAACGTCACCGAGGTGGCCGACGCGCTTGGTTACCGGGACATTTTCTTTTTCAGCCGCCAATTCAAGCAGTATACCGGCAAAAGCCCGTCGGAAATCAGATAACAAAAGCGCCCCGGTTACCTTAAGGATTTTTAAGGAGTACCGGGTTTTTTGCTATTTTGACGGATAATGCCGCAATCCGCTTTGAAGGCCTTGCCCGACCTCTTGTCTACGCACCTCCGCTGTTTTATTCCCTTCCTGATGCCCTGCTTCTCCGTCGTGGTATAAACATTTCTCCCTTGTTGTTTCTAACATTCGCCCGTGAATCTTTTTCTTAACTCAATATTCGCAGAGCAAAAATCAGCTTGAGTCCTTGAACTGAAGGTATTCAAAGAAATAAGAAAGGCGGCTGGCAAAATAGAAAAACACCGCTTTGTTTGGTAAAGCGAGAGTGACGAGCTTCTACGATTCGGACAGAAGAGGTGTCTTTCATTGTTATAGACATCAGCCCGACCTAAATCAACTACCGAACGATTAAAAGTATTCTTTTCTTGGGGTGGGCGGCAGATCAACACTCACTGTCCAGAGACTTTGCACGATTATCCCGTTTGATCAGGGTAGCAGAGAAACAGACAAGCTCGGGAGAAGAAAATATTTGGTGGAGAAGCAGATAGGTTCGAGATCATTTAGACGGGCTTAGGAGAAGGAATCAGGTTTAGGGGAGGTGAAACAGACCGGACAAGAGATCAAGACAAGAGATCAAGACAAGAGATTAGGACAGGAGATCAAGGACAAGACGCAATGGAAACGAAAAGACCGTGATTTTGCTGTAGCCTGAACCCTTCCATCTGCAGCAACGCCCGCACTGTTCATGCTAATTCACACCAATCAAGTTGATCCGTATTAAGCTAACCCCTACCCATTAAGTTGATCTGCATCAAACTCCCCTCGCCGTTCCAGCGTCTCGATCAGGCCGCATCCGCAAGGGGCTGATTCGGTTGGCGTGCGATCAGCCGGCGGTAAGGGATCGCCGGAATCGCCACACACATGCGCAGTAACTTCTGCCGCATTGTTTCTTCCGCTCCGGGCAGGTGCAGCCAGCGGCGTCCGGTATACTCGTTTAGGTACGCCTGCAGATGCTTTAGTCCCAAGGCTATATATGTACTCTTCAGCGTTTCCCACGCTTCTCTCACCACTTTCCGCAAGGGCGCATACAGACGAAAGGCTAGAGGGAACGACTGTACTACCGATGTACGGACATCCACATGCCCGTTGATGAACGCAGCGAGTTCGTGACGGTTTGCCCTTTTCCCGTCTCCTCTCTTATGAGGCACCAGGCGGATTTTGACCTGCTCCGGCTCGCCCGACTCCGTCACCGTGCATCCCGCTATGACCGCCGAGGCATACGGATGCGAAAACTGACACCGGGACGGGTTACGCCCATACAAATCGCTGTTCACCTTCACGTCTCCGTAGAGCAGTTCCCGGGCATCGAACTCTCCGACGGCATGGCGTATTTTGTGCAGCATCAACCAGGCGGTTTTGTAGGTGACCCGGATCACCTGGCTTAGCCGCAGCGCCGAGATGCCGCCCTCAAGCAGGAACAAATCCAGGGCCTCGAACCACTTGAGCAGGGGCAAATGTGTTCCTTCAAAAATCGTACCGACCAAAGCAGACGTTTGATGCTTGCACTTTCCGCACTCGAACAAGGGGATATGCCGGGAGGTCAGACGACTGCACCGGGTGTGAGCGCAGCGCGGGCAGACGAAGCCGTTCGGCCACTTCATCGCGATCAGCGCCTCCATGCAGGCCTGCTCGCTGTTATAACGGCTGCTGAATGGTTGAAGTTCCGTTCCCGCATTGGCCTCCATGGTCGCTCGCCCCCGAATCAAGAATTTACGAACTCACGTTCGATTTACTTCATTATACCGAACATACGTTCCTTTATCAAGTCGAAAATCTCACCTGAACCGCCTCATTTTTTCCTCATCTCTTTTTCTTCTCTCTTTTTTAGGAACCCTTGATCTAGCCCCACCCCCTACTCCCTGCTCTCTGAACGAAAGGGATAATCGTGCAAAGGCTGCAGGCAGGGACACCAAGGCACCAAGGTACCAAGACTCCAAGACACCAAGACTCCAAGACACGAACCCTTTAGACAGCCCCTCACCTGGCGTCGATTTGTGACACTGCTCGAAACGGATGCGGTGCAAAAGGTAGATGGTGCTGACCTCGGCGGATCGTGGCGCCCTCTTCATCGTTGGCTCTTCCGTGCTTCCATGTTTGAGCGGAATCGCAGCAAAGCGGTCGAGTTGCTTGTGCGATTTAGAGATCATGCCACCGGCACGTTTTACAAGGGACCTCCTATGCTCACGATGGACTGATCGAACGGCTACACCTTTTTGCCCCTCCACTTCGCACTACTTTAGCCCCAGCCATATCTTGCTGGCGTGAAAGCGTCGGCAAAGTACAATGCACGCTCCTTCGGCGGCTTGTTTTATTTGCTGTGCGGCGAAGTCGGCACACTCGATTGGCTGGCTACCTTACAGCAGTTGCTCGACTTGATCAACGAAGTAGCCCAAAAAGCCGGGAAGACACTGTCCGCCTCTGATTCAGCGTCAACTCCGGCAATGGAATGGATTGCTGCTTTACCCAGCTAAATCAAGGCTTACCTGCCGATTTTTTGCTGCGAAAGTTGAGTTCTTAAGATTAATTTAAGGTTGGCGACAGGGGGATGTAAGGATAGTCAGGTATGCTGATAAAAGAAATAGAGAGACCATACCCTTAAGCATAAAAGGAATGAAATGATCATATGAAATCGCTTTGGAAGTTTGCCCTGCAATTTTTGCTGGCCCATATCGTTAGCGATTTAACCTATAGGCAGCTCGCTTTTTTTCGGTACCCGTTCAATAATACATCCGTCCCCGCGGTCATTTTTAAAACCATGTTCGATATGATATTATTTGTGATCGTCGCTGCCGTTGTTTTTATCGGGATCGAGAAAATTCGGCAGATTATCAGACGTCTCAATTAGGCGGCAAAAGTGGGAGCTGGAGTATGAGATTGGATATTGGAAACTGAAACTCCGGACAAGGGGTGTACGCAGCCTGATGTCGCATAAAAAAATGAACCGTTCCGCCAACCGCAGGCTCCATTTCATCCATGTTGCCGCCAAGAAAGCAACCTCCTACTCTTAATGTGCCTATTCCGCTTATTTTGACAAAGAACAGGGACGGAATCAATATGAAGGCGGCTTTTTGTCCGTTTTGAAAAGTGAATGTTTAAAATTTGTTCTTGATGCCTGTAAGCAGTTGGTGTATGTTAAAGACAATCGCATACGATACGGGGGCTTGAGTGAATCAGGCTGAGATGGCAGCATACTCCGCTGCGGACCGTTAATCTGATCTGGATAATGCCAGCGTAGAGAATCGAATGTCCGGGATTTTTTTGTGTCCATCCCCGTGACCTGACTGCCGCCTGAGCTTATTCTGGCGGTTTTTTGTCGTTTGCGAAAAAAATATTTTTTGAAAAGGGGAGAAAAACATGCAAGAGGCAGCAACAAAACAAGGCGGCCGCGGGCTGAAGCTGAGCGATCTGCTGGTGACGGTGCTCGTGTCGGTCGTGCTTGGCGTAGTTTATCATTTCTGGAGTTCGGTGTATAACTTACTCTCGCCGCTGTTTGCGCAGGCCGACGAAATCGTATACGGGATGTGGTTTCTGGCCCCAACGCTTGTATTTTTGCTGATCCGCAAGCCGGGCGTGGCACTGATCGCGGAAGTGGCCGCGGCCCATGTGGAAATCCTGTTCGGCAGTGAATGGGGCGTTCAGCTCGTACTGTACAGCGTGTTGCAAGGCTTGGGAGCGGAACTCGTATTCGCGGCTTTCCGGTATCGCAAATTTTCCGGTTCCGTCGCCGCCTTGGCCGGAATCGGGGCCGCGGTCGGTTCCATCATTCCGGACATTTATTACGGATATGTACAGGACTATGAAACCTGGCTGCTGATCGCCAAATATGCGATGCGGGCCGTCAGCTCTGCGCTGATTGCCGGCTACTTTGCTTACGGGCTGGCCAAGGCCGTAGAAGCGACAGGCGTCACCACCTTGCTGCGCCCCGTTGATCCTAAAGATTACGCGGCATTGGATGATTAACTATGGAAACAGCCGTTGAAGTTTGCGATCTAAGGCTTAAATTTCCGGGGGAGACGCGGTTTGTGTTCAAGGATTTGAGCTTTCGGGCCTTTCGCGGGGAAAAAGTGCTCTTGCTCGGCCCCAGCGGGAGCGGGAAATCCACGCTTCTACAGGTGCTGTCGGGGATCATCCCGCAGCTCGTGGAGGTTCCGATGCGCTACGCTTCGCAACGTCTGCCCCACTCCTGGGGGTTCTTGTTCCAGGACCCGGACACCCAGTTTTGCATGCCTTACGTGGATGAGGAGTTGGCTTTTACGCTGGAAAACCTGGGGGTTCCCCGGCCGGAAATGGAAGCCCGGATGGAAGCGGTGCTGCAGGACGTCGGGCTGCGTTTGCCCGAGCTGCACATGCCGATCCATGCCTTGTCCCAAGGGATGAAGCAGCGGCTCGCTTTGGCTTCGGTGCTGCTCGGCGATCCGGAGGTTTTGCTGCTCGACGAGCCTTCCGCGCTGCTTGATCCGGAAGGGCGCGAGCAAATTTGGCAGTCCGTCAGCCGCATTGCCAAGGATCGCACGCTAATTATCGTCGAACACCGGATTGAAGAAATTCTGGCGCTTGGACTCGTCGACCGGGTCGCTTTGTTCGGACCGGACGGCCGTCTGCTAGGTCAGGGGCCGCCGCAGGCGATTTTTGCCGAGTTTCGCCGGGAGCTGAAGGAGTTTGGCATCTGGTATCCCGGCGTTTGGACGGAGTTTTTAGCCGCGCCGGAGGGGCGGCGGCTGCTGGAGCCGGCTCCGTCCAGGGGCGGGGAAACCGGCGCTTCTTCCGCCGGGCTGTCCGCGCCGTCTGCTGGCGCCTCCACCGGCTTCGCCCCGCTTGTCGAACTCAAAGGATTCCGCGGGCTAAGAATGGGCAAGCCGGTTATTGAAGTTGGGGATGCCACGGTGATGCCCGGCGATTTCATCGCCGTCACCGGTCCAAACGGTGCAGGAAAAAGCTCGCTGTTGCTCAGCCTGATGGGACTGCTGAAGACGGAGGGCGAATATGTTCTGCAGGGCGTTCCGATGCAGGGGGGCAAGGTTCGTCGCCGCGTACGCCGGCGCCAGATGGAGCGTACGGCACGGGAAATCGGCTTCGTCTTTCAAAACCCGGAATTTCAATTTGTAGCCGACCGGGTGGACGAGGAAGTGGCCTTTTCCCTCAGGGAAGATGGGCTTTCCGCAGAAGGGATTCACGAGCGTACGGTGCGGATTTTACGGCAATTCGGCCTGGAAGGTTATGAGGGGCGGCATCCCTACCAGCTGTCACTGGGGCAAAAACGGCGGCTCAGCGTGGCCAGCGCGGCCGTGCGTGAGCAGCCGCTGCTGCTGCTCGACGAACCGACTTTCGGCCAGGATGCCGCAAACGCGTTTGCGATCCTTTCGTTATGCGAAGAACTGCGGCGGAGCGGGACCGCGATCGTAATGGTCACGCATGAGGAGTGGATCGCAGCCACGGTCGCGACCCAGCGCTGGGAAGTGCGGGAAGGGCGGCTGGTCTCCCGCTCCTGCACGGAACGCGGGGCGGCAATGGCCGGGATTACGGCGGAGCCGGGGGGAGCGGGCCTGTCCGAAACGGCCGGCTCGCTCGCTTCATCCGTCTCCGGCAGAGCCGCATCCGCTTCCGCCCCAAAGGCGGTGACCCTGCGATGAAGCCGTTGTTGACCCCAAAAACGAGAGGCTGGCTGCACCGGGCCAACCCGGCCTGCAAATTGGCGCTTTTTGTACTGTTGTTTTTGGTGACTTTGTTTACGCACCGCCCTGATTTCATGTTTTATCAAGCCGTATTGTTTACGCTGCTCTTGTTTCTGCTGAGCGGATACGAGCCGTGGAAAATCGCGCTGCTTGTCCTGCCCTTTCTGCTCACCTTCGTCTCGTCTTCCTCGACGATGATTTTGTTCGGCAAAGGCGAGCACGAATGGTGGGCCTGGGGCCTCATCCGCATTTCGGAGGAGAGCTTTTACCGCGGCGTCCATATCGGGCTCAAGGCGGTGACTTTTGCGGCGGAAGGTTTGCTCTTCGTGCTGACCACCTCGTCCGTCGCCCTGTTTTACTCGCTGATGCAGCAGGTCAAGCTTGCGCCTAAATATGCCTACAGCTTTATGGCTTCCGTCCGGCTGCTCCCGATGGTCTGGGAGGAGCTGCAGATCCGCCGGAACGCCCTGCGTATCCGCGGCGTGCGTACGCCGCAGGGACCGCGGGGCTGGGCCAAGCTGGCCCGGCTTTACGCGGTGCCGCTGCTCTCGCAAAGCATCCGGCGGGCGCACCGCGTGGCCGTGGCCATGGAAGCCAAAGATTTTGACGGCAGCCGGCCGCGCACTTATTATTACCGCTTTGCTTATTCGCGGTATGACCTTCTGGTGCTGCTCGCCATGGCCGCTGCCGTGGCGGCCGCCTTCGCGCTTTCGCAGACGTATCCGCTTTTCGGCATTGCCGATGTAAGATAAGCAAGCCGTTATAGGACATTCTCCTGCAGCAGCTTTTGCGCGGCCGGCGGCCCGTTCGGGTGATCGAGCAGGTACCTGGCAAAAGACATCGGCTGATGGTACGTGTTTTTCCATATTTCAGTCAATCCAGCTTTGCGAAAACCGTAACGTTGGTCGCGGCCGTTGCATTCTATAAAGTAGGGACGCCCGCTCATGGTGAGACCAATGTCGAGTCCCAGATCGGCAAGCAGGGGCAACTGCGTGCCGAGATGGCGGCTGATCGCCAGCGCCAGCGCTTCCACATGGGCGAGGGCCGCGGCGACCGAATGCGGAGGCAAAACATGGACCAGCAGCTCTGCCGCCGGGAAAACTTCACTGCCCTTGGCGATGTTGCATAGAAAGCTGCCTTTCAAGGCCACCTTGGCGAACAGCCCTGTGACGGCCCAATCGCCGAGTTCGCCGCGTTGGACGGTAACCCGCAGATCTATGGGCCGGGAATCGTATTCCGCCAGCGGAATGCGCTCCTGAACGAGGTAAGGGGTGCGCTGCAGCAAGCGCCGCGTCCACAGCGGCAGTTTCCCTTGCTGGAGTTTGGCGGTGCGCCATTCGTTTTTTCCGGATTTGGACGCATAGGTCAGTCCCCAGCTTTGATGATCGTAACGCAGCCGCATGATCCCGTGTCCAACAGAACCGCGTATCGGTTTAAGAATCAGGTCGGAATACCGGGACATCATGGTGTGCAGTGCCGCCGGCTTGGCCGGAGCAGCAGCGGGCAAATAGCTGCGCAGATGCGGAGCGTTCCAGAGCAGACGGTGGATGACATCTTTTCCATAACGGTTGTTGACGTTGAAGATTATGATGCCCCGGGAAGTCAGATTGCGGATTTTTTGGTGCGCTGCAGGCTCGGGATACAAGGCCCGGTTATGAATGACCGGTGGCAGGGGAAGGCCGGTTATCACGTATTCTTTTCCATTCGACACATAGCCGGAGCAGGTTCCCCGGAACAGGTCGATATCGCCCAAGCGGAGAAAACAGGGGATCAAGCCGTATTTCCGGGCCGCTTCTTCAAAATTGGAGATCGACTCCTGGCCGGTTTTTCGCTGAGGGATTCCCCGGAACATCCCGGAGTTCAGCAATATTCCTACATAGTCCTGCTTCAAATAGGGTTCCTCCTCCCTTGCTTCTTCTTTCAATCTATGTTGTCCCGTTCAAAAAGAGTGGACGACTGTTCTCCGTCAGCCGCCTGTTTTGGGGCAGGCTTTCCTAGGCTTTTCCCAGGCTTTCCTAAGTTCCCGAAGGGCTGCGCCTCCAGCCGGTTGTCACATTTACCGGGCGGGCATCGTATATTTAGGATAGCGAAGCTAGTGAAAGGAAGGAGGGGATCGCTCATGGATCGGGAAAAGACAGCGGTGATCACGACCGGATCGTTCGTCATGCCTTCAGGCAGAAGCAGTTCGCTGGAACGGGTGATTGAAAATGTGGTCCCGCTTGCGGCGGAACATGTAAAAATCCGCATTTTTGGACTCGCGGACGGCCATTTGCCTTCCCAGGGCTGGATCGGAAACGTTCCGGTTTACCGTTTGCCCGGCGGGCGGCTTTACTTGGAATCGATTTTGCGCCATTTGCGGAAATGGCGGCCCGGAACCGTTGACGTCCACAATCGGCCGCTGCTCGCTTTTCAGTTAAAAAGCCGGCTGCCGCTGGCCCGCGTACTGCTCACCCTTCATTCCGCCGCGTTTATTTCCCCTTCTTGCCATCCCAAAGCCCGCATGCAGCCGATGCTGGAAAGCGTAGACGGGATCATCGTGGGCAGCGAGTATTTGAAAGAGGAGCTGCTTTCCCGGTTTCCCGGCCTGTTCACGCCGATTTGGGTCAATCCGCCGGGCGTCACCCTGGAGGACTTCGTTCCGCGCTGGACGCCGCATGGGGAAGTGCTGCGCACGGCGCGGCTGGCCGAATATGGCTGGGAAAACCGAAAAGTGGCCCTGTTCGTCGGCCGGCTGCTTCCGGCCAAAGGCGTGCATCATTTGCTGGCGGCGTTTCCGGCCGTGCTGCGTCAGGTGCCGGAAGCCATGCTGCTCATCGTGGGTGACACTTGTCACGGAGCCAACCGGGAAACGGACTATGTCAGCCGGCTAAAAGCAATGGCGGAGCCCTTCAAGGAGCGGGTCGTATTTTTGCCGTTTACGCCCTATTCCAAAGTTGCCGATTGGTACAATACCGCCGATTGCCTGGTCGTTCCGTCTTGCGAAGAGGAGGCGTTCGGCCTGGTCAACGTCGAGGCGATGGCCTCGGCCGTGCCGATCGTAGCGGCCCGTGCGGGAAGTATTCCCGAAATCGTTGCGGACGGTTATTCGGGATTTCTGGTGCCCGCGGAAGGGATAGTCAATGCGTTGGCGGATCGAGTCATCCGCCTGCTGCAGGATGAAGCGCTGTGCAAATCGATGGGCCAGGCCGGACAGGAGCTTGCCCGCAGCCGGTTCCGCTGGCAGCATACGGCCGAGCGATGGGTCGACACCATCTGCTCCAGCCGGGTCATTCCGGCTAACGCTCCGCAATGGAAACAGCAGCCTTAGCGGAAAAAAGTTTGCTGAATACCGTTGAATAGTTGCCCAAGATACAGTTATTGTTTGTAAAATGGAGCGGGGCGCTTGTTTAAATGCACATCCTGCACCTAAAAAACGTTTCGTTTTTTATTGGTAGAAGCCGGAACTTTTGCATTTCGTGGAAGTTGGAGTAACAAATAAGGACCTGGCCGGCGGCCAGGTCCTTATTTGCACATTTAGAATTTATAAAATTTCGGTCATGGTAGAGGGCGAAACGCAAGTAGAGAGGGGAGGAGAAGAGGGACGTGGGGGGCTAAGGGACACCGGAGCCGTTATTTTCGAAAAAACGGAGGTTTGCAAAATGTAAACGGACACAGATGAGCTTATTTACCTCAAATCGTCCTGGATGAACAGGTTTAGAGCGAAATAGGGCCGCTTATGTCCGTTAGCCTGGGAAATACCCGGGAAATGGGCGGATAAGGTCGCTGGTGTCCGTTAGAGCAGCGTCCAAAGTTGAGGAAGAGCCTCCAATCGCTCCAAAGTAGAAGTCAGAGCCACTAAAGGACGCCGTCAGGCGTTTTTCTTAGTTTGATTCGAGCCCCGAAAGCGGCGGAAGCGATGAGGACCAAGCGGCAGAAAGCGGCAGATCCGGTCCGGAGTACAGCTGTACGTTTGCCGTTGCAACGCCGACAGCACCACATACACTGTTGTATATGCTCCGGTATATCACGATCTGGGAGGAAAGAGACGTGGTCAATAAACGCAAAATTCAAGGCCGCCTGAACCGTAAAAAGCTTCAGCGCAAGCCGGCGATGCCGCGTTTGGTCAATCATCAGGACCCGATTGTTTCGATCATCATCCCGGCGATGAACGAAAGAGCCACGCTGCGGAACGTTCTGCGCGAAGCCGCACGATTGCATCCCCGCAGCGAAACGATCGTCGTCGCAAACGGTTCGACGGACGGAACGGCGGAGCTGGCCAAGAAAAGCGGGGCCCGCGTGATCCGATCGGCAAAGCCGCTCGGTCACGATGTCGGCAGACGCGTCGGTGCGGAGGCGGCTCGCGGGTCGGTGCTCCTGTTCATGGACGCCGACATGGTCATCCCGGCAAAAGAGCTGCGCCCTTTTGTGGAGGCCGTGCTATCCGGGGTGGACGTGGCGCTGAACGGGTATTCAGGGCCGGTTGCCAGCAAAAAGACCCACCCGGTCGTACTGGCGAAGCATGTTCTTAACGGCCTGCTGTCGCGAACCGATCTGAAAGGAGCATCCTTAACCGCCGTTCCGCATGCTTTAAGCAGACGGGGGGCGGAAACCATTGGACTTGAAACGCTGGAAGTCCCTCCGCTGGCCCAGACCAAGGCGGTGCTTCTAGGCTTAAACGTGGAGGCCGTTCACACCGTGCCCGTGGGCAAATTAAATCCGGTCCGGGCCCGGCGGCGAGCTAAAGGAAAGCGAGAAGATCCGTTGACCTCTCTGGTTGTCGGTGATCATTTGGAAGCCGTGCATTGGCTGATCCGCCAAAAAGGGGCGCGCGGAGGTTACGGCGATCTCGGCCGCCTGCGCGGCAAGGTGAGGTGGATGGAATGAACGCGAAAAAACAGGTAAAGCGCCGCCGCAGCCAAATATGGCCCATGCCGGGACGGACGCGCAAAAGACCTCGCCCTAAGCAGGCGAAGCCGGGCCGCAAAGCCGGACGGATTCCAACCGGCTACCGCTTTGGCCGCCCTCCTGGCGTTCGGCGGAGCGGTTCACGCCATATTCAAGCCGGCGGGGCAGGTCCTAAGTCCGGCGGGCAACAGCGGCTGGAGCTGAAGGCGGTGGAAGCGGGAGCCCATGCCGCCATTTTGGACGGGGCCCAAGGCCCCCCTGCGACCCCGGAGCGGCTGCAGCAAAGCTTTCAAGACTGGTACCTTGAACATGTCCCGGCAGATTTATCTTATCGTGAAATACTGCCGCTCGCTCTCGCTTTCAGCAAGGGATATGCGGACGTTTCCGGTCTCGCGAACCCGTGGATTCCACTGCCGTTAAAGGAAGGCGTATCCGCGATCGTCACCGCAAGCAACGAAGAAAAAACGTTATCCAACGTGTTGTCGGAGCTGTGCAAGCTGCCGTTTAAGGAAATCATCGTCGTGCTGAACGGCTGCAGCGATGGCAGCTTTACCGCAGTTGAACGGGATCCGCGGGTGACCAAACTGAATTTTCCGGAGCGGCTGGGCCATGATATTGGACGGGCGATAGGCGCTGCGGCGGCTTCGGAGCCTATCTTGCTGTTTACCGACGGGGATATGGTTTTGCCCGCGGAGGATTTGGCGGCATTTCTGATCGCCGTGGACCAGGGGATGGACATCGCGCTGAACGATCTGTCGCCTTATTTGCCCTCCTTTCCGCAGCAGGATGAGGTGACGCGCTGCAAAACGTTCCTAAACCAGGCCCTGGGACGGCCCGATTTGAAAGCCAATTCGCTGACGGCGGTGCCGCATGCGATCTCTCGCCGTGCGCTGCAAACGGTGGGAACGGGGGCGTTGATCGTCCCCCCGAAGGCCCAGGCGCTGGCGCTGGCTCGCGGACTGGCGGTCGGCGCCCCGCATTCTGTCGATGTCGTGCGGAAAAACCGGATTCGCAGCGGTAATACCGGGGCCGGGAACGGTGTAGCCCAAATGATCATCGGCGACCACATCGAAGCGCTGGACGCGGTGATGCAGACGGAAGGCGTCCGTCTGCGTTACGTTACGCTGCCCCGAAGCGAACTGGCGAAAGCGAGGAATGCGCTGTGAGCGGAGGCGAATTAACCAGCATTGTCATACCAACCTACAACGGGCTGCATTTGCTTCGGCCCTGCGTAGAAGCGATTCGTAAGCATACGGAAGTCCCTTATGAAATCATCGTTGTGGACAACGGCTCCGATGACGAAACCGCGTTGTTCTGCTTGCAGGAAAAGCTTATTTTGGCGGCATTGCCGCGAAACGAAGGTTTTCCGGTTGCCGTGAATCGAGGATTGACGATCGCGGCCGGCGGCCAGCTTCTCATCTTGAACAATGACGTCATCGTGTCCCCGGGATGGTTGTCCAATATGCTGGCCGCCCTCGGCAGCGCGGACGATGTCGGTCTTGTCGGTCCGGTGACGAATTACGCCAGCGGCCGGCAGCAGATCACCTTCCCTTGGAAGGATCAGGACGATTTCCTCCGGGCCGCCGCGCGGTTTAATCAATCCGATCCCGCCAAATGGCAGGATGTCCGGCGCCTGGTGGGCATGTGTCTGCTGCTCAAGCGGGAAGTGCTGAACCGGGTGGGGTTGTTGGATGAACGGTTTTCGCCCGGGCATTACGAAGATGACGATTACTGTTACCGGGCGCGGCAGCAGGGCTACCGGTTGCTGATCTGCGGAGATACGCTGGTCTACCATGCCGGCAGCGCTAGCTTTAAGGCCCACCATCCGGAAGGATGGGACGGGATCATCGAGCAAAACCGCAAACGGTTCATTGAAAAATGGGGAGTGGATCCCTGGCAGTTTATTTAGACGCTCACAAAAACAAGGCCAATGCTTCCGGTGCGAGTTTTTGTTCGAGGCTAACCAAGAAGCAACGCTCACAAAAACAAGGCCAATGCTTCCGAAGCGAGTTTTTGTTCGAAGCCTAACTAAGAAGCAACGCTCACAAAAACTTTTAGGGAGGAGAGAGTTCATGAAAGGTGTGATTTTGGCGGGAGGCACAGGAACGCGTCTATACCCGCTGACCCGGTTAATCAACAAGCATCTGCTTCCTGTCGGGAATCATCCGATGGTCTGTTACGGCATAGAACGGCTGCGTCAAGCCGGAATCACCGACATTCTTATAGTCATCGGCAAGCAGTCCGCCGGATTGTACGCGGATTATCTCGGCAGCGGCGAAAACTTTGGCGTCAATCTGTCGTATCGCGTGCAGGAGTCGGCGGGAGGTATTGCTGAAGCGCTGGAACTCGCCGAAGGGTTTATTCCGCCTGGCGACAAATTCGTCGTGCTGCTGGGCGATAACTTGTTTCTGGACGATTTGACCCCGTATGTGGAAAAATTTAAGCAACAGCCGCCGGGAAGCGCCCGGGTAATGCTGAAGCCGGTGGACGATCCCCGCAGATACGGCGTTCCGGTGTTCGACGAGGCCGATCCGAGCCTGATCGCCTACATCGAGGAGAAACCGAAAAAGCCGAAATCGAACTATTCGGTCACCGGCATTTATATGTATGATAACGCCGTTTTTGCGATCATTCGCGGCATCGGCCGGTCGGCCCGCGGCGAGCTTGAGATTACGGACGTCAATAATCGTTATGCCAAAACGGGCAAGCTGGAATACGACGTCCTGCAGCTATGGTGGGGGGACGCCGGAACGCCGGATTCGCTGCAGGAGGCGAGCGTCCGGATGCGGGGTGTCCTTCCATGACCTCTACAGGATGCGGAGGGGTGATATGATGCCGCATCGCGCTCAAAAATCCGGCCTGTCCCGCAACAAGCGGTCAGGGGCAAGAGCACCGGGAGCGGCGGGAACGAAGCGTTCCCGCCCTGCCGGAAGGCGCAGCGGCTACGGGCGAAGATCAGGCACGCCGCAACCATCCCCGGCTGCTGCGGCAGCATCTCCCCCATCGCCCGCGCCTTTGCCGCAAAAGGCGGCGCTTTCCTTGGACGCCGAGCCGGCCGCGATGCTTACCCCCACCACTGAATCGGCGGCCGAGCCGGCCTGCACCGAGGCTTATGCCGCCGGGTTTCGCGAGGGCATGTTTGAGGGCGGGGAGGCGAAGCTGGGACGGCTTATTCCCCGCCATATGATTTTGCCTGAGCTGACGGTGGGCGATGTCATCGCTGCCGGGTTCCGCTCCGTCGCTGGGGCGTTGTCCCCTTTGCTGCGGGCTTCCGACGTGTTTGCCGCCGCCGATCAGGCCCTGCGCACCGGCCAGCCGTTGTCCATCGTCCGCCTCGGCGACGGAGAATTGCTGACGCTCGCGCATGGCACCGTCCTCCCGGTGGAGGAGGCGATGCGCTGGAGCGCTTTTTTGCCCTATGCAGGCGTACAACTGCCGGATCCGGCTGCGCGCGGGTTGCTCGCCGCCGCCGTCCGCACCGCCGGCATGATCGGCGTCCCCGAATCGCGCCATCCCTCCTACCAGGGCTTGCTGTTCCCGGTGTTTCGCCATTACGGCATCGATTACCGCAGCCTGCGGCTCACCTCCTCCACGATCAATTACGAGCTGAACGAGGAGGGGTATTTCGCCAACCTGCTTAAAGGCCGCCGTGTGCTTCTGATCGGCAATCAGGCTTTCGCCCTTGCGGAGTTCTTGAGCCTTCGCGGCGCCGACATCACCGGTTGCATCGCCCCGGTCAACGGGGTGCACGACGTGCCGCGGGTTCTGCAGCTTGCAGACGGTTTCCCGTTTGACCTTGCGCTCGTCGCCGCCGGAATCGCCGCCGTCATTGTCTGTGAACGCCTCGCCAGGGAGCGCGGCAAGGTCGCGCTTGATCTTGGGCATCTGGCCAACAAATTGATCAACGGAGAGGCGGTTATGCCGCCGATTCAGGAGGTGTAGTCGTTTGGCACTCGGAAGAAACCGCAAACCGGCTAAACGCCAGAGCCGCAGCGCTGCCCGCGAAAACCGCAGGGAAGGGTCCATGCGCGCTTATGAACTCGGGTATGCCGCAGGTTATCCGCACGGCGTTTTGGAAGGAAAACGTTCGTTCAGCGCGGGTTTTGACGGAACGAGCATCATTATACCGACGTACAACCGCAAAGACTTGCTGATCGAATGCCTGAACCGGATCGAGGCCCATACCGCTGCGCCCTACGAAGTGATTGTCGTGGACAACGGATCGGACGACGGCACGGCGGATGAAGTGCGCCGCCGGCGCAGCCCGGTCCGTTTGGCCGTTCATCCGCAAAACCACGGCTTTGCCCGGGCGGTAAATACGGGGCTGATGATGGCCAAAGGACAAACGATCGTATTGCTTAACAACGATGTGCTTGTAACGGAGCGCTGGCTGGATCAACTGCTGGGCTGTCTGGAGCTGACCGGGGCGGCGGCCGTCGGGCCGGTCACGAATTACATCAGCGGAGACCAGCAGATTGACGTGCCCTATGAAGACGTTGCGGAAATGCCGGCTTTCGCCGCCGCTTTTAACGCTCCCGATCCCCGGAAATGGCGGGAGGTAAGCCGCCTGGTCGGCTTCTGCCTGCTGTTTCCGCGCACTACGCTGGAGCAGGTTGGTTATTTTGACGAGGGATATGTTATCGGCAATTATGAGGATGACGATTGGGTGGCCCGGCTGCTTTTGCAGGGTAAAAAGATGGTGATTGCCGGCGATACGTTTGTTCACCATTACGGAAGCTTGACCATGAAAGGACTTGGTGCGCAAGGCTTTGAGCAAGTAAACGCCCGCAATTACGACTATTTTGCCGAAAAGTGGGGGGATCTGCACGGATTTCTGCACCGCAAACCCGAGTCCCGGGCGGGGTACGGGCAGAGAACGGTTGATTTTTTTCCTACGCACACGTACGTAAAAGGGTGGTCCAATACGGTGTATTGGCTGGAGCACGGCGTAAGGCATCCGGTTTCCGCCGCCCCGCAGGAAGAAGCGGGAAATGCTCCGTCACCGGTCCGGCTAGCGGTTGTCGATCTGCTGCAAATTCCGGTTGGCGCGCCGCAAACGCCGGCGGAACCGCAGGCAGAAAAAAACGCCGGCCTGCCTGAAGGGGGAGTGGTCCGCAGCACCGATGGCCGCTTGTATCAGATTGACCGGGGCCAGCGGCGGGAGATCATGTCCGAATACGCCTGCCGTGTATGGAATTTGCACGTTTTTCCGGAAATTATCCCGTTCCAAATTCTGCAGCAATATCCCGCGGGTCTTCCCATTACGCCCCCGCCCCGCATTATCAGCGAAGATTTATAATGAAGGTTTGCAAACTTATCCTGCTTGGAACGCGCAAATCCGTACCGGCATATGCTAATGCAGGGCACAGGCGGGCAGATTCTCGGCTTTAAACGAGGATGCGACAGCCCATTGATGAGGAGGAATCAGGGTGGAGCAGAAAATTACGGAGATCATCGTCCATATGTCCCACTCTCACCAGCAGATGGCGCGGGTGATTGACGCCGAGCGGAAGGTTGCCGTCCGGATGGCTCAAATCGTGCACGCCATTCCTGATGCCGAACCCGCATTTGAGGGAACGTCCGGGATTCTTGAAAATGCGGGACGGATCAACAAAAGCGTGATCTCTTATTTAAATGCCATCGCCGATTTGGAAGAGGCTATGGCTGAAAATTTGGGTGTTGTAATTAAGGAAATGAAAAGCCAAGATGAAGAGTGAAGAAGCGCAGGAGCGGGGAATGGTGCCATGAGCAGGGAGCAGTCATATCTGAACATGTTGGATGCGGCCGCCAAAATTCAGTGGAATGTCGCGATGATTTTGGAGGCCAAGGCGGTAGAAGCGGAGAAGGTCCGCAATTGGATACTCAACCACGTGCTGGAAAACAACTTTGAGGATCATGAGAAGCAATTGTCCGACCCGCTTGACGTCCATGAGCAGCTCGTGGAAGTGATCGAAGGCTTAACCAAGCTGCAAAACGGGCTTTGCAGCAATTTGAAGAGCTTATTGCCCGAAGAAGAAGAGAAATCCATGTCCGGGGATGACGGCGGGTTCAGCGGCCTGTTTGGCGGAAGTTTTGATTTGGAGGATTCCGGTAAATGAGATTTACGCTGCAAGCCGGGGAGGAAGCCAAACTTCGGCTTATCCATTCCATCAGCCTAAGCCAGCAGGCCATGGCCCGGATCCTTGGCAGCTTGGCCGACGTGACGGAATTGTCCGGGGATACCGCCAGGCATTTGGCTCAAAACGTCGAAAAGCTGACGAAATATCAGGAAGCGATGGCCCGTACCGTCTGCGGGCTATCCTTCCATCACGTTTATTATGGAACTCCTTCATTGCCCTGGATATCGAATTTATGCTACGCCGCAAACGATGCCGCCCGAGGAGAACAGGAGGACTGAAGTATGACCAAAACGAAAGTCCGGCGCACCCGCCGGGGGAAATCCACAGCGCTCAGAAAAGGCCGGTTAAGAAGAAAGCGTAAGCTGACGTTAAAGCGGGGGCGGGCCGCCGTCCGCAAACGGGTCCGCAAAAAAGCGATCAGGAGGGTGCGCCCTCGGCGGAAAAGGCTGAGACGCCGGCGGCGAATCGCCGCGTTGCGGGTTCCTCCCAGGCCAGCGCCGGCACCCGAACCGGCGCCTGTACCAGCGCCGGCGCCGCCTCCAATAACGTCTCCGGAAGGAGCAGCCGCTTATGAACAGGAATATAACGGGGCTTACCAGGAAGGGTTTAATGCCGGTTTTGCCCAAGGTTATGAGGATGGACATAAGCTGACTTACAAAAACCAAGTTTAAAACGGTGAATGCAAACCCCGCTGCCTGTCTGTGGCAGCGGGGTTTTTTAAACTTTATAGAATTTCGGGCATGGTAGAGGGCAATGCGCAGGTAGAGAGGGGAGAAGAAAAGGGATGGACTTTGGGGCTAAGGGACACCAGAGCCGTTATTTTCAAAAAAACGGAGGATTGCAAATTGTAACGGACACAGACGACCTTATTTACCTCAAATCGGCCCGGATGAACTGGTTTAGAGCGAAATAGGGTCGCCTGTGTCCGTTAGCCTGGGAAATACCCGGGAAATGGGTGGATAAGGTCGCTGGTGTCCCTTAGAGCGAGCAGTTCCCAAAGCTTAGAAAGAGTAGGAGTTCTTCGGAGCTTCCTGCTTAGAGCGAAATGGAGTCATATGGGCCCGTTGCTAGAGCAGCGTCCATAGACATTTTACGGACCGGTATCTGGTCTGCCTGGACAAGCCGTCTTGGAAAATATGCGTAAAAGTGCAAACGCAAAAGTAAGCGCACGCCCTTTGTCCGTCCTTGGGAGAAGGCGGATTTTCCTAGGGAAACCGGAAGAAATCTAGGTTTTTTCATGGGTGGCATTCGCCAATTTCTCAGGTTCCCGGGTAGTCGTCCATGATGCACGTGTCCCCTCGGCATATATTTATTAAGACCCAGGAATCCCACAAAGATAGGATGAAGAACTTGATGAACTTGATGAACGAGATGACAACTGCTCCCGGCGAAGCTTACCGGGCCGGATACAATGAGGGCTGCCGTTTCGGAGGATGCCGGGCCGTTCTGGATCGCATCCCGGCGGTTTCACGGGAGAAACGCAGCTGGCGCGTACTCTATGTGCCTCAAGGATTTGAGGCGATCGACGGCGGGGTGGCGGCTGCCCTGCAGGAAACGGTGTACGAGAGCAAGGTCGCTTCTCCGGAAACGATGCTGCAGGAGGCGGAGCAGTTCCGTCCTGATCTGGTGCTGGTCATGAACGCGCTGCATGTGTTCCCTGCCGATCATGCCGGGCAGATTTCCCGGTTGCGTGAGATGGGCATCCGCACGGCCGTCTGGTTCGTCGACGATCCTTATTTTACGGATGATACCCGCAATCTGTCGCTATTTTACGACGTTGTATTCACCCATGAGATGGAATGCGTATCCCTTTATCTGAACGCGGGCTGCCGGGAGGTTCATTATTTGCCCCTGGCGGCGAATCCGCAGGTGTTTAAGCCGGTGCGGACGGAGCCGGAGCATCAGTTTGATGTTTGTTTTATCGGCAACGCTTTTTGGAACCGCGTGGAGTTGTTCGATGATTTGGCGGAGTTTTTGCAGGATAAAAAGGTATTGATCGCCGGCGGGTTTTGGGAGCGGCTGACGAATTATGAACAGCTTGCGCGGTTCATTCGTCCCGGCTGGATCCCCCCCGAGGAGACCGTCTACTACTACAACGGCTCCAAAATCGTCATCAATATTCACCGCCCCACCTTGGCGGGGCAGGACAATCGGAACGGCCTGAATATCACGGGCGGGTCCATCAATCCAAGGACGTATGAGATCGCCGCCTGCGGGACGTTGCAAATTACGGATGTCCGTTCCGATTTGACTTCCTATTATTCCCCCGGTTACGACATCGAGACGTTTCGCGATACCGCCGAGCTCAAGGACAAAATCGCTTATTATCTTGAGCACGAAAATGAGCGCCTGCAGATCGCCTGGCGTTCTCTCTGGACGACGCGGCGCGACCACACCTACGGTGATCGGGTCGGACGTCTTCTGGAAGCAGCCCTCGCCGAGCGGCAGTAGTTAACGATCAAAATTTTGGAGGAGTGACATTATGTTGACAGTGCAATCACCAGAGTCCGTGATCTTTGCCCCTGTGAGCAATCCTGCCGATCCGGCTCAGCTTGGGAGAAGCGCCGGGTTGCAGGACGGGTACCACGAAGGATACTTGCGCGGCCGGGCCAGCGTTATCGTGCAGCGGGAACGGCCCCCGTTTCCGGTGCGAAACGTCAAGGTGCTGTATGTTGCTTCCGGGAAAGGTTTCCCCTATGCGCCGATCGACGAAGCGATCTCAGCGACGCTTCGGACGTTGGTCGCCGAGATGCACGTTTACGAGCCGGGGCAGTTTCTTCCCAATCTCGCCGCCGGGCTGCGCCCTGACCTTGTGCTCGTCCTCGACGGCATGGAATTGCCGGTGGAGCAGATCGATGAGATCCGCGCCATGGGCATTGCCACGGCCATCTGGTTCACGGACGATCCCTATTATACGGATATGACCGTCGAACTCTCTTCTCACTATGACTTCGTGTTTACGCTCGAACGCAATTGCATTGATTTGTACCGCTCGGCCGGCTGCAGCCGCGTGCACTATTTGCCCTTTGCGGCGCATACGGAGCATTACCGTCCAACGCTGACGCCGTCTCAGGTCCGCCGGAACATCAGCTTTATCGGTTCGGCCTACTGGAACAGGGTGAACTATCTGCAACCCGTGATCGGCGATTTGATAAATCAGGGTTTGGTGATTAACGGCATTTGGTGGGATCGCCTGCCGGAGTATGCGCAGTATGCCGACCGGATCGAGCTCGACAAATGGATGGGGCCGGCGGAAACGGCCGAAGTCTACAGCGGGACGAAAATCGTTCTGAACCTGCACCGTTCGCCGTTCGAGGAATCGGTCAACAACAATACGGCCGGGATTCTGGCCATGTCGCCGAATCCGCGGACGTTTGAAATATCGGCCTGCGGAACGCTGCAGCTGGTGGATGCCCGCGATGACCTGGCGTTATTTTACGAGCCCGGCAAAGAAATCGAAACGTTCTCTTCGCCCCAGGAGATGTTGGATAAGATTCACTTCTACCTGAACCATGAACAAGAAAGACGGGAGATTGCGCTGAACGCGCTGGAAAGAACGTACCGCGATCATACGTACAGCAATCGCCTGGACGAAATGCTGCGTCACATTTTCGGATGACGGCCAGGTCCGGGGGATCTTCATAAACGGAGGTGACGGCGTTGCCGGAGCGAAAAAAGCTGTTTTTGTTCTCGCATGTCAGCAATGTCCGCAATATTACAGGGGCCGAAAAGCTGCTGCTTTTTGCGGCCAAGAAGCTATCCGCCCACTTTGACTGTACGCTGATCGCCCCCCAGGAAGGCCGGCTAACCTCTTTGGCCCGGGACAGCGGAATCGGCGTCCTGATTTGGGATATCCCCCTGCTGTACGGGATGTGCTCCCCGTATGAGGGGCTTTACCGGGACGCGGAGGGGCTGATGGGCGGCAGTGCCGCAGCGCAAATCACCGAACTGCTCGCCGCAAATCGGCCGGACGGTGTATTCGTCAATACCTGCGTCAATATCGTCCCGCCGATCGCGGCCAAACGGCTTGGCATTCCGGTGGTATGGCATATCACCGAGGTCGTGCCGGACAACGGCTATGCCACGGAGTCGGTCCGGCTGGTCGATCAATACAGCGACCGGATCGTCGGCATATCCGAAGCGGCGCTAACCCCTTTCCGCAGGGAGGTTGCGGCGGGTAAGCTGAGCCTGCTGTTTCCTTCCTGGGAGAGCAGGGGGTTCCAACCCCCCGGGGACTGGCCAAAGCTGCGGCTAGGCAAACGGCGGGAGTGGGGGATTCGGCCGGAGGAGACGGTGGTTGGGTATATCTCCTCTTTTCTCATTCGCGAGAAAGGTCCCGACCACTTTATCCAGGCCGCCCTGGGGCTCAAAAAGGCGTTCCCGCATGCCCGGTTCGTCGTCATCGGCGGGGAGGCGGACCCCGACTTCCACCGCTCTCTGCGTAATCTGGCGAGCCAGGCGGGAAGCGGCCGCATCGTTTTTGTCGACCACGAGGACAGGATCGAGGCGGCTTACAGCGCCATGGACATCGCGGTCATTCCGAGCCTGATCAACGAAGGGTTCGGAATGACGGCCATGGAAGCGATGATCTTCGGCAAACCGGTAGTAGCTTACGCCTCCGGCGGTTTGCAGGAAATTTTAAAGGCTACGGGCAACGGCGAGTATCTGGTTACGTCCGGGGACATTGCCGGACTGTCGGCCAAAATATCCGGTTTGCTGGCCGCTCACGAAACGATTGCGGCAATCGGCCGGGAAAGCCGCATCCGGGTGGTGGAGGCTTTTGGCCCTGCCGCCTATATGGGCCGGTTTCACGAGCTTTTGGAGCATCTGTATCACTTGACCTCCGCTCCGGGAAACACTCCTGCGGATGACACCGGGGCGGCGGGGGAAGCTTCGCCTTTGGCAAACGCCGTAGCGGAAGCGGCGCCACCGGCGTCCCCGCCGCTGCTGCCGGAGGCCGCGGAGCCTGCGCCTTCCGCGCCTGGCGCGCCCCGGCCCGCCCCGGGCGCAAGGCGCCGTGTGCGTTCCGCCAAAGCCAAACGCCGCCTGCGGCCTGCCGGGGCCAAGAAGCGGACGGGCGTTAGCCGCTCCGCCGGAAAGCGGAGGAACCGCCCAGCGGCGCAAAAACATCGGCGCCGGCGCCGGCCCGCGCGTTCCTCCGCGAGAAGCATTCGTACGCGGAAGTCCGGGCGGCAGCGCCGGCGTTCCGCTCCCGTACGCCGCCATCCTTAACGATACTACAACCAGGGAGTGAGAATGTGAAAATCATGACGATACTGGGCACCCGCCCGGAAATCATTCGCCTCAGCCTGATCATCCCGCTGCTCGACCGGTACGCGGATCGCCACGTTCTGGTGCATACCGGGCAAAACTTCACCTCCAGCTTAAGCGGCATTTTTTTTCGGCAGCTCGGCCTAAGGGAACCGGACTATTCCCTTCAGGACCGCCAGGCGACGCTCGGCGGCCAGCTCGCCGCCATGTTCTCGCAAATGGAACGGATTCTGGAGGACGAGAAGCCTGACCGGGTGTTGCTGCTGGGGGATACGAACAGCGCCTTATGCGCGATTTTGGCCGAGCGGATGGGGATTCCGGTCGCGCATATGGAAGCGGGAAACCGCTGCTTCGACCTGGAGGTTCCGGAGGAGAAGAACCGCAAAATCATCGATGCCGTCTCATCGATCAACATGCCTTATACGCAGCAAAGCAAGCAGCATCTTCTCGCCGAAGGGATTCTCAGCCGCAATATCGTGCTCACGGGCAACCCGATTTATGAAGTGCTTCAGCATTATGAACGTGAAATCTCAAGCAGTGATATTTTGCAGCGGCTGAATCTGACAGCGGGCGATTATTTTCTGGTGACGGCACATCGCGCCGAAAACGTGGATCGCCCCGAACATTTGCGCGAAATCCTGAACGGCCTGAACAAGGTGGCCGAAACGTACGGAAGACGCCTCATATGCAGCCTTCACCCGCGCACCCGCTCCAAAATGACGGAGGAACTGCGGATGAGCATGCATCCGCTCGTCGAGTTTCACGAGCCGTTTGGCTTTTTTGATTTCGTCAAGCTGGAACGCCATGCCTGCTGCGCTTTGACCGACAGCGGCACCGTGCAGGAGGAATGCTGCATTATGGGGGTGCCGACCGTAACACTGCGCCGTACGACGGAACGGCCGGAAACGGTCGATTGCGGAAGCAACATCGTGTCCGGCCTGGATGCGGACAGTATCCTGCGGTCGGCGGCGGCGATGATCGAGCTGCCTCGGGATTGGGAGCCCCCTCAGGGCTATTTGGCCAAGGATGTATCGGTAAAGGTTGTCAAATTTCTGCTTGGAGGGAAACGGCATGTTTGAGAATAAACGTATATTGGTAACCGGGGGGACCGGTTCCTGGGGCCATGAACTCATTCAGCAGCTGCTTCCGCAGCAGCCCCGGGAAGTCATCATCTATTCTCGAAGCGAATCCGCCCAGGTCGCCATGAACCGGGAATTCGAGGATCATCGGCTCAGCTTTTGCATCGGCGACATCCGCGACAAGGAAGCGTTGTCGACCGCCTGCCAGGGGGTCGATTACGTGTTTCATCTGGCGGCTTTGAAGCATGTGCCGGTCTGCGAGGATCAGCCCTATGAGGCGCTCAAGACGAACGTGATCGGCACGCAAAACGTCATCGAGGCCGCGCTTGAAAACGATGTGGAAAAAGTGATTTACATTTCAACGGATAAGGCCGCCAACCCGTCCAATTTTTACGGGATGACGAAGGCCATCGGCGAAAAGCTGATCGTCTACGCCAATTTGCTGCGCGGCAAAACCCGCTTCGTTACGGTACGGGGCGGCAATGTGCTGGGAACGAATGGCAGCGTCGTGCATCTGTTCAAGGATCAAATCCGCCAAAAAGGCGAAGTCTCGATCACCGATATTAACATGACGCGCTTTTTCCTTACGCTTCCCGACGCCATTTCCCTGCTGTTCAAAGCATCCATCGAAAGCGTCGGCGGCGAAATTTTCGTCATGACGATGCCGACGTGCCGGATCGTCGACCTCGCCGAGGTGCTGATCGAGGATTCCGGTTTGCCGGACGTCAAGCTGGTGGAACGGGGGATTCGGCCGGGTGAGAAAATCCATGAAATTTTGATGAGTGAATTCGAAAGCCTGTCAACGGTTGTTTACGATGAGCAGTATCTCGTCATTTTGCCGACGATTAACATGCCCGAACTGAAGGAGCGATACAAGCACTGCCCGCCGGTTTCCTTCCCGAGCTTCAGCTCCGCCGACAATCTGATGTCGAAAGAGGAGATATGGAGCATCCTGCGGCGCGGGGGGTTCCTGTCATGAAGCTGCTGATTTTGGGCGGAAACGGGATGGCCGGCCACATCCTGGTGGACTATTTCCGGCGGCAGGGGCGGCACAGCGTGTTTTACACAACACGCGATCCCAAGGATCCGAACGGGCTGGTCATGGACGCCGCCGACTGCGTGATGGTCGAGAAGGTGGTCGAAGCGGTGCGGCCGGACGTCATCGTCAACGCGATCGGCGTGCTGAACCAGTTTGCCGAGCGAGACAAGATAGCCGCGTATCACATCAACGGCTTTCTGCCGCACCGCCTTGCCCGGGCGGCTGATATTGCCTGCGCCCGGCTGATCCATATCAGTACGGACTGCGTGTTTTCCGGCACGCGCGGCGGCTACCGCGAGGATGACGAGCCGGACGGCACGAGCGTGTACGCGCTGACGAAAGCGCTCGGCGAAGTCCGCGCGCCCGGCCACGTGACGATCCGCACCTCCATCATCGGTCCGGAAATCCGCCCCGGCGGCATCGGGCTGATGCATTGGTTTATGAACAGCCAAGGGACGGTTTCCGGCTACCGGAAGGTGCTGTGGAACGGCGTGACGACGCTCGAACTGGCCAAAGCCGTCGACTCGCTGCTGGATTCCCCGGTTTCGGGCCTGATCCATCTTGCCTGCCCGGAGCCGATCAGCAAACATGATTTGCTGCTTCTGTTCCGGGAGATCTGGGGCCGGACGGATATCGCTGTAGCTCCCAGCGATGAGCCGGTTCAGGACCGGACCCTGATCCCGACCCGGGGCCATTGGAAGTACGAGGTGCCTCATTATCGTGAGATGTTGGAGGAGTTGGAACGATGGACGAAGGAGAAGCACTGCTAGGCCGTGTCATTCTCGTTACGGGCGCGGCGGGATTTACCGGCGCCCACGCTTGCCGGTATTTTGCCGGGCTCGGCATGAAGGTCGCCGGGCTCGTGCACAACCGGATCCCGGATTCATCCGGCGCGGACACGGGAATCCGGTATTATCCCTGCGATCTGCTGGACTCGCAGCAATTGCCGGCGATCGTTCGCGAAGTGGCCCCCGATTACGTGCTGCATCTCGGAGGCAAAAATTCCGTCCCCGAATCATGGGATGACCCGCTGCTGTATATGCAAACCAACGTTTTTTCCCTGCTGTCCCTGCTTGAGGCGCTGCGTCCGTTTCCGGACTGCCGCGTGCTCATTGCGGGGTCGCGCTTATCGGTTCCGCTTTCGCCCCCTTACCGTCCGCCTCATCCCTACAGCTTAAGCAAAAGCCTGCAGAAGGTCATCGCCCTTTCCTGGCAGGCGCTGTTCAACCAGTTCATCATGGTGGCGGAGCCGTCCAATTTGACCGGACCGGGCCCATCGACGGGGATTTGCTCGCTGCTTGCCCGGCGGATCGCCCAGGCAGAGCTCGGCGAGATGAACGAGCCGTTCCGGCTGTCGTCCCGGCTAGCGCGGCGCGATTTCCTCGATGTTCGCGATGCGGTCCGCGCCTACGGATATTTACTTGCTTACGGCCGCAGCGGCGAGGAGTATCCGGTATGCTCGGGGCAGGAGCGGAGCCTTTTGGAGGTGGCGGAAACGATGCAGCAGCTTGCGGAGACCCGGATTCCCCTGCAATGGGGGGATGCCGATCCGCAGCCTCCGGGCGGAGGGGAGGAGCCGGCCGAGCCGGAGTTTCTGTACGGGCTGGGCTGGAAGCCGATCATTCCGTTTACCGCCTCGTTAACCGACGTGATCGGTTATTTTCGCGGTAAGAAAGGAGAGTTTCGATGAAACCGACGGTTTCGGTCGTAATCCCGTTTTATAACTGCCCGTACGTGGGGCAGGCGGTTCAAAGCGCCTTGAACCAGACCTACCGTCCGCTGGAGGTGATCGTGGTTGACGATGGCTCAACCAGTCATGTGGAGCGGCTCGCGCCGTACCGTTCGCGTATTCATTATTTGGGAAAAGCAAACGGCGGAACGGCCTCGGCGCTTAATCACGGCATCCGCCATGCAAGCGGGAAATACATCGCGTGGCTCAGCTCGGACGATATTTTTTATCCGAAGAAAATCAGCCGTCAAGTCGCTTTCATGCAGCAGCAAAACGCCGCCATATCCCATACGAATTTTCATTGTATCGACAGCGCGGGCAACGTGACACGGTCCAATGCGGTTCCGGCCGGTATGCTGCGGAGCAGCGCCGATTTTTACCGGTGTTTTCTGCACGCGAACCCGGTTAATGGCTGCACGGTGATGATCCGGCGGGATCTGTTCGCGGCCATCGGCTTGTTTGACGAGTCGCTGCCGTATACGCATGATCTCGATTTTTGGTACAGGGTGATTCTGACCGGGACGCATTTTCCGTTCTTGAATGAATCCTTGACCGGCTACCGCTGGCACGAAGGAATGGGAACGCTGCGGCACCACGAGCGAATCCAGCCAGAAATCGCCCATACCCAAAGCCGGCACAGAGGAGCGCTGGTGCAAATCCTGTCCAGAATGAATATATGACGGGGGACGGGGGAAGCGGCGCTATTCGGAACCGTCCGGCGTGGGGCCGGACGGTTTTTTTAATGGGAGCAGGAAAACACCGATTTACACCGGCTAATGGAGCGACGAACCGCCGTCGACGAACCTTCAGCCTACAAAATAGCGGAACTTTATGTACTTATTATCTCGAGCCAGGCAGCTTCATCCCCATTAGCGCCATTTTTTGTTCTCACTTTTCCTAGGAAGGGTCGAGAACGTGGGCATTTCCTAGGGATTTGAGAAAATAGCGGCATTAATTTCCCCTATTTCTTGTTGAATAGGGACATCACCGGAATAACGCCCTTTTTTGCCCTTATGTTTTTCGCTGTGGCTAACTCGAAGCCGAATAATGGCTGCGGGGTCCATTAGATCGGGAAATACCCGGGAAATGAGCAAATAACGCCAATACGGTCGGCTAGGAGGCCCCTCATGCCGCATTGGCCGGACAAGCTTTACCGGTCAGAATCCGCAGCCGCACGGTAAAACCGGCCCAAACCTCTTAAGTTTTACGAGAATATAGTAAACTACGAAACTTTCAAAAGCTTGCGAGAGGGGGTGACAAGATGGCTTTTGCTAGAGTTCCGGGTTTGATCAGCGTGGTTGGAACTTGCTGGAACGCCGGATTCACCGCTCAAGGTCCGGTTTGCCCGCAAGGGAGCGGAGAACTCAGCCTATCCATGAAAGGTGTGAACAGAAGGTGACTATGAAACTATCGAAAACAATGGAGGGGCGGGCGGCTTTTAAATTCAAATTCGTCACGGAATATTTGCGGCTTGAAGCGGCAAAAGGCCCGGTCATCGAAGCCAAAATCCGTGCGAAATGGCTGTCTCTTCTTCAACCCATCGATTTGGATATAGCTTTCACTTTAAATAGCGGGGAGTCTCTTCCGCCCGGGCTCGAGCACGTAAAAACCGTTCCAATCCATGAGCCTGGTTACTGGAATCACTACTTTTTCAACTCATGGCAAATGGAGCAGGAAACGGGCAGCGGCGGCGGGTTCAGCATAGGGCCGAACATCGATCTGTCCAAACCGCCAAAGGTGCTGGTTCCCGTGGTTGTTTATTCCGAATATCAAAAGCGCAACCTGCTGAAAAAATGGCCGCATTACGACCCCAGTCTCATTACGGTGATTCCCAACATGATCGACCGGTCGAGATTTTCGCTGGGACAACGCGCCAGTAAACCCGTCGTGGGCTGGATCGGTTACGACCACCCGAGCAAATACACGAAAGGGGCGGAAGTCATTCCGTATTTGGCCAAACGATTCCCTTCGGTCGATTTTGAAATGATTCATGCCGAACCTCCCAAATACAAACAGGAGTGGATGAAGGAAAACCTGCCTAATGTAAAAATCATGAATTCCGTCCCGCATTCCCGAATGCCGGAAATGATGCGCAGGTGGCATGTACTGGTTTGCGGCAGCAAGTGGGAAAATTGCCCTTCACATATCCGGGAGGCGATGGCTTGCGGCGTGCCGGTTATCGCAGCTAAGGTCGCCGCCATCCCTGAAGTAGCGGAAAGCCAAATCCTGCTTGAGGATATGAAGTGGGGACATCCGCCCGTCACAAGTATGCCCTACGAATGGACGGAGAACTCACTGAACAAGTTTGCGGAGGCTTTGTACGAACTCCTTACGGAGGCCGGAAAGGCCAAGCGTTTATCTGAATTGGCTGTGCAAGAAAGCATGAAGGGTGATCCCAGAAAGATCTCGGATCTATGGTTTCAGTTTATGCGAAAATGCCGGGACAGCTGTCAATATAACCGATCGGAAGGAGGAGCTTAAAGTTGGAAAATGCATTGGTAACGGTAGTGATTCCTTTTTACAACCCTGGCCGGTTTCTTGAGGAAGCCATCGAAAGCGTTTTTCAGCAAATTTATCCCCGTTGGAAGCTGCTGTTGATTGATGACGGCTCCACGGAACAATATGAATCCCGGATTAAAACCTATTTGTCCGACCCCCGGGTCAAGCTGATTCGTCTTCCACAAAACGCTGGCCAATCCCAGGCGCTGAACCAAGGGCTTGAGCTGGCGGATACGCCGTTTATCGTCCAGCTCGACAGCGATGACTGGTTTTATCCGCACACGCTGGAAGTGCTGGCCGGTGAAGCGCTAAAGCAGCCGGAGGAGGTGGCGGTGGTATCCGGCAACATTCTAGTGGTTCATGAGGACGCGAACGGGGACCGCTTTCTGACGACGATGAACAAGGGGCGAGCGTTCGCCGACAAATATGATTTCCTCCTGGCGAATACGTCACTGTGGCCGCGTTTTTACCGCACGAACGCGATTCGCGCCATCGGCGGTTGGCCGACGGACGATCCGTATCAGGGGCGGGTGATGGAGGATAAGCGGATTTTGCTGCGGTTAATCGAGCGTTATCGGTTTCATTGGATCGACCAAATGCTGTATATTCACCGCCGGCATACCGGTAATCATACGAATCAGATCGGCCTGTACGCCGAAATGGTGGAATGGTCCGTTCGCGACGCCTTGCAGCGTTGGGGCAGTCCATATGAGCCGGTGTTTGAGAACTACGGTATCGGGTGGAAAAAGCTGGCGCGGCTCGTTGCGGTTGCCCCGTCCGGTTCGGACATTCCCGCCGAGGAGGAAACGGCACTGATAGAGGAAAGCACGGCGGCCGAAGAAAAAACGCCGACAGAGGAACCTGCAGCCGAAGAAATGTCCGCGCCCGCAACGTCCGCTGCTCCGCCCGCGAAACCGAGCGGGTCGGCAATAGCAGCGGTCCCGGCACAAGTAGAGGCGCCTGGGCGGAGAGCTGCCGCAGCGGAACCAGAGCAGAAATCCGCGCCGGCTCCGCAGCTTCCACAGCCGGCCCAATCAAATCCGGCCAGATCGCAGCCGGCCAAAACGCGGCGCAAATTTGCAAATTCGTATTATGTCTTGGCGAATGCCGGCCCGGGCACCGCGCCTTTCACCGGCCCAGGCACCGGACCTTACACCGGACCCGGAACCGCGCCCGGCACCGGGCCGGGGACGTAAGGAGGGAGCCGCGATGAGCCTCGTAACTGTCGTTGTTCCTACGTATAACAAGGCCCGTTACATCAGGGACGCGCTCCGGTCGATCGAAAGCCAGACCTGCCGGGACTGGCGGCTGCTGGTCATCGACGACGCTTCGAACGACGGGACGGTGTCCATCGCAAGGCGCCATACCGATCCGTCCCGGACCCGCATCATCGCGCGCCGGCAAAACCAAGGGATTTGCCACGTGCTGAACGAGGCGCTGTCATGGATAGAGACGAAGTATTTCCTTCAGGTGGACGGGGACGACTGGATCGCCCCGAACACTGTGGAGGTGCTTCTCAGCGAAATGGAGCGCCGGCCGGAACAAGTGGCTCTGGCTTACGCCAATACCTGCCATTGGCATGAAAGGGACGGCGCCCTGCATTTTCACAAAAAAGTGAAGCATCGTCCGTTTCGGGACCGCTATGATTTTGCCGCCTATGATCCGATGGTTCAGCCGAGATTTTACAGAACAAGCTGCGTGAAACAAGCGGGCGGATGGGAGATCGACAAGCTGACCGGAGGACGTATGATGGAGGATCGGCGCATGCTGCTGAGACTGCTGGATCATTACGAGTTTGCTTATGTAAACCGGGATCTCTATCATTTTCGCTATCATCAGCATAATTTAAGCCATGATCGCAACGCCGAAATCTATAATCGCTTACGAAAAATGTATACGGCCCAGGCACTGGGGCGCTGGGGGGATGTTTACCGGGCCGAGGCGGCGGGGCCGCCCCACTTGTGGCAATCCATCGTACTTGTCCCAACCGGCACCAGAAAGGAGTGATCGTTTGTATGGCAATGGTTACCGTTGTCATTACGTTGTACAACAAGGAACGTTACATCGAACAGGCGATTCGCAGCGTCATTCATCAGACCTATACCGACTGGGAGCTGCTGATTATCGACGACGCTTCTACCGATGCCTCCCTGCAAAAAGTCCGCAGCTTTAACGACAGCCGCATACGCACGATCGCCTTGCCTCATAATATCGGGCAAACCCATGTCTTAAATTACGCCTTGACGCGGATTTCAACCCCTTATTTCGTGCAGCTTGACGCCGATGACTGGCTGGATCAAAACGCGCTGCAGCGATTGGCTGCCGCGGCGCAAGCCCATCCCCAAGCCGCGCTTATATACGGCAATCATCTGACGTATTGGTTGGACGCGCAAGATAATGTAGTGAACAAGGAGCCGACCATCCTGGAGCAGTACAAGGACCGCTACGACCTGCTGCTGAAAATGAGCCAGGCGATGGTGCCGCGCTTTTACCGTGCGGATGCCGTGCGGGAGGCCGGCGGCTGGATGGTGCAGGAACAGGGCGATATGCTCGCCGAGGACGTTCAGATCACGCTTCGCCTGGCGGGAAAGTATCCGTTCGTATGGGTGAATGAAATACTATACCACCGGAGAAGGGATCCGGCCAACTGGAAAAAATTCGAGGAAACCCGGCCGCTGCGGCGCCAATACCGTTATGAGTTGTACAATCAAATTCTTCGCGAATGGGGCGGCGAGTATCTGGCTGATTGGAGGCTGTCAAACGATGCCTACTATTTGCAAGGATTAATTCCGGCCCCGCAACCCGTCAAGGAGGAAGCTTTTCCCCGTTATACGATTATCATACCCAATTTCAACCACGAGTCCTCCATCGTCGCTGCCGTACAAAGCGCCATCCGCCAGACGCTTCCCCCCGAATCGATCCTCGTGATCGACGACGCTTCCACCGACCGGTCTTTGGCCCGGCTTGACGCCAGCATCAAGGATCCTAAGATCCGCGTGATCCGGATTTCAAAGAACAGCGGTATCTCGGCGGTGCTGAACGCGGCGCTGCCGCATATCCAAACTCCCTATTTCATTCAGCTCGACGGGGATGACTGGCTGGACAAAAAGGCGGCCGAGAAGCTGGTGACAAGCCTTCACCGCAACCCGAAAGCGGCCTTTGCGTTTGCCGATCACCGGCTTTGGGAACGGAATGCGGAAGGAACGCTGGAATGTGTCAACCAGATCCTTCAGCCGGCTTTTGAAACGCCATATGATTTTCTGTTGAAGCTCGGTTACATGGTGAACCCGAGATGCTACCGGACGGCTAGTGTACGCGAGGTCGGCGGCTGGCTGACCAACGACCCCTGGGAGGGGCGTTATTTCGAGGACGCCCGGATGATTATCCGGCTGGCGGCGGGGTACTCCTGGATTCATGTGCCAGAGCTGCTGCATAACGTCAGAATCAACCGGCAAAAATCGGACAGCAAAATCAAATACTACAACCATTTGCGCAAGTCGTTTTATGAGGAAACGCTGAAACAGTGGGGTGACCATTACAACCCCGTATGGAGAACCGCTCCGACGGGGCGGATTATTCTGGAGAGGCTGGAGCCCCGGCAGAAATAACGCTGCGCCCCTAAAAGGCTGCTTGTCCCAAATGGATTCATTTAGGACAAGTGGCCTTTTTTGCGTGGCTATTCGGAACTTGAACGTGCGAGCTTCTACGATCAGACAAAAGAGGTGTCTTTCATTTGTTATAGACCATCGGCCCGACCTAAATCAACTGCCAAACGAATTAAAGTATTCTTTTCTTGGGGGGGGCGGCAGATCAACACTCACTGTCCGGAGTCTTTGCACGATTATCCCGTTTGATCAGGTAGCAGAAACAGACAAGCTCGGTAAGAAGAAAATATTTGGTGGAGAAGCAGATCGGTTCGAGATAATTTAGACGGACTTGGAGAAGGAATCAGGTTTAGGGGAGGTGAAACAGACCGGACAAGAGATCAAGATAAGAGATCAAATAGAAGATCAGGACAGGAGATCAAGGACAAGACTCGAGGGAAACGAAAAGACCGTGATTTTGATGTAGCCTGCTTTCATCTGCAGCAACACCCGGACTGTTCATGCTAACCCACACCAAGTAAGTCGATCCCCATCAAGACAAGTTGATCCGCATCAAACTCCCCTCGCCGTTCCAGCGTCTCGATCAGGCCGCAGCCGCAAGGGGCCGATTCGGTTGGCGTGCGATCAGCCGGCGGTAAGGGATCGCCGGAATCGCCACACACATGCGCAGCAACTTCTGCCGCATCGTTTCTTTCGCTTCGGGCAGGTGCAGTTGGCGGCGTCCGGTATACTCGTTGAGGTACGCCTGCAGATGCTTCAGTCCCAAGGCTCCATACGTACTCTTCAGCGATTCCCACGCCTCTCTCACCACTTTCCGCAAGGGCGCATACAGTCGATAGGCTAGAGGGAACGACTGTACTGCCGATGTACGGACATCCACATTCTCGTTGATGAACGCGGCGAGTTCGTGACGGTTTGCCCTTTGTCCGTCTCCTCTTTTATGCGGTACCAGGCGGATTTTGACCTGCTCCGGCTCGCCCGACTCCATTACCGTGCATCCCGCTACGACCGCCGAGGCATACGGATGCGAAAACTGACACCGGGACGGGTCACGCCCATACAGATCGCTGTTCACCTTCACGTCTCCGCAGAGCAGCTCCTGGGCATCGAATTCTAGGGCGGCATGGCGTATTTTGTGCAGCATCAACCAGGCGGTTTTGTAGGTGACCCGGATCACCTGGCTTAGCCGCAGCGCCGAGATGCCGCCCTCAAGCAGGAACAAATCCAGGGCCTCGAACCACTTGAGCAGGGGCAAATGTGTTCCTTCAAAAATCGTACCGACCAAAGCAGACGTTTGATGCTTGCACTTTCCGCACTCGAACAAGGGGATATGCCGGGAGGTCAGACGACTGCACCGGGTGTGAGCGCAGCGCGGGCAGACGAAGCCGTTCGGCCACTTCATCGCGATCAGCGCCTCCATGCAGGCCTGCTCGCTGTTATAACGGCTGCTGAATGGTTGAAGTTCCGTTCCCGCATTGGCCTCCATGGTCGCTCGCCCCCGATCAAGAATTCACGAACGTTCGTTCGATTAACTTCATTATACCAAACATACGTTCCCTAATCAAGTTGAAAATCTCACCTGAAACTCCTCATTTTTTCCTCATCTCTTTTTCTTCTCTCTTTTTTGGGAACCCTTGATCTAGCCCCACCCCCTACTCCCTGCTCTCTGAACGAAAGGGATAATCGTGCAAAGGCAAGCAGCAGGCAGGGACACTAAGACAACTAAGACAACTAAGACAACTAAGACAACTAAGACAACTAAGACAACTAAGACAACCAAGACGCCAAGACCAAGACACCAAGACACCAAGACACCAAGACACCAAGACACCAAGACACGAACCCTTTGGGCAGCCCCCTCACCTGGCGTCGATTTGCGACACTGCTCGAGGGCGGCTACGGTGCAAAAGGTAGATGCGCTGACCTCGGCGGATCGTGACGCCCTCTTCATCGTTGACGCTTCCATGCTTCCATGTTTGAGCGGAACCGCAGCAAGGCGGTCGGGTTGCTTGCCCGGTTTAGAGATCATGCCACCGGCACGTTTTACAAGGGATCTTCTATGTTCTAGATCAACGAAGAAGCCCAAAAAGCCGGGAAGACACTGTCCGCCTCTGATTCAGCGTCAACGCTTGTCTGCCGATTTTTTGCTGCGAAAGTTGAGTCATAAATTCTGGCGTGTAATCTTAAAAAAACCGAGCAAGGGAAGCCTCTCCCTTGCTCGGCCTAAAACTCAACTCCGGTTCATCACATACTGGTACGTTTCCTGCAATCCGCGGTACAGGTCGTACGTCGGCTTCCAGCCAAGCAATTCGAACGCCCGGACGTTGCTTAAGCAGCTGTGCCGGATATCGCCGGGCCGTTCGGGCTCGTGCACGGCCAGCAAAGGCTCGTCGTGAATATGCTGCAATATCACGAGCAGTTCCTTAATCGAGGTGGGCAGGGATGTGCCGATCTGGATGATTTCGCCGTCGCCTTGCCGGACGGCGGCAAGGTTGGCTCTGACGACATCTTTCACGTACACGAAATCCCGGGTTTGCTCGCCGTCTCCGAAAACGACGAGCTGCGTCCCTTTTTTGATCCGGTCCATAAAGATGGAGATGACGCCGCCCTCTCCTTTTGGCGTTTGCCGCGGCCCGAACACATTGGCGTAACGGAGGATGGTGTAATTTAAGCCGTACAGTTTATGGAATACGCGCAAATACAATTCGGGCGTACGTTTGGAAATACCGTAGAAGGAAATGGGACGTGCCGGATCCTGCTCATGGATCAACGCTTTTTCCAGCTCTCCGTAAACGGCGCAGGAGGAAGCATACACGACTTTTTTGACGGCGGCTTCACAGCAAGCTTGTAAAATATTCGCAGCACCCACGATGTTTATGATCGCATCATAGGCGGGGTCCTTGACGGAGCGCTGGACGTCGACCTGGGCCGCCTCATGGAAGACGATGTCCGGCTTCAGCCGTTTGATCAGCTTTGCGGCCTCCTCGCCTTGGATATCCAGGGTGTGCAAAGTCACGTTTTTGGGCAAGTAATCACGGTTTCCCGTCGAAAGGTTATCGATTACGTGAACGTCGGCACCTTGTGCAATCAGTGCTTCGACCAGATGGGAGCCGATAAACCCGGCGCCGCCGGTGACGAGCATTTTCATGACAAATTCCCGTCTTTCAGCTGCCCGCGGAACCATTCGATTGACAGCTTCAGCCCTTCGTCCAGGGAAACGGAAGGTTCGTAATTCAGGACGTTGCGGGAGCGGGTCAGATCGGGCATACGCAAGGGCATGTCTTCATAGCCGGGACCGTACGCTTTAGCGTAGGGCACGTAAACGATCGGCGAGGAAGACCCGGCCAAATCGCGGATTTTAAAGGCCAGGTCGCGGATCGTTATCGCGTGCTCGGAGCCGATATTAAACGCCTGTCCATTGGCATGGCTGCCCATTGCGGCGAGCGTGCCCTCCACCGTATCGCGGATATACGTAAAGCAGCGGATTTGCGATCCGTCATGGTACACCTCAAGCGGCTGATTCAGCAGCGCGGCCCGGATGAAACGGGCGACCACGCCGCCGTACTGCGATGACGTCTGTCTTGGCCCATAAGCGTTGAAGTACCGCACGACGGAGACCCGTAGCCCCTTCTCCGCATAGGCGAAACAGAGATGCTCATCGATCGCTTTGGCTGTAGCGTAACTCCAACGGTGGATGGACGGGGCCCCCAATACTCGGTCCGACTCCTCGCTGAACGGGAGTTTGTTGTTTTTGCCGTAGATTTCCGAGGTGGAGGCGAAAACGACCTTAACCCCGTTTTGATGGGCAAGCTCCAAAATATTACGCGTGCCGTCGATGTTGCCTTCGATCACCTTAAGCGGATTTTCCACCGTATTTTTGACCCCGAGCACGGCGGCCAGGTGGAATACGACATCGCAGCGCTCCATCAGACCGCGAAGCAAGTATTTGTCCGTTACCGACCCGTAGATCATCGAATGGCGGTTATTTTCCGTCACTTCATTCAAAAATTGCAGTTTTCCGGTAGACATATCGTCTAGCGTCCAAACGTAATGTCTTTGCTCAAGCAGCCGCTCCACCAGATGGGATCCGATAAAGCCGGCGCCGCCGGTTACTAATATATTCATCGTGGATATACACCCCGTTTCCTCTGAATTTAGATGACAATGATATTTTTGCGGTCCTCGATATTTTTGGTGGCGTTCCGGGTGTCGAATACCAAATGGGAGAAAGATGCGAGAGTTTCATAGGAGATCGAAGAGTGGTCCGTTAGGATGAGCACGCAGTCGTGCTGCTGGATGATTCGTTTGGTTAAGGCAACGCCGTTTAGGGTACGCCCGCCGATTTCGACCCGGTTGATATACGGATCATGGAAATTCACGGTCACGCCCGCTTCCATCAGCTTTTGAATAATCGTCAGCGCCGACGATTCACGCAGATCGTTTACGTCTTTTTTGTAGGTCACCCCCAGCGCAAATACTTTGCATTCGGCGAGCGGTTTGTTGGTGGACAGATGCTGGCTTACCTTCTGCACAACATAATCCGGCATCGACTCGTTCACCCGGTGGGCCAGCTCAATAAATTTCGAATCTTCCCCGTACTGCTTCGCCTTCCACTGCAAATAAAGCGGGTCGACCGGAATGCAGTGGCCGCCGATTCCCGGTCCGGGATAATAAGGCGTGAATCCGTAAGGTTTTGTGCTGGCCGCCTTAATGGCTTCCCACAGGTTGATGTTCATTTTTTCACACAGAATGGCTAGTTCGTTCATAAAAGAGATGTTGATCAGTCTTTGGCAGTTCTCGAGCAGCTTGGTAAACTCGGCGACACGCGGGGAAGAGACGACGACGACACGGTCAAAGATGCTTTCGTATATGGCTTTGGCCGTTTCCGTGCATTTTTCGGTGACGCCTCCGAGCACCTTCGGGATCAGATGCAGCTCCTTCTGATCGGGGCCTGGGTCGATGCGTTCCGGCGAATAGGCGAGAAATACGGTTTGCCCGACGACGAGCCCCGTCGACTCTATCATCGGCAGCAGTTCCTCCTCCGTCGTTCCGGGATAAGTGGAGCTTTCCAAAACGACCAGTTGGTCTTTTCGCAGATAGGGCAAGGCGTTTTTCATGGCACCCTGTACATAGGTCAAATCCGGTTCAAAGTTTCGGTCCAGCGGGGTAGGTACGCACAAAATGACTGCGTCCGCCTTGCTGATGTCGCTGAAAGAATCGCTAACATGGAACCGTCCTCCAGCGAACATGGCTCTTATCTCTTTGGATGTAAAATCGGATAGATAGCTTTGCAGGTTTTGCAATTTGGCAATTTTACTAGCATCTACGTCGATGCCGTAAACGGTATGGCCATTTTGCAGAAATAGAGAAGCTAGCGGAAGTCCGACGTACCCGAGGCCGATGACGGCGATGCTGGCTTTTGCCTGATTCATAGGTTTTCACTCCTTTTCTGGTAGATGATATATCCTACTCAAGCAAGTCTTTCATTGATATAGATAGAAGTACCCGTGATAGAAAAAATGGTAGAATATCCTGCTGGTGCAATAGATTCGTATAGACGAAAATAAACGTGCTTGTCCTGCGGCAATTTGGTTGAATGTCCCTGACGGCGGATTAGGTGAGTGCATAGGATATATGGAGTTCCACAAGGAAGGGCTGGGGACATGAATATTTTGTTAACCACTTATTTTTATCTGCCGCACGTCGGCGGGGTTTCGACGTACGTGGACACGCTGAAGCGCGAGCTGGAGCGGCTTGGACACCGGGTGGATATTTTTGCCCATCATCCCGATATGCAGCATTACTACATGTCGAACAACGGGCGCACACTGGTGAAATCAAAAGTGAAAGACCGCATCTATGAGCAGGTGTACGCCTACTACGAAAAGCAGATGAACCATGTTGATCCGTGGATTCGGTGGCGGGATATCGAAAGGTACTGCTTCGAGGCAGCGGCGTCGGTATTCGGGCTGCAAAAATACGACCTAATCCATACCCAGGACATTGTGTCGACCCGGGCGCTGTGGCGCGTCAAAAACAAAACAACGCCGCTTATCGCCACGATCCACGGTTGCTTGGCCACGGAATTCATCTATTCCGGCGAAGTCACCGGAAAAGACACGCTGCCCTGGAAATACGCCGCAGCGGAGGAGTTTTACGGAGCGATTTCCAGCGATGCCACGATCGTTCCTACCGAATGGCTCAAAGCGCTCTCCATGAGCGAATTTGCCGTTCCTGGCAAGCATTTGCAGGTCATTCCCTACGGAATGGACGTCGCGGCGTTCCAGAATCGGCTGGCCGCCGCGCCTGCTGCCCCGGCGCATCCCGAAAAAAAAATTCTGATCTGCCCCGCCAGACTCGTTCCGGTGAAGGGTCATAAGCATCTGATTGAAGCGTTGGCTCTGCTCAAACAGGTTCGCGAGGATTGGGAATGCTGGCTGCTGGGCGACGGGCCGCTGGAGAGCGAGCTAAGGGAGCAGGTACGGAGCTTGGGATTGGAAGCGCATGTACGGTTTTGTGGCCCAAGGCAAGACGTTCCGGAACTGCTGAGCCAAGCTGACGTGTTTGTACTTCCGAGCCTTCAGGATAACCTCCCCTTTTCTATTATGGAGGCGCAAATTGCCGGGAAAGCCGTGGTCGTATCGGATGCGGGCGGCATTCCGGAAATGGTGAAGCACGGCAAAACCGGACTTGTGTCGCCGGCCGGCCAAAGCGAGTCGCTGTTCCAAAATCTCCGCAGGGTGCTGGAGAGCGATAGGCTGCGAACCAAGCTTGGGGAGCAAGGCAAAAGGTGGGGGCTGGAGCACTGGTCCATCGAAATGATGATGAAGAAAACGTTGAAGGTGTATGATGCGGTTACGAAGCGGCGGTATGCAAATAGGGAGGGAGCATAAAGCATGAAGGTAAGCATGGCCCCCGCTCCGAGACGGGGAAGGGTTGGGCCGCGGCGAGCCCCTGCGGTGGAGCGAAACGGTCAGGTAAAGTTGATTGAACTCGGCACGGTCAAACGGATCGCAACTAATGAGGAAATTAAAAAAACGAAGGCGCGGCGAAAACCTGCGGCCCAGCGGTCCAAACGGAAATCGCTCAAGGCTCGAAAACTTACGGCCTGGAAAAAAAGAAAAGCTAGACGGAAAAGATGGGCTGGAGGTCAGCGGCGGAGAATCCACCGGAGATTAGCGCGTGTTGTTGCCCGCCGGCCGGCGGCCGGGAAGCGCCGCCATAAAACGTTGGCGAACCCGGCAGTGGTACCGAATCAGGCGGCGGAGACCTCGCCGCGGAATCTTGCGAAACCTGCGGGAGAACCCGGTGTTCCGGCAACTGGGAATACTGTGGCTGCCAAGGCGCCGCTGACGGAACATCCCGGTAAGTTAAAACATCCGTTTACCGTTGAACCCCAGCGGGGCTTGATTCCCCCGCCGGAACCTTGGAGAACAGGGGGAGACCCGGCTGCCGCAGCGGTTGCCGTGGATACGGCTATCGGGCAGCAGGTCCTGCCGCCCGAACCGGAACCGGTGGAACCAGTGGTTGCGGCAGCCCCGGCAGGGGCGGCGGTTCCGGAGGAAATGTTCGCCGCGGCTGAAGTTGTTTACGCCGCTGCGCCGCCTGAACCAAGCCATCCGGAGCCGGCGATCGAAGTTTCCTACACACCTGCTCCCGTGGCTGTGATCGAGGCGGCCGAACCGATCGCCCCGGTAGCTTTTATGGTGAATCCGGTCGAAAATGCGGTAGTGCAGGAACCAGTGGAGGAGGCACCGGTACAGGTACCGGAACAGGCTGCCCCGGCCGCCCCGGAGTTAAACATCGTACCGGGAGAAACCATCATACCCGATCCCGCCTTCATTCATATTCTGCAGTCCGGCACCGAGCCGGTCGAATTGGGCAACGAATGGAGACAGGTCGAAGCGGATGAGGCGATCGGCTCGATTCTTCCTCCGGAGATGGTTCAGGCGTTGGCCGCCGAGGTTTCGCCTCCGTCCATCCCTGAGCCTGCGGACGGAGAGAGTGGAGCTTCAATTCCAGGCAGCGGCGCTATAAATGAAGAATCCTAGAAGGAACGATTCTAAAACTTTATAAATCCCCTTGAGGCTGGTTCTTATATATGTGGAACCGCCTCTTTTTTTGATTCGAACGGATGTCCCTATCCTTCTATTTTTCCTCGGAATATACTGACTACCGTAGCAAGCAAGACTTTGAAGTAGATTATAGCAGAGGAGTTGGATGTCGTGTCCAGAAGAAACAGAGGTGAAAATGCAAGTCGGGCTCTTCAAGCCATGCTGGCCCAAATTCCGCCTGTCTATCACGGGATGATTCCTTCCGACCTATCGGATGAAGAAAAAGTAGCTTATCTCGAAGAACAGGAGCAGCGGAAAATTTTTAGAACGAAGCCGTTTTTTATGTGGCTGAATAAAGCTCCGGGCTCGGGGCTTTTCACCGGTCCGGGAACGGGTCCGGGGACGGGGCCCGGAACCGGGCTGCTGGGGGACAATATCACCCCGTATATACCAGCAGGCATGCATAAAGCGTACCAGGAGGAATATGCCGACGTATATTTCCATGAACTTCCTGAGCCCGTGGTCGTTAAGCCGGCTCCGGTGCAAGTTCAGTCACCCGTTTATGAAGCAGAAGTGGATGAAGAATTGATTGAAGACATGGATGAAGAGATGGACCTCGAAGACCTGTTGGACGACGAAGATAACGAGGAAGAAAGCCCACAAAAGTAAACGGGAGTCTTTTCAAGCCACCGGACATGACGTCTAGTGGTTTTTCTTTAAACAGCGCAGTTTCAACTCTAATGAAAGTTCAAAAAGTCAGGTTTTCAGCACCGAGAAGGTTGGATGAAGCTAGGGACTGAGTAGCGGAGCGTAGGATGATCCTACGTGAGCAACGGAAGGCCCGGGTGAATTCAAGATTCGATGCCGAATACGCCCCATGTTCATGCTTCGTGATCAAAAGATGACTTTTTGAACAACCTCTTAAATAAGGAGGAGGTCGTGCTTGAATATATTGCTGGCCACATACTGGCCGTTTCCGCATATCGGCGGCGTATCGACCTATTTGAACATCCTTCGTTCCCGGCTCACGGAAGCCGGACATGAGGTGGAAATCCTTGCCCAGCATCCCGGCCTTTCTCATTACTATCTTGTTCGCGGCGGGCTTCGCTTGCGGAAACAAGACTTTCTTCCGCGGGCGGAGGAGGCGGTGAAATCACGGTTTCGGCGGCGGAAAATTCCGCTAAGCCCGTGGATGCTCTGGAGGGAAAGCGAGAAATACGCTTTTGAACTGGCCTGCCAGGAGATCTCTTTGCAAAACTATGATTTGATTCATGCGCAGGATATTATCTCTACTTTTGTATTACGCAGGGCCAAGCCGGGGCGTGTTCCCCTGGTGGCGACGATTCACGGTTGTCTCGCTACCGAATGGACGGCGAATCATGAGATTCAGGCTCGCTCGCCGCTGGAACAACATTATCTGTCTTTGGAAGAATACTATGGTTCCATGTCCCCGGATGGTTTGATTTTGCCCAGCCGCTGGTTGTGGGGCAGACTATCAACGTTCGGGATTCGGCATCCCCGTGCTTGCATTATTCCTTACGGCTTGAACCAGGAATCGTACCGGGACAGGCAAGACATACGGCAGATGAACTTAAAGATGTCCTCCCCGGTCCGGCCAAACAAGATCATTGCCTGCCCTGCTCGCCTCGTCGCCATTAAAGGGCAAACTTATCTGATCGACGCGATGAAACTGCTCGTGCGGCAGCGCAGCGATGTCGTCTGCTGGCTGATTGGGGACGGGATGATGCGCCAGGAATTGGAGCGGCAAACGCAAGAGCTTGGCCTTGCGGAGCATGTTATCTTTTGGGGTAAACGGCATGACGTTCCGGAATTGATTTCCAGCGCCGACATCGTGGTGCTTCCTTCGCTGCAGGATAACTTGCCCTTTTCGATTATCGAAGCGCATAGCTTGGGCAAACCGGTCGTTGCTTCCCGAATCGGCGGGATCGAGGAAATGATCGAGGACGGAGTCGACGGGCTGTTGGCGGAACCGGGAAATGCCGTTGATTTGTGTGAAAAGCTGTTAAGGCTTGTGGAAGATGACCAGCTCCGGAAAAAGCAGTCTGCCGAGGCGCGGAAGCATGCGTTAACCGTGTGGAACGATATAACTATGCTCGGGCAAACGCTGGAGGTTTATGCACAGGCAACCGCCAGCCGGCCGCTGCCGCTTTTAAGGCAGGACTTTGTTTCCAGGTTAAGCGATGATTACCGGGCAAATGCGCGCCTGGCGGCCGGCCATATACGGAATTTTTCTACCTTAACCGGAACGGTGGCCGCTGCGGAGACCGGGCTCCCGCTGCCGGACATCCCTGTTCACTTACTGGATTTAGCCGGCGTCGTCCTTCGAAGTACGGTAAGCGGCAGCTGCGGAAAATTTGAAATCCGCGGTCTTCAGCCGGGAAATTATGAACTGGCGTTGGCTCACCCCCAGGCTGGGATGATGACGCGAAAAATATCCGTCTTTCAAGCCGAATCAGTATTGATCGACATTTCGCTATAGAGGAGGGGATGAGCTTGAGCAATCGGCTGCCTTATTATTTATGGAAGCGACTGGAGGGCGAACGGGAGCATGACCGCTTTGGCGACGTGGTTCTGGTCGGAGACGTCAACGGGGACGGAATGGACGAATGGATCATTTCCGCGAGCACGGCAACCTATGTTGAGGATGAAGATGGCGTGAATCCGATCCCCCAGTATTACCGTGGAAAAGTTTACGTATACTCACATGATCTGAAGCCGCTTTTCACGCTGCAGGGGGATTGCTACGGCGATTGCTTCGGGGCTGCGGTCGCTTTGGGGGATATCGACGGCGACGGAAACCTGGAAATCATCGTCGGGGCGCCGCGGGCAAGCGCAGACTCCCTGCTGGAATGCGGAACCGTATCGATCTACTCCGGGCGTACCGGGAGACTGCTTGGACTATGGTGGGGCCAAGAAAATTACGCGCGTTTGGGGGGGGCGCTGACCGTCTTGGACTGGGACCAGGACGGCATCCCGGATGTGGTGGCGTCTTCGCATAATTTGGACCCGAACGAGGTCGACCGGGATGGCCGGGTGACCATTTTTTCCGGCGACGATAAAATGATCCTGGCATGCTGGGAAGGAATAGACAGGGAAGGCTTGGGCCTTTCGCTCGCTTCCGGCGATTTGGACGGCGACGGCAAGCCGGAGCTTATCGTAAGCGCACCGCTATACTCAGACCCGGGCATGAAGCATAACGGGCGCGTACTGGTGTTTCGCTGCGGGAATGCTGCTTCGATGTTCGAATCCAGAGGAAAACGAAGCTATGACGAACACGGCCGCAAAGTGGCTGCGTTTGATCTCGACGGGGACGGCATCGCCGATCTGGTGATCGGCTCGCCCAAAGCAGGCGGGGAATTTACCCGCGGCGGGGCAGTTTCGGTATATAATCTGGTGTCAGGCAAGCTGGTGATGGAGAAGGAAGGCTGGCTTAGCCATCAGCAGTTGGGGATCGATGTCGCCCCATTTTTCCTCCGTGGACAGGAGCCGGCCCTGCTTGCCGGTTCGCGGGTCGGCGCCATCTATTTTCTGGGCCGTGACGGCAAGCTGATTCACGAGTTTAACGGCGACGAAGCGGAGGTGTTCGGCCATTCCCTGGCGGTCATGTACGGAACGGACGAAACGCAAATCGCGGTGGGCGCCGTTTCCGGCATGAACCAAAACCGCTTTATGTCCGGATGCGTGTACTTCCTGTCCACCGCGCCGCCCGCTGCCAGTGAGCGGGATGCTCCTGTGCTGCCGGAAGATGCTGATTCGGAAACCGCCGCAGATTCGCAGACAGATTCACAGACAGCTTCGCGGCCGGCTTCCTCATCCGAAGGAGTTCCGGCCTCGGTCTTGGTGTCGCCGAAGCGCATATTGCTGGCTACCTACTGGTATTTGCCTCATGTCGGCGGGGTCGATGTCTACGTTCGTCTGCTGAAAAAAGAATTGGAGCGCAAGGGGCATCAAGTCGACATACTGGCCCATCACCCGGATATGGCCCACTACTACCTTGTCGGCGGGGACAAAAAAATCAACAAATGGAAAATCAAAAACCTGATTTACGACCAAGTCATCCGTTTTTACCAGCGGTATTTGCCCCATGTCGATCCCTGGGTGCGTTATCGCGACATTGAGCGCTATTGCTTCGAACTGGCCGCCGCTTTGTTTGATTTGGAGCAATACGACATCATTCATACCCAGGACATTATCTCTACCCGGGCGATGTTCCGCGTCAAGCCGCCCCATACGGCCCTGGTCGCCACCATTCACGGCTTGCTGGCCAAAGAACATATGATTGCCGGCGACATTGAAAGCAAGGATAGTTTGGCCTGGAAATACGTGGCTGATGAAGAGTATTACGGATGCGTATCGGCGAATGCCACCATTTTGCCGACCGAATGGCTTCGCAATGAAATGACCAGGTTCTCCGTGCCCTCGGACATCTTCAGTGTCATACCTTATGGTATGGATTTTGCCGATTTCGAGCAAAGATCGCAAATGCCGCTTATGCAGGTGCTTCCGCAAACGGCGGACTTTACAATCAGCTGTCCGGCCCGGCTCGTCCCGGTCAAAGGCCACCGCACCTTGATCGGAGCGCTTAGCCGCATAAGCTCCGATCCGCGCTGGCATTGCTGGCTGCTTGGCGACGGAACGCTGCGCGCCGACGTGGAGCGCTGGATCTCCGAGGCCGGCTTAACGGACCGCGTTACCTTGCTCGGCGACCGCCAAGATGTGCCGGCGGTTTTGCGGCAAAGCGATTGCATGGTGCTGCCTTCGCTCCAGGATAACCTGCCGTTTTCCATTATGGAGGCGCAGTTGTCCGGTACCCCTATCGTTGCCTCAGACGCCGGAGGAATCCCGGAGATGATCCGGCATGAGGAAACCGGATTGCTGTTCGAGACCGGCAACGATCAGCAGCTTGCCCAGCAGTTGACCCGCCTGATGGAGGATGAGCCGCTGAGACGATCGTTGGCTAAACGGGCTAAGGAATGGGCGAATCGACAATGGTCTCCGGACACCTTGCTGGAGCGGACGCTGGCGGTTTATGATCTGGCGCTGCGGAGGGTGAGAACATGATGTTTTTTTCCTTTTCCGCGTACGAAAAGCCGGATCCGGCCTTTTGGGAACAGCTTTTGGCAAAGCTTCCGGAAGGTTATAGCTACCCCGATCTTTCCTTTCTGCGAACACTCGATCCACAGCTTTCCAGCTTGCCTTATGTTATGGACCGCTCCTGCCTGACCCCGGACCTTACCCAAGAAGACGGGAACTTCTGGGAGTCTCTTCCTGCCAAGCTGCCCCCGGAATACCGTATCCCGGACGCCGGATTGATCAAGCGCCTTTTCGAGTTGTGAACCATAAAAAAGTGCGTGTTTAATACAACATCTATAAGGGAAGATGCCATTTGAACAAACGTGTACTGTTTGTGTTTTACGTGCCGAGCGGGGGGATGGAGACCGTGAATCGCCAACGGTGCAGAGCATTGCGGCGTCATGGCATACAAGCGGAATGCTTATATTACAGATGGGGGGCCGGGCTGCAAAACGAAGCAGATTTCCCAATTTATGTTACGAATAATGATGATGAAATCCACCGGCTCCTTCAAGCAAACCGCTACGATTGCATCGTGGTGACGACGGATTATCCCAGCCTTCCCCGCTTTCGCCGGCTCGGCTATCAAGGCAAGCTCGTGTTGGAAATCCAAGGATTCGGATCTGTGGCAACCGCGCAAAAAGAGCTTTGCGCCGCGGTTCCGATCGTCCATGATCATGCGGCCGCGTTAATGAACCCGAAAACGCCCCATATTACGGCCATATTTCAACAATTGTACCCGGCCATTCCGCAATTTTATATTAACAATTGTTTTGATGCCGATGCTTTTGCCTACCAGTCTTCGCGGGATCCGGAAAATCCCACCGTTGCCTGGGTCGGGCGGATAGAGGACAATAAAAACTGGCGCGAGTTTCTTTATATTGCCCATTCCCTGCTTTTTTATGACAGACGCATTCAAATCTGGATGTTTGAAGATCATTATTTATCGGATCTCGTGGAGCGCAGGATGTTTGAAAGTTTAGTGGATCAGTTGCAGCTTGGCCCCTATTTACAGATTCGTTCCAATGTACCGAATCGGGAAATGATGTTTTATTACTCCCGCATCGGCGATTCCGGGGGATTCCTTTGCAACACCTCTAAAGTGGAAGGAGCGCCGTTATCCATCCTTGAAGCGATGAGCTGCCGTTGTCCGGTACTGGCGAGCAGTTCGGACGGCGTCATCTCCTGTATTTCGCATAATGAGACGGGCAAAAGCTACTCGCTTGGCGATATCGGTCAGGCCGTCCGGGAAGGGCGAGAGCTGATGCTGAACGAACCGCTGCGCAGCAGGATACGAAACCGCGCTTTGCAGCTTGTAAAAAGCGAATTTCATCCGGATAAATATTGCCGCGAGTTTATGAACATGCTGCAAACCATTTAATACGGTCGCATGAACTGCTCCCGCCGTCAAAACGGCTTTTTCGGGAACAGTTCTTTTTTTCCCGTTGCGGTGGAACTTCCCTGAATGTCACTCGCGGAAGCGGTGCACTCTAACGCATGTAATCATACACATTAAAATATTTGATGGGGGATGACTACATGCCTGGAGCCAAAAGTAAAATCGTGAATTTGTCGTTGTCCGCCGCTTTGCTGACCGGTATGATCGGCATTGCGGGCTGCGGTGACGGCACAGCCAAGAACAATGTACGGACGCAAAGCGTTCGGAACAACGTCAACCGGAACTATGATGTCAACTCCCTTTCCGATGGGAATCGTCTGTTTTCGCGAAGCGCGGGAAACGGTCAGGATCAGCGGATTCGCTCCCTGAGATACAGCCCCGCACTGAGCAATAAAGTTGCCCAACTGGGCGACGTGCAGACGGCTCATGTCGTCGTGACGGATCGCGATGCGTATGTGGCTGTTACGCTTCACGGTAACAACGCCGTCAGGGGCAACACGGCAGGACGGACAACCACTTACGGCATGCGCTCTACCGGCATCGGTGCGGGAACGACGAATGTCGGCGGACCTTATGGCGCTGGTTACGGGACGCGTGGCGCCGGGAACAACGGGCTTGCCCGCGGGCTGACGGGACCTAACGCAACCGGCGGTCTTTTCGGCACTCGCAACAACAACTGGTTCGGTATGGGAACGAATCCCGCCGGAACAGGGACGGCCGGTACAACTGGGTACGGAACAACCCCTGGGTATGGGACTACCGGCACCACCGGAACAACCGGGTATGGTACAACCGGAACTGTTCCCGGCACCATGTACAATGGTACTGGCAATATGGGGATGAGTAGCCTGAACCGGGGTGGAGGAACCACCACGATTTACGGTACCGGTCCGCGCACCGGTGTTGGAACTTTTAACGGTGTGGGTACAGGCCGCTATAATGTAAACGGCACGGTTACCGATAACGTTCCTCAAGACGTTAAGGACCGCATTGCCCATGTAGTGAAGCAAACGGCTCCTCATATCCGCAACGTGTATGTTTCCGGGAACCCCGATTTTGTGACCAGCATGGGGAACTATGCCACCCAATCGCGCGGAGGCGGGACGCTGAACAATTTCATCGGCGACTTCCAAACGATGATCAACCGGATTTTTCCGGGACGCGCCGGAACGATGACCGGTCCGAACGGGTATACGCCTACAGGTCCTAACACCGGAGCCGGAGCGGGCACGATGGGAACCCGCGGAGGTTTCCGCACTGGCACCAATGGCGGTTTTTCGGGCGGTACGACTCGTTAACGGGGAAACCGGCTAATCGCAGTAATTCACATAATAAGTCCCCTTCCTCGCCAGAAGGGGGCTTAGTGTTTGTTATGATATCAAATCCAGCTTTAAACTTGCTCCATTTTGATCTACTCGGAGTTCAGCAGCCGCCCTTTCACCCAAACCCGCTGCAGCTCCAAATCGGCGCTTACCAGCAGCAAATCGGCTTGTTTTCCGGTTTCCACCGCTCCCGTCAAATGATCGATCCGGATCAACTTGGCCGGATTGCCGCTCGCCAGTTCGGAGGCCCGCTCCACGGACAGGCCGACTTCCTGCACCAAATAACGGAAGCCGCGGATCATCGTCAGCGTGCTGCCGGCCAGCGTGCCTTCGCTGTTTTTAAGCGTGCAGACGCGGTCCTTGACGACGACCGGCAGATCGCCGAGCATATACTCGCCGTCACCGAGACCGGCTGCGGACATCGCATCCGTAATCAGCATCAGATTGCTGCCGGTTTTAACGCTGGTAAGCAACCGGATTGCGGCAGGGTGCACATGGATGCCGTCGGCGATGATTTCCGCGCTGATGCCAGGCGTGCTGAGAATCGCTCCCACGGTTCCGGGTTTACGGTGATGGAGCGGCGTCATGGCGTTGAACATATGCACGGAGTGGTTTAATCCGACTCCATATGCGGCCATGATTTCCTCGTAGGTTGCGTCCGTATGTCCGGCGGCCGCCGCGATACCTTTTTTGCGCAAATAGCGGATCAACTCATGCGAGCCTTCCCGTTCCGGCGCGAACGTTACCTGTTTGATCAGTCCGGGATACCGCGTATCCCACGCTTCGACCCATTCCCGGTTCGGCGGCACAATGTGCTCCGGATTTTGCGCTCCCGGCCATTTCGGACTGATAAACGGCCCTTCCAAATGAACGCCAACAAGCTGCGCATAAGGCATATCGCCTTGCATATAACGGTGCACCTCATCCAGCACGTGTTCGATCACATGCTTCGGCATCGTCATGGTGGTAGCCAGCATGGATGTCGTGCCCTGGCTGCAGTGCAGCTGCGTGATCGCATCAAAGCCGCGTTGGCTCGGCGCGGAGAAGTCTTCGAGCATGCCGCCGTGCACGTGAACGTCGATAAAACCCGGCAGCACGTAATTGCCGCTCGCATCGATGGTTTCGCAGCCGGCCGGAAGCGAAAGCGGCACGCCGGAGGCGGAACCGACATAAACGATGAGCCCGTTCTCTACGACAACCGCCCCATCGTGAATGATTCCGCGAGGTGTTACAACTTCGGCATGGGTCAGGATGAAATTCCGGCCGTCCATTATAACCACTTCCCTGCAGCTTGATCTACGACGACTACGACATTGGAATGGGTTTGCAGGAACGAGGCCGGGCATTTGGTCGTAATCGGCCCTTTCAGCGCCCGGGCGATCACTTCCGCCTTGTCCTCGCCTTTGGCCATCAGCAAAATTTGCTTGGCATGCAAAATGGAGCCGATCCCCATCGTAATCGCGTGCGTCGGCACTTCGTCAATGGAGTTGAAAAACCGCGCATTGGCCAGGCGGGTTCGCTCTTCGAGCTTAACGATATGCGGCGGCCCCTGCAGTTCCTCGCCCGGTTCATTGAAGCCGATATGACCGTTGTGGCCCAGGCCGAGCAGCTGCAAATCGATCTGGCCGGCCTCGTCCAGCAGGCGCGAGTAATCCTCGGCCGCTGTTTGCGGATCGGTTTCCACGCCGGATGGAACATGGGTATTTTCGGGCAAAATATCGATATGGTTGAACAGCTTCTCGTCCATAAACCGGCGATAGCTTTCCGGATGATCGGCGGGAAGGCCGATGTACTCGTCTAGATTATAGGTTGCGGCCTGTTTGAAGCTGACGCTGCCTTTCCGGTAAAGTTCGATCAATTTCCCGTAAACGCCGACCGGAGTGCTCCCGGTCGCCAGGCCAAGAATCGCCCGGGGATTGGATTGCAGCAGGCTGGCGATGATGCCTGCACCGGTTTCGTTAAAATGATCCTCATTGTGCGTTTTGATAATGTTCAGCATAAGTTTTGCCCTCCCTGAGTTTTGCGGTAAATTTGCACGTTTTGATATGAACTTTCCAGCTTGGGAATGTAATCTTCAAACTCCAGGCTGACCATTCCCGTAAATAAAATATCGATGACATGCAGCTGGGCGATCCGTGATGCCATGTCGCCCCGGCGCATACCTTCCTCCAAGGAGGAAGAGAATAACGCTATATCCGCCAACGAGGCCAGGCGGTTTTGGCCGTATTGTGTCAAGGACAGGGTAAACGCGCCGCTGTCCTTGGCACAGCGCAGCGCATCGATCGTCTCCGGCGTTTCCCCGGAATAGGAAATCGCCAGTGCGACATCGCCCGCCCCCAGCGAGGAAGCGGAGGTGATCTGCATATGGGAATCGGCGAAAGCGGTGCAGTTTTTGCCGATGCGGATCAGTTTTTGATAAAAGTCCTGAGCTACCACCGACGAGGTGGCCACGCCGTATAAATCGATGCGTTTGGCGCCGCACAGCGCCTTTACCGCTTGGGCCAGCTGGTTCATGTCCAGCAAGCGGGTGGTGTCGGTAATGGAGGCGAGGTGGTTCGCTTCCATGGCCTCGACGATTTTTTGCAGATCGTTGCCGGCAATGATGTCCTGATATTGCGTGTCCGCCGGTTTATGCGCCAGCTCGCCGGCCAGCTTCATTTTAAAATCGGGGAACCCTTTAAAATGAAATGTTTTGCAAAAACGTGTGACGGTCGAAGGGCTTACTCCGCACGTATTGGCCAATTCCGTAATGCCCAAATGGAGAACGGCCGCGGGCGTTTCCAAAATATATTCCCCGAGTTTGCGCTCCTGCGGCGGCAGCGTGTCCAAATGGCTGGAGAGTGCGTGCAGGATTGGTGTCAAAATGACCTCCCCCTAATCTTATAGACCTCATATTATCGTTGCGAAAAATATTTTTATATAATGTACAAATATCATGAAAATTATTTCGATTCCATCATAAAGGATTTTTCTCCGGTTTTCAAGGCTCTTCGCTGGCGAAAAGTCGAGAGTTTCCTTGAATTTTGCCTGGCCGCATAATACACTTACAATAGGTTGGACCCTGTGGGGGTGAGGAAAGATACCTGTGTCAAAAGATGATCTCGACGCGTACATCGAGCGTATGGAAGTTGCTTGGTCGAGCACGTTCCGCAAAATGAAAAGCGAACTGATGCATCATCAGGAGCTAGGTTTGACTGGGCCGCAGTTTCACATGCTGGCGCTGATCGCCCGGCAAAAGACTTGCAATGTCAGCTATTTGGCGGACAAGCTTGAGGTGAAGCCCAGCGCCATCACGGTCATGATCGACCGGCTCGTGCAAAACGGATACGTCGAGCGCCGGCATGACGAAAAAGACCGGAGAGCGGTATTGCTGTCGGTGACCACGCGGGGCGCCGAGGTATGCGAAGAAGCCCGGAAGAAGTCCCGGGAAGCGCTGAAATCTCATTTATCCCTGCTCGAACGGCATGAATTGGACGTGCTGCTCGGGATTATAGAGAAATTAAGCAAAGCCGGCAAAAGCAAGTAACGGGAGCAAAGAAGAGGAGATACAAAAAACCGTCGGACGGTTTATCCGGCGGTTTTTTGTATGCGCTTAGTTAAAAGATCAGGGCTTCCGCGTTGACGCGCATCGAGCGGCCGGGGCAAGGAAGTGCCGATCGCCGGGGCATCCGGAGGTAACCCGGGAAGCGCTCTACCAAGGCTGGGTCAAAGCAATTCATGCCACTATGGCGTTCAAGTAGGGCAGCGCCCATTTTGCCACCCGCACCGCACCATTGCCTCCATTTCTTCATAAGATGTGTTGACTGTATCCCTTAACCTTGTTAAACCATAAAACCCGAGCAAGGAGGGGTGACGCATTTTGAAAAGCAGCGATCGTAACAGCAAATTTCTGTTGACTCATCGTGAGCGGGAGGTTTTCGAGCTTCTCGTGCAGGATAAAACGACGCGCGACATCGCGGGACAGCTGTTTATCAGCGAAAAAACCGTACGTAATCACATTTCCAATGTCATGCAAAAATTGAATGTCAAAGGTCGCGCGCAGGCGGTTGTCGAGCTGATCAAGCTTGGGGAGCTAAAAATCTAACGGTATTCTATAATGTTTGAACGGAAAACCGTAAACCTTCTTTTTCATTCCGGCATTGAAGCGGGAGAGAGAGGAGGTTTTTTTGTTTTGCCGGGGGATGGTGGCGGCTAACCGCCCCCTTGAACCGGAATGTGCTCTTTCCCCGCCGCTGCGTTTCCCCTTCCGGGAACGCCGATGTCCTGCTCCGCCAAGTCTCCGTTCAGCGACTTTAAGCCGGGAAGCAGCAGTGCGGCGCAGGAGGTTAGCATCGGGAGCAGGCCCGCGGCCAGAATCATGAACTGCAGGCCAAATTGCTGGGCCACCGCACTCCCGGCAAAAGCGCCTAAAGGCTGCAGACCGCCTCCGATCAGAATGGCGGCGGCATCCCGCTGCAATATTTCGCGGACATAAGGGACCATCATCGTCCGGATGGCGATGGAGCTCTTTCTAATCTGTGGATGCTGCTCTAACGGACTCCAGCGACCTTATCCGCCCATTTCCCGGGTATTTCCCAGCCTAACGGACTCACATGACGCTATTTGGCCCAAAACGAGTTCAACCGGGCTGATTCGAGGTAAATAGAGTCATCTGTGTCCGTTACATTTTTCAATCCTCCGTTTTTCCGCAGATAACGGCTCTGGTGTCCCTTAGCCTTCAGATTCCGCTTCTCCTTACCTCTTTACCTGCGCATTGCCCTCTGCCCCGCCGGAAATTCTATAGATTTCTTGTATTTACAAAAAGCCGTCCGAGTCGGACGGCTTTTTGTTGAATATTCGGCTTACAGCGACTTGAGGTAATGGACGATCGTCAGCAGCCCTTTGTCGAAGTTTTCCAAGTTGAAATGTTCGTTCGGGGCGTGCAAGTTTTCGTCCGGCAGCCCAAAGCCCATCATGACGGCCGGGGCGGACAACACGCGCGACAACGTTTCGACGATCGGAATCGAGCCGCCGTCTTTGGTGAACAATGCGCGGGTGCCGTATACGGCGGCATAGGCATCGGCCGCTTTTTGCAGCATCGGATCCGACGGATCGATCGTGAAGGCGCGGGCTTTTTCGGTAGCCTTGACGCTCAAGGTCGCGCCAGGCTGCAAATGCGCGCGCAAATGGCGTTCGATCCGGTCGATCGTGGCCTGCGGGTCCTGATCCCCGACGAGACGGCAGGTGATTTTGGCGTGGGCTTCCTTGGGCAGCACCGTTTTGGTGCCCTCTCCTTGGAATCCGCCCCACACCCCGTTGAGTTCCAGCGTCGGACGGGCGCCTGTCCGTTCCACGAAGGAATAGCCTTCTTCTCCGTACAACGTCTCCAAACCGAGGTCGTGTTTCAGCTTCTCTTCGTCAAACTGCTGCTTGGCGAATTCCTCCCGCAATTCCGGAGTCAGCTCGGGCACCCCTTCATAAAATCCCTCCACCGTAATGCGGCCCTGCTCGTCATGCAGGGAGGCGAGCAGAGAGACCATCGCATGCAGAGCGTTTGGCACGCCGCCGCCAAACGTGCCTGAATGCAAATCGGTGTTGGCCGTATGAAGGGAAATCTCCAGAGCGCACAATCCGCGCAGGCCGATGCAGATCGCCGGTTTGCCCGGGGCAAGCAGCGCGGTATCGGAAATCAGAATGCAATCGGCCGCCAGCTTCTCCTGATTCGCTTCCAGGAAGGAAGGCAAATTCGGGCTGGTAACCTCCTCTTCGCCTTCAATGCAAAACTTGATATTGACCGGCAGCTGCTTCTCCTGCTTGAGGAGCGCTTCGACCGCTTTGATGTGCATGAACACCTGCCCTTTATCATCAGTGGCGCCGCGTGCGTACAGCTTGCCGTTGCGGATCGAAGGCTCGAACGGAGGCGTCTCCCACAGATTCAGCGGGTCTACCGGCTGAACGTCGTAATGCCCATAAACCAGGACCGTCGGCTTGCCTGGAGCGTGCAAATGCTCAGCGTATACCACGGGATGTCCGGCGGTCGGGTGGATTTCCACGCCTTCCATGCCGGCCCGGCGCAGCGCGTCGGCGATCCATTCGGCCGCTTTCAGCACATCGCCTTTATGTTCGGACAACGCCGAAACGCTGGGGATTTTCAACAATTCCCCCAGCTCGTTTAAATGTTGTTCTCGATGCGTGCTAAAGTAAGTTTGATAGTCCATCGTTTTTTTGTTCCTCCCGAACTGGATTTACCAGTATATTCTACACCTTTTTTGCCAAGAACACGAATGACGGGTAACAAGATTTTGGAGTTTCTTGGCGGATAGCTTAAAAAAAACTTAAAATTCGTTCCCGTTTTTTTATCCATATTTAAGGTATGCCCTGTTGATTTCTGTTAAAGTCAAGGATATGGTTTAAAAAAGTTCGCTATTCGAAGAAGGGAGTCAAGACATATGGATGACAAGGAGAAAAAGGAGCTAGAAGAAACGGCATCAAGGCCGGAGGCGGAGGAAACAGCGGAAACAGCGGAAAAGGCCGAGGGACAAGCCCGCGGCACAGATGAACCGGCTGTGCAGCCTGGACAAGAAGGCGCTGTAAAGCTGACGAAAGCGGAATACGACCCGGCTCTCGACGCACAGGGTGCCGACGAACATGGTGGCAGGGACGTTCCGGTAATGGAGGCCGAGGATCTTGCGGATCAAGGAACGCCGGTGCAGACAACGAATGGGGGCAAGGTTTGGCCGATCATTTCGCTGGTGCTGGCTGTTCTGCTTATTGTTGTGCTGATCAAACCGCCGTTTGCGGCGAAGAAAGCCGAAGCGGTCGCTACGGTCAACGGCGTGGAAATTACGAAAGACCAATTGTATAACGAATTGGTGACTCAAGGCGGCGAGCAGGTGCTTTCCGGCCTGATCGACCAGGAACTGATCAACCAGGAAGCCAAGAAAAAGAACATTACGATCACAGACGCCGATATCGACGCGGAAATCAAAGATACTTATGTAGCCCAGTTCGGGTCCCAGGAAGCGCTGGATCAGGCGCTCGTTCAATACGGCATGACGAAGGACGATTTGCGGAGCCAGATTGCAAGTCAGCTGAAGCTGACCAAACTGCTTGAGCCGCAAGTCAAAGTCACCGACGACCAAATCAAGCAGACGTTTGAGACATATAAAGATTCTTTCAATACGCCGGAGCAGGTTCGCGCATCCATCATCCTCGTGAAGACCGAAGACGATGCGAAGGACATCATCAAACAGCTGAAAGGAGGCGCGGATTTCGCGGAGCTGGCGAAGAGCAAATCGCTGGATACGGCGACGAAGGAGCAAGGCGGGGATACCGATTTCTTTGCCCGCGGGCAAAAGGAAACGGCCGTTGAGGACGCTGCTTTCAAGCTGACTAAAGGTCAAATCAGCGACCCGGTGAAAACGAGCGAAGGCTATCAGGTCATCAAGCTAACCGACCGCAAGGAAGCGCACACGGCTACGCTGGATGAGAAGAAGGAAGAAATCCGCAAAACGCTGGTAAACCAACAGGTTTCGCAATTGTCGGCCACCTGGCTGCAGAACCTCCACAGCAGCTCGAAGATTACGAATACGCTCACGGACGCGAACAACGCCGCTGCAGCGAAATAATATGAAAATGTCGCAAGTTTGTTAGATGGAGCCGCCGAAGCGATAGCGTTTCGGCGGTTTTTTTCGAGTATAATAATGTCAGAGCAACGCAGCATCGGCTGATGCTGTACGGGAGGCAAAAGACATGTCGGATTGGTATGAACGCAGCTTCGGGGAAGATTATCTGCTCGTGTACAAACATCGGGATCAGCGGGGAGCCCGGCGCGAGGTGGAAAAGCTGATCGCCTGGCTAAACCTGCCGCCCGGGGCAAAAGTGCTCGATTTATGCTGCGGCATGGGGCGGCATTCGCTCGCTTTCGCCGAGGCGGGTTATGAGGTTACCGGGGTCGATTTGTCGGAGGTGCTGCTGCGGGAGGCAAAACGGAACGATTCTAACGGGAGCGTGCAATGGATGAAAGCCGATATGAGAAACCTGCCGCTCGCGGGCGGCTTTGATGCGGTTGTAAACTTGTTCACCTCCTTCGGTTATTTCCACGACGATCACGAGCATGTTCAGGTGCTGCGGGAGGTAGCGAGAATGTTGAAGCCGGGGGGCGGCTTTATCATCGATTATTTGAACCCGGCGTATACGGCGGCGCAACTCGTGGCCCGGTCCGAACGGGTGGACGGGGATCAGTTCATCACCGAACGGCGCGTCATCGAGGACGGGTATGTCAAAAAGCATATCACCATTACGAAAGCGGACAGCGCGGGAGAGGATGTGGACGGAGGACGGTCAAGGGAATACATGGAACGGATCAAACTGTATTCGAAAGCGGATTTTGCCGCTATGCTGCAAGAGGCCGGATTGATTCTGGGGCAAGTCCATGGGGATTACGGCGAAGACGCTTATGATCCCGAAACGTCGCCTCGGATGATTTTGGCGGGTAATCGCCCATGAAGACTATGCTTACGGAAATTCAAACCTGGGAAAAAGAAGGCGTCGTCCGGGTTCCCATGCCGATGGCCCCGCCGCTGCGCCGGGTGAACAGCTATGTGCTGCGCGGTCCGGAGGGGATCACGATCATCGATCCGGGGCCGAGGACCGCGGAAACTGAGCGGGAATGGTCGCTTGCCCTGCGCCAGCTTAACATCGCTCCAGGCGATGTGGCGCAAATCGTCGTGACCCATCACCATCCCGACCATTACGGACTGGCGGGGTATTTGCAAGCGATGACCGGGGCTGACGTCCGCATGTCCCGGCGCGCATACGAAGAGACGCAGCTGATGTGGGGGGAAAACAGCGTCATGAACGAGGCGTTGCCCCGCCTGTTTCGGCGTCACGGCATGCCGCCCGTTTGGAGCAGCCAGTTGCCGCCGCATCTGCAGAGCTTTTTCCCGCAGGTGACACCGGTGCCCGAGGTCGATTTTATCCAGGAAGGGCAAGCGGTGATGATGGGCGGGCGATATTGGCTGCCGATCGAAAGCGCGGGACATGCCCCGGGCCATCTGTCCTTCTACGACGAAGAACGCAAGCTGATGTTTTGCGGAGACGCGGTGTTGCCGCAAATTTCCCCCAATATCAGCTGCCTGCCCGGCAGCGATCCGCAGCCGCTGCAATCGTTCCTCGCATCGCTCGAACGGTTTGGGAGCTACGAGGTCAGAATCGCATTTCCGGGGCACCGCCATCCGTTTGAGCATTTCGGGGAACGCGTGCGCATGCTGCTGGAACATCACGAGGAGCGGCTGGCGCGCATCGAAGGGCTGTTGAAACAGCGGCCTCACACCGGGTTCGAGGTTTGCGCTGCGCTGTTCGGCACGGATCTCGGTATCCACCAAATGCGCTTCGCCATGGCCGAAACACTGGCCCATCTGGTCGAGCTGGTTCGCCGCGGGCATGCCGAGGAGCGGATGAGCGCAGAAGCTGCGGTGGAATTTCACTTTACAGTGCGATAATCATACAAAAAGCGGCCATAGGCCGCTTTTTAACATTAGTGGAAGAAACTATACGCCACTCCCGCCACAATTGCGATATAAGGGAGAGGAGGAAATCTCACGAAATGCAAAAGTGCAGGCGATTTTTGTCGAAACCCCTTGAAACTGGTGGTTCAAATGCAAAAGTACAGTTCATTTCCGGTCAAAAGTTACTTTTTTATCGGATAGTCCTAAAAGAGATGTACTTTTGCATTTCAATCGCTCCAAAACGGTGATATACGGAAAATGGAATGCACTTTTCCCGAATTCCGAATCCCGGATCAGCCTTCGGCATCAAGCGTATCCTCGCCGTGCTCCCGCTCCCGTTCCGCCTGCTTGCGGTGGGCGATCCGGCTGCTGGCCGAAGCGGCGATGGCGCCGACGATGTCGTCCAGGAACGTGTTGCACGGACCCAAGCTTTTATCGTTCAGCTTTTCCAAAATGCCCGGTTTCAGCTTGTCCACATAACCGTAGTTGGTAAAGCCGATGCTGCCGTAGACGTTGACAATCGAAAAAGCCAAAATTTCATCGACCCCGTACAAGCTTTCGTCGTTTGCGATCATCTCCTGTAGTTCGGGGATAAGCAGCCCCTGCTCCGCCAGGATATCGAGCTGAATGCCGGTCAATACCGCGTTTTGCACTTCCCTTTTGGTCAGCACCTGTTCCACGTTATGTACGCATTCTTCCATCGTCAGGTTCGGGTAATATTTCTGCTGCAGGAACAGCACCAGTTCCGCGATTTGTTCGGTTGTGACGCCGCGTTTGTGCAGCCATACCTTGGTGGCGTCGGCGACTTTTTTACTGTTCAGACTATAAGGCGCTTTATGTTTCGGTTGTTCCATCCCCATACATTATCCCTCGCAATCAGGTCATCTTCTTGGCACAGATATGAAGCAGTTTGTCCACTTCCCGGAAAAATATAGTTATTTTTCAAAGAAGGGCTCGTATATATAGTAATACAAACCTAAGAAAAATGTTAGGGAGGAGCCAAAAAGACGATGAATAGGAACCGCCGTTTTCGGAACACCGCCGCCGTCAGCGTATTAGCGTTTCCGCTGCTGCTGTCGGGATGCAGTCTGTTCGGGATCAATTCATCCGCCCAAATCGATCCGCCGCCCGCGGACGTGGAGGCGCAAATGCTGGAGTCGATCGGCGCAGAAAAGACAAGCTCGGAACAGACAAGCTTCATGACGGAGGAGGCGCTTTCGACGGTTTATTTGGAGAACGAGCATGGCTTGCTGGCCCCGGTGGCGCTGCATTTGCCGGAAGGCGACGCATCCTTGAAGCTGAATCGAATGCTGGAAACGATCGTACAGGAAGGGCCGTATGACAGCCTGCTTCCGGCCGGGTTTGCCGGCGTGCTTCCGGCGGGCACCGAGGTCAAAGCCGTGACCGTCAAGCAAGACGAAAAGCTGGCCGTCGTCGAATTCAACGGGGCGTTTGCCGATTATGCCAAGAAGGATGAACGAAAAATCCTCGAAGCTTTGACCTGGACGCTTACCGGAACTCCCGACATCGAGAAGGTCCAGCTTTGGGTAGACGGGGAAAAGCTGAACGAAATGCCGGTCGGCGGAACTCCGCTTGACCGTCCGCTCAGCCGCAGCATCGGCATCAATTTGGAGCTGAATGACGGCTCCAGCTTGTCGCAATCGAGCCCGGTGGTCGTGTATTTCTCCGCGGCGACGCCGGACGGAGTGCAGTATTTTGTGCCGGTGACGCGGTTTGTCCCTGCCGGGAACGATCCGGTGAAAGCGGCGCTTGGCGAATTGCTCCAAGGTCCGCAGCGGGGCGATGGCCTGGAAAGAGTCGTGACGGACAATACGAAGCTGGAAAGCGTGGAGAAATCCCAGGACGGCGTCGTGACGGTATCGCTGCAGGACGACATGTTTGAAGCCGGCGAGAAGCTTCCGGCGCAGATGATGCAGTCGCTCGTGCTGACCGTGACGCAAAACGCCGATAACAGCAAAGTGCGCATTTGGATCAACGGGCAAAAAGACGTCATCGGTATGGACAACCAAAAATACAGCGAACCCGTTGTGCGGCCCGAAACGATCAATGCCATTCCGCTTTGAGCTCCAGCCGTATGATTTTGGAGATGAAAACATACACTGAAACCCTGATACACTGAAACCCTGCGGCGCAGGGTTTTTTTATATGGCAAAAGCATGCGAAAGCCCGATGTCCGGGCGAATGGAAAGGTGCTTTTATGACCACACTTTGGTAGAATAGGAAAAGCATATGGACAGCAAGAAAATGTAGGAGGCCATTAGAATGAGAAGTAATGGACGCGAAGCGAATGAGCGCCGCCCGATGAAGTTGACCGTAAACGTCAATAAATATGCGGAGGGCTCCGTATATATTGAGGTCGGCGACACGAAAGTGATGTGTACGGCGACCGTGGAAGAGAAAGTGCCGATGTTTATGAAAGGGCAGGGCAAAGGCTGGGTGACGGCCGAATATTCGATGCTCCCCCGGGCGACCCAGACCCGGAATCAACGCGAATCGGCAAGGGGAAAGCTGAGCGGACGAACGATGGAGATTCAGCGACTAATCGGGCGCTCGCTCCGTTCGGTTGTCGATCTGCAGGCGCTGGGAGAGCGCTCCGTTACGATCGATTGCGACGTGATACAGGCGGACGGAGGCACACGGACGACGTCGATCACCGGCGCTTTCGTGGCGCTGGCGCTGGCGATGCACAAGATCGTCCAAAAGCATGCGCTGCCGGTGTTTCCGATCACCGACTATCTCGCTTCCGTCAGCGTGGGGATCGTCGGACAGGAGACGCTCCTCGATCTGAATTATGATGAGGATTCCAAGGCGATGGTCGACATGAACGTGGTAATGACGGGCCGCGGCCAATTTGTCGAAGTGCAAGGAACCGGGGAGGAGAACCCGTTCTCCCGGGAGGACCTGGACCGGATGCTGGCGCTGGCCGAAAAAGGAATCCGGGAGATGATCGAGCAGCAGCGCGAAGCGCTTGGCCCCGTCGCCCTGCACATCCAAAGCGGACAGTCCGGATCGGCGGTGTAAACGATGATTGAAGGACCGATTATCGTCGTGGCCACGCGCAATCAGGGCAAGGTCCGGGAATTCGCCCATGCTTTGGAGCCCCTGAGCAAGCGGGTGCAGAGCCTGGCCGATTATCCGGACATCCCGGATATCGTCGAGGACGGCGAAACGTTTGCCGAAAACGCCCGCAAAAAAGCCAAAACGGTCGGTGACCACCTGGGACATCCAGTGCTGGCGGACGATTCGGGATTATGCGTCGACCGGCTGGGTGGAGCGCCGGGCGTTTATTCGGCCCGTTATGCCGGGGAGGGCGCTTCCGACGAGGACAATAACGAAAAGCTGCTGGCGGAGCTGGAGAAGGAGCGGCTCGGGGAAGATACCGAGCAGCCGCTGCTCAGCCCGGCGCGGTTCGTCTGCCATCTGGCGCTGTACGACCCGGCCACGGGGCGGTTTGTGGAGGCCTCTGGCGAAGCGGAAGGCTGGATCACATCCGAGCCGGCCGGAGGCGGCGGGTTCGGGTACGACCCGCTGTTTTACCTGCCCGCCTACGAGAAGACGTTCGCGGAGCTGAATCTGGAGGAGAAGCAGGCCGTCAGCCACCGCGGCGCGGCGCTGCGCAACCTGGCGGCCAAGCTGGCCCTGTGAGCAGCAGCTAATTTAGAGGCACAGTAATCGGGAAAACCCGATGCTGTGCTTTTTCATTTGATCGTGGAGGAGAGCACACAGCCTGCGTTTTTGTGGAGGTCCTGGGGGAATAGCGGTAAAAAAGGGTCTTATGTTGTTCCAAAAAGGGGTATGGCTAAAATAGAGGAATTTTTTTCCTCTATTTTAGAAAGCTGGAGGCAAACGAGTGCTTTTTCCGAACTTATCTCCCGAATAACGGAATTAAATTCCGCTATTTTGCATGGGAAGGAGAAATTCTCAAGATAACGACATAAATTGTCGCTATTTCCGGCAACGATCATTCATCCCCCACTTTCGTTAAGTTATGGTAGAATGACGGTGCAATCCACTTTATGGAACGGGGTGCCGCGAATGAGAGGGAAGGAACGGAGTACGGAATTGGAACTGCGCTGCATGTCTTACAACATTAAAAACGATTACGACCTTGAGGGCGAGAATATATGGAACGGCCGCCGGGACATGGTTGCCGGGATCATCCGCTTTCACCGGCCCGATCTGGTCGGCATGCAGGAGGTGCTGCACAGGCAGTTGGAAGATTTGCAGGAGCGTCTGCCGGAGTACGGCTGGGTCGGCTCGGGGCGGGATGACGGAGAGAAGGAGGGCGAGTTCTGCTGCATTTTCTACTTGAAAAAACGGCTTGAGCCGCTGAAGCACGGCCGGTTCTGGTTGTCCGAAGAGCCGGAGAAGCCCGGCGTTCCCGGCTGGGACGCGGCTTGTCCGCGCATTGTGACATGGTGCGTGTTCCGGGATATCGATACCGGGGAAGTGATCACCCATCTGAACACGCACTTCGATCACATCGGCAAGGTGGCGGTGGAGCAGAGCGCGCATCTGATCAAAAATCGTATCCGGGAGATCTCAGGGGAAGGCGCTACGGTGTTGACCGGGGATTTTAACGTTACGCGCGCTTCCGGGGCGTACGGGATATTGACCCGCCAAGAGGGAGGCGAGGCGGTATCTTTGCTTTACGATGCAAGCCTCACTGCCGACTATAAGCATTTTGGGCCGGAGTTCACGTTCCAAGGATTCGACATTGCGGAAGTGGCCGCGCGTCAGTTTCCATCCTGCGTCTCTTCCCGGGAAGGGCACGGCATCGAGTTTGACAGTGCGATCGACTTCATTTTCGTAACCCGTGGCGTGCGGGTGCGGAATTACGGCGTGATCGCCGATCATCGCCAGGGCAAGCTGCCGTCCGATCATTTTCCGGTGGTCGCGGATGTGCTTGTGGCGGCTGGACCGGCCGTCCGCGGCTAACAGACTGCCCGCAGCTACGGACAGCCTGCGGCTAACGGACTCCCGTGCTAACGGATCGCCCGCGGCTAACCGCGCACAGCTAACGGACTGCTCGTAGCTAACAGACTGCCCACGGCTAACGGACCCCCGTGCTAACGGATCGCCCGCAGCTAACCGCCTGCGGCTAACCGCGCACAGCTAACGGACTGCTCGTAGCTAACAGACTGCTCGTAGCTAACAGACTGCCCACGGCTAACAGACTCCGGTGGCTACAGCCCGCCCGCAGCTAACGGACCTGAGCGACCTTATTTGCCCGAAATATCGGTGTTTTATTTTCTAACGGACACTAGCGCTCTTATTTGCGCGAAAAGAGCCGAAAACGGGCACGGAAATGCCAAATAAGGTCGCTGGTGTCCGTTACGTTCTGCAGACGGTTGATTTTATCAAAATAACGTCGCTGGTGTCCGTTAGAGCCACGTCGAAGGTTTCGACCGGAAGTTTCAGGCGGAAGTTTCAGGCGGAAGTTCTCAACGGGAAAGCTGCGGCAAAAGATCCGACCATACGGCATCCAAAATTCCCTGCATGTCGTCCTCGTCGCTGTTGATGGCGATTACGGCTGCTTTTTCCGGAACAATCACGCAGAATTGCCCCTTCATCCCGTCGGCGCGGTAAGCTTCGTGGGAGCACATCCAGAACTGGCAGCCGTATCCTTTCCCCCAATCCCCGCTGCTCCCGTCCGTTTCGATGTGCTTGCGCGTAGCGAACTCGATCCACTCTGCAGGTACAAGCTGCTGCTCCTGCCATCTGCCTTTTTGCAGCAGCAGTTGGCCGAACCGGGCGAGCTCGTCGTTGCTGATCCGCAGCCCGGCGCATCCCAACGTTATGCCCAGCGGCGACGTGTCCCACTCAGCACGATCGATGCCGAGCGGCTCGAACAGCCGCGGGGTCAAATACTCCAGCACCGTCTGCCCGACGGCGGCCTGCACCATCGCGGAGATGATGAACGTGTCCCCGCTGCTGTAGGTGAACTTTTCGTCGGGAGGTCTGTCCAGCGGCAGAGACAGATAATATTTCACCCAGTCCTTTTCCTGCAGCGTCGCCCGCTCCTCGGCCCATAAAGGCGGTTCATCGTGGCCGGAGGACATGCGCAGCAGATCATACAGGGTAAGTTCCCCTGGGGGATAAGCCGAACCGGGAACTTCCTTGGCATGTTCCGGGAACAGATCTCTGATTCGGGTATCAAGGCTCAGCTTGCCTTCGCGGATAGCTAGCCCGACCGCCATACAGGTAAAGGACTTGCTGACGGAATGCTGCTGCCGTCGCACATCCCCGCCCAAGTCCCAGGCATCCAGCAAACGGCCCCGTTGAAGCACACGTACGGAAAGGACGTTCAGGCGGCGGCTGACGATTCGTTCCAGAAAACCGTTCAAAAGGTTAATCATCATTTTCCCTCTCTTTGCGCTTGATCGTTTGTTTTGCATTCAATAGAAACGTTTATATTTTCATAAGGATTAATTTGAGGTTAATACAGAGTTTGCAGGCTTGTCAACATGATTCCGAAATCGTTTTCCGATAGTTGGACAAATCCTTATATGGCCTGATACCTAAAGAAGTTATCACAGCTTAGGAATTTTCTTTGTCCGATTTCGGCCAGGTCAAAAAGATAGTTGACAGGAGCGGATATCGGCATTAAGATTTAATCGAAACGATTCGATAAAACGTTTACAAATCCTCGGATCGATCAAACCGGAAGCAAACTTTTCGCGTGATCGAACCAAAAAACGACCCAAGAATAGTGAGGAGATGCCGATTGAAACCCGCAGCTGTTGGGCCTGAAAAAAGCGTAAGGGCGAGTGCCCGGACCGGGAACCTGCTTGCGCAAATCTGGAAGCACCGGATGACGTATACGCTGCTGATTCCCGGACTCGTCTGGCTGTTCCTGTTCGCTTACATGCCGATGGGTGGTCTGTCGCTAGCGTTCAAGGATTACAAAGCCAACCTGGGAATCTGGGGAAGCCCCTGGGCCGGCCTGGAAAATTTCCAATACGTCTTCAGAGATCCAGCGTTTATTAACGCATTGTGGAGAACGCTGTACATCAACGTTATCAAGCTGTTTATCCAGTTTCCGTTTCCGATCCTGCTGGCGCTGCTGCTCAACGAACTTCGTATGCGGCGCACGAAGAAGATTTTGCAGACCGTGTTTACGTTCCCGCAATTTCTGTCCTGGATCATCGTGTCCGGGGTCGTGATCAATTTTTTGTCTTATGACGGACTGTTAAACAGTACCTTTGCGATTCTGGGACTCCCGACAATCAACTTCCTCGGATCGGAAAAAATGTTTCTGCCGATGCTGATCCTCACCGACATCTGGAAGTCGACCGGCTGGGGCGGAATCATTTATCTGGCCGCCATTTCCGGGATCGACCAGGATCAGTACGAATCGGCGCAGATCGACGGGGCCTCCCGCTGGCAGCAAATGTTCAGAATTACGCTGCCAAATATTTTGCCGACGGTGACGGTCATGTTCATCCTTTCGGTTGGCGGCCTGATGTCCTCGGGTTTCGATCAAATTTTCAACCTGGCGAACGCGGCCACGCAAAACGTTTCGGAGGTGCTGGATGTGTACATTTACCGGGTCACCTTCCAATCGTCCACCGATTTCTCGTTTTCGACGGCGGTCAGCCTGTTCCGCTCCCTCGTGAACATGATCCTGCTGCTGATCGCGGACAAAGCGGCCAAAATGATGGGCGGAGACGGCCTGTTCCGCTAAGATCCGCTAAGAAAGGAGAGCAAAGAATGGACAGCAAAGCAAAAGCCAAGTCCGCATACCGGATCGGAAGAGCGACGTTCCTCGATTATTGCATTTTGGCGGTACTGCTCGTGATGGCCCTGTTAATTATCATTCCGTTCTGGAACGTCATCATGATTTCGTTCGCCACGCAAAAGGAATATGCGGATAACCCGCTGCTGATGTTCCCGAAGCAGCCGACGCTGGATTCCTACCGGGCCCTGTTCGCCGATGGCAGCATTTTGACGGGGTACTGGAACACCCTGAAGCTTCTCGCCGCCGGGCTTCCGCTCAGCTTGTTTCTGACCAGCACGATGGCTTACGGTTTGAGCCGGGGCAAGTTCCCGGGCAAAAAATTCTTTTTCTTTCTCGTACTGTTCACCATGATTTTTAACGGCGGGATCGTTCCGCTTTATCTGGTGATGAAATCGCTTCATTTGACGGGAACGCTTTGGTCGGTCATTTTTGCCGGGTCGTTCAGCGCTTTTAATTTGATCCTGATGATGAACTATTTTCAAAGCCTGCCGGAATCGCTGATGGAGTCGGCCCGGTTGGACGGCGCCGGCGAATGGAGAATCCTCGGTTCCATCGTGCTGCCGCTGGCTGCGCCGATTATGGCGACGATCACGCTGTTTTACGGCGTGGCCATCTGGAACGGCTGGTATGAAGCGATGATCTTCCTCCGCAAGGCGGAGCAGCTGCCGCTGCAAAACGTGCTGCGCGCCATCATCGTCGAGTCGACGACGAACGTATCCAATGCGTCCAGCGTGGACGCGATGGGCAAGCAAGGCTTCTCCATGGGGATGAAGATGGCGGCCGTGTTCGTCACGATGGTGCCGATCATGTGCTTTTTTCCGCTCTTGCAGAAGCATTTTGCCAAAGGAGTGTTAACAGGGGCGATCAAGACCTGATTTGCATATGCATTTTTCGAAAATTTGAAAAAGCGGGGGGTAAAACATGAGCAAAAACAAAAAACGGCAGGTTAAAGCGGTACTGGCGATCTTGATGTGCCTGGCGATGCTGGCGGCAAGCGCCTGCTCGAAGCAGGCGGCGGGCGGGAATGCGAAGGACGAAAACGGAAATTACAAAGACAAACTGACCATTTCCGTGGCCAGCACGATCCAGTTGAAGGATGGGCAGTTGGACAATGAGTTTCACAAGTTGTGGATGGACAAATTCAATCTTGAGTGGGACTACAACTATGTGGAATGGGATTCCTGGGACGAAAAGCTCCGCCTCTGGATCAACTCCGGCGACCTGCCGGATGTGGCGACGTGGAACTACAACAACGGCGATGCGCTGAATTACATCGACCAGGGGCTGCTGTACAAATTGCCGGACGATTGGAAGGAGCGCTGGCCGAACGTAGCGGCCGCCTACGCGTTGACCGGGCTTGGCGAGAAGCTGGAGGAGAAAACCGGAGGCACCTACATTTTGCCGCGACCGGTTTATTACGAAAACAAGCCGGCCGATCCGCTGGTCAACCAAATCGGGGTGATCGCGCTGCGGAAAGACTGGGCTGAAGCTGTCGGCTTTCCGGTGAAAGACGTGTACACTACCGGCGAGCTGATGGAATTCGCCAGACTGGTCAAAGCGCAGGATCCGGGGAAGCTGGGCTCGAAGCTGATCCCGATTTCCTACAATGCCGCCGATGCGCTGACGAACATCGTGATGCCGAACAGCGAGCATGCCCGGGTCGAATCGGCTTTCTATAAAGGCGCTGACGGCAAATACCACTGGGGTCCCGCCGATGCCGAGACGCTCACCGGTCTCAAGCTGCTGCAGCAGGCGTATAAGGAAGGTTTGCTTGACCCCGAGTTTTACACCTGGAAAAACAACGAAGGCAGCGACAACTTCCGCGTCAAAGGCGTTGCGGCGATCACCAGCCTGGGAGGCCTGGCTGCCTACAGACAGGACATGGACACCCAGATGAAAAAGAACCTCGGCGTTAATAGCGATGACCTCGTACAAACGGCGATCGTGCTGGGGGATGACGGCAAATACCGCAACCTGGAGCAGGTCAACTTCTGGTCGGCTTTGATTTTTTCACCGGATATCAGTGAGGCCAAATTTGAGCGCATTATGGATTTGCTGGACTATTCCACAAGCAAGGAAGGACAGCTGCTGCTGAATATGGGCTTCGAAGGCAAGGACTGGAAATACGGCGAAGATGGCGAACTCGCCAGTCTGCTGCCGGAGGGGACGACGCTGGAAGACAAATACCCGAGCCGGTTTGAAGGGTTATACCTGCTAGGGGATGACTTTAGCGTGATCAATCCGGCGATCAAAAAGGAATATCGTGAAACGGCGGTCAAGCACTATCAGGACAAAGCCAAGCTGGGGACGGAAGGCGGCAAGCTGGCCTCATACGATTGGACCGTGCAAATGTACGACTCCAAAGCGAAAAACCAGGCGACCTTCGAATACGAAAAGGAATACGCCAACTTGATTTTGCAGGACGGGGATTTGGAGACGAACTGGAAAAAGTGGGTTGACGGCAAACTGTCCCTCGTCCAGCCGGTGCTTGATGAACTAAACAATTTAAAGTAATCCAGCATGAGAGAAAATAAAATGCCGCGGGCATTTTTGGGAATAGGACTGGAGGAATCATACATGACAACTACCACGAACTCGAAGCTGGAGATTCGGGCCGGGGATTTGCGGTTCGTCTTCTGGGAGAGCGGCGATCTGTATCAGGCGGTTTGCGGTGGCACGATGCTCAATCAACTGCTGAACAACCCGATCGACGGGGCCTTAAACAATTTGTATCTGCGTTTTCACGATGCTGCGGGAATCCGCTTCTACCCGCTGCTTGGTGTTCGATCCGGCAGCAAGGTCAGCGCCAGCGAGGGGCAGGGGCGCATCGTTTGGCAAGGCGCGGCGGAAGGTGTGGATTACGAAGTTACGTTCGTCTTGCCGGCGCCACGGGTATGGTTTTGGGACGTGAAGATTCGCGGAAACGGAGCGGTGGTCGACGTCGTTTACGGCCAGGACATCGGCAACGCGGACGCGGGCGCCGTGCGCAGCAACGAGGCGTATCTGTCCCAATATATCGACCATGCTGTGTTCGAGGACGCAACTTACGGCTACACGGTCTGCTCGCGGCAAAATCAGCCGCAGCAGGGTGGCGCGTTTCCTTATATTCAGCAGGGTTCATTGACGCGGGCATCCGGGTTTTCCACGGACGGCTTCCAGTTTTTCGGCTTGTCTTATAAGGAAACGGACGTTCCGGAATGCCTCGGCAATCCGTCGCTGGCCAATGAGGTTTACCAATACGAATTCGCGTACACCGCGCTGCAGTCGCCGCGGGTTCGTCTGGACGGCGAAGCCCGCTTCGTGTTCTACGGCCTGTTTCAACCGGATCATCCCGAAGCCGTAACCGGGGTTAAGTATATGGCTGAAGCGCTCCAGGCCTGGGAAGCGTATCGAGCGGCGGCTGACGGAGCGAATACGCCGCTTCGCGAACTGCCCGAAGTTCGCCTGAACGAGCGGATCGGCGAGCCGCTGCGGACCATTCCGATGACGCCTGAAGATCTGGACGCACGATTTCCCGAGCGGGGGAGACGCCAGCAGGAATGGGAAGGAGAACGGCTGCTGTCGTTTTTTACCGCTGCTTATGAGCACGTCATTCTTAAGGAAAAGGAATTGCTGGTGGAGCGTCCGCACGGGCATATTCTCATGAGCGGCGGCAATGTAAAGCTGGGCGCCGCGGTGATCGCGACGAGCTCTTACATGTACGGCATTTTCAATTCCCATCTCGTGATTGGCAACACCAACTTCAATAAAATGATCAGCCATGCGCGGAGCGCCCTAAACGTGCCGAAGACGGCGGGCCAGCGGATTTACGTGGAAATGGACGGAAAATACAGGCTGCTGACGATGCCTTCACTATTCGAAATCGGCTTCAACTACGCACGGTGGTACTACAAAACGCTGGATGATGTGCTGATCATCACGAACTATACCGCTGCCGACGCGCCCGAAGTGCGGCTTCATGTCCGTTCGGAAAGCGGCAGGGCGTATCCATTCCTCGTTACAAACCAGGTGACGATGCATGTGAACGAATACGAAACCCCGATTCGCCTGACGGAAGAGGGCGGGGTTATGACGTTCCACGGCACTGGGGAGGGGCTTCAGGCCGAGGCTTATCCGGATTTGGCGTACCGGATGTGGATTGACGGGACCAAGGCCGTAGCCCGCGACGAAACTGTACTGGCCCGGGGCGTGGCTCCCGGGGACGCTTCGCTGGTCGTTTTGCAGTTGGATCCTTGCAGCGAATGGACCCTCACGGTACAAGGGCTGCTGGACGGAGGCGTCGTACCGGTCCTGATCGGTTCTGCGGAGCGGGAAATCGCCAAGTACCGCGAGTTTCTGCAGGACGTCATGAACGGCTTCCGGCTGGCTGCGGCGGACGGAAAGGAAAGAGACGGGCTGTACAAGTTCAACGCGCTCGCCTGGTGGTATACGCATAACATGCTTGTTCACTATTCGATGCCCCATGGGCTCGAGCAGTACGGCGGGGCGGCCTGGGGAACCCGGGACGTCTGCCAGGGACCGACCGAATATTTTATGGCTATGCAAAAATTCGAGCAGGTCCGCGACATCCTAAAAACAGTCTATTCCCACCAGTACGAGGACGACGGTAATTGGCCACAGTGGTTTATGTTCGACCGGTACTTCAAGGTTCAGCAGGAGGAAAGCCACGGCGATATCGTTGTGTGGCCTTTGAAGGTGTTGGGTGATTATTTGCGGGTTACGCTCGATTTTGGACTGCTGGCGGAAAAAGTTCCTTACACCATGAAGCGCGGATTTCATTTTAGCGGACAGGAAGCCCCGATCCTGGAGCATGTCCGGAAGCAGATCGCCTATATTCGTGGACATTTTCTGCATGATACGTTTTTGTCCGCTTACGGGGACGGGGATTGGGACGATACGCTGCAGCCGGCGAACGCCCAGCTTAAGCGGTATATGGTAAGCAGTTGGACGGTCGCGCTGACGTATCAAACGGTGGCCCGGCTGTCCGAGGTGCTGCGGTCCGCCGAACCCGCGCTTGCCGCAGAGCTTGGGGAGATGGCGCTGGGGATCAAACGCGATTTCGAAACATACATGCTGGGAACGGACATCATCCCGGGCTTCCTTTACATGGAAGACCCCGCTGCGGTGAAGCTGATGCTGCATCCGCAGGATACGGAAACGGGCATCACCTATCGCCTGCTCCCGATGACGCGCAGCATAATCGCGGAATTGCTTGATCCGGGACAGGCAAAGGCGCATTACGAGCTGATTCGGGAGAAGCTGTTTTTTCCCGACGGCGTCCGGCTGATGGACCGCCCGGCCCAGTATGCCGGCGGCGTGAGCACGCATTTCAAGCGGGCGGAGCAGGCGTCGAACTTTGGCCGCGAGGTGGGGCTGCAGTACGTGCACGCCCACATCCGCTACATCGAGGCGATGGCGAAGCTCGGCCGCGCGGACGATGTTTGGAACGGGCTGCATATCATCAACCCCGTTGGTATCCGCGATGTCGTTCCAAACGCGGAGCTGCGCCAGAGCAACGCCTACTTCAGCAGCTCGGACGGGAAATTCAAAACACGATATGAGGCAGAGGCGCGTTTCGGGGAGCTTCGCAGCGGCAAAGCACCGGTCAAGGGTGGCTGGAGAATTTACTCCAGCGGACCGGGGATCTATATAAACCAGCTGATCTCGAACGCGCTTGGCATCCGCCAGGAGGGGCGGGATCTGGTGGTGGATCCGGTGCTGCCCGCGTCCTTGAACGGCCTGCATTTTGCTTTTCGGTACAATGGCGTGAAAGTGACTTTCATCTACCATCTGGCGAACGCCGTGGAACGTCGCGTCGCGGTGAATGGGAAACAGGTGAACGCCGAAGCCGTGCCTAATTCGTACCGTCAAGGCGGGCTGCGGATTAGGCGGGAGGCCTTCGAGCAGGAAATGCGGCGGGATGACGATAACAATATAGTTGAGATTTTTATGTAAACTATTTAAGGTTAGGATACAAGGCAACACGTAAGGAGCGAGGTAGCATTGGTGAGCATTAAGGATATCGCTAAAAAAGCCGGGGTTTCCATATCAACCGTATCATATGCCCTAAACGGCAGCAGCAAGGTGACGGATGAAACCCGCTCGAAAATTTTGGCGGTTGCCAAGGAACTGAACTATGTGCCAAATGCGGCGGCAAGAACGTTAAAGAAGCGGGAATCCGGAATTTTGGGCGTGTTTTTGACGGACTTCAAAGGGGATGTTTACGGCGACCTGCTGGACGGGATGAAAGAGGTGTGCAACGACCGGGGTTACGATTTGATCGTATGCAGCGGCAATAGGGCGCACCGGATGCTTCCGGAGCGGATGATCGACGGGGCCGTCATTTTGGACCAGACGTTTATGGACGAAGAGTTGCTTGCGTATGCGGACCGCAATCACAAAATCGTCGTGCTCGACCGGGAACTGGACCACCCAAACATCAATCAGGTGCTGCTGGACAACAAGGCAGGCGCCGCGTTGGCGGCCGAATATTTGCTGGAGCAAGGGCACCGGAAGATATATGTGGTGACCGGGCCGGAGGGCTCGTACGACTCGATTCAGCGGATGAAGGCCGTTAAAATGATGGCGGATCGCACCCGGGACGTGGAATGGATTGAAATCGCCGGCGATTTCAAAAAAAGCGGCGGTGAACGGGCCGCCGAGCAGGTGATCCGGGAATACTCCGGACCGGCGGCGGTTTTTTGCCTGAATGACGAAATGGCGATCGGCTTCTGGAACCGTTTGGAGGGGAGCGGCTACCGGATCGGTGAGCATATTCATCTGATCGGCTTCGACAATATCGAGCTGACGAATTATATGCAGCCGCGCCTGGCCACGATCAATTACTCCAAACGGAAATGGGGCGCGCTCGCCGCCGAGCAGCTGATTAAAATTTTGGCCGGAGAGCAGGTTGAACACGAACGGATTTATGTCACTTTGATCAAAGGCGAATCCGTGGGAAAAGTATGATTTGACGCCGCGCCCACAAAAGCGAAAAAACGGGTTGTGAAGGGAAAAGAACGGGATTCACAGGGGGGAATTACCCTTGTGACCCGTTCTTTTTGAGATTACTAAGACGGTTGAATCTGTAAGAAGGGTGCCTGCGCCTGCAAAAGCTTTTACATTTTGTTTGGTTCCATTAGCGGAACTCGATGCCGTAAGTTTTTAACCAGTGGTTAACCTGGGACAAATAAGCGAACAGCTGCGGTCCGGACATGAGTTGGCCGAACCACGGCAGGTTCGAGGAGGATTCCTCGGAAGCGGCGATGGAGCGGATTTTATCCTCATCGATCAGCGGCAGGATCGGCGATGACGGATTATCCAAAATGGACAGCATCTCATTTCGTACGGCGGTTAAATAGTTCGGATTATGGGTTTTTGGAAAAGGGCTTTTTTTGCGGTAAAGTACATCTTCCGGCAGGATGCCTTCGAGCGCTTTACGCAGGATGCCTTTTTCGCGGCCTCCGGTCGTTTTGATCTCCCAGGGGATATTCCATACGTATTGCACGAGCCGGTGGTCGCAATAAGGGACGCGAACCTCCAGGCCGGCGGCCATGCTCATGCGGTCCTTGCGGTCGAGCAGCGTCGGCATGAAGCGGGTGATGTTCAAATAGGACATGATGCGCATGCGGGCCCGTTCCCCGGATTCGCCCTCCAGCTTCGGCGCCTCACCCACGGCTTCGCTGTAGCGGTCCGCAATATACTGCTCCGGTTTGATCCACTCGCGAATTTCCGGGGACAAGAGCTCCGTGCGCAGCCCAGTCGCCACCGACCAGGGGAACGTCCCGGAATTCAACAGCTCCTCGCGGTGGAACCAGGGGTAGCCGCCGAACACCTCATCCGCCGCTTCGCCGGAAATGGCCACCGTGGCGCCTTTTTTGATCTCCCGGCAAAACAGCAGCAGCGACGCATCGACATCTGTCATGCCCGGCATGTCGCGGGCGACGGTCGAGTCGGGCAGGGCGGCGACAAGCTCGGGGGTGTCGAACGTAATCGCATGATGCTCCGTGCCCAGTTCCTCGACCATTCGTTTGATCCAGGGGTTATCTGCGTCCGGCTGGTAGCTGTGGGCTTTAAAATGCTTGTCGTTATCCACGTAATCGATCGAATAGGTGTGCACCCGGCCCTGACCGGTCCGTTTGTAGTAATCGACGGCAAGCGCAGTCAGCGCGCTGGAATCCAGGCCTCCCGACAGCAGTGTGCAGACCGGCACGTCGGAGATGAGCTGCCGCTCCAGCGTATCCTGCAGCAGCCGGCGGATGGTGGCGGCCGTCGTTTCCACGTCATCGGTATGGGGTTCCGCCTCCAGCTTCCAGTAAGCGTATTTCCGCAGCCCCGACCGGCTGTAAATCATGACATGGCCGGGGCGCAGCTCCTTGAGATCCTTGTAGACGCCATGGCCGGGGGTACGGGCCGGCCCGATGACGAAAATTTCGGCAAGCCCTTCCGGTCCCACCGCCGGTTTGACTTTGGGATGTCGCAAAATGGCTTTAGGCTCGGAGCCGAAAATCAACGTTCCGTCCACCTCGCTGTAGAACAGCGGCTTCACGCCGAGGCGGTCCCGCGCGAAAAAAACATGCTTACGGACGCTGTCCCAGACGGCAAAGGCAAAAATGCCGTTAAGCCGGTACACGCAATCCGGCCCCCATTCGATATACGATTGCAGCAGCACTTCCGTATCGCAGTTCGTTTGAAACCTGCGTCCTCTCCGCTGCAGCTCGGCTTTTAATTCCGGCGCGTTATAAAGCTCCCCGTTATATACGATCGTAAACACCGCGTCTTCTTCATGGATGATCATCGGCTGGGCTCCGTTTTCGGGATCCATGACGCTAAGCCGTCGATGGCCAAAAGCGCAAGGGCCGGAAATCCAGGTTCCCTGCGCATCGGGGCCTCGTTTTTCCAGACAGGATGTCATGGACAATACAAGGTCCGATTCTTTGGTCAAATCCCGGTTCCATTCGATAAAGCCGGTTATTCCGCACATTTTTGCAAATCTCCTCTCTGCATTGCTTTACGTCCCCCGCTTGCCGACCGGGTGAAAAGTATTAACAAATTATGCCGAACATGGGCATAAAATGTCTGTCCATCATGGAAAACTACGACTGACAAGCAGCAGAAAGGGGAGATATGGCATTGGAAAAGAAACGGTATTACGTGTCCGTACAGGGGCGTTCGGTGCTCGACGATCCTGGCGCGGCGGCCTATGAATGGTCGGTCGAGGCCACCTCGGAGGAGGCCGATACGTTAAAGCATATGCTTGATCAGCTTGGTGAGAAGGAAGAAAGCACTTTTTTGGCATACACCCATCCTTGGCCGGATTCGCCGGAAGACGACGTCAACCGCAGCTATCAAAGCGTTGTGAACGGCCTGTTTCGGGAAATTTACCGGCTGGGCACGGCGGAGACCAGGGAGCAGTTGGAACGGGCGGGGTATCCGGGCAAGCTCTGGCCGGTTTGAAGCGTTAGGAAAGGAGCGACCTGCGCATGTATTACATCAAAGACGCGGAATTCACACGGATGGACGAGCAGCGGGGGCGTCCCTGCGCCGTCATTCAGGTGCGGCCGGGGGCGGTAGGCGATCCCGATCTGTTCGTCTATATCGCCCGTTCCGGGCGAGGCGAAGGTTGGGAAATCGTCCGCATGATCCGAAGCGATGCCCGGGCGGAAATCGACTGGTACGACAACAACATGCATCAGGCTTACACGGAAGTGACGGAAGAGCATTTTGGGGATACCGGCTGGCCGGACCCTGCTAAGCAGCGAAGGATGTTCCTGGAAAATTTGCTGGCGAACGAGGCGATTGCGGCGAAGCTTAAAGAGCTCCCTCTCCAATAACGGATTTTTTTGTAAAACCACTTTGAAAAAATATACAGGATGCGCTATAATGATTAACGCATCCTTTTTTATTCCTATTTGTGTCCCAGTAGCTCAGCTGGATAGAGCAACGGCCTTCTAAGCCGTCGGTCGAGCGTTCGAATCGTTCCTGGGACGTTTTCTTAGATATTGCTCGAGGCCCGTAGATGCGGGCCTCTTTTTAGTATTATAGTTGGTCACATCCAATCCTTCCGTACAAAATGACGTAGACCGGCTGCAAGATAGACGAGAAAAGTGAAGGCGAGAATCAGGACAAACGAAACGGGCTCCAGCCTCGGGGAAAGGGCTAGTCCCTGCGGAAACATGGCGTAATACGGCGGAGCAAAGGGGAACCATGCCCCGATAAATCCTTCGAAACCCGTAATGACGATATTCGGAATAACCGCCGAGATGCTGAACAACAGGGCGATGCCGAAAGATTTGAAACGGATCGACAGGTAAATTTGCAGCATGGCCAGGGGGAAAGTGGCCAGCCATCCGCCGATCACGCCGGGCAGCACCGTTTTCCAGGGAATAACGCCCTCCACATGAATGAGCTTTCCGGTCGCCAGGTACCCGGCCAGAAAGGCAAGCTGTGCGATCGCCAAAAGAACAATCAGCATCAAAAACTTGGACAAATAGATTTTCCAGCGCGGAAACGGCAGGGTGAGCAGTTGCTTCCACGCCCCGTTTTTATGTTCATAAAAACAGAGGAATGCCGCAAATATGCCGGCGAACAGCGGAAGAATAAACATCCCGTGAAAAGAAACCGCCTGAAAATAAAGGGTAGTCCAATCGGGGGCAAAGTAATCGGTCAAATTCGCGACATGCTCTGCAGCCAGCGAAAGGCTTGCCGTTATGTCCATTAGAATCAACAACAAAATCAACGGCCATCTGACTTTTTTGCCTTCCGCAAAAAATAAACTCAACATATCCATCTTCCTCCTATTTGATTTCCATGGCGCGAAAGCGTACGGCTCCGCCCCAAAGCAAAACCACTCCCAACCCGGCCCCCAACATGATCCAACGGGCATATCCTTCGATAAAAGGGCTGGCCATGGAGGGATACGCCCATGGCAGAACATATAAGATTTCTCCGCCGAATCTGGCGATAAACAGACTGGAGATGGCGCCGAGCACACCGACCGCCAGCGGGAGTGTTTGATTGGGGAAGCGAAGCGACAGAAATAATTGAATCCCCAGCACCGGCAGGGAGGCGCCAAAGCAGCCCAGGACCTGTTTGACCAAAAACGGGAAGGGGAGCGGCAAATCGGTGTAAACGAGCCAAATGACTACCGTCCCGCCAATAATGAGCGCGCAGCATCCCAGCATGAAAATCCCGATCCAGATCGCCTTGGCAAAATAGAAGGCCATTCGGTTAACCGGCAGGGAAAACAGCAGCTTTAATCCTTGCGCTTGATGCTCCGGTTCGGACATGGTGCTGCACAACAACGAGATGGTCAGCAGCATTGTAAAGGACAAAAACATATACAGTACATTAAGCCCCGCGTAGACGCCGGCTTCTCCCTGCCGAAAATACAAATACCATTCCATACAGCTGAACAAAAGTAAAATGACCGCGCTGATGACCGGAATCCATGGGCAGATTTTTTTCATCTTCAGGTACTCGGCGGAAAGCGCCCTTTGTATCATAAGCTTTCTCCTTTTCCCGTCAGCTGCAAAAAGATGTCCTCCAGCGACGAGGATACTTCCTTGACCTGGTGTAAGGTGAACGGTTGAAGCAGCTTGAAGATGTCCGCCTGGCTCATCCGCTCGCTAACGGTAATCAGCAGTTGACTCCCATACCGCTCGATTTCCGCCCCGCTGCCGGCAAGCACCTGGCACGCTTCATCGGGCCGGTCCGTAATAATCGCCAGCCGCACCTTATTTCTCTTTTCAAGCTCTTGAATCCGGTCTTGAAAAATCAATTTCCCGTTCTGGATGATGCCCACGTAATCGGATACGGCCTGGATTTCGCTCAAAATATGGCTGGACAAAAAAATGGTTATCCCCTGCTCACGGGATAACGACAGCATCAATTGGCGGATTTCCTGAATGCCGGCCGGGTCAAGACCATTGATCGGCTCGTCCAGAATTAATATTCGCGGCTTGCGGATCAAGGCTTGCGCGATGCCTAACCGCTGCTTCATTCCAAGCGAATATCCTTTGACCGTCTGTTTGGCATAGGGAGTCAGCCGCACGATATCGAGGACTTCGCCAATGCTGCTTTCCGGTAGATTTAACAGCTCCGCGATGATTTTAAGATTTTTGTAGGCCGATAAATGCCCGTAATAGGACGGCGCCTCAACGAGAGAGCCGATATGGCGCAAAATGGTTTCGCGATGCTGCGAAAGCGAGCGCCCCGTGATTTGAATCATGCCTTCGTCCGGACGGATCAGGCTGAGCAGCATGCGGATGGTCGTCGTTTTCCCCGCGCCGTTCGCCCCTAAAAATCCGTAGATTTTCCCTTCCGGGACGCGCAAATCAACGTGATCGACCGAAACGCGTTCGCCGAAACGCCGCGTCAGGCCGCTTGTTTCAATGATAAATTCGGACATCGTGGTTCCTCCCGTTTTCTTTTTATAACAGGAGTATGACTGCCGAATCTTTTGCTCAGGTAAACGAAAGTAAAATATAAGTAAAATCTTATTGCGGCAGCGGCAGTTCGATCAGTATGGCGGTTCCGCGCTCCGGCGCGCTTTCCGCGCGGATCAAACCGTTATGCAGCTCGATCAATTGGCGGGCAATCGCCAAGCCGAGCCCCGATCCCTCCGCCGGCTGGTCCGTTGGCGTTCCTCGATAATAGCTTTCAAATAGATTGTTCCGGGTTTCCTCGTCCATTCCCGCCCCATTGTCGGCAACCTGTATACAAAAAACACCGGGCTTCTTGTTCACCGATACGCGAATTTCCGTGCCCGGAGGATTATGAATGACGGCATTGACGAGGACATTTTGTATCGCCCTTTGCAGCAGCGCGGTATCCGCTTCCAGAAAACATGTTTCCAAATCGGTGTCATAAGCAAAAACATACTCTGCGGAGCGCGGGGAATTGGCCGTGTCCAACGTAATGCAGCGCAGAAATTCAACCATTTCCGTGTGCGTTTTTTGCAGGGTGATTTTCCCGTTTTCGGATTGGAAGGATGCGTTCAAATCGTCGATCAGCTTTTGGATATGCGTGGATTTTTGTTCGATCTTGGCGCCAAACGATTTCACTTCGCGTTCGGACCAGTTGTACTGCTCGGCGGCAATCATGGAAGCATATCCTTGAATATAAGACAGCGGCGTTTTCAGATCATGCGTGATCCCGGCCAGCCAGTTGCGACGGTTTTTTTCCAGCGTCCGCCGGTCTGTTTCACTTTGTATTAATTTGTCCGTCAAAATCTGCATTTGGATGAGGAGGTCTTTGTATAAAAACTGTTTGCTTTTTTGAAATAGGGGAGTTCCGCTAAATAAAAAACCGGTTGCAGCGGGCTCCTGAAAAGTTCCTTGGGACAGTGCCTGAATCCAATGAATAATGTGCAGAACAGGTTTTATGATTAACAGAAAAAACAGATAGGCCACAGCTGCCCCGGACAGAAGCATTGCGGTGTTGCGAAAAATTCCCCAGTCTGCAGTCCGGAGAACGGGGACCACTTGTTTTACAAGACTAAATAGAATTGTAAGCAAACTGAAGCTAAGTAAATAAACCAACAACGGTATTACCATCAAGGCAACGATTTTCATGCTCATTTTCAGATAGGTTTTCATTGTCCCGTCTCTCCCTGTTTATGCGGGATAAATTTATACCCTAGTCCACGAAGGTTCTTTATATATTTCGGCACTTGGGCGTTGGGTTCGATTTTTTTGCGGATTTTGGAAATATGCATCACGACGGTTTTGTCATCGCCTATATTGAGCTGCCCCCATACGTTCTCATACAGTTGGGCCGCGGTAAAAATCCGGTTCGGATGCTCGGCAAAAAAAAGCAGCAGCGAATATTCCAATGCCGTCAATTCCAAAGGTTGTCCGTTCCGGATCACTTCACACGACTCGGTGTTGATGCAAAAATCCGCAAATTCCATTGTTTTTGGCTGTCCCTGGTCTGAACACATCTGCCAGCGTTTTAGCTGGACCTTAATCCGCGCAACAACCTCCAGGGCGTTAAAAGGTTTGGTGATATAGTCATCGCCGCCCATGGCAAATCCCACAAGTTTATCGTAGTCCGAGGTTTTCGCCGTCAAAAAAAGCACGGGCGCCTCCGTTTTCTTGCGCAGTTCCATACAAAGCTCAAGGCCGCTCATATCGGGGAGCATCACATCAAGGATAATCAGCTGCGGCTCAAACTCTTCAACTAACTGCAGCGCCCTTTGCCCTGTTTCCGCCCGTTCAATAGCTCGGAACCCTTCTTTGTTCAAGATCGTTTCCAGCATATCGAGAATGCCGGTTTCATCGTCCACCAGAAGAATGCGTTGCTCCATCGTCGCTCTCCTTATTTACATAAACTAGGTAAAAAATATCATGTGTCATTGAAAGACACTACATGAAATGCTAAAATGAAGACATTAAAAGGAGCCGTACTTGCGATACGACTCCTTCGAGCAATAGCCGCTTTTAAGGGCGGCAGACTTAAATAGGGATGATTTAGAAATTAGACCGCAACCTTCCCCTAGGGCGGTCTATTTCTTTTTGAGGTAAGTCAGTAAAGCTACAATGAACATGCCGAACATGAACATTAGAGACAAAGCTTGATAAACCTCCATGGCCTCACCTCCCTTTCCGGAAGATGCGCCGACCGCCCTTGCAAGCCTTTTCTATCACTCTTAGTATGGATTATAGCATATTTTGCCATAGAAGTATGGTTCCGCTAACGGTTTACAAGCGTACCCAAAAAAGCACACTTTCTAATAGTTGAATAACCATTAGTTAGTGTGCTTATCTTTAGCGAATTATGGAGCGGGTGAAGGGAATCGAACCCTCGCCTCAAGCTTGGGAAGCTGGCATTCTACCATTGAACTACACCCGCATTTTGCTCAGCAATAGACATTATACACCCTTGCCGTGGGAAGATCAAGTGCATCCTCCCACAGCATCCGCCAGGCGTGTTTAAAGAACAACAATCCGTCCGGAAGCAGCCAGCGAGCGCAGTTCGATGTTCAACTGCTCTTTCTCATCAGGGCTAAGCTCCAGAGACAGCCCATAATGGAACACGGCCGGTTCAATCTCCTCCTGCCAGCGTATTTCGCCGTGGTATACGCAGAGTTTCTCGTTCAGTTGAATGTGAACGGCCGCCCGGATATGGTGGGCGGAAGCGTGTAGATTCAGGCCGGTCCCGATACGGCATCCCGATTTGTTGATGTCGATGAGATCGACCGTAGCCGGCTTGCTTTGAAGAGGCATATCGTCGATATGCGTAATCTCCATCTTACAGGCCAAAGGCGGCGTCAAGGTGTAGCGAAAAGGATCGGTTCTTTTTGTAGTCATCAAAATGATGGCCCCCAGCTCTGTCAATATTACTCAAATTATATCGAAATCCGGGCGGATTGTCTTCTTCTAATTTAGAGGTAGTTCAAAAAGTCATCTTTTGATCACGAAGCAGGACAGGAAGCGGATCGGGCGTCGAATCTTGAATTCAGCCGGGTCTTCCGTTGCTCACGTACCCAAAACGTACGCTCCGCTACTCAGTCCCTAGCTTCATCCAACCTTCTTGGTGCTGAAAACCTGACTTTTTGAACTTGCATTTAAAAATCCTAATCACCTAATTGCCGGTTATCTTACTCGTTCCCATCGGCGCTAAGCAGCTCGTGGATATCCGGCTCGATGGCGGCCGGTTCGGTGCGTGCGCTGTATTGTTTGATGATCTGGCCTTTTTGGCCGACCAAAAATTTAACGAAATTCCATTCGATATCCCCGGTTTTATAGGGTTCCGGCGTATTTTCGATCAAGTACCGGTACAGCGGGTGGGCATGCTCGCCCTTCACATCGATTTTGCTGAAAAGCGGAAAGGTGACCTGGTACCTTGTTTCGCAGAAAGCCTTGATTTCTTCCTCCGTCCCCGGCTCCTGTTCGGCAAACTGATTGCACGGAAAGCCGAGCACAACGAGCCCCTGATTTTTATACGCCTCATAGAGGCGCTGCAGGCCTTCGTAATGCGGAGTTAAGCCGCAGGCGCTGGCCGTGTTCACGATCAGCATTACTTTGCCTTCGAAAGCTTTAAGGGTCATGGCTTTGCCGTCAATGGTCCGAACTTCAAAATCATAGATGTTCATCTGATCACCATCCTTCATAGAATATGGCGAAACATACGCCAGCACTGCATTTCTTTCATTCTACCTAAATCGAGCGGACAACTCAATTTGCGGTACCGCTGGTTATCGCCCCGATAGAAAAAACCTTCCACAGACATGACATCTTATAAATTTTCTATTGTCTATCATATGAAAATACTGTAAAGTAACTTAACAAGCCGTTTTTGTTCGTTTAGTGGTTGGCTTTTAGACCTTCAATTGACCGTAGTTCGATTTTTTGTCACATTTTTCGCGTTTCGGGTGATTTTGGGGATGGTGCATATTGTTCTAGATGTTCGCTTTACTTGAATGCAGCGAAGAAGCATCCGCAAACATGTGTCCACGAATCAAGGACGTTTTGACGGTTGTCTTTGCTGTCAATAAGGCCGTTATGAATACGGAGGCATCCTGCTGCTTTAGCGAGTTGCAGCAAGTGAGGGTACATAAACATCAGTCTTTTGTATGCGGACACTATTTATGAAAATTATTCATGAAGAACCGCGAAAATTTTCAAGTAGTCGTTAACTTTATTTCATGAAAAGAGGCTGTCACATGATTCAACCCATTTTGCAAATTGAGGATTTGCATACTCACTTCTTCACCGATCGCGGCGAGATTCCCGCTGTGGACGGCGTTAATTTGTATGTGAATCCCGGCGAAGTGCTGGGTGTCGTCGGCGAATCGGGCTGCGGAAAAAGCGTGACTTCGCTGTCCGTGTTGAAACTGATTCCGCAACCTCCGGGTAAAATCGTCGGAGGGTCGATCTTTTTCAAAGGCCGGGATATCGTTCCGCTTAAGGAGCGCGAAATGCGTGCGATTCGCGGCAACGCGATCTCCATGATCTTTCAGGAGCCGATGACGTCCCTCAATCCGCTGTATACGATCGGGCAGCAAATTGGCGAAGCGGTTCGCCTGCACAAAGGCCTCAGCAAAAAGGAAGCCCGGGCGCATACGATCGATATGTTGAAAAAAGTCGGTATTCCAAGGCCGGAAGCGATTATTGACGAGTACCCCCATCAGTTGTCTGGGGGGATGCGCCAGCGGGTCATGATCGCCATGGCGATTTCTTGCAGCCCGGAGCTGCTGATCGCCGATGAACCGACAACGGCGCTGGATGTGACGATCCAAGCGCAAATTTTGGACCTGATTCGGCGCCTGAACGAGGAAAACGGAACGGCTGTGATGATGATTACCCACGACCTCGGCGTCGTAGCCGAAATGTGCCATCGCGTGGCCGTCATGTACGCCGGGAAGGTCGTCGAGGAAGGCAGCGTGCACGATATTTTCAAGAACCCGCTACACCCGTACACGCAAGGGCTTATCAAATCGGTGCCGCGGATGGATGAGCAGCGGAAACGGCTATTTTCCATCCCGGGGAACGTTCCTGTGCTTAGCACGCAAATGCAAGGCTGCCGCTTCGCTGACCGCTGTCCGCATGCGATGCCGGTATGCCTTACGCAGCTTCCGGAGCTGCGGGAATACGAAACGGCCCACAGTTGCCGGTGCTGGCTGCATGAAACGCCACAGGAGGATGTCGTATGAGCGAACCATTACTGCAAGTGGAGCATCTGAAAAAATATTACCCGATCGGCGGAGGAATGTTCGGCAAGTCCAAACAGCAGTTCGTCAAAGCGGTCGATGATATTTCGTTTACGGTTCAAAAAGGCGAGACGTTTGGGCTTGTCGGCGAAAGCGGCTGCGGCAAATCGACCACCGGCCGCTCGCTGCTGCGGCTGATTGAACCGACGGACGGGCGCGTTGTTTTTAACGGTGATGACATCACGGCGCTTTCCCCGGAGGAGCTGCGCCAGAAACGTAAAGATATGCAAATCGTGTTCCAGGATCCGTTCTCGTCGCTGGATCCCCGCCACACCGTGCAGCGCATTTTGGAGGAACCGCTCATTGTGCACGGGGTCGGCGACGCGAAAGAACGCCGGAAAATCATCGACCGGCTGATCGATGTCGTCGGTTTGACGCAAGGCCATCTGCAGCGTTATCCGCACCAGTTTTCCGGCGGGCAGCGGCAGCGGATCGGCATCGCCCGGGCGCTCTCGCTCCAGCCGAAGCTGATCGTTGCGGACGAACCGGTTTCGGCGCTGGACGTTTCGATCCAGTCGCAGGTCATCAACCTGCTGCAGGATTTGCAGGAGGAATTTGGCCTGACCTATATTTTTATCGCTCACGATCTCAGCGTGGTGAAGCATATTTGCGACCGGGTCGCGGTTATGTATCTCGGACGGATTGTGGAGATTGCCGAGAAAAACAAGCTGTACTCCTCCCCGCAGCACCCGTATACCCAGGCGCTATTGTCCGCGGTGCCGGAACCGGATCCGGACAAAAAACCGGAGCGGATTATTTTGCAGGGAGAAGTGCCAAGCCCGGCTAATGCGCCGGTCGGCTGCGCCTTCCATGCCCGCTGTCCGCTGGCGATGGACATCTGCCGTTCGAAACGGCCCGAGCTCGCGGAGACGGAAGCCGGCCATCTGACGGCCTGCCACCTGTTCACCCAAGAGGCATAAATGGTTTATAGCCGGGCGCAAACGTCCGGCTTCATATAAACAAACTCATATATATTCAATGTCAAGAAGGGAGCCAGAATATGAAAGCAAAGAGATGGAGCAGTATTATTTTGCTATTGATGCTGAGCATGGCCGTTGCCTTGACGGGCTGCGGCGGCAACGGCGGCGGTAACAGCGCCGCTGGCACAAACAAGGGAGCGAACACGGGGGCGGAAGCTCCGTCAGGTTCCGCGCAGGATACGTTGATCGTTGGGCGAGGCGGCGACTCCTCTTCCTTGGATGCGGCGATCGTCACCGATGGCGAATCGCTCAAAATTACGCACCAGGTGTTTGATTCCTTGCTGGAATACAAAGAAGGAACAACGGAAGTTCAACCGTCCCTTGCCGAGGAATGGACGGTTTCCGAAGACGGCCTCAAATACACGTTTAAACTGCGTCAAGGCGTGAAGTTCCATGATGGAACCGACTTTAACGCCGAGGCTGTTGTATTTAACTTCACGCGTTGGTCCGATCCGAAAAGCGAATACAAGTTTGAAGGGGACTCTTTCGATTATTACGATTCCATGTTTGGTCCGGACGGCAAACGCGTCATTAAAGAGGTCAAAGCTGTCGACGACAATACAGTAGAATTCACGTTGAATCAGCCGCAGGCGCCTTTCCTGCAAAACCTGGCCATGACCTCGTTCGGGATTGCCAGCCCGACGGCGATTCAAGAGAAGAAGGAAAACTTTAAAAACGAACCGGTCGGCACAGGTCCATTTGTGTTCAAAGAGTGGAAACGCAACGACTCGATCACCTTGGAAAAGAACCCGAACTACTGGAAGGAAGGCCTTCCGAAGCTGAACAAAGTCATCGTTCGTTCGATTCCGGACAACTCCGCGCGCTTTAACGCGCTGCAAAGCGGGGAAATCGACCTGATGGAAGATTTGACCCCGGACGATCTGGCTACGTTGGAAAGCAATCCGGATCTGCAAAAGATCACACGTCCGTCCAACAATGTCGGTTACGTCGGCTTCAACTTGAAGAAAGAACCGTTTAACGACGTGAAAGTAAGAACAGCGCTTAGCTATGCCGTAAATAAGCAAGGCATCATCGACGCCTTCTTTGCGGGCCAGGCCGAGCCGGCCAAAAACCCGATGCCGCCGTCCCTGTGGGGCTACAACGACAGCATTCAGGATTACGAATACGATTTGGAAAAAGCGAAGCAATTGTTGGCTGAAGCCGGTTACCCGAACGGTCTGCCGGGCGAGTATACCTTCTATGCGATGCCGGTATCCCGTCCTTACATGCCTGACGGCAAAAAGGTAGCTGAAGTTATTCAAGCGGATTTTGAAAAAATCGGCGTTAAAGTAAATATCGAATCCCCGGAATGGGCGACGTATTTGGATGACGCGCAAGCCGGCGAAAAAGACGATCTGTTCATGCTTGGCTGGCAAGGCGACAACGGCGACCCGGACAACTTCCTGTACACGCTGCTGGACAAAGACGCCATTCCGTCCAACAACTACAGCTATTATGCCAATGATGAGCTGCATGAGATTTTGAAGCAGGCGCAAGTTGAAACCGAGCAATCTAAACGTGAAGAGTTGTACAAAAAGGCGCAGGAAATCATCAAAGCCGACGCTCCGTGGATTCCGCTCGTGCATACGACGCCGCTGCTTGCAGCCAAAGCTAACGTAAAAGGATACGTTGCGTCTCCGACAGGGACAGAGTACTACAGCAACATTTATTTCGAATAACGGGCGTTTTTGTTAACGCCTCTGGCAGGTGAACCTTAACTTGAAAGCCTATATTTTTAAACGAATATTAATCATGGTTCCTGTCCTGATCGGAATGACGATTATCGTATTCTCCATCATCCATGCGATTCCCGGTGATCCTGCAGAAACCATTCTGGGACAGAAAGCGACGGAGCAGTCCAAAGAGGCGCTTCGGGAACAACTGGGCTTAAACAATCCTTGGTATCAGCAGTACTTTACGTATATGGGAGATTTGCTGCAGGGAGATCTGGGGCAGTCGATCCGCACGAGAGTGCCGATTTCCCAAGAGATCATGCCGTATCTGGCCGCTACGGCGGAGCTGACGATTGCGGCGATGCTGTTCGCCATCATCGTTGGGGTGAACGCCGGGATCATCAGCGCTTGGCGGCAAAACTCCTGGTTTGACTACATTTGCATGCTGATTGCGCTCATTGGGGTGTCGATGCCGATTTTCTGGCTTGGTCTGATGGAACAGTGGATCTTCTCCTTGAAGCTCCACTGGCTCCCTTCGATCGGCCGCATGAATCAGCGGGATCCGGTGGAAACCGTGACGAATCTGTATGTGCTCGACACGATTATAGCCGGCCGTTGGGATCAGCTGTGGACGGTGATCAAGCACCTGGTTTTGCCGAGCGTGGCGCTGGGCACGATTCCGATGGCGGTGATCGCCCGGATGACGCGCTCAAGCATGCTGGAGGTCATGAATTCGGATTTTGTCCGCACGGCGAAAGCCAAGGGGTTATCACAATTCGTCGTCGTCTACAGGCACGCGCTTAAAAATGCGTTTATACCGGTGCTGACGGTCATCGGCCTGCAAACCGGGGCGCTGCTCGGCGGCGCGGTGTTGACGGAAACGATTTTCGCCTGGCCGGGCGTAGGACGTTATATCTACGATGCGATCAGTTCGCGCGATTATCCGGTCATTCAATCCGGCATTCTGATCATCGCTTTTATTTTCGTCTTCATCAATCTGATTGTGGATTTGCTATACGCTGCGGTCGATCCACGCATTCGCTATCGGTAAAGGAGGGAAACCATGGCTCAAATCACTGCAAGTACAGGCGGCAACACTGCTATTCAAGCCGAGAAGGTTTCCGGGCCTTGGCGCGATGCGTGGAGAGCGTTCCGCAAAAATAAAATCGCCATGATCGGTCTGATCATGATTGTGCTGTTTGTCCTCATCGCGCTGCTGGCCCCCGTGATCGCGCCTTATGATTTTAAGGCTCAGGAGCTGGGGGACCGTTTAAAACCGCCGTCTTCCGACCATTGGTTTGGAACGGACGACCTGGGGCGTGACTTATTTACGCGGGTGCTGTACGGGGCGCGGATTTCCTTGTGGGTCGGCACGTTTTCCGTTATCGGCTCAATTATCCTTGGCACGCTTCTTGGGATTCTGGCCGGATTTTACGGGAAATGGATCGATATGATCATCTCGCGCCTGTTTGATATCCTGCTCGCGTTCCCGAGCATTTTGCTGGCGATCGCCATCGTTGCCATCCTCGGCCCATCGCTGCAAAACGCGTTGTACGCGATCGCGATCGTCAACATTCCGACGTACGGCCGCTTGGTCCGCGCCAAGGTGCTCAGCTTGAAAAACGAGGAGTACATTACGGCCGCGCGAGCGATCGGGATGAAAAACAGCGGCATTCTGCTGCGGCACATCCTGCCGAACAGCTTGACCCCGATCATCGTACAGGGCACGCTTGGCATCGCCACGGCGATTATCGAAGCCGCCGCGCTTGGCTTCCTTGGCCTCGGCGCGCAGCCGCCCGCACCGGAATGGGGCAAAATGCTATCCGATTCGCGGCAATTTATCGCCACGGCTCCGTGGACGGTTGTTTTTCCGGGGGTATCGATCATGCTCACCGTGCTTGCCTTCAACTTGATGGGCGACGGTTTGCGCGACGCTTTGGACCCGCGAATGAAAAATTAATAAGTATCTTGATCATTTAGCTTAACTGCCGGGAGGGATCCCGGCGGTTTTTTTGTGACGAGTTGCAATATCAGACAGAAGGTGTCTTTCATTGTTTTAGACCATCAGCCCGACCTAAATCAATTACCTAACGAATTTAAGTATTTTTTTCTTGGGTTGGGAGGCAGATCAACACTCGCTGTCCGGACGCTTTGCACGATTATCCCGTTTGATCAGGGTAGCAGAGAAACAGACAAGCTCGGTAAGAAGAAAATATTTGGTGGAGAAGCAGATCGGTTCGAGATAATTTAGACGGACTTAGAAGAAGGAAGCAGGTTTAGGGGAGGTGAAACAGACCGGACAAGAGTTCAAGACAAGAGATCAGGATAAGAGATCAGGACAAGACGCAAGGGAAACGAAAAGACCGTAATTTTGCTGTAGCCTGAACCCTTCCATCTGCAGCAACGCCCGCACTGTTCATGCTAATTCACACCAATCAAGTTGATCCGTATTAAGCTAACCCCTACCCATTAAGTTGATCTGCATCAAACTCCCCTCGCCGTTCCAGCGTCTCGATTAGGCCGCAGCCGCAAGGGGCTGGTTCGGTTGGCGTGCGATCAGCTGGCGGTAAGGGATCGCCGGAATCGCCACACACATGCGCAGTAATTTCTGCTGCATCGTTTCTTTCGCTTCGGGTAGGTGCAGCCCGCGGCGTCCGGTGTACTCGTTGAGGTACGCCTGCAGATGCTTCAGTCCCAAGGCTATATATGTACTCTTCAGCGATTCCCATGCCTCTCTCACTACTTTCCGTAAGGGAGCATACAGCCGAAAGGCTAGAGGGAACGACTGTACCGCCGATGTACGGACATCCACATACTCGTTGATGAACGCGGCCAGTTCGTGACGGTTTGCCCTTTGTCCGTCTCCTCTCTTATGCGGTACCAGGCGGATTTTGACCTGCTCCGGCTCGCCCGACTCCGTTACCGTGCATCCCGCTACGACCGCCGAGGCATACGGATGCGAAAACTGACACCGGGACGGGTCACACCCATACAGATCGCTGTTCACCTTCACGTCTCCGCAGAGCAGTTCCCGGGCATCGAACTCCCCGACGGCATGACGTATTTTATGCAGCATCAACCAGGCGGTTTTGTAGGTGACCCGGGTCACCTGGCTCAGCCGCATCGCCGAGATGCCGCCCTCAAGCAGAAATAAATCCAGGGCCTCGAACCACTTGAGCAGGGGCAGATGCGTTCGTTCAAAAATCGTACCGACCAAAGCCGACGTTTGATGCTTGCACTTTCCGCACTCGAACAAGGGGATATGCCGGGAGGTCAAACGGCTGCACCGGGTGTGAGCGCAGCGCGGGCAGACAAAGCCGTTCGGCCACTTCATCGCGATCAGCGTCTCCATGCAGGCCTCCTCGCTATTATAACGGCTGCTGAATGGTTGAAGTTCCGTTCCCGCATTGACCTCCATGTTCGCTCGCCCCCGAATCAAGAATTTACGAACTCACGTTCGATTTACTTCATTATACCAAACATACGTTCCCTAATCAAGCCAAAATCTCACCTGAAACTCCTCATTTTTTCCTCATCTCTGCTTCTTCTCTCTTTTTTGGAACCCTTGCCTAGTCCCACGCCCTGCTCTCTGAACGAAAGGGATAATCGTGCAAAGGCAAGCAGCAGGCAGGGACACCAAGGCACCAAGACACGAACCCTTTAGACAGCTCCTTCATCTGGCGTCGATTTGTGACACTGCTCGAAACGGCTACGGTGCAAAAGGTAGATGCGCTGACTCGGCGGATCGTGACGCCCTCTTCATCGTTGACGCTTCCATGCTTCCATGTTTGAGCGGAACCGCAGCAAGGCGGTCGAGTTGCTTACCCGGTTTAGAGATCATGCCACCGGCACGTTTTACAAGGGATCTCCTATGTTCTTGATCAACGAAGTAGCCCAAAAAGCCGGGAAGACACTGTCCGCCTCTGATTCACCGTAAACTCCGGCAATGAATTGCTGCTTTACCCAGCTAAATCAAGGCTTGTCTGCCGATTTTTTGCTGCGAACGTTGAGATATAAAAATTTCGGGTATGGTAGAAGCGATGCGCATGAAGAGAGGGGAGGAGAAGCGGAATCTGGGGACTAAGGGACACCAGAGCTGTTATCTGAGGAAAAACGGAGGTTTGCAAAATGTAACGGACACAAATGACCTTATTTACCTCAAATCGGCCTGGATAAACTGGTTTAGAGCGAAATAGGGTCGCCTGTGTCCGTTAGGCTGGGAAATACCCGGGAAATGGGCGGATAAGGTCGCTGGTGTCCGTTAGAGCAGCGTCCTAAGTTTAGGAAGAGCCTCCAATCGCTCCAAAGTAGAAGTCAGAGCCACTAAAGGACGCCGTCAGGCTTTTTCTAATACTCTCCTGATGATTGGCAACTCTGCGTCAACTTTCCTTCCCTCATTTTAATGACTTATTTTGGGGGGAATAATATGATGTTAATTATTGTCACATATATTGGGCTTCCGGTTATAATTTAAGGAATAAGATATAGCAAAGATATGGGCAGGAGGCGCGAGATGGCAAAAAAGTCTAGAAAAGTGACCATTGTCGGTTCCGGATTGGTGGGTACGGCTTGCGCGTACTCCATGATTAACCAATCCATCAGCGAGGAAATTATGATGATCGACCGGACCTATGACCGCGCGGTGGCGCATGCGTTGGATTTGTCCCATTGCATGGATTTTACCTCGACACGCACGAAGGTCATTGCCGGCCGTTTGGAGGACTGCCGTGATGTCGATATCGTGGTGCTTACGGCCGGGGCCAATCCGAAGCTGGGACAAACGAGGCTGGACGTGCTCGGGGACGCGGAAGAAATTACGGGGGATATCGTCAGCCGGCTCGTGGACGGAGGGTTTGACGGTGTTTTTGTCGTTGCAGCCAACCCGGTGGATATTGTTACGTATATTGTACGCGAGGTGTCAGGTTTTCCGCGGAACCGGGTGATTGGCACCGGTACTTCGATCGACTCAGCCCGGCTTAAAACGCTGCTGTCGGAGGTGTTTTCCATCGATCCGCGCAGCGTTAACGGCTATGCGATGGGCGAGCACGGCGATTCGCAGTTTGTGGCCTGGTCGCATGTGACGATCGGCGGCAAACCGCTGCTGCACATTCTCGACCAGCACAAAGAGCGTTTTCGCCATGTCGATTTGGACGAAATCGCCAAGAAAACGAAGGATGCCGGCTGGGAGATTTTTACCCGGAAAGGCAATACACAATTCGGCATCGGCAACGCGCTCGCCTATATCGTCCGTTCGATTCTGAACGATGAGCATAAAATTATCGCCGTGTCCGCGGTCCTTGATGGCGAATACGGGCAATCCGGGGTATGCGCCGGGGTTCCGGCCATTATCGGCGGTGGCGGTATTGAGGAGATTTTGGAGCTGAATTTGGCGGGGGAGGAGCGGCATAAATTCGAGTATTCCTGCAGCATACTTAAATCTGCGATCCAAAGTTTGCAGCGACGGTAATCACTTATGTTCAATTCAGCCGGTCGGCGTAAGTCGGGTGGTGGATGGCTGGCTCCTTCCCGCGGCGGTTCTACCTTTTTGCTCCCTGTTATATAGTTAGAAAAAATGAAACGGGAGCGATGGATCATGGACGGAATTGTCATCCGGAATTTGGCTGAGCTTGGACAGGTCGGGTTAAGACAGGCGACGGAAGTTTTCGTGGACGGATTTTTTCAGCCGCTGCAGTTTTTTTGCAAGGATCGGGCGAGGTTGGTTAGGGCTCTGGAGCACGCTTTGGTCAAGGAGCGTTTTTGTGTGGCGTTAATGGATGGGGGGGTGTTGGGTATCTTTGCGTTTTCCGCGGGCCGGCAGCGGGCGTTTCGGTTGAATCCGGACATTTTGCGAAAAGAATTGGGCTGGCTGAAAGGAAGCCTGTTTTGTGCTTTCGTCCGGCAGGAGTTGGAAAAGCCGCTGGGCTTGAAGGACCGGCAATGCTACTTCGAAGCGGTGGCAACTGCGGAAGCGGCCAGAGGCAAGGGGGTTGCCACCCGCTTGCATGACCATCTTCTCTCTGTTCTGGATTTTGATGAATATATTTTGGAGGTTGTAGACACCAACACGGCAGCGGTACGTTTGTATGAAAAATTGGGGTATGCCGAATTTAAAAGAAAGCCGCAAAGATGGTTTCGGAAGCAGGTGGGCTTCAACGCCAGAATATATATGAAGAAATACGCGGACAATTCCTCGTTACGGCAAAATGAATAGTGAAACTGGACAGGAACATACATTCGTATTATGATTATGAAATCAACTCAAGGGACGTGATGGTAATATGCCATATTGCAAAGTGAACCATGCGGAGCTCTATTATGAGGAGATCGGGACAGGGCGGCCCATCCTGATGATCCACGGATTTACGCCGGACCACCGGCTAATGAGCGGCTGTATGGAGCCCGTTTTTTCCGAAAGACCGGAGTGGAGGAGAATTTATGTCGACCTGCCGGGGATGGGTCAGAGCAGGGACTATGAGGAAATTGCCGGTACGGACGAAATGCTTGAAGCGGTGCTGCAGTTTATAGATAAAGTCATTCCCGATTCCCGTTTTCTTATCGCCGGGCAGTCGTACGGGGGTTATTTGACGAGGGGAATTATCGCCCGGCTGCCTGAACGGGTTGAGGGAGCGGCTTTGATTTGCCCGATGATCGTACCGGAAAAGGAAGACCGGATTTTGCCCGTACATAAGATTTTCCATGAGGATCCGGAATTGGCGTCCGCGCTTGGCAAGGAAGAATACGAAGACTTCAGATCGATGGGAGTCGTATTGGATCGGTACACTTGGACAAGATATGCGGATGAAATAGCCGCGGGCTGTAAAATCGCGGATGAAGCTTTTTTGGCCAAAATCAAGGCGAATTACGGATTTTCTTTTCCGGTTGATCGGGAATTTATGGGCCCGGCGCTATTCCTGCTTGGAAGGCAGGATACGTCGGTAGGATATGCGGATGCGCTTCGCCTGCTGGATTTATTTCCGCGCGGCACGTTTGCCGTTCTGGATCGGGCAGGGCATAATCTGCAGATCGAGCAGAAGAATGTTTTCGATGCGCTGGTTAACGAATGGCTGGACAGGGTGGAAGAGAGAATGGGGGCGTATATGAATTAAGCGGCTTACCCCGAAAGGAGATTCACCAGTTGCCGAAAAACAGCTCTCAAATGTAAAATTGATATTGCTAACTCAATTATCCTGTGATAGAATAATTTTTGCTTGTAAAATTTCATTCCATTATGTCTCAGTAGCTCAGCTGGATAGAGCAACGGCCTTCTAAGCCGTCGGTCGGGGGTTCGAATCCCTCCTGGGACGTGTAAAAAAAGCTCTCTGCGGAGAGCTTTTTTGCTGTCTGGAAAATTTCCGCAAGTTCTGGTGGCCAATCGATTCTTTTAAAGTCAACAGATCAGCGTCCCGCCGTTTTGGACCCAGCTTTTACTCCGGGATTTTTGCCTTGGACCGGGTCTATGCTATAATCTCAATTAATGCAGTGCGGAAGAAAGGAGGTGCCCTTATCAGCCATTTTCGACCCGATGAGAAAGACAACATCGTATTGTTTCCGAAAACGCTCGATTACTACCAGATTGAGCTGACCCGGATGCTGGAAACCGAGAGATACGGGGAAGCTGCGGATCTCTTGAGATTTTTGCTGCAGTGCCAGGGGGAAGACCCGCGCCATTATGAAGAATGGCGGGCGTTGCTGGACTGGCTCACCGAAGCTTTTCCCGGGCTTCAGAACGGATCCCCGGACGCGGAAGATTATGGTCCTGAAACGGAGGAATCGCTGGCCAGACGGCATGTTGAGGCGAAGCTTGAACAGGACCAGAATTATGCCAGCAAACTGCTGAGCGCGGTAATGGATAAACCGTTGTCGGAGCAGACGCTTTTGGCTTTGGACCAGCTTGCATATTTGGACCGGCCGGAAGTGGACGAAGCGCTGATCGAATGGTTGCATCAAGAGGAACTCCATCCGTTGCTTCAGTATCGGGTGCTGCAAACGCTGCGCCGCCGCGGCACGCAGGGAATGCTTTCCATGATGCGCGCCGGGGAAAAGGTGGAGATTGAAATCGAATCGGTTCCGCTGAAACCCGATGAATTTCCTCCGGCCGTGCAGGAGGTGCTCGAAAGGGTGGGGGAGCAGACGCAGGTGCACGATCCTACTTTGTTTTATTTTGCCCAGGAGTTGTGGTCGCAAATTGTTATGGGGTTGTACGGCGGGAGGGACTATCGTTCATTGATCGATGGCGACGATACGGTGATTGATATTTGGGCGGCGGCGCTTCATCAACTGGTCGCGGACAGCCTGCCGGACGGAAAAACCGACGAGGAAATCCGCGCGTTGTACGGGATTACCGATGAGCATAGACTTCGCTTTGAGCAGGTTTGCCGGTCGATTCGCCTTTTTTTGGCGGTGAGCGGTGTTCAAGAAAGATAGGCACGGGGAATTATTGGCTCTACGATCGGCTCTTGTAAAAAGATGTATTGTTGTTTATAATATAATGGTTATTCTGATCGTGTTCATAGGGACAGCTATACTGGAACCATGATAGCTGTTTTATACGCGATTCGGTTTCAGTATTTTAGTATATGTGAAATTTGGAGGGGAAGGCATAAAATGAAAGCAACCTGGGAAAAGATAGAGAAGAACCTCGGCGTTCTCGAGGTCGAAGTGGAGGCGGAACGTGTAGCCGCCGCACTTGATAAAGCGTTTCAAAAAGTGGTGAAAAGAGCGAATGTACCTGGATTCCGTAAAGGCAAGGTGCCTCGTCCGATCTTTGAAGCCCGTTTCGGCGTAGAAAGTCTGTATCAAGACGCCATCGACATTTTGCTCCCTGAAGTATACAGTGAAGCCGTCGATCAAACGAACATTTTCCCGGTGGATCGTCCCGAAGTGGACGTTGAGCAGTTTGAAAAAGGGCAAGCGTTCAAGTTCAAAGCGAAAGTGACGGTTAAACCGGAAGTGAAGCTTGGCGATTACAAAGGCGTGGAAGTGCCGGCGGTCAGCGCGGAAGTTACCGAAGATGAGCTGAACGAGGAGCTTGAGCGTCTGCAACAGCGTCATGCCGAACTGATTGTTATCGACGAAGAAGCCGCGAAGAATGGTGATATCGCTGTTATCGATTTCGAGGGTTTCGTTGACGGCGTTCCGTTTGAAGGCGGCCAGGCAGAGCGTCATTCCCTGGAGCTTGGAAGCAATTCGTTTATCCCTGGCTTCGAGGATCAAGTCGTTGGAATGGCTACCGGTGATTTCAAGGACATTACCGTAACTTTCCCGGAAACTTACCATACTGAAGATTTGGCCGGCAAGGAAGCCGTATTTAAAGTTAAAGTTCATGAGATCAAACGCAAACAGCTCCCTGAGCTTGACGACGAATTTGCCAAGGATGTCAGCGAATTCGATACGCTGGACGAGTTTAAAGAAGACTTGAAGAAGCAACTGCAAAGCCACAAGGAACAAGAAGCGAAGGGCGCCCGTGAAGCGGCTCTCGTTGACAAAATCGGCGAAAGCGCGGAAGTGGAAATTCCGGAAGCGATGGTCAACAATGAAGTGGAAAACATGGTGCGCGATTTCGACAACCGCCTCCGTTCCCAAGGCATGAACCTGGAATTGTACATGAACTTCTCCGGCCAAACCGTTGACGATCTGAGAGCCCAAATGAAGGACGACGCAGAAAAACGCGTTCGCAACAATCTGGTGCTGGAACAAATCGCCAAAGCCGAAGACATTAAAGTGGCGGAGGAAGACGTCGACAAACAGCTGGCGGAAATGGCCGAAGCTTATAAACGTACACCGGAAGAAATCCGCAACATTTTGGCGGCCAACCGTTCGCTGGACAGCTTGAATGATGAAATTCTGATCCGCAAGACGATCGAATTCCTGCTGGAGAACAGCAAGGAAGTGCCGGCCGAGCAAGCGGAAGCGCCGAAAGCGAAGGAAGCAAGCAAACCGGCAGCCAAGAAAACGGCGAAAAAATCGACGAAGGCAGCTGAAGCGAAAGCCGATACTGACGCCGACAAAAAAGAAGCGGAAGAGGCTAAGGACGAGGAATAGTCTAACGCGAGGCATTCCCGGTTGCAGACAGATAAGCCTCCCATGAAATACATCAAGATAAACGTTAGGGCACGTATACAAATGCGTGCCTTAATTTTTCATCATTTGCCGATACATTTATTTCCATTTGGCATCGGACAGGCCGGCGGTTATATAATGTGTAAAAGTCAACATAAACTGTATCGTGTGAAAAATGACATGAGGCTTTGAACATGGTAGAATGTTTCTGTAAACCGGAAAGGAAAATTGATAAAGAAAAGAGGTTGGTCGCATGAGTCTGGTACCTATGGTCGTAGAACAAACGAATCGGGGAGAACGATCTTACGACATCTATTCAAGACTTCTTAAAGATCGCATCATTTTTCTCAGCAACGCTATTGATGATGAAGTTGCCAATCTCGTGATTGCCCAACTGTTGTTTTTGGCGGCCGAAGATCCTGAGAAAGATATTCACCTGTACATTAATTCGCCGGGTGGTTCAGTCACTGCCGGGATGGGGATATATGATACGATGCAATACATCAAGCCTGACGTGTCCACGATCTGCGTAGGAATGGCTGCGAGCATGGGATCGCTGCTCCTTACGGCCGGGGCGCCTGGCAAACGTTATGCTCTGCCCAACAGTGAAGTCATGATTCATCAGCCGCTTGGAGGCGTTCGCGGTCAGGCGACGGATATTAAAATTCATGCCGACTGGATTATCAAGACGAGACAGAAGCTCAACCAGATTTATGTGGAGCGAACGGGTCAACCCCTTGAGAAAATCGAGCGCGATACAGACCGTGACTTCTTCATGAGCGCGGAAGAGGCTAAGGACTACGGGATTATCGACAAAGTCATCACATCAGCCCATTAAATCATAAAGGGGTGTTTACATGTTTAAATTCAATGATGAAAAAGGACAACTGAAATGCTCTTTCTGCGGCAAATCGCAGGAGCAGGTACGCAAGCTTGTAGCCGGACCCGGCGTTTATATATGCGACGAGTGCATCGAGCTGTGCACGGAAATCGTGGAGGAGGAACTCGGGCACGAAGAGGAGCTGGATCTCAAGGAAATCCCGAAACCGAAGGAAATCCGCGATATTTTGGATCAGTACGTCATTGGCCAAGAGCAGGCGAAGAAATCGTTGTCCGTAGCGGTTTACAATCATTACAAACGGATTAACACGCAAAGCAAGATCGAAGACGTGGAGCTGCAAAAGAGCAACATCCTGCTGCTCGGGCCGACCGGTTCCGGCAAAACGCTGCTCGCGCAAACGATGGCGAAAATTTTGAACGTTCCGTTCGCGATCGCCGATGCGACTTCCCTCACGGAAGCCGGATATGTCGGCGAAGATGTGGAGAATATTTTGCTCAAGCTGATTCAAGCGGCCGATTATGATGTGGAAAAAGCGGAACGCGGCATCATCTATATCGACGAAATCGATAAAGTGGCGCGCAAATCGGAGAATCCGTCCATTACCCGCGACGTCTCCGGCGAAGGCGTTCAGCAGGCGCTGTTGAAAATTTTGGAGGGCACCGTGGCTTCGGTTCCTCCGCAAGGCGGTCGCAAACATCCGCATCAGGAATTTATCCAAATCGATACGACGAACATTTTGTTCATTTGCGGCGGCGCGTTTGACGGCCTGGAGCAGATGATCAAACGCCGGATCGGCAAAAAAGTGATCGGCTTCAACGCCGTAAACGACGGCCAAAAGGACCTGAAGCCGGGCGAATATTTGTCGATGGTGCTGCCGGAAGATTTGCTCAAATTCGGGTTGATTCCGGAATTCGTAGGGCGTTTGCCGGTCATCTCGACGCTCGAGCCGCTGGACGAAAAGACGCTCGTACGGATTTTGTCCGAACCGAAAAACGCGCTGGTCAAACAGTATCAGAAGCTGCTTGAGCTCGACAACGTCAATTTGACGTTTGAGTCCAAAGCGCTTGAGGCGATTGCGCGTGAAGCGATCAAACGCAACACCGGTGCGCGCGGACTTCGCGCCATCATCGAAGGCATTATGCTGGACGTGATGTATGAAGTGCCGTCCCGCGACGATATTTCGGACTGCGTCATCACCGAAAAAGTCGTCGTGGAGAAAACTGCGCCGGAGCTGGCCACGAAGAAAAACAAAAAGCAGGAAGAGAGCGCGTAAGGCTGATAAAGCCGAATAGCGCGACAAAATAGATGTCAAGGTTCTCCACCTTTGCGGAAGGGCGTTTTTTAAGCGTTTTTCGCAGGGGTGGAGCTTTGATCGTTTGGGAGAGACCTGATATGACATTCTTGAGACAAGATACGCGGCCGGTCAAAGTCGGAAATCTGACGATCGGCGGCAGCAACGAAGTTATCATCCAAAGCATGTGCACGACCAAAACGGCGGATGTGGCCGCCACGGTAGCCGAGATCCATCGTTTGGAGGAAGCGGGCTGCCAACTGGTGCGCGTGACGGTGAATAATGAGGAAGCGGCTGCGGCGATCAAGGAAATCAAGAAGCAAATCCATATCCCGCTCGTCGCCGACATCCATTTCAATTACAAGCTGGCGCTTATGGCGATCGAGAATGGCATCGACAAGGTGCGGATCAATCCGGGGAATATCGGACGCCGCGAGAAAGTGGAAGCTGTTGTCAAGGCCTGCAAGGAACGGGGGATCCCCATTCGAATCGGCGTCAACGCCGGGTCGCTGGAGAACCATCTGCTGGAGAAATACGGCTATCCGACGCCAGAAGCGATGGTGGAAAGCGCCTTGTTCCATATCGGCATCCTGGAGGAATTGGACTTCCACGACATCATCGTATCGCTGAAGGCCTCTGACGTCCCGATGGCGATCGCGGCTTATTCGAAAGCGGCGGAAGTGATTCCTTATCCGCTGCATTTGGGGATTACGGAAGCCGGAACGCTGTTTTCGGGGACCGTGAAGAGCGCGGCCGGCATCGGCGCGCTGCTGTCGATGGGCATCGGCTCGACGCTGCGCATCTCGCTGAGCGCCGACCCGGTGGAGGAAGTGAAGGTCGCCCGCGAACTGCTCAAAACCTTTGGTCTGATCACCAATGCGGCCACATTGGTGTCCTGCCCGACCTGCGGCCGGCTGGATATCGATCTGTTTTCCATCGCCAACGAAGTGGAGGCGTACATTGCGAACCTGAAGGTTCCGATCAAGGTGTCCGTGCTCGGCTGCGCGGTCAACGGGCCGGGCGAAGCGCGGGAAGCCGACATCGGCATCGCCGGTGCCCGGGGCGAGGGTCTTTTGTTCCGTTACGGCGAAATGATCCGCAAGGTGCCGGAAGCGGAACTGCTTAACGAATTGAAAAAAGAAATCGACCATATCGTGGAAGTGTACGAAGCAACCGGAGAAATTCCCGGACGCAAAGAACACCGCGCTCATGTGAAAGCTTAACTGTTTGAGCCGCAAGCTGCCGATGACAAGGCGGCTTGCGGTTTTTTGACATTATCGAATTTATAAAATTTCGGTCATGGTAGAGGGCGATGCGCAGGTAGAGAGGGGGAGAGAAGGGGAATCCGGGGCTAAGGGACACCAGAGCCGTTATTTGCGAAAAAACGGAGGATTGCAAAATGTAATGGACACAGAAGCTCTTATTTACCTCAAATCGTCCTGAATGAACGGGTTTAGAGCGAAATAGGGTCGTGTGTGTCCGTTAGGCTGGGAAATACCCGGGAAATGGGCGGATAAGGTCGCTGGTGTCCGTTAGAGCAACGTTCAAAGTAGAAGTCCAAAGTAGAAGTCTGAGCCGCTAAAGGACGCCGCAAGGCGTTTTTCTTAATATATAGACCGCTTTTTTCCAAACTCTCCGCAAAAACCTCGTTTTACGTTGGTGCGAAAAGGCTATACTACCAAGTATCAGTGAAAAGTGAGGGAGGCGTTCGTTATGGATTTAAATCTCATCCTGATGTCCGTTCAAATGTTTTTTGCCGTCGTGATCGGCCTCTATTTCTGGAACCAGCTGCGCAGCCAGAAAGGAAACCGGGTGGCGGTGGACCGGGAATCGCGGAAGGAGATGGAGAAGCTGCGCAAGCTGCGGGCTATTTCGCTCACCAAGCCGCTGGCGGAGCGGACGCGCCCGGCCACGATGAACGATATCGTCGGGCAGAAGGACGGGCTGCGCGCATTAAAAGCCGCGCTGTGCAGCGCCAACCCGCAGCACGTCATCATTTACGGTCCGCCGGGCGTGGGCAAAACGGCGGCGGCGCGCGTCGTGATGGAAGAAGCGAAAAAAAATCCGGTGTCCCCGTTTAAGTCCGACGCCAAATTCGTGGAAATCGACGCGACGATCGCGCGGTTTGACGAACGGGGCATCGCCGATCCGCTGATCGGGTCGGTACACGACCCGATTTATCAAGGGGCCGGGGCGATGGGTGTCGCCGGCATACCTCAGCCGAAGCCGGGGGCCGTAACGAAATCGCACGGCGGGATTTTGTTCATCGACGAGATCGGCGAACTGCATTCCATCCAGATGAATAAGCTGCTCAAAGTGCTGGAGGATCGTAAGGTGTACCTCGAGAGCGCTTATTACAATTCGGAAGATACAAACACGCCCGCGTATATTCACGATATTTTTCAAAACGGGCTGCCCGCCGATTTCCGCTTGGTTGGGGCTACGACAAGATCGCCGCAAGAAATTCCGGCGGCCCTGCGTTCACGCTGCATGGAAATCTATTTCCGTCCGCTGCTGCCGGAAGAAATCGCCCGGATCGCCGAAGACGCGGTGGGGCGAATCGGCTTTCAGCCTTGTCCCGAGGCTGTGGACGTCATTAAGAAGTACGCGACCAACGGCCGGGAAGCCGTCAATATGGTGCAGCTTGCGGCCGGACTGGCCTTGACGGAAAAACGCGACCATCTGCTCGCTTCGGATCTGGAGTGGGTCGCTACCAGCAGCCAGCTTGCGCCCCGGCCGGACCGCAAAATTCCCGAGCGTTCGGAAATCGGCGTCGTCAACGGGCTGGCGGTGTATGGCGCGAATATGGGAACACTGCTGGAAATCGAAGCGACGGCGGTGCCGGCGGAAAAAGGGCGGGGCATTTACAATATCACCGGCGTGGTGGATGAAGAGGAAATCGGCGGGGGCAGCCGCACGCTGCGCCGGAAGAGCATGGCCAAGGGATCGGTGGAGAACGTGTTGACCGTTCTGCAACGCATGGGCCTGCACCCTTCCAATTACGATCTTCATATTAACTTTCCGGGCGGAACGCCGATTGACGGACCGTCCGCGGGCCTCGCCATCGCTACCGCGATCGCTTCGGCGATCAAGCGGGTGCCGGTGAACCATCAGATCGCCATGACCGGCGAACTGGGCATACACGGCAAAGTAAAGCCGGTCGGCGGCGTCGTGGCCAAAGTGGAAGCGGCGTTCCAGGCGGGGGCGACGACCGTACTGATCCCTAAGGACAACTGGCAGTCGCTGTTCGAGGGGCTGGAAGCCTTAAGCGTCATCCCCGTCGAGACGGTGGCCGAGGTGTTCCGCCATGTGTTTGGTCCGGAAGCCGAGAAAAATTTGGATCTTCTGACCGGCGGAGAGTTGTTCGCCCCAACTCCGGCGCCCGCGCCGTTTTTGCATGCGGAATCCCCGTCGCAGGGCGGGACGATGTAGGCGCGTCATGGCTTGCCGGGAATGGCTCACGAGGGGCGGCTGCTTTTTAAGCGGCCGCTCCTCATTGGTGTTTTTTTGTAACATTTGCTAAAATAGCAATGATATCTAACGAGAACGTTTGGAGGTGCATAAGCGATGGGACCGCATAAATCAAAAGGCCGGCGCTTTCCTTTGCTTCCCTTACGGGGCCTTCTCGTCTACCCGAGCATGGTGCTGCATTTGGACGTGGGCCGCGAGAAATCCGTAAAGGCTCTGGAAAAAGCGATGGTCGAAGATAACTTGATTCTCCTCTGTTCTCAATCCGAAGTGAACATTGAAGAACCGACCCAGGAAGATATTTTTCGTATCGGGACCGTTGCTAAAGTCCGCCAAATGCTGAAGCTGCCTAACGGCACGATTCGGGTGTTGGTGGAAGGAATGGAGCGCGCCGAAATTATCGAATACCTGGATAATGATGAATATTACGAGGTTATCGCCAAGGAGCGTCCGGAGGCAGAAACGGTCGATCCGGAAATCGACGCGCTGATGCGCACGGTTTTAACCCAATTTGAACATTATATCAATCTTTCCAAGAAGGTCACGCCGGAGACGCTTGCCGCGGTATCGGATATAGAAGAGGCGGGGCGCCTCGCCGATGTGATCACCAGCCACCTGTCCTTGAAGATCAAGGACAAGCAAGAAATTTTGGAAACGATCGATGTCCGGAAACGGCTGGAGAAGCTGCTGGACATTTTGAATAATGAACGCGAAGTGCTTGAACTGGAGCGGAAGATCAGCCAACGCGTCAAGAAGCAGATGGAGAAGACGCAGAAGGAATACTACTTGCGCGAGCAGATGAAAGCGATCCAGAAGGAGCTTGGCGAGAAAGAAGGCCGGGCCGGAGAGGCGGAGGAACTGCGCGCGCAAATGGAAGAGAAGCAGCTTCCGGAAAAGGTTCAGGAAAAGGTCGAGAAGGAAATCGACCGGCTGGAGAAAATGCCCGCAAGCTCTGCGGAGGGTGGCGTTATCCGCAATTACGTCGATTGGCTGTTAAGCCTGCCGTGGCATAAAAAAACGGAAGACGACCTGGACTTGGCCAAAGCCGAACAAGTGCTGAATGATGATCATTACGGGCTGGATAAACCCAAGGAGCGGGTGCTGGAGTATCTGGCTGTGCAAAAGCTGGTCAAAAAGCTCAAAGGCCCCATCCTTTGCCTCGTCGGGCCGCCCGGGGTGGGGAAAACCTCGCTGGCCCGTTCGATCGCCCGCTCGCTAGGGCGGGAGTTCGTCCGCATTTCGCTCGGCGGCGTGCGGGACGAAGCGGAGATCCGCGGCCACCGGCGCACGTATGTTGGCGCTATGCCGGGACGCATTATTCAGGGCATGAAGACGGCGGGGACACTGAATCCGGTGTTCTTACTCGACGAGATCGACAAGATGGCCTCCGATTTCCGCGGCGATCCTTCCGCGGCGCTGCTGGAAGTGCTTGATCCCGAGCAGAACAATACGTTCAGCGATCATTTTATCGAAGTGCCGTTCGATTTGTCGAACGTGATGTTTATTACGACCGCCAACGCGGTGCACAACATTCCACGCCCGCTGCTGGACCGGATGGAGATGCTGTTCATTCCGGGTTATACGGAGCTGGAGAAGCTGCAGATCGCTACCCGCTACCTGCTGCCGAAGCAGAAGAAGGAGCACGGTCTTGCGCCGGAACAGCTGGAAATCGGGGAAGATGCGCTGCTTAGGACGATCCGCGAATACACGCGCGAATCGGGTGTGCGCGGTCTCGAGCAGCAGGTTGCGGCGCTCTGCCGCAAAGCGGCCAAGCAAATCGTGTCCGACAGCAAGGAGAAGATTGTGATCGGACCCGAGGAGATCAAGGATTACTTGGGTGTGCCGAAATACCGCTACGGTGTTGCCGAGCTGGAGGATCAGATCGGTACGGTCACCGGGCTGGCTTGGACGGAGGTCGGCGGGGAAACGCTGATGATCGAAGTCACGGTCGTTCCGGGCAGCGGCAAGCTGACCTTGACCGGCAAGCTGGGCGATGTCATGAAGGAGTCGGCGCAGGCTGCGTTCAGCTATACCCGTTCGAAAGCGGCCGAGCTTGGCATCCCGCTAGATTTTCACGAGAAAAACGATATCCATATCCATATTCCCGAAGGCGCGATTCCCAAAGACGGACCGTCGGCCGGGATTACGATCGCCACGGCGCTCATTTCCGCGCTGACGAATCGTCACGTCTCGAAGGATGTGGCCATGACCGGGGAAATAACGCTGCGCGGCCGCGTGCTGCCGATCGGGGGACTGAAGGAGAAATCGCTGGCCGCCCACCGGGCCGGCTACCGGAAAATCCTGCTCCCCAAAGACAACGAGCGCGATCTGCGCGACATCCCCGAAAGCGTCAAGGAGGAGGTCGAGTTCGTGCCGGTGTCCCACATGGATCAGGTGCTTGAGCACGCGCTCGTGGAACATCCCGAAGTGCATTAACGTGGCTTAAGATGCTGGGTATAGATCCTGGATAAAGATCCTGGATAAAGATCCTGTGTAAGTTGAATTAAAGAAATGCGGGAGTTAGGCAAGAGTGTGAAATGATTCTGAAGAAACGGTAGTGGTCGCCTTTGTGAACGGATTTCTACAACTTCCGAATTTAGTGGATTAAAGAAATCCGTGAACAACAGCGATCGTAAGAACATTTCACACGGCTGCCCTATCACGAGCTATCAACAGTTCAACCTTATATAGATTTAATCCACAGCTTATAGACCGCGCTTGTAGAGAGGATTTGGAACGATGAAAGTTACGAAAGCTGAATTTGTGATCAGTGCCGTGGGTCCAAACCAATATCCCGACGACGCCTTGCCGGAAATCGCTCTGGCAGGGCGTTCCAATGTCGGCAAATCATCTTTGATCAACCGCATGATAGGCCGCAAAAATTTGGCCCGCACGAGTTCGACTCCCGGAAAAACGCAGCATTTGAATTACTACCGCATCAACGACCAGCTCTATTTCGTGGACGTCCCCGGTTACGGTTACGCCAAAGTATCGAAATCGCAGCGTGAAGCCTGGGGCAAAATGATCGAAAAGTATTTAATGGAGCGGGAAACGCTGAAACTCGTGATCTTGATCGTCGATCTAAGGCATCCGCCTTCCAAGGACGACGAACTGATGTACGATTGGCTGAAGGCGTATGAGCTTCCGGTTTGCGTCGTGGCCACCAAGGCGGACAAGGTGCCGAAAACGCGCTGGCCGAAGCATCTGAAAATCATCAAAGAAGCGCTGGTCCTGCGGGCCGGAGATCCCGTCATCCTGTTCTCCTCGGAGGAGGGCATCGGGAAGGATGAGCTGTGGGGGCTGATAAACAAATCGTCGGATATGGAAGGGATTTGAAGCAGTTTCCGCAGGAAAGTGAGCATGAAGCGGGATTTTTACGGTTAAAAACGGCTGAATCCGGTTTTTTCTGAAAAATGGCGTGAATTCACGTTTCGATCGCTGAGCAAATGCTTTTGATCGTAGTGTATAATTATGATAAAGCGATTGTAAAAGAATTGAGGAGATTTTTATGGCTCAGCGGTTAGCCACAGAGTATGTTAACGCCAGTTTGCGTTTGTCGGAAGTTCAGATGTCGCAGTTTATTCACAAAGTGTACGATCCTCATGTACGCCAGCGGGTGAAGGTGCTCGATAACGGCGGGCAAGAGGTGGTGCTGGAGGATGACGGCGGGGAGGAAGTGCATCTGCCTTTTGACCGTAAAGACGGATATTACGTCTGTGAATTGTCTTTCCGCTTGGAACAACCCCATCTCACGAACGTGATGAGACTGCTGTTCGCGGCTTTTAAAGGCAGCGGCATGGTAACGAGAATTTATAATGGATTCATGATGATGTATTATTATCAGGAAGGCCGGGTTCGCAAAATCGTCGAATACTCCCGGGATTCCTACAAGCTTGTTTTTGAACTCAAAGATACGGTGGGAGAACTTACACGCATCTACCGCAGCAATGAGGCGGAGATCGAGATCGGCCGAATCCGCAAGAACATCAACGCTTTGCTGGACGCACGCTTTATCGCTCAGGACGCCGGGGAAGTGGAGCGGATTGACGCGGAATTGCGGGCTTGTTCCCGGAGATTGTTCGTGCTCGAGGCTTGAGTTTTTCCGGTGCGCCGGAAAAGCGGAAAGTGAAAGTCACCCTTGGTCCGAAAACGGCATAAAGTACTAGGGAAAGCTACCCAACCTGATTGGGTAGCTTTTTTCAGGTAAAGGCGGAAGGGGGGATGCAGCGCTTTTTTTAAAAAAGGGTTGCATTTGTCCCTGAGAGATGTTATTTTTAATCTCGTTGAAAAGAATATAGGAACCAGGATTCACTCAGGACATGGAGATGTTGCGAGAGATTTTTCCCTCGGGAAGTGAATGACGTAGGTCCTAGCGGATGAAATTTTTTCAAACATTTTATTCCTAGGAAGGGGGAACCGGAAGATGGAACATTCAACTTTCGGAAGACACGTTGCTGCTGATGTTTGGGGAGTCGACTTCGATGTACTGAACAACGCGGATCTCCTCGAAGCTCATTTGGTGGAAGCCGCCGAAGCTTGCGGAGCCACGGTGCTGTCCATGCAATCGAGACAGTTCGAACCACAAGGTGCTACGGTGCTTGTGATGCTGTCGGAGAGCCATCTCTCAATCCATACGTATCCTGAGAGAGGGTTTGCCGCCATTGATTGCTACACTTGCGGAGAAATGGTGGAGCCCGGGTTGGCCGTCGATTACCTGGTGTCCGTTTTACAACCGGAGAAAATTTACGCTAAACAACTGGTTCGTGGATTGGGCGAATTGGAAGTCGAAGATTCGCCGTCCAAAAAAGCGGAATTTGCGTAATCCATCATAGATTTTGGAAATATGGGAAAAATAAGATAACCATGGAACAATTCCATGGTTATTTGTTTTGTTATCGCCGATTTCATAAATAATTCATAAAAAACTCACGGAAATGAACGAGTTATGGATGTCCTCTGTGATATAATTAACATAGTTTGTTTGCGGTTGGTGATTGAACATTTAATAAGAAGGCAGGTGAACTTGCAATGCACATTGTCGTAGTCGGGTTAAACTATCGCACGGCGCCTGTGGAGGTCAGAGAACGCTTCTCCTTTACGGAGAAAGACATGCCGCAAGCGCTGCAGGAGCTCTTACGCACCAAAAGTGTATTGGAAGGCGTTATTATCGCGACCTGCAATCGGACGGAAATTTATGTGGTAGTCGATCGTCTGCACATGTGCGGGTCTTTTATCCGCAGCTTTATGGAACGCTGGTTTGGGGTTCCGCGCGAAGAATTTACCCGCCATTTATATATGTATGAGGATGAACAAGCGGTACGTCATCTGTTCCGGGTCGCCTGCGGCCTGGATTCGATGGTGCTGGGCGAAACGCAGATCCTTGGCCAGGTTAAAAGTGCGTTTTTGCTGTCGCAGCGCGAGAAGGGGACGGGGACCTGGTTCAATATGCTCTTTAAGCAAGCCGTGACGCTCGGGAAACGCGCCCATTCGGAAACCGCCATCGGCGAAAGCGCCGTTTCCATCAGCTATGCGGCGGTGGAGTTGGGCAAACGGATCTTCGGAAGCTTTAGCGGCAAGCGGGTGCTGATCCTCGGTGCCGGCAAAATGAGCGAGTTGACCGCGAAGCATTTAAGCGGGGGCGGAGCGGAGGAGGTCTTCGTCGCCAACCGGACCTATGCCCGCGCCCAGGAGCTCGCCGCCAAGTTTGACGGCACGCCGTGCACGATGCAGGAGGCAATGGAGCGGCTGGCGGACGTGGATATCCTGATCAGCTCCACCGGAGCGGAAGGATATGTGATCACGTCGGCGCAGGTTGCGCGCAGCATGAAGCGGCGCCCGGACCGCCCGCTTTTTATGATCGATATCGCGGTGCCTCGGGATATCGAGCCGGTGATCGGCGAGCTTGAGAACGTGTTTTTGTATGATATCGACGATCTGGAGGGTATCGTGGAGAACAACTTGGAGATGCGCCGGGCCGAAGCGGTGAAAATCGATAAGATGATCGAAGAGGAAATGCAGGTATTTGCAAACTGGCTGCAAACGCTGGGCGTCAAACCGGTGATTCGCGCCCTGCAGGAAAAGGCTGCCCATATCCATGAAAGCACGCTGGACAGTATGTTTAATAAGCTGCCTGAGCTGGATGAGCGCCAGCGCAAGGTGATCCGGCGTTTGACCAAAAGCATCTTAAACCAGATGATGCATGATCCGATCAACCGGATTAAGGAGCTGGCCGGCGAAAAACAGGGCGCCGAAGCGCTGGAGATGTTTACACAGATTTTTGCGCTTGAGAAGCATTTGGAAGCAGGTGCGTCCGCGCCGTCGGGAGAGGAGAGCGTCGCCTCCCTCGAAATCCAAGAGGCAGCGTCAACCGAAATGTCTTTTGCGCGGGAAACCGAGCTTTCTTTGGAAAAGGTGTCGGTTTAACATTTGGATAAGAAAGAGAAACGGCCCTCGGGAAAGCCCTGAGCCCACTGCTTGATTTCTCGAATTTGCATGGCTGTGGAATTCGAAGGAAAGCGGGAGGCGCGGGGTTTTTTTATATGATATGCTATTAACGTGATGAACCAATTGTCCGGGAGTGGATAACGATGCCCCATTATATGCCCGTCATGTTGAATTTGCAAGGCCGCCGCTGCGTGATCGTCGGCGGGGGCGCTGTCGCCGCACGTAAAGCGGCCGCTTTGACGGAGGCCGGCGCGGTCGTCAAGGTGATCAGCCCCAGCGTGACTGCCTGGCTTCAGGATCGCGTTCGGGAAGGGGATATCGCTTGGTTGGCGCGCGAGTACCGGGAAGGGGACCTGAAAGGGGCGTTTCTCGTGTACGCGGCTACCGATTCCCCGCAGGTGAACGATAGTATCGTGAAGGAGGCAGAAATGCTGGGGATTCCGGTGAACGATACCGCTGACGGAGCGCGGGGAAGTTTTATTACCCCTAGCGTCGTCCGCCGCGGCAAGCTGGTGATCGGGGTGTCCACCTCGGGGGCGGGGCCCAAAGCGGCCCGGGATTTATGCCGCGAGATCGACCGGAGTTTTGGCGATACATATGAACGGTATGTTGAATTTCTAAGCTTGATCCGGACTCGGATCAAGGGGCAGGTTGAAGATAAAGAGCGGCGCATACGACTGCTGGCCAGGCTGGGTGAGCTGGATATTTTGCCGTCGATCCGGCAAGGCGGCTTCACGCCGTGGAGCGAAGCGGACATTGCGGCCTGGATCGAAGAAGAACAACGGAGGAATAGCGAATGACAAAGCGTACGATTGTGGTAGGGACAAGACAAAGCCAACTGGCATTAACGCAAACGGAACAGGTGATCGACGATTTGAAGGAACTGTGCCGGGCGCACGGACTCCCGTTTGAGTTCGAGGTCAGAAAAATCGTCACCAAAGGCGACCGGATTCTCGATGTGACCCTGTCCAAAATCGGCGGCAAGGGGTTGTTCGTCAAGGAAATCGAACAGGCGATGCTGGACGGGGAAATCGATATGGCGGTCCACAGCATGAAGGATATGCCGTCCGTGCTCCCCGAAGGGTTGATCAACGGAGGAGTACCGCTGCGGAAGGACCCGCGGGACGCGCTTATTTCCCGCAGCGGCCTTGATCTGCATGAGCTGCCCCGGGGCGCGCGCGTCGGCACGAGCAGCTTGCGCCGCTCCAGCCAACTGCTGGCTTGCCGGCCGGACCTCATGCTGGAGCCGGTCCGGGGAAATATCGATTCCCGGCTGCGCAAGCTTGAGGAGGAAGGGTTCGACGCGATTGTTTTGGCGGCGGCGGGCCTGCAGCGGATGGGCTGGGAGGACCGGGTCACGGCTTACCTGTCCGCGGACGTCTGTTTGCCGGCGGTCGGCCAGGGCGCGCTCGGGATCGAATGCCGGGAGAACGATTCCGAACTGCGGGAGCTGTTATCCTTGTATAACGACCCGGATACCGCACTTACCGTGGCGGCGGAACGCCGTTTTCTCGCCATGCTGAACGGCGGTTGCCAGGTGCCGATCGGCGCTTATGCAACTTTGGAGCGGGCGGACGGTCAAGCGCCGGATGAAGGCGGCGCGGGCAGCGGTGAAGCAGGCTCCAGCCACGCCCCGCGGATCAGACTGACCGGTATGGTTGGCTCGACGGCCGGCCGGGTCATTTTGAAAGAGAGCGCCGTAGGGGAAGATCCGGTGGCCTTGGGTGAGCAAATTGCCGAGCTGCTGCTGGCCCAAGGGGCGGACGCGTTACTAAAGGAAGCCAAGGAGTGAATGGACATGGCGGGGAGAGTATATTTGGTCGGTGCCGGCCCGGGGGATGCGCGGTTGATTACGCTAAAGGGGCTGGATTGCATCGAAAAGGGCGATGTCATCGTATATGACCGCCTGGCCAATCCAAGCCTTTTGAGAAAAGCGAAACCGGGAGCCGAAAAAATTTACGTCGGCAAACGCACCGACCGGCACACGATGAAGCAGGAGGAGATCAGCCGGCTGCTGGTCGATTTGGCTCTGGCGGGAAAAACCGTGGTGCGCCTTAAGGGCGGAGACCCGACCGTTTTTGGCCGGGGAGGCGAGGAGGCCGAACTGCTGCGCAAGCACGGGATTCCGTACGAAATCGTGCCGGGCATCACCGCGGCGATATCCGTTCCGGCTTATGCCGGCATCCCGGTTACCCACCGCGACCTGGCTTCCTCCGTGTCGATCATCACCGGCCACGAAAGTCCGGATAAGCTGGATTTGTCCATCAACTGGGAAAAGGTGACGAATGCCACAGGCACGCTTGTGTTTATGATGGGCGTGGCCAATATCGGCTATATCAGCAAACAGCTGGTCGCTTACGGACGTCCGCCGGAAACGCCGGTGGCGCTGGTGCGCTGGGGAACCCGGGCGGAGCAGGAGACGCTGACCGGGACGCTGGCCGACATCGAGCAAAAGGTGCTTGACGCCGGCTTCAAGCCGCCGGCCGTCATCGTCGTCGGCGAGGTGGTGAACCAGCGCGAGCAGTTGAAGTGGGCGGAGTCCCTGCCCTTGTTCGGCAAGCGCATTTTGGTGACGCGCTCCCGTACCCAGGCGAGTGATCTTGTTCGCGGCATCGAGGAACTGGGCGGCGAGCCGTACGAGTTCCCGGTCATCGAGATCTCGATGCCAAGCGGCGCGGCGCTGGAACGGGCGGACGAGGCTTTAAGCCGCCTGGAGACGTACGACTGGGCGTTTTTCACCAGCGTCAATGGTGTCGACTATTTCTTTAAGCACCTGGAGAGACTGGGAAAAGACATTCGCGCGCTGCATAAGGCGCGTATTGCTGCCGTAGGGCCGGCCACGCTGGCGGCGCTGCGCGAGCGCGGCATCACCGCCGGGGAGCTGCCGGGCCGATTCCAGGCCGAAGGCTTGCTGGAAGCGTTTGGCCCGGAGCTGCTGCCCGGCCAAAGCGTGCTGCTGCCGCGCGGGGATCTTGCCCGGGCATGGCTGCCGGAGGCGCTGCGCGGTCAAGGGCTGACCGTCACCGAGGCGGTCATGTATGAGACGGTCCCGGCCGGCGAAAAGGACGAGGAGCTGCTCAAGCTGCTGGAGAAGGGCCGGATCCATGCCGTGACCTTCACCAGCTCCTCGACGGTGACTAATCTTTTGGCCGCGCTGTCGGGCATGGGCGTCGCCGATCCGGTGGCCGCACTGCGGGGCGCGGAAATCGCCTGCATCGGGCCGGTTACCGCGCGCACCGCGGAGGAAGCGGGTCTGCGCGTATCGATCCTGGCCAAGGAGGCGACGATTCCCAGCCTGATCGAAGCGCTTTGCGGTTGGAAGGAGCGGGACGCCTCGGTCTAGCGGCCGGCACGAAGCGACCGGTCGGTCATGATGGCGGAGGATCGTGGAGCGTGCAGTGATCGGCCAGTCCAGTGATTGGCCGGGCCGCATGTGGTTGATGGCCAGTGCGGCGGCAAATCGGACCTTGTTTCCCGCAAAAGTTCATCAGGTTTTCGAGCCGATACTGTCACCTACCCGCCGGAAATCTAACGGTTGTAGCAGTTGCTATTTTACGAAAAAAGCCTTTTTCTAAATTCTAACGGTTGTGAGCGGCGTTATTTGCCTTAATCTGGGCCCAAATAGCCGGTTTTAAGTGAAATAAGCGCTATGGCAACCGTTAGAGTTTGAAATCAACGTTATTGGAACAAATAGCGTTTGTGGCAACCGTTAGGCGTTTTGTGGAGCGCTCCAGTTCTTAAGATTTCACCGAAAAACGGCACTCCGGTTAGTTAGGATCGAAGACCGGCCGATTCTTTTGTTCAAATACAGCTTTTACTGCACTAGCGGGACGTGTTTCCGCTTTAACTAAGGAGGTTAATGCGATGAACTATCCATTTGTAAGACATCGCCGTTTGCGGCAATCGGCCGCTATGCGCGGGATGGTGCGCGAGACGGTGCTGACGGTGGACGATTTTATTCAACCGATATTCGTGACGTACGGCAGCGGTGTGAAAAACGAGATTCCTTCCATGCCCGGCGTGTTTCATTTTTCGCTGGATACGCTGGAGGAAGAAGTCAAGGAAATCGTTGATCTGGGCATTCCGGCGGTGCTGCTGTTCGGCATTCCGGAAACGAAGGACGCCGTGGGCACGTCCGCCTTTGTCGATAACGGCATCGTGCAGGAGGCAACGCGGGTGATTAAAAAACGTTACCCGGATCTGCTCGTCGTCGCCGATACCTGTCTTTGCGAGTTTACCGATCACGGCCATTGCGGGATGGTGCACACCTACGAACGGGACGGTCATGTATGCGGGGACGTGCTGAATGACGAGTCGCTGGAGCTGCTCGTAAAAACGGCGGTTTCGCAAGCAAAGGCGGGCGCGGACATCATCGCCCCGTCCAATATGATGGACGGATTCGTGCAGGCGATCCGTACGGGACTCGATGAGGCGGGTTTCACCCATGTGCCGATCATGTCGTATTCCGTGAAATACGCTTCGGCTTTTTACGGGCCGTTCCGGGAAGCGGCCGATTCCGCGCCGCAGTTCGGTGACCGCAAATCGTATCAAATGGATCCGGCCAATGCGCGGGAAGCGCTGCGCGAGGCGGAATCGGACGTGCTGGAAGGCGCGGATATGCTGATGGTCAAACCGGCGTTGGCGTTTATGGACGTGTTGCGCATGCTGCGGGATCAATTTGATCTGCCGCTGGTGGCCTACAACGTCAGCGGCGAATATTCGATGGTGAAAGCGGCCGCGCAAAAAGGCTGGATCGACGAACGCGCGATCGTCACGGAGACGCTGCTCGGGATGAAACGCGCCGGCGCGGACATCATTATCACTTATTTTGCCAAAGACATGGCGCGGTGGTTGCGCGAGAAACGTTAACCGGATGTATTTTCGGATGGATGAATGGTTAGGAAGATTAGATCCATAGGAGGGGATTCGGCATGAATCACACGATCGGACGGCGGGGCGAGGAACGGTCCCGGGAGGCTTTTGAAGAAGCGAAAAAGGTGCTGCCCGGCGGCGTCAACAGCCCTGTGCGGGCGTTTAAATCGGTCGGCTTGACGCCGATGTACATCGACCACGGGATCGGCTCCCGCGTGTACGATATCGATGGGAACAGCTTTATCGACTATTTGGGGTCCTGGGGCCCGCTGATTATGGGGCACGCGCACCCGGAGGTCGTTAAAGCGCTACAGGAGACGGCGGCGAAAGGGACGAGCTTCGGGGCGCCTACACTGCTGGAAACGGAGATGGCCAAGCTGGTTGCGGAACGCGTGCCTTCGATCGACGTCGTGCGCATGGTCAATTCGGGAACGGAAGCGACAATGAGCGCGATCCGGCTGGCCCGGGGCTATACCGGACGCAGCAAAATCATGAAATTCGAAGGCTCCTACCACGGCCATGCCGACAGCCTGCTAATCAAGGCGGGCTCCGGCGTGGCGACGCTTGGTTTGCCGGACAGCCCCGGCGTGCCGGAAGGCGTGGCCGCGAACACGATTGCGGTGCCGTATAACGACCTGGAATCGGTGGAACTGGCTTTCGAGCGCTTCGGGGAAGAAATCGCCGGGGTGATCGTGGAGCCGGTTGCCGGCAACATGGGCGTCGTACCGTCGCAGCCGGGCTTTCTGGAAGGGCTGCGTAAAATCACGGCTCAGTACGGCAGTCTGCTGATTTTTGACGAGGTTATGACGGGCTTCCGCGTTCATATGAACTGCGCCCAGGGGCGTTTTGGCATCACGCCGGATTTGACCTGTCTCGGCAAGGTGATCGGCGGCGGTCTGCCGGTCGGCGCTTACGGCGGCAAACGCGAAATCATGGAGCAAATCGCCCCGACCGGCCCGATTTACCAGGCCGGCACGCTAAGCGGCAACCCGCTGGCGATGGCCGCCGGCTACACGACGCTGTCGCTGCTGACGCCGGAGGTATACGACCGGCTGGAGCGGCTTTCCGCCAAGCTGGCGGACGGATTCGAGCGAAACGCCAAGGAGCTCGGCATTCCGTGCACGATCAATCGCGTGGGCTCGATGGTCTGCCCGTTTTTCACGGACCGGCAAGTGGTTAACTATGAAACGGCCAGAAGCAGCGACCTCGATCTGTTCCGCCGTTATTTCGCCGCGCTGGTGGAGGAAGGGATCAATGTGGCGCCTTCGCAGTTTGAAGGCATGTTCGTATCCGGCGTGCATACCGACGAGGATATTGAGCTGACGATCGAAGCGCACCGCCGCGCGCTGCAAAAGCTGTGAACGCGCGGATTTCCGCTGTGCGCCGGGGCGAGTGGCTGGAGCTGATGCCTGGCAAACTGCCGCCAGCCGAAGGACAGGACCGGCTGGCTGCCGCCCTCGCCTGGCTCGAGAAGAGCTACGGTGCTCCCCCCAAGCTGCTGCGGCGTCTGCAGGCCGAAGGCGGCGTCAAGCTGGCCGGGGATCGGCTGCGCCTGCGGGTGTTTCCGCCAAGGGAGTCTGGATTTGCTCCGGTAGAATCGGAAGCTGAGCAGCTCACCATTTTGTACGAGGACGATTTTAGCCTCGTCGTACATAAGCCGGCCGGGGTCAAAGTCCATCCGGACGGCAGCGGAGCGGGTGCGGCTACGAAGCCGGGGGCTCCGACGCAGGCCACATTAGCCAATATGGTCACGGCGCTGCACGCCGGTCGCGGGGAAGCGGTGGCGGCCGCGCACATCCACCGCCTGGACGATTTCACGTCCGGGCCGGTGCTGTTTGCCAAAAACGAATATGCCCAGCTCAAATTGGACGAGGCGATGAGCCGTAAGGAGATCAGCCGGACGTACATCGCGTTAGTCCACGGCATCGTCAGCCCCGATATGAAGGTCATCGATCAGCCGATCGGCCGGGACCGCCACCACAATCAGCGGCGCCGGGTTTCCCCAACCGGCAAGCCGGCGCTGACCCGGGTGGAACTCGTCGAGGTGTACCCGGCTCATGACGCCAGTCTGGTCCGGCTTACGCTGGAGACAGGACGAACGCATCAAATCCGCGTTCACCTGAGCGCCGCGGGGCATTCGCTTATCGGCGACGTGCTGTACGGAGGAAGCAAGGCGCGGTTGCCGCACCAGGCCCTGCACGGGGAACGCCTGGCGTTTCCCGATCCGCTCACGGGAGAGACCGTGGCCGTTGAAGATCCCTGGCCAGATGCGCTGCAAAAGCTGCGTGCAGAGTTGCAAAGGGCATGACCATTCCCTTGCACCGTAAGATGCGATGAGAAAACGCACTGGCCGTGTTTTTGTGAAGGTTATTGGAAATTAACAGTATAAAAGAGCTCAACCTTGAAATCGCTGCTTGACAGCCCGCTACCGGACGACGAAATATCAGCCTGCAAAATAGCGGAATATTATGTTCCTATTATCCGGAGCTACAGCATGTTGATCCCACTAGCGGAATTTTTTGTGCTTATTTTCCCGTGAGTGGTCCAGAACGCGGGCATTTCCTTGTGATGAGGGAAAATAGCGACATAAATTTCCTTTATTTCTCACAAATGGACGGATATCGCCGGAATAACGGCATTTTTTGGTCTTATGCTTTTTGCTGGGGTTTCAAATATACAAAAGCGTTAGTCCGCCGACTTATCGGCGGACTAACGCTTTTGGCTCTATAATTACAAAGTTGAAGTCAGGGGGGCTTTTTCAAAACTTGGTCACTAGGTAAGTTGCCCCCCACCCCGTCCTCATCATCTCCGTACGCCAAAGCAACATCCAGGTATACTCCCCACACAATAGTTTGCAACGCCAACGTACGTTTGTTCGTATCAGGCAAAAAAGCTGGCATGCACTCTTTTTCAAAGGCATATAGATAAAACGAGGATGATTTGGATCATGACAAATGGATGCTAAATCATGTTTGGATATGCTGAAAGGAGGTAGCGTTTTGGCTGATCATTCCTATGGTCTTCGTTTTGATATTTACGAGCGCGTTCATTTATCGGAAGATGTGATCGGCATTGAAGAGCTGGAGGAAATTGAACTTTTCCCGAAAATTCAGGTTATTCCCGGCGAGGAATATGCTTCATTAAGAGGTCATTTGCTTCTGGCCGGTTTGTATCGGGGGGAAGGGGAGACCCGCAGTCTGGAGCATTGGATCCCCGTAGAAATTACGATTCCGCTCAGCCGGGTGAACCGGCTGGAGGATATCACGGTGGAAATTGAAAATTTCGATGTGGATCTGCTCAGCGCGCGCAGCTTGAACATTACCGGCGTTTTGTCGCTCCAGGGGGTGGAAACATCCTCTCTGGCGGTGGAGGCCGACAACTGGAAGGATCGGGAATTTACGACCGCACACGTCGTTCCGGGCGTTCGTGACGAGGAGGAGACGGGTAGTCTCTCCTTAGCGGAACAGGAGGAAATCCATGCCGTACCAGAACTCCCGAAACTTACGGAATGGCAGGCGTTTCCGGAGGAAGTGCTGAAAGAGCAGCGAAGCCCGGACGAGCCGACGCCGAAGCCGGACCCGGAGACGGAGCCGACCTCCCTATGGTTGGGGGAAGAGAACGTGGAGCCGCCTGCCGGGCCTTGGACGGACAAGGAATACGCCCTTCCGGCCCAAAACATGCTGCCGCAAACGGAGTTTGAGCAGTTCAATGATGTGTGGTTCAAAGAGGTAATGTCCCCTTTTGCCGAGCCGGAAGCTGCCGACCGTTTGAATGAGCCGGTGAAACCTGAAGCCGCCGAAAAAGAACCGTTGCATTTCGAAGCCCAGGAAAACGAACTGGTTAACGTAACGGCAAGCGAGGCGGAATCGCAAGAACCTGCCGTTCCTTCATTTTCCGAAGCCGTAGAGGAAAACGTAGCGGCCGGGCCGAACAAAGCCGCTGCCGAGGCCGCCAAGGAGCCGGAAAACGCCGTATTGCCGGAAAACCTGGCGCAGGCCGAAGCGGAGGAGAAAAAAGAACTGAAAATCGCGCTTGGCAGCAAAAAAGGCACCGAAGAAAAAGAAAGCGAGTCTTTTGGCCTCAAGAAGCTGATTTTTTCGCGGCCGCAGCACGATCTGCAAACGCAAGAAGCGTATTCCCCGACGGCGTCCGACGAGGCGGAGATCGGCGATGGCGAGGATCTTTTGTGGAAAAATCTTTTTATTCAAGGCAGCGAGGAACAAACCCCGTTCCGTAAGGTCAAGCTGGTGATCGTGCAGCGGGAAGAAACGCTGGATGACATTGCGGAGCGTTATCATTTGAGCTCCCGCGAGCTGCAGCTGTACAATCGACTGTCCGAAAACCATTTGGCGGAAGGGCAAATTTTGTATATTCCGTAGGCGCTTCATTCATGATGGACGGCTGAATATTGACTCCCGCAGGTTTCCAAGTTATGATAATATAGATTCAAGCAAAATGATTGTTGTCATCGACTTGGAATGGGAAGAGTAGGGCAGTGAACCCTTCAGAGAGCGGAGTTGGAACGCTGAAAGATTCCGCAGGATGTTAGCTGGCCGAAGTCGCCCGGGAGTCGTCCGTTTGAGCGGAGATAGCCGTTAGAACGGACCGGTAGCAGCCGTTATCTGCTTAAGTGTCGCGGTTTTTCAACTTTTTTGCCGGATCAATGGCGGCCGGCGAAGGAAGGCTGGATGCTGCGAAACAAAGGTGGTACCGCGAAAGTAAAGCCTTTCGTCCTTTGAGACGAAAGGCTTTTTTGTTTTTGCGGCGGGTGTCCGAGGGAGGAACGGCTCGCTGCAAAGGAAAGTGTCGGGGATAATCGCAGTTCATGCGCGCGGATTATCTTTGGCAAGTGAAGGCGATGCTTATTTGTAACGGAGGTTGAATGGTATGACGGAAAACCAAGGTCAACAAAGTCAAACGGAAATGCCAACGACGTACGACCCCAAGTCGGCCGAACAGAAGTGGTACCGTTATTGGATGGAGGGGGACTTTTTCAAAGCCGGGCAGCGTCCGGACGCGCAGCCGTTTACGATCGTAATCCCGCCGCCAAACGTGACCGGCATGCTGCATATCGGCCATGCGCTTGATTTTACACTGCAGGATATTTTGATCCGGACGAAACGGATGCAGGGGTATGACGCATTATGGGTGCCGGGGTCGGACCATGCGGGGATCGCCACGCAAACGAAAGTGGAGCAAAAATTGCGCGAGCAAGGCGTCAGCCGCTACGATCTGGGGCGCGAGAAGTTCCTGGAACGCGTCTGGGAATGGAAGGATCAATATGCCGCCACGATCCACGAGCAATGGGCAAAAATGGGCTTTTCGCTTGACTATTCGCGCGAGCGTTTTACGCTGGACGAGGGGCTTTCCCAAGCGGTTCGCGAAGTGTTTGTGAAGCTGTACGAAAAAGGCTTGATTTACCGCGGCAAATATATTATCAACTGGGATCCGGCCGCGCGCACTGCGCTGTCCGATATCGAGGTTGAATATAAAGAAGTGGGCGGCCACCTGTATCATCTGCAGTATCCGCTCAGCGACGGCAGCGGATTTATCACCGTGGCGACGACGCGTCCGGAGACGATGCTCGGCGATACGGCCGTGGCGGTTCATCCGGAGGACGAACGGTACCGGCATCTGGTCGGTAAAACGCTCCGCCTTCCGATCGTCGGCCGGGAAATCCCGATTATCGCGGATGAATATGTCGAAAAAGAATTCGGCAGCGGTGCGGTAAAAATTACCCCGGCGCATGATCCGAACGACTTCGAGGTGGGCCTGCGCCATAACCTGCCGCAAATCAACGTCATGGACGAAAGCGGCACGATGAATGGGGAAGCCGGCAAATACCAAGGGCTGGACCGCAGCGAATGCCGCAAGCAAATCGTCAAGGATTTGCAGGAGCTTGGCGTTCTCATTAAAATCGAAGACCACGTGCATCAGGTCGGACACAGCGAACGGACGGGCGCAGTGGTCGAGCCGTATTTGTCGACCCAGTGGTTCGTGAAAATGAAACCTCTTGCGGAAGCGGCCATCGCGGCGCAAAAATCCGGGAAAGGCGTCAACTTCGTACCGGACCGCTTCGAAAAAACTTATTTGCACTGGATCGAAAATGTACGCGACTGGTGTATTTCCCGCCAGCTGTGGTGGGGGCACCGGATTCCGGCCTGGTACTGCGAGGCGACCGGCGAAATGGTTGTGGCCCGCAGCGAAGAGGAAGCCCGCGCCAAACTTGGACGAGACGATCTGAAGCAGGACGAGGACGTACTCGATACGTGGTTCAGCTCGGCTTTGTGGCCGTTTTCGACATTGGGCTGGCCGGACGAATCCAGTGCGGACCTGAAGCGTTATTTCCCGACCGACGTGCTTGTGACCGGGTACGATATTATTTATTTCTGGGTAGCGCGGATGATTTTCACGTCACTCGAATTCAAAGGAGAAATTCCGTTTAAGGATGTGCTGATGCACGGGCTCGTGCGTGACAGCGAAGGGCGGAAAATGTCCAAATCGCTGGGCAACGGTGTCGATCCGCTCGAAGTGATCGAGAAATACGGTACGGACGCGATGCGCTACATGATTTCGACAAGCAGCACGCCGGGGCAGGATCTGCGCTTCCGGTGGGAACGCGTCGAACAGGCGCGCAATTTCGCAAACAAAATCTGGAACGCCTCCCGGTTTGCTTTGATGAATCTCGATGGCGTGACTTACGACGATATCGATATCAGCGGAGAATTGTCGACGGCAGATCGTTGGATTTTGCACCGTTTCAACGAGACGGCCAAAGAGATCACCCGTTTGATTGACGCTTACGAGTTCGGGGAAACCGGGCGCCTGCTGTATAACTTTATTTGGGACGATCTTTGCGACTGGTACATCGAATTCGCCAAGCTGTCCCTCTACGGGGAAGATGCTGCGGCCAAGCGGAAAACGCAATCGGTGCTGGCCTTCGTGCTGGATCGTACGCTGCGGATGATTCATCCGTTCATGCCGTTTATTTCCGAGGAAATATGGCAGCATTTGCCGCATCAAGGCGATACGATTACGCTGGCTGCATGGCCTGAATACGACCCGGCTTTGGAAGCTCCGGACGCCGTTCAGGAAATGAATCTGCTGATCGACATCATCCGTGCCGTGCGCAATATCCGCGCTGAAGTGAACGTGCCGATGAGCAAAAAAATCGAGCTCGTCGTTAAGCCGGGCAGTTCCGAAACGCACGAAGTGATCGCCCGCAACGAACATTATATCCGCCGGTTCTGCAACACTTCGGAATACGAAGCGTCCTTGAACGCGGCCGTACCCGACAAGGCGATGACCGCCGTCGTGACCGGAGCCGAACTGTATTTGCCGCTGTCCGGGCTGATCGACATTCAGCAGGAAATCGAGCGTTTGAACAAAGAGCTTGATCACCTGAACAAGGAAGTGGAACGGGTGGAGAAGAAGCTCGCCAACGAAGGGTTCGTGTCCAAAGCGCCGGCAAAAGTCATCGAGGAGGAGCGCGCCAAGATGGCCGATTATGCCGAAAAACGCGACAAGGTGCTGGCCCGGATCGAGGAATTGAAGGGCTAGGCTAGGCAAATTAATTCAAAATGAAGGTGAAAACCATGGGGGATCTTACAGACGAAGATATACGGCCGCTTGCGCTGGACAGCTATGATGAAGCGGTAGGCTGGATAAACGGGCTGATTCCGTTCGGAATCCGCCCGGGACTGGAACGCATCGAGCTGATAATGGAGCGTTTGGGTAATCCCGAGCGGAGGCTGAAATTTATACATGTCGCCGGGACGAACGGCAAAGGTTCGTCCTGCGCTTTTCTGACCCGGACCCTGCGCGAATGCGGTTACCATGTCGGAACGTTTACGTCTCCTTATATCACGAAATTCACGAACCGTTTTCAATATGACGAAGCGGATATTCCCGAAGAGACGCTCCTTGAGCTCGCGCGCCGGGTGTTGCCGCTCGTGCGGGAGATTGCCGAAACCGAGCTCGGTTCGCCGACGATGTTTGAGGTCAGCACGGCCATTGCGATCCTTTATTTCGCCGAGGTCTGTTATCCCGATGTTGTGGTATGGGAGACTGGCCTTGGGGGAAGGATGGATGTTACCAATATCGTCACGCCGATCGTTTCGCTGATTACGAATATCGGCTATGATCATATGGACGTGCTTGGCGATACCATCGAGCTGATCGCCCGCGAGAAAGCGGGCATCATCAAACCTGGGGTTCCGGTGGTGAGTTGCGTGGAGCAGCCGGAAGCGATTGCAGTGCTAAAGGAAACGGCTGAGGCCAAGCGGGCGAACCTTTATTTGCTCGGCGAGCAGTTTAGGTTTGAACGCCTGGAGGTTGGCAGTAAAGCGCAAACTCTGCGGTTTCAAGGCCCTTTTCGCGAACTGGACGTGGCCATCGGCATGCAGGGGGAGCATCAATGCAAAAATGCGGCCGGAGTGATGATGGTCCTCGAAGTGCTGCGGCAGTATATGGCCTTCATTTTGGAAGACGAGCAACTTTTGGACGGCTTCCGCTCCGCCTTCTGGGCGGGACGTCTTGAGCTGGTGATGGAGGAGCCGCGCATCGTGCTGGATGGGGCCCATAACCCGGAAGGCGCGGCGGCGCTGGCAAAAAGCCTTCCGGAAGTTTACCGTTACCGCAAGCTGCATATGATGATGGGGATGTTAGCCAACAAGCATCATCTCGGCTACTTCAAGCATATATTACCAATAGTGGATACGCTTATTCTGACCGAGCCCGATTTTCGCCGAAAAATGGATGCCAACGCGTTAAATGAGCTCGTGACCGAAGTTAAGGGATCTGAAGCGAAAGCGGAGTTGAATATCATCGTAGAACGTGACTGGAAAAAGGCCCTTTCGCTTTTGGAGTCACGGACGGAACGGGAGGATCTAGGGGTAGTGACGGGCACGTTGTATTTGATATCGGACGTGCGGGCGGCCCTTTTGCATCAAACCGATTCTGAAAAAGGCTGGTGACCATTTTGTTAAATACTACGGAACAACATGTACACTTTATCGGCATCGGCGGCTATGGCATGAGCGCCATTGCCCGCGTCATGCTGGAAATGGGCTATACCGTCACCGGATCGGATGTCGCAGCCCAGGAGTTAACGGAGAAGCTCGCCGCTAAAGGAGCGAAAATCTATATCGGACATACGGCCGAGCATGTGCACGGAGCAGACTTGGTCGTGTATTCGACGGCGCTGCCGCAGGACAACGTGGAGCGGATTGAAGCGCAGGAGCAGGGAATCCCGATCCTGCATCGCTCGCAAATGCTCGCCCGGCTGCTGAATGAGCGGAGCGGGATCGCGGTGGCCGGGACGCACGGCAAGACGACGACTTCCTCAATGATCGCGCTGGTGATGGAGAGTTGCGGGGCGGACCCCACTTACATTATCGGCGGCGAACTGATGGATGTCGGCACGAACGCCAAAGCGGGACAGGGCAAGTTCGTTGTCGCGGAAGCGGACGAGAGCGACGGCTCCTTCCTGCAGTATCATCCTTGGATTGGCGTCGTGACCAACATCGAGGCCGACCATTTGGAAAATTACGGCGGCGAATTTGGCCGTCTTAAGGAAGCATATGTTCAATTTTTGAACCAGATTAAACCGGGAGGCAAAGCGGTCGTTTGCGGCGATGACCGGAATGTGGCGGAGCTGATGCCGAAGCTGGCGTGCGGCACGATCACTTACGGGATCGACACGGCCTGCGATTATTCGGCCCACGACATTGAGTTGGGCGATCGCTGCGTTACGTTCAAGATGAGACGCGGCAACGAAGAGTTGGGCACGGTCGAATTGTCCGTTCCGGGCCGGCATAATGCGTATAACGCGATGGCCACGGTCATCGTCTGCCTGGAAGCGGGAATTCCGTTCGCGGATATTACCGAGGCGTTGAGGAAATTCCATGGGGCGAAGCGGCGTTTTCAGGTGTTGGGGGAAGCGGACGACATTCTCATCATCGACGATTACGCCCACCATCCGACGGAGATTCAGGCCACGATCGCGGCGGCCAAAGCGACCGGCAAACGGATTATCGCCGTCTTTCAGCCGCAGCGCTATACGCGCACCTTCTTCCTGCTCGATGCGTTCAGCCGGGCGTTTGGCGACGCGGATGAAGTGATCATCACCGACATCTACTCCCCGGCCGGGGAGAAGCAGATTGAAGGGGTGCATTCCGCGAAGCTGGTGGAATTGATCAAGGAAAACAGCAACGCTGGAGCCCGGTATCTGCCGACAAAGCAGGACGTGCTTCAGGAACTGCAAGGCCGGCTCCAGCCCGGCGATCTGGTGCTCACGATGGGCGCCGGGGATATCTACAAGGTTGGCTACGAACTGGCCAAAGGATTGTCCAGCTAACGGCCAAGCTGCACTGAGCAAGTACATCATGTATACCGTTAAATACTAGAGTGCTCCCTCCGGGGAGCATTTTTTACATCTTATAGAATTTATAAAATTTCGGTCATGGTAGAGGGCGATGCGCAGGTTGGGAGGGGAGGATAAGAGGAACCTGGGGGCTAAGGGACACCAGAGCCGTTATTTGCGGAAAAACGGAGGATTGCAAAATGTAAACGGACACAGAAGACCTTATTTACCTCAAATCGTCCCGGATGAACGGGTTTAGAGCGAAATAGGGCCGCCTGTGTCCGTTAGGCTGGGAAATACCCGGGAAATGGAGCGATAAGGGTCGCGAGTGTCCGTTAGAGCAGCGTCCAAAGTTTAGGAACAGCTGAACTCCAAGGCATATCATTCTTCCTTTTCTCATAAGGTAGGATAGATGAATGGACAAGGAGCGTGCGGACCGTGAACAAAGCGAAAATGACATTCCGGTTTGACCAAAACGGACGGGAGGTTCGGGCGATAAGTCCGGATCAAGGCCATGATAAAAACGATGCGCCCGTGTGGCGGTATGCGGTTGAACTCCCGGCAGAGGATACGCCATGGAAAAAGGAACCCGAAGCCGAAGTCGAAGTCGTTCCTGTGGAGAGACCTGCCCGATACCGTGCGGTGGAGGCGGCGGTATCGTGGGGCGATCCGTTTACCGATCATACCGGCATGGGATTGACGGTTTTTCCGGGAGGGCGGGCAAAAGGCGATTTGAGGGATGAAGCGGACGATTTTGATAAATCGGGAATATCGCACAGGCCTGAAGAAGTGGTGGCCGATCCATACAGCGTGCGGGATCACGGCGATGATCCATGGAGCCCCCGATATGAGGATACCCCTTATTACACTCGTCCCCCCAAATCGTCCGGCTCTGGCTGGAAGGTGGCGGGTTCGTTAACCGGGGCGATCGTTACCGGCGCTTTATTCGGCTATGTCGTATTGTCCCTGTTTAACCAGGAAATGCAGCTCCCGCTGCCAGGGATCGGCTCGCCGCAGCAAAGCGCGGCCGATCAGGCGGCCAGCCTTCCGGCAATGGCCGAAATCGGAGCGGAAGGAGAGACGATGGAGGAATCCATCCCGCAGATCAGCTTTGCGCTTCCGGAGCAGACGTATTATTTTCTCCAATATGGGGTGTTCAGCACGGCTCAAGGGGTGCAGCTGGCACAAGAGGAACTGCAGGCTTCCGGGCTTGCGGCCGCGCGCGATACGGTCGATGAGAAAAGGGTCTACGCGGGCGTATCGACGGACCGGGAACAATCCAAGCTGCTAAGCGGCCAATTGAAAGCCGCCGGCGTGCACCTGATCCTGCATGAGGTGGCTTTGCCCGCCACAGCCAGCGCGGAGTTTGCGGGCGACCGGGGGACGCTCGAGGGGTACATGGCGCAAAGCGCCGAGCTCGTGCGTTTGCTGAGCACCACATCGGCATCCCTGCTTAGTGACGCTGACCCGCAGCCGCTGGGCGACGAGGCGGTAAAGCAATTGGGGCGGATGCATCAATCCTGGACAGAGCGCGCGGCGGCGGTGCGGGGCAAATGGCCGACGGCTCTGGAACCTTACGCCGGAGAAATGGAAAAGGCGATGAACGGGGCTGTCGAAGCTTTGGGGGAATTTAATAAAAGCCGAGCGAAAACGCTGCTGTGGGAGGTGCAAAACGAGATGATGCGCTTCATCATGGCGGAGCAGATTATCATTCACGGCGTGAACCCTGGAGAGAACCGCTGAAGCATATTCGAGGCGAGGGATGGAAATACTTTCCCCTGCCTTTTTTGTGTTTGTATTGAGCATGAATTAATCTTATAATAAGTTAGTGTCAAAAAATGGCGAGGATGACAGCGGTAATGTCGATTGTCCCCGCCCTGTGAATTCCTTGAAGGAGAGTCCACTATTGGAAACCGCACAATTACGCCGGATTATTCTCGCTTCCACATCACCCCGCAGGCGTGAATTGATCTCTTCTTTGCAAATCCCGTTTCAAGTCGTGCCAAGCCATGCGGATGAATCGACGCCGCCAGGGTGGGCACCGGAGCAAATCGTTATGGAACTTGCCGGCCGAAAAGCGGATGCGGTATATCATTCGCTGGAATCGTCCGAACGGGATGCGGTGATTGTCGGCAGCGACACGATCGTCGTCCGCGATGGGGTTGTCCTCGGCAAGCCGCAGGATGAGGCCGAAGCGGCCGAGATGCTGCGATCCTTGCAGGGACGCAGCCATACCGTATTTACCGGCGTGGCTTGCGTGGACGGTTTAACCGGCAGAAGAAAGGTTGAATACCGTTCGACGCTGGTGACGATGAAGGCGTTGTCCGAAGCGGAGATTCAGGCCTACGCCCGGAGCGGGGAAGGTCTGGACAAAGCCGGGGCCTACGCCATTCAAGGCCTGGGGGCTACGATTGTCACCGGCATAGAGGGTTGTTACTTTAATGTCGTTGGTTTACCTTTGTCTTTGCTTGTAGATATGCTGGCGGATTTCGGCATTCGCGTACTTTAAGAGGAAGTTTAAAAAGTCTGACTTTTTGAACACTTATTTTTATGGGATCGGCGGGTCAGCCGCCCTTTTGCCGAAAGGCCGCCTGGAAGTGGTAAAGCATATCCTTCCGCAGACGATTAGGAAGCCATGCCCGGAAAATTCCGGGCTTAGCTCATAAACTATCGGAAGCGAGGGATTGTGCATGAAATCCACTTCTTACATGCTCAGAGATCTTCCTTTGGAGGAACGGCCAAGAGAACGTATGATGGAGTTTGGCCCGGGAGCGCTCAGCAACGCGGAACTGCTGGCGATTTTGCTTCGAACGGGCACGCGCAGTGAATCGGCCATTCACATGGCCCAGCGTGTGTTGTCCGAAATCGGCGGCATTCGCGGTCTCATTGATCTTAGCTTAGATGAAATGGTTCAGATTAGGGGCATCGGCCCGGCGAAAGCGATCGAGCTTAAAGCGGGGATCGAGCTGGGGCGACGGCTGGCCAAATCAAGGCTGCCGGAATCCGAAACGGTCCGCAGCCCGCAAGTTGTGGCGGAGCTGCTGATGGAACAGATGCGGTATTTGCAGAAGGAACATTTTGTTTGTCTTTTTTTGAATACGAAAAATCATATCATTGCTCAAGAAACGCTTTCCATCGGAAGCCTTAACGCTTCCATCGTTCATCCGCGCGAGGTGTTTCGCGCCGCGATCAAGTGCAGCAGCGCTTCAGTCGTTTGCGCGCACAATCATCCGAGCGGCGATCCGACGCCGAGCGCAGAAGACATCCGGATGACCAGCCGGCTTTGCGAAGCTGGCGAGATCGTAGGCATTGACGTGCTGGATCATATTGTTATCGGAGATGGAAAATTTGTTAGTTTGAAGGAGCAGGGCTTGATGTAATATAATAGTTTAGATACAGAAGGAAAGGAAGAAAACAGCATGTTGGGTGGCTTTACGAAAGACTTGGGAATCGATTTGGGAACGGCGAATACGCTTGTTTATACTCGCGGTAAAGGAATCATAGTAAGAGAACCTTCGGTAGTGGCGATACATACCGATACGAAAAATATTGTCGCCGTCGGTGAATCCGCAAAAAAAATGATCGGCCGGACCCCTGGCAACATTCGGGCGATCCGTCCGATGAAAGACGGGGTTATCGCCGATTTCGATACAACGGCTACCATGATCAAATACTTTATCAACCAGGCGCAGAAGCAGCGTTCGCTGTTCCAACGCCATCCGAATGTAATGGTTTGTGTGCCGTCGGGAATTACGGCGGTTGAGCAGCGCGCCGTTGAGGACGCGACGAAGCAGGCCGGAGCGCGCGAAGCCTATACGATCGAAGAGCCTTTTGCCGCAGCGATCGGCGCCGATCTGCCGGTTTGGGAACCGACCGGGAGCATGGTAGTCGATATCGGCGGCGGCACCACCGAAGTAGCGGTCATTTCGCTCGGCGGCATCGTCACAAGCAAATCGGTGCGTGTGGCCGGGGATGAAATGGATGAGGCGATCATCCAATACATCAAACGTCAATATAATTTAATGATCGGGGAAAGAACCGCAGAACAGTTGAAGATGGATATCGGATCGGCTATGGCCCTCGAGCAGGTGGAAACGATGGAAATCCGCGGGCGCGATCTCGTTAGCGGGCTTCCGAAGACGATCACGATCACCTCGGACGAAATTTCTGAAGCGCTCAGCGATACGGTTGGCGCGATCGTTGAAGCCGTCAAGGTCACCCTTGAGAAATGTCCGCCGGAACTTGCCGCCGATATTATGGATCGGGGCATCGTATTAACCGGTGGCGGCGCCTTGCTGCGCAATCTGGACAAACTGCTGGCCGGAGAAACGGGGATGCCCGTCATCGTGGCCGAAAATCCGCTGGACTGCGTAGCGATCGGCACAGGCCGCGCTTTGGACAACATCCACTTGTTCAAATCCAAGAGCAGCTCCGCTCTTCGCTCCAGACGCTGATCCATCGTCATAACGATGCAAACACCCCTTATCACGAAGCGGCGCCGTCCTTGTAAAATTGGGCGGCCTATGCCGTTTTTATCAAGAAAACGTAAGGTTGGAGGGTGCTGAAACTGTTTAAGCTGCTAGGCAATAAAAGATTGTTTATTTTGCTCATGGGACTTATTTTATTTATTGCGGTTATGGGTTTTACGCTGGGGCCAAGAACCTCCCTGTCCTGGCCGGAAAAATTCGTCAAAGACACGGTTGGCTTCGTGCAATACGTGTTTTACAAGCCCGCTAGCTACATAGCGGGCTTGTTTGAAGATATCGCGAACCTGCGCGCGCTGCAGGAAGAAAACGAGCAGCTTAAAATTGCGTTATCCCATTATACCCGGGATAAAGTGACTTATAACCGGATTGCGCAAGAGAATGAGCGGTTGCAAGACAAGTTGCACTTTACTGAAGAGCAGAAAAAAATGTACGACTATACCTGGAAAATCGCTCAGGTCATCAGCGTTAACGATGATCCTGTGAACAGCACAATCGTGCTGAATTTAGGGGCTCGGGAAGGCGTGAAGGAAGGGATGGCCGTTAGCTCCGAGAAAGGGCTTGTCGGTGTCATCAGCCACGTCAGCAACTTTACTTCCTCCGTAAGGCTGGCGACCTCGATGGACGCCAAAGACCCGAATTCGAACGGAATCGCCGTGACGGCGCTAGGTAAAGAAAATGACGTGTTCGGAATGATCGAGACGTATGACAAGGAGAAGGGCGTATTTCTTATGACCCGGATTGAGGATCCGAAGCCGCTCGCCGAAGGGGATCTCATCGTATCTTCGGGCGTCGGCGGCGTCTTTCCACGAGGTATGATCATCGGTACGGTGCAGGATGTTCAGGTTGGCGAATACGGCCTGACGTATACCGCGACCGTGAAGCCGGAGGCCAGCTTTACCGACTGGAAGGAACTGTTCGTCGTGTTCACGCCGGAAGTGCCGGAAATGCCGGAAGGTGAAGGCAGTGAGTAGACGAAAGTATATTTTGCTTCTGCTGCTCTTCGGTTTGTTTATCGTGGAAGGAACCATCGTACCTTGGCTGATTCCTGGCCCATGGCAAGCGCGGATCGTTCCGCACTTGGTTTATATCTGCCTTTTGTTCGTTTCGGTTTACGACCATCGCCATGCTGGGCTGATTCTGGGGCTTGTGTTCGGGTTGCTTCACGACGTCGTTTATTACGGAGCGTTGATCGGCGCGTATTCCTTCGCCATGGGATTGTCCTGTTATTTGATGGGCCTTTTATCCCGTTCGCGGCGCGCGCCTATGCCGCTCATGATGATTATCGTGATTTTCGGCAGTCTGCTGTTCGATTCCATTTTGTTCGGCACTTATTCCCTGTTCGAATTAACGCATCAGCCGTATACCTGGGCGCTCCAAAATCATATCATCCCCAATCTGTTCGTTCAGTTCCTGTTTGCTCTGGCGATTTACGTCCCCCTGCGCAAGCAGCTCGAAATGATAACCAAAAGGCGTTCCCCCGAGGAGAAGGCTTGACGTCCGCGTACTTTTCCTTGCCGCTCAAGCAGGAACTTTTCTGCTCCTGCACGAATTGATAAGGAGGGAGGGACAGGCTAATGACGGTGAAATCCAACCACGTGACGATCAAAGGAATCAAGGACGGCCTGGTTTTCCTGCTGGACGACAAGTGCGATTTCTCAAGTCTTCTGGAGGAACTCCGCTATAAATTGGAGTTTAGCCATCAGAATATTCTAACGGGGCCGATCATTCACGTTGACGTGAAGCTTGGCATGAGGCTTGTTACCGAAGATCAGAAAGAAATGATTCTTGATATATTGAAACAAAAAGGCAATCTGCTTGTCCGTTCCATCGAAACGCCTGCGCTTGCGCAGGAAAAAGACGAAAACGCGGTTACGACGCTCGCCGGGATCGTCCGGTCGGGGCAGGTGCTTCGCCAGGACGGGAATTTGTTGTTTATCGGAGACGTAAATCCCGGCGGGACGATCTGCGCGACCGGGGACATTTTGATCCTCGGCGCCCTGCGGGGGATGGCTCACGCCGGCGTCTCCGGCAATGAGAAAGCGGTTATTGCCGCCTCTTATTTGGCCCCGACGCAGCTGAGGATCGCCGAAACGATCAGCCGCCCGCCGGACGAGTGGGAGAACCGGGAGACGAGCATGGAGTTCGCTTTTTTGCGGGACGGGAAAATGCAAATTGATAAAATCATCAATATGACCCGGGTCAGACCGGATTTTAACGTGTTTAAAGGGGTGTGAATGATGGGAGAAGCTATCGTAATTACGTCCGGCAAAGGCGGCGTCGGCAAAACGACGACCTCGGCCAATATCGGAACCGCGCTTGCGCTGTTGGGCAAAAAGGTGTGCCTGGTCGATACGGACATCGGTTTGCGCAATTTGGATGTGGTCATGGGCCTGGAGAACCGGATCATCTACGATTTGATCGACGTGGCCGAAGGCCGCTGCCGGTTAAACCAGGCGCTTGTGAAGGACAAGCGGTTCGACGAGCTGTACATGCTGCCTGCCGCCCAGACGAAAGACAAAAACGCCATCTCGCCCGAGCAGGTCAAAGACATTGTGCTTGAGCTGAAGAAGGACTTCGAATACATCATCATTGACTGCCCGGCCGGCATTGAGCAGGGCTTCAAAAACGCGATTGCCGGAGCGGATCAGGCAATCGTGGTGACGACGCCGGAGCATGCCGCCGTCCGCGATGCTGACCGGATTATCGGCTTGCTGGAAAATTCGCATGTCGGCGCGCCCAAGCTCATCGTCAACCGGATCAAGGTGAACATGATGAAAGCCGGGGACATGCTGGATATCGAAGGGATTTTGCAGGTGCTGAACATCGATCTGATCGGTATCGTTCCGGATGACGAGAAAGTCATCAAAGCGGCCAACAGCGGCGAACCGACAGTCATGAACCCCGATTCAACTGCGGCCATCGCCTATCGCAACATCGCGCGGCGCATTTTGGGAGATACGGTGCCCCTGATGCTGCTCGATCAAAAGAAGGGCGTATTTACGCGCTTCAAGAAGTTTTTCGGAATGGGTTGATCTTCGTTGTTGTTTAAACTGAAAAAGCTGGACTGGGTGATGGTCGGAATATTGGCTTTGTTCATGGTATTCAGCACCCTTTTGGTCCGCAGTGCCATTGCCCCGTATGAATCGGAATTTCAAGGATATGATTTAAGGACCGTTATTTTTTATATTCTCGGCTTTATTGTCGTGTTCGGGATGGCGCTGGTCGATTATCGTTCCCTGCTTCGTTACAGCTGGTATGGATACGGGGCAGGTTGTCTTCTGCTTATTTTGGTGTATTTGTTTGCGCCGGAAATCAACGGAGCGCGCAGCTGGTTTCGGATCGGCAGCCTGCTGTTTCAGCCGGCCGAGCTGGTCAAGGTCATCCTGATTCTGGTCACGGCGTACCTGCTTGGCCAGAGGCAAGGTCAGGCATTACGCTTCCGCGGCGATATTGTGCCGATTTCGCTGATCACGCTTGTTCCGTTTTTTCTGGTGCTTATTCAGCCGGACCTCGGCAACGCGATTATCTATCTGGTGGTTTTTGTTGGCATGATGTGGATCGGCAATGCGAAATACAGCCATGTGCTGATCGCCCTGACGGCCGCCGTTGCGGCCTTGATTGTGTTTGTGACGCTGTTTAATGCGTACAATGAGCAGATCCGCGATTATTTGGAAAGCCATAAGAAGGTGCACTGGTACCAGCGGATCAATACGTTTATCAATCCGGACCAGGCTTCCAACGACGATAAACACCAATCGAACTACGCCAAGATCGCCATCGGTTCCGGGGGGCTGCTCGGCGACGGGTACATGAAGGGCGAACTGAAGAACAAAAAGTTCGTGCCCTATCCTTACTCGGATTCGATTTTTGTCGTGGTGGGCGAGGAGTTCGGCTTCCTGGGTTCTTCGCTGCTGCTGCTGTTTTATTTTTTGTTTATTTACAGGATGATCCTCATCGCGCTGCGCTGCATCGACAAAAGGGGAGCCTACATTATCGTTGGGATCGTGGCGATGTTCCTGTTCCAAATCTTCGAAAACGTCGGCATGATGATCGGTCTGATGCCGATTACCGGCATTACGCTGCCGTTTATCAGCTATGGGGGGACCTCGCTGCTGATCAACATGCTGTGTATCGGGCTGGTGTTCAGCATTAAGCTGCATCAGGAAAAATATAAAGTAGAGTGAAACAACCGGTGCCGGGGTGGCGCCGGTTTTTTGGTGCGCGGTGTAAGCTAAATCAACTGAAAAAGTGCATTTGATTTTTCCGCAAATCTCATTTTCGAGCAGGTGAAATGCAAAAGTACATCTGATTTACGATCATTTGATAAAAAAGTATCTTTTAACCGGATATGAACTGCACATTTGCATTTGGACCACCCGTTTCGAGGAGTTTCGACAATAACCGCCTGCACTTTTGCATTTCATATAGTCTCCTGTTCATATTCCGGCCAAGCCCTTCATAAAAATATTACTACCAGATATTTCGAGTGGGCTACTGCGGTTTGGGTACGCCGCTCAACGAAACGCCTGACTTGACCGGGGGGACTGAGGAGATGGACGTGAAATCAAATGTGAAAAAACGAAGAGCGGAGCGGATTAGGCAGCTGACGATGGAGGATGCGGCCGGTCTTCTCCTCCCGGATAGGGGGCGGGATTCCGGTAGCTATAGCGCGGTTCGGCCCGGGCTGGGCGGTTCGATGGACTCTAAAGCAGAGGCTCGTCCTGGAGGACATCCGCAGAGCGACGAAACCGGGAATTCAGGGCTTGAAGCCGAACGCGACCCCGAGTTGCTGTGGAAACGCGGGCAAGGCCGCTGGGAGGAGCTTTACGGCGGTTTTGGCGGCAGAGAAGACCCCCCGCCCCCGGCAGGCAAACGCTCTTCCTTTTGGACGACGATGTTTACTCGGCTTGTGATCAGCGCGCTGCTGTTTTTGGGGTTTTGGGGAATAGAACGGTACGAGCCGTCCTGGTCGCTTCCGATTCGAGCGTTTGTCGCGCAGTCGCTGACCGAAGAGATGGATTTTCAGGCGGTGGAAACCTGGTATGAACGTTATTTCGGCGGTGCGCCGTCATTTATTCCGATTTTTAAGCACCATGAAGACAACGGGGTAAAGGTCGGGGCAACAAGCGGATTCGTTGCTCCCGTCTCCGGCAGCCCTGCCGGCTCGTTTGCGCTCAGCTTGAAGGGGGTCGAAATGATTCCGGAGCGGGCGGAGAACGGAGTTGTTCAGGTGAAAAGCATAGGAACCGGACGGGTTCTCAGCGTAACCCGGGATCCGGCGATGGGCGTGACCGTCACGGTCCAGCATGCCGATGGATACATCTCCATCTACGGCCGCCTGGAGCAAACCGCCGTCGAAAAAGGGGATTGGCTGGAAGGGGGCGATATCGTCGGCACGCTTCCTCCAGGAACGGAACCGCCGCTCCCGACCTTGTATTTTGCGCTGCAAAAAGATAACCGGTATATCGATCCGGCGGATGTGATTCCATTTGATTAAATGGGGCGGAATGACGATTTCCTTTCATCCTCTGTTTGTTATCATTATGCTCATGTCGGTATTGACCGGCCATTTCTTGGAGCTTCTGTCCCTGTTTGCGATCGTTTTTATCCATGAGCTCGGCCATGTGGCCGCGGCGCGGATGTATGGAATCCGCGTTCTGTCCGTGCAAATGCTTCCTTTCGGCGGCGTTGCCGTCATGGAGGATGCGGGAGATCTGACGGCCGGGCGGGAAATCGCCATCGCTTTGGCGGGGCCCTTGCAAAACGTGCTGCTCATCTTCGCGTCCTTGCTCCTGCACGCGGCCGGTTTGTGGGACGGGCCTTTTCTGGACTATTTTATTCAAAGCAACATTTTGATCGCTCTGTTCAATTTGCTGCCGATTTTGCCGCTGGACGGCGGGAAAATCAGCCAGGCCTTCTGCAGCTTTCTGCTTCCTTACCACGCCACGCTGGTCTGGTCCTACCGCATCAGCCTGCTGTTCAGCGTCATGCTGACCGCCTACTCGCTGCTGCCGCTCCTGCTGCTTCGGGAAGGACTGCAGCTCAACATACTGATGATCGGCATCTTTTTGCTCTATTCGAACGCCATCGATTACCGGAATATTCCTTACCGGTTTTTGCGCTTTCTCGTGAACCGGGACCGGAGCTTTTCCAGGCATCTGATGAACGGGACTTTAGCCCAGCCGATTGTTGCTGAAAAAGCGAAACCTTTGGACCATATCTTGCGTCTATTTAAACGGGAAAAATACCATTTCATCTACGTTATGAATCATCAAGGGAACATCGTCGCCGTTGTGCCGGAACAGCGCGTCATTTCCTCCTTTTTAAGATTAAAGAATTTTTAGTTTCAGCGCGGCTGAATGGTTCTTTTTTCCGACGGGAGGCACGGAGCTTAATGTGCGCAGTCATGGTATAATGTGATACAGGTATGATTCTGCTAGAACGTTAGAAAGGTGAGATCATGAAAAGGATGATTGTTCACTGCGGATCCGGCTCTACCGAGGTGGCGCTTCTGGAAAACGGCAGACTGGTGGAGTATGCGGCGGAGCGTTCTCAGAACAGAGGACTGGTCGGCAGCTTTATTAAAGGTAAAGTCGTTAATGTCATTCCCGGCATGCAAGCCGCATTTGTGGATATAGGACAGAAAAAAAACGCGTTTCTGTATATTGATGATGTGCTTCATCCGCATTTGGAAAAACAGCCCAAACCGAAGCCGGCGATTACGGAGTTGTTGAAGCCCGGCCATGAGCTGGTCGTTCAGGTCGTAAAAGAAGCGATCGGCAATAAAGGCGCGCGGGTGACGACCCATTATTCCTTGCCCGGGCGCTGGCTGGTGTATATGCCGACGGCCGGTTACGTCGCCGTATCCAAAAAAATCGGCCGCGAGGAAGAAAGATTCCGGTTGAAATCAGTTGGCGAGGAGCTGAGGCAGGAGGAGGAGGGGCTTATCCTGCGGACGGTGGCCGAGGACGAAGGCAGCGCGGCGATCGGCGAAGACCTGGACCTGCTGCGGGGGCAGTGGACCTCTATCCTGCAGGAAGCCGGGGACGCCGCGGCTCCCGCTTTACTGCATCAGGATTTAAGCGTCGTGCAGCGGTTGATGCGGGACGTCTACAGTCCGGAAACGGACGAGCTGATTGTGGACTGTCCGGAACAGGCCGACGAAGCGCTGGCTTTTTTGCGCAAAATGCTGCCGGGAGAATCGCCGCGCATCATCGTGTATGAAGGCGAACCGCCTTTGTTTGAGCATTACGGGGTCAAGCCGCAGCTCGACAAGGATTTTCAACGCAAAATTTGGCTGCCCGGCGGCGGCTACCTCGTTTGGGACACGACCGAGGCTCTGACCGTGATCGACGTGAACACGGGAAAATACACCGGGGGCACGGATTTGGAAGATACGGTGTTTCAGACGAATTTGGAGGCGGCCCGGGAGATCGCCCGGCTTGTCCGCCTGCGCGACACCGGCGGAATCATTATTATCGATTTCATCGACATGGACTGCGACGAGCATCGAGAGGCCGTCTGGGAGCGGCTGGAGCAATCGATGTACGGCGATCGGACGCAGCATCACATCTTAGGCTGGACGCGGCTCGGACTGCTGGAGATGACGCGAAAAAGAATTCGTGCGGAAAATTCGTTATGATCTTGGCTGAAAAACAAATTGATATTATCCGCACCACATGCTATTATAGTGAGGTATGTGTCACTAAGTATATGCTTGTGCACATGCTGTAACCGCTCCAGTCGGGTCAACAAGTCCGCTTGCCATAAGGCAGCGGCACCTGGATTAGGCGAGTCTGAGACATGAGGAGGTGCAAGCAAATGTACGCAATTATCGAAACCGGCGGTAAACAATACCGTGTTCAAGAAGGCGATGTGCTTTACATCGAGAAATTGGACGCGCAGGACGGCGCAAGCGTAACGTTCGACCGTGTGTTGGCAGTATCCAAAGGGGAAGGTTTGGTGGCGGGAACTCCGCTCGTATCCGGCGCTACTGTTACGGCTAAAGTCGAAAAACACGGCAAAGGCCAAAAAGTGGTCGTTTACAAATACAAACCGAAAAAGAACTACCACAAAAAACAAGGTCATCGCCAGCCGTACACGAAAGTAACGATCGAGAAAATCCAAGCGTAAGAAGGTGCGGTAATTGATTATCGTCTCCATTTTGCGCAGGCAGGATAACGGCATCTCGGGCTTTGAGGTGGAAGGCCATGCCGGCTACGCGAAGGCCGGGGAGGACATTGTATGCGCCGGCGTTTCGGCCGTTACCGTAGGTACGGTCAACTCCATTGAGGAGCTGACGGCGGTCGTGATGGATTCCCGGATGAAGAACGGCTTTCTAAGCGCGAGTCTTCCTTCCGCGGTTCGGCCGGAAGCCGAGGAACAAGTGCAATTGCTGCTTGCTTCCCTTGTCGTTATGCTGAAGAGTATCGAAGAATCATACGGGAAGTATATTCAGATACAGGACGTCATCATTTAAAGAAGGAGGTAGACTACAATGTTGAAATTGGATCTCCAGTTGTTCGCTTCGAAGAAGGGCGTAGGCTCCACGAAAAACGGACGCGACAGCATCGCGAAACGCCTTGGCGTGAAACGTGCTGACGGCCAAGTCGTGACGGGCGGAAGCATCCTCGTTCGTCAACGCGGTACGAAAATTCATCCGGGTACGAACGTAGGCATCGGTTCCGACGATACGCTGTTCGCCAAAGTCGACGGCGTCGTGAAATTCGAGCGTTGGGGTCGCGATCGCAAAAAAGTGAGCGTCTACCCTGTAGAAACCGCTCCGGTAGCGGCTACGGTTGAAGCCTAAGCGGCGAAGCCGTACGAAATGAAGCTAGCTGCAAAGCCCTGGCACAATCAAGTGCCAGGGCTTTTTAAATGTCGGGATATCGATCATTTTGGATTTACTAAGTGGAGCGATTTTGAAGCCGGGTTTATGTTATACTTGGTTAAGATGCCAGGGTGGCAAGCTCACCCAATTCGTTAGGGGAACGGGGAAATGATGAAACATCGGTTCACGGTGCCGACGATCGGCGTGCTGCTTGCAATCGCTAGTCTGGGCCTCCATTATTACGTGAAATCACCGATAGGACATGCGGTTATAAGCGGTTGTCTTTTCGTCTTGTTTTGGATGTATGTACGGCATATTCGAAAACAGGCGGCGAACGAGCGGAAGCATTTGCTGGAATCGGTACAGCGGACGGCTTCGGCGACGCTTAGCCACCATCGCCATGATTGGATGAACGACCTGCAGATTTTGTACGGATATATTCGGATGGGCAAATTTGATAAATTGGCTGGTTGCGTGGAAAGAATAAAGGAGCGAATGGCTGTAGAGAGCAAAATATCGAGGCTCGGCATTCCGTCGCTCGTGTTTTATTTACAGTCGTTCCGCGAAGTGAACGGATCGGTGCAGCTGGAGGTTGAAATCGAAAACGACTTGCAGCTCGGCAGCCTACTTACGGCGGACGACGCGGAAGAGCTGACGGAAGCTATCGTGGAAACGGTCAGAGCTTATCAGTATACCGGCCGGTCTTCGTGGGGAGAAATCCTCCAGTTGAAGATGTCCATCACCCGGGAGAACGGTGAGGTGCTGGTGCGCTTCGATTCGCCCGCCTTACCGGGGAACAAGGAAGCGCTTCGGCGCCAAATTGAGGAATGGGCGGAGGGGAAACGGGTTCGCGCCGAACAGGTTGAATCGGAATTCTCCGCTTTTCGGCTGCGGATTTCCTGCGGGAATTTAAATGAGGTGAATGCATGTTTGTAGATAAAGCGAAGATTTATGTCAAGGGAGGCGACGGCGGTGACGGGATCGTCGCTTTCCGCCGGGAGAAATACGTTCCCGAAGGCGGCCCGGCCGGCGGCGACGGCGGCAAAGGCGGTGACGTCATTTTCCGGGTGGACGAAGGCTTAAGAACACTGATGGATTTCCGCTATCAGCGCCATTTCAAGGCGCAGCGCGGGGAGAAGGGACGGAACAAAAGCCAGCACGGAGCAAATGCGGAAAATATGATCGTTCGCGTGCCTCCGGGTACGGTCGTGATCGACGACGACACGCAGGAGGTGCTCGCCGATTTGACGCGCCACGGTCAACAGATTATCGTGGCCCGCGGGGGGCGCGGGGGGCGCGGCAATATTCGCTTCGCCACGCCAAACAACCCGGCGCCGGAGCTGGCCGAGCATGGCGAAGAAGGCGAAGAGCGCTGGGTGGTGCTGGAGCTGAAGGTGATGGCCGATGTCGGGCTGGTCGGTTTTCCGAGCGTCGGAAAGTCGACGCTGCTGTCGGTCGTATCGGCGGCCAAGCCTAAAATCGGCGCCTATCATTTTACGACGATCACGCCGAATCTTGGGGTGGTCGATGCCGGCGAAGGGCGCAGCTTCGTGATGGCCGACCTGCCGGGGCTGATTGAAGGTGCCCATGAAGGGGTCGGCCTGGGGCATGAGTTTTTACGCCATGTGGAGCGGACGCGTCTCATCATCCATGTCGTCGACATGGCGGGTTCGGAAGGGCGCGATCCGTTTGACGATTGGCAGAAGATCAACGACGAGCTCAGGCAATATAACGCCGATCTGGAGCATCGTCCGCAAATCGTCGCCGCCAACAAAATGGATATGCCGGAGGCGGCTGAAAATTTGGAGAAATTCCGCAAACAAGTCAGCGAGGTTCGCGGCGACCTGGAAATTATGCCAATCTCCTCGTTCACTCGCCAAGGGGTTCGTGAGCTTGTTTACCGCGCGGTCGATTTGCTTGATCAAATCCCGGAAGCACCGGCGCTCGAAGAAGTGACCGAACTGGAGGAGCGGAAAATTTACAAGCTTGACAAACGCGAGGACGAAGGGTTTACGATCCGGCGGGAAAATGAGACATTTATCGTGGAAAGCATAAAAATCGAGCGGATGATGAAGCGGATGCAGCTCAATTCGCATGACGCGATTTTAAAGCTGGCCCGGACGCTGCGCCACATGGGCGTCGATGAGGAGCTCCGCAAACGCGGCGCCAAGGACGGTACGCCTGTACGCATCGGCGACTTTGAATTCGAGTTTGTGGAAGGCAGCAGTTATTATTATTGACCTAGAAAGCACCTTTGCGGTGCTTTTCTTGCTATTGGCGGCACCAGCGGAACTTCGTGTATTTTCGGCAAAAACCATTGCTACCTAAGCGACTTTCCGGTATAATGTCCACTATACAAAAACAAGAGTCTCTAAGGAGAGGACGTTTTGTGAAAGAGCATTATTATTTGGTTCGCGAGGACATTTTGCCCGAAGCGGTGGTCAAGACGCTCCAGGTCAAGCAGTTGCTCGCCGCCGGCGAAGCCAAGACGGTGCACGAGGCGGTGGCGCAGGTGGGCTTAAGCCGCAGTGCTTTTTATAAGTATAAAGACGGCATTCATCAATTAAATCAAATTGAACGGGAAAGCATTGTGACCATCTCCTTTGACCTGGAGCACCGCTCAGGAATTTTGTCGAAGGTGCTTGCGCTGATTGCCGGCTCCGGAGGAAACGTGCTGACGATTAACCAAAGCATTCCTCTCCAGGGCAGGGCGAACGTCGTGATTTCCGTGGAGACCTCCCGGCTCACCGAGGAATTTGACGCGATGCTGCAGTCGCTTCAGACCATTCCCGGCGTGAGGAGAACGCAAATCGTCGGCCAAGGCTAAGGCGGATGAGCGCGGAAGGGTTGAGAGAAATCATAGAAAATGCTCGCTGCCTAGGGCGTATTGGATAACAGGAGGGGATCGGAAGTGAAACCAGTGAAAGTTGGATTGCTTGGGCTTGGCACGGTGGGAACCGGCGTGGTTCGGATCGTGGAAGGGCATCAGGAGGATCTGAGCAGTCAAGTGGGGTCTCCGATACGGATCGAGAAGATTGCGGTGAAAAATCTGGAGAAACCCCGCAGTATCGCGATCGATCGGGCCAAGCTGACGGAGGATCCGTGGGAAGTGATCCGCGATCCGGAGATCGACGTCATCGTGGAAGTGATGGGTGGCGTCGAACAGACGAAAACTTACATTTTAGAAGCGCTGGAACGCGGCAAACATATCGTTACGGCCAACAAGGATCTGATGGCGCTGTACGGTTCGGAAATTTTGGCCAAAGCGATGGATAATCAATGCGATGTGTTTTACGAGGCCAGCGTAGCCGGCGGCATCCCGATTATCCGGACGCTGATCGAAGGCTTCTCCTCCGACCGGATCATGAAAATTATGGGGATCGTGAACGGGACGACCAACTTTATTTTGAGCAAAATGAGCCAGGAAGGCGCTTCTTACGAGGATGTACTGAAGGAAGCGCAGCAGCTTGGGTATGCGGAAGCTGATCCGACCTCCGATGTGGAGGGGCTTGACGCCGCCCGTAAGATGGCGATTCTCGCCACGCTGGGCTTCAGAACCAATGTCGAGCTCAGCGACGTTCACGTCCGCGGTATTTCTTCGGTAACGCGGGAGGATATTTTATATGCCAAACGGCTCGGTTATGAAATGAAGCTGCTGGGGATCGCCGAGCGTCAGGATGACGAATTCAGCATCACTGTGCAGCCGACGATGGTCAAAAATACGCATCCGATCGCTGCGGTGGGCGGCGTCTACAACGCCGTCTATGTGTACGGCGAAGCCGTGGGAGAGACGATGTTTTACGGCGCCGGAGCCGGCGAAATGCCGACGGCCACTTCCGTCGTCGCCGATTTGGTCGCCGTCGTCAAAAATTTGAAGCTGGGCGTCAACGGTCTGAAGCAAATCGTTCCTTATAAGCCGAAGAAGCTGAAAACCGACGAGCAGATCGCCTATAAAAATTTCCTGCTGCTTCATGTCGATGACAAAGCGGGCGTGTTGGCCCGGATCACTCAGGTGTTTGCCGAATATGAGGTCAGTCTGGATTCGGTCGTTCAGTCGCCGAACACGAGCGTGGACGGGGCGGAGATCATGATCGTTACTCATTATGCCAGCAAAGCGAGCATGGATAAGGTGATCAACCATTTCGAGTCGCTTGATGTGATTCATCGGATCAAAAGCGTTTACCGCGTTGAAGGATAAAATTATTTTTAAAAAAGGAGTTCATCCCATGAGATACCTCGGACTGCTGGAAACCTACAAAGAATATTTACCCGTTACCGACAAAACGCCGAAGCTTACGCTGCAGGAGGGGAATACGCCGCTGGTGCGGGCGGAAAATTTGTCGCGGGAGCTCGGGCTTGATCTATATTTCAAATATGAGGGGCTGAACCCGACCGGGTCGTTTAAAGATCGCGGCATGGTGATGGCCGTTGCCAAAGCGATCGAAGAGGGCAGCCGCACGATCATGTGCGCCTCCACGGGCAATACCTCGGCGGCTGCAGCCGCTTATGCCGCTCGCGCGGGCATCGACTGCATCGTGCTGATTCCGAACAACAACATTGCGTTGGGGAAACTGGCGCAGGCAATGATTTACGGTGCAAAAGTGATCGCCATCGAAGGCAATTTTGACCGGGCGCTCGAAATCGTCCGCGACATTACCGCCAAGCATCCGATTACGCTGGTGAACTCCGTGAACCCATATCGCATTGAGGGGCAAAAAACCGCCGCTTTCGAAGTTTGCGATCAGCTCGGCAAGGCGCCGGACGTGCTGGCGATTCCGGTAGGCAACGCCGGCAACATCTCCGCGTACTGGAAAGGCTTTAAGGAATACCACGAACGCGGAAAATCGTCTTCGCTGCCGCGCATGGTCGGCTTTGAGGCCGAAGGTGCTATGGCGATCGTCAAAGGCGAGCCGATTCTGGAACCGGAAACGATCGCTACCGCGATCCGCATCGGCAATCCGGCAAGCTGGAAAACCGCTGTAGCGGCTGCCGAGGAATCGGGCGGGCAAATCAATTACGTGACGGACGACGAAATTCTCGAAGCGTACCGGACCATTGCTGCCCGTGAAGGCATCTTCGCCGAACCGGCTTCGGCGGCTTCCATTGCCGGCGTGTACAAGCTGAAACGCGAAGGTTACTTCAAAGACGGCGAAACCGTCGTTTGCGTCCTTACAGGCCACGGCTTGAAGGACCCGAATATTGCGATCAAGAGTATCGGCAGTGAACCGCTTGTCGTCCAGGATACGGAGGAAGCGGTCATGGATGCGATCGCCAAGCTGCAAGGGGCACGCGCATGATTCGTGAGGGCGGGGTCCGGGTCAAGGTGCCGGCCAGCACCGCCAACCTGGGTCCCGGATTCGATACGCTGGGCATGGCGCTTTCTCTGTATTCCTGGATCGAGATGAAGCCGGCGGGGACGACCGTGTTTCATCTTTATGGCGACGAGATGAGCGGGTTGCCGAAGGATAAAAGCAATCTGGTGTATCAAGTCGCGCAAATGGTGTTTGCCGAAGCCGGCGTGCAGGTGCCCGAACTGGAAATTTCGATGTATTCGGAAATTCCCCTGACCCGCGGGCTCGGAAGCAGTGCTTCGGCGATCGTCGGGGCGCTGCTTGCCGCCAATCTGCTGATCGGCTCGCCGCTCGACCGGGCCAAGCTGTTCGACATGGCCACGGAGTTGGAGAAGCATCCGGACAATGTCGGGGCCTCCTTGTTTGGCGGCATCATCACGGCCGTATGGGACGGCAGCCACGCGGACGTGCTGCGGATCGAACCTCCGGCCGATCTCGACGTGCTGGTGGCGATTCCCGATTTTCAGCTATCTACTTCCAAGGCCCGCGAAGCGCTTCCCCGCCAGGTAAGTTTGCAGGACGCAGTGTATAACGTCAGCCGCACATCGCTGCTTACCGCGGCCTTGGCAGCGGGACGGCTCGATTTGATTCCGGCCGCGATGCGCGACCGCCTTCACCAGCCCTACCGGGCTGCGCTTGTTCCCGGCATGGCGCGGATTTTGGCGGAAGCGACCAAACACGGAGCGCTCGGGGCCGCTTTGAGCGGGGCCGGACCAACGCTGCTGGCATTGGCCGACCGGCGGCAGCGTACTGGGCAGAACCTGGAGGTTTTCCTTTTGGACGTTCTTGCTGAGCACGGAATCCGGGCTAGGACGATCTGGCTCGAACCTTGCACAATTGGGGCAATCGAGCTTACTATGGATAGGGAAGGTTCATTTATGGATTACGTCAAAGGGGAAGTCAGGACATGAAACGTATAGCATTGCTGCCTGAAGGATCGGTTTCCCACGAAGCGGCGCTCTACCTGTTTGGGGATGAGCCGGTGGAACTGCTTCATTTCAAGCAAATTTCCGATGTATTTTTAGCCACGGCCAGCGGAAAAAGCGATTACAGCGTCATTCCGGTGGAAAATACGATCGAAGGATCGGTGAGCCTGCATATGGATTGGCTTGTCCATGAGGTGGACATTCCGATGCAGGTGGAGTGGGTGTATCCATCGATTCAGAACTTGATCGGCCGGCGGGAAGAATTCGGCGCCGGAGCGTCTGATGGCGATGACATCGATTTTTCCAAAGTTACCAAAGTGCTTTCTCACCCGGTCGCGATGGCCCAATGCCTGCAGTTTATCCGCTCCCGCATGCCACAGGCCGAATTGAAACATGTCGGCAGCACATCGGAAGCGGTAGAAGTGGTCAAGCATAATCCCGGCCTGGGATGGACCGCCATCGGCACGAGATTGGGAGCGCAGCATCACGGTTTGGATGTGCTGGCCGGCAAAGTGACGGACCATGACAACAACTATACCCGTTTTGTCCTGATCGGCCCGCAGCCGCTGAAGGTCGGCGGGAACAACAAAACCGCCCACAGCAAAACGAGTCTGATGATTGCGCTGCCGGAAGATTTTCCGGGGGCACTGCACCAGGTATTGTCCGCGTTCGCCTGGCGCAAACTGAACTTGTCGCGGATCGAGTCGCGTCCAACGAAAAAGAAATTGGGGAATTATTATTTTTTAATGGATGTGCTTGAACCGCTGGATTCCGTGCTGCTCAGCTCGGCGATCGGCGAAATCGAAGCTTTGGGGTGTGGGGTGCGCGTGCTGGGGAGCTACCTCAGTTATTCTTTTGAAGAGCAAACAGCGGAGGTGCAGAATTAATGGCAGAACAAGTTATTTACTTGGATGGACAATTCGTAACAAAAGATGAAGCAAAGGTTTCCGTGTTTGACCACGGTTTTTTGTACGGGGACGGGATTTTCGAGGGGATTCGGATTTATAACGGCAATATTTTCAAATGCAAAGAGCATTTGGATCGCCTTTACGATTCCGCGAAATCGATCATGCTGGACATTCCGCTGACCTATCAAGAAATGGAGGACGCTTTGGTGGAGACGCTGCGCCGCAATGAGCTGCGGAGCGGCTACATACGGCTCATCGTTTCCCGTGGCGCAGGCAATTTGGGCCTGGATCCGAACCGCTGCCCCAAAGCAACGGTCGTCATCATTGTGGAGCAGCTGGCGATTTATGCGGAGGAAGCCTACAAATCCGGTTTGAAAGCCGTCTCGGTTTCCACGCGCAGAAACGTACCTGACGCGCTGAACCCGAAAATCAAATCGCTGAACTATTTGAACAATGTATTGGTGAAAATCCAGTCGAACCTGGCTGGGGCGGGCGAGGCTATTATGATGAACGCTCAAGGTTACGTAACGGAGGGCTCGGGCGACAATATTTTTATCGTTAAAAACGGGGTTATCACGACGCCTCCATGTTATTTGGGCGCACTGGAAGGGATCACCCGCCAGGCGATCATCGAAATTTGCGAGAGAAAAGGATATAAACTCAAAGAAGAACCGTTTACGCTGCATGACGTTTACGTGGCCGACGAAGTGTTCCTGACCGGGACCGCAGCGGAAGTTATCGCTGTTCGGGAAGTGGACGGCCGGGTAATCGGCGAAGGACATGCCGGTCCGGTGACGCTGAAGCTCTTGGAGGAGTTCCGGGCGATCGTCGACCAGGACGGTTTGAAAGTTTGGCAATAGCGGCTCCAGTGTGGGCGTTTCGATCCTATTTCCCTTTTTCAAGAGGGAGATAGGATTTTTTCTTTATGTTGGATGTCAAAAACCGGGCTCCTGCATAGGATGTTATAAATGGGCCCCGGGCGATAATCACGTTCCGGAGATGATACCTAGGAGGTCTTTAGCGCGTGAAAATTCATATTGTCAAAAAGGGCGATACTTTGTTTGAGCTCTCAAAAAAGTATAATGTGCCTCTGCAGAAATTGATCGAAGCCAACCCGCAAATCGCGAATCCCGACATGCTGAACGTTGGTGAAAAGGTGAAAATTCCTGCCGAGGCGGTGCCAATCGGCGGTGAGACGGGCAAAATGTATAAGCATGTCGTCAAGCAGGGAGATACGTTGTGGAAACTGGCGAAGGCGTGGGGACTTTCTTTGCAGGCGTTGATCGCGGCGAATCCGCAGCTGAAAGACCCGAATGAGTTGACAGTTGGCGAAATCGTCCATATTCCCGCGGGTGCGGGGCCGGTCGGGGGAGAGCACGGCAATCCGCATCCAAATCCGCATCCAAACCCGGAGAATATCGGGACAATGCCAGCCCAAACCGGCAAGAAAAGCACGGCACCCATTGCCGGCATGGCCGGCAAAAAGAGCACGGCTCCTATAGCCGGGGTGGAAACACCGCCCAAAGCCAATATTGCGCCTGAAGCCGTTCAGCCTAAGCCTGTCCCCAAGGAAGCTCCGAAAGAGGAGGTTCCCAAGGCGCTGCCTATTCAGGAGCAGCCGAAAACGGTGCCGATGGAGATTAAAATCGAGGTCGAGCAGATCCAATACGAAACCACTAAGCTGCAGCCCACGAAGATCGAGCCGATCATGCATGAGCCAATCAAATACGAACCGCCAAAATTCGAGCCGATACATTATGAACCTGCCAAGTATGAGCCTATAGCCTATACGCCGATGAAAACGGAACCGACCAGCCTTGCTCCAATCTCGTATGAACCAATGAAATCGGAACCGTACAGTTATGGGCCGGTAAGCCCGGCTGCCTATGAACCGATGAAATCGGAGCCTCAGGCGTACGCACCTTTAACGATGGGGCAGCAGCCTGAATATGCAAGCCCGTATTATCCGCAGTATCAACCGCTCCAACCTACATCCATACTCCCCGCAATGGTCTATCCAACTCAATCCCCGTGCGGATGTTCGGGGAATGTCCCGACCTACCAGCAGCCGGAAAGCTATCATCCTTTTTACCAATACAATATACCTGCGGAAGCTGTATCTTCCTCTAATGTTCCGCAGTTTCCGCAGGTGCAAGGTGCAATGGGGCATATCCCGGAAGGGGAGTATCCAGGGCTATCGAATGCAGGCGTACCGATGTATCCGATGCCGGAGGTAGGCGGGATTACCAGCCCGGCTGAACACATGGGCTATCCTATGCTTAACGCGCATCACTATCCGTCATCCGGGCCGCAGTATGTGTCTCCCGAATCCTATGGCAAGCCGTCGTATACCCAAGGAGCAGCCTGGCATCATGGTCCGGGATACCCCCCGTATTATGGATCGCCGATGTCGGCATACCCGACCGCGGTTTCACCTTTAGCCCAAGCGCCGTCTATGCCGGGTTATCCTTATCCGACGCCCTTCACCCAAGGGCTGTTTATGGGAAGTGAGCCGCTTAAGGGCGAAGTTAGCCCGCTGGAAAACATGCAAGGTTATTTGCCAAGGGAGGAGCAGACTGCGGAAATCCATGCAGAATCCAAACCGGCAGGAACTCCGGAAGCTCCGCAAGCAATTTCCGCTAAAGATGTTAATATCTCGGGCGGTCCGGACTCCATAAAAACTCGTAAAAAGCAAGGTAAGGCCAGCAGCACAGGTGGGGCTGGAAAAAAAGCGCGCTCAGGTAAACACAAAACGTCCGGCCGCCGGAATCCGTGGATAAATGCTTAATGTTTTTGGAGCGAGGGCGATGATCCCTCGCTCCCCTTTTCCATGAATTAACATGCTAAATTGCTTGAGATTAAGCAAACAATATGCTATATTAAATATCCCCGTTAAATGCGATGCTCTTAAATCTCGCAGGGGAGTAATTGATTTAAAATGTTTTTAAAAAAAGTGCTTGCTTTTCTTTCGTCAGTATGTTACATTATTTAAGTCGCCGCTGAAACAACGGCGATGAACGAAAGCGAAGTTGATCTTTGAAAACTGAACAACGAGTGAGTATTAAATGAGAATTAAAATTCTCGTCAGTAACTGATTGAGCTAATCGCTCTTTCGAATAAAGTTTCAACTTGGATGGAACACCTCATGCCTTCGGGTACGAGACTCCTTCCAACTTTATTGGAGAGTTTGATCCTGGCTCAGGACGAACGCTGGCGGCGTGCCTAATACATGCAAGTCGAGCGGACCTGATGGAGTGCTTGCACTCCTGATGGTTAGCGGCGGACGGGTGAGTAACACGTAGGCAACCTGCCCGTAAGACTGGGATAACTACCGGAAACGGTAGCTAATACCGGATAATCAAGTTTCTCGCATGAGAGGCTTGGGAAAGGCGGAGCAATCTGTCACTTACGGATGGGCCTGCGGCGCATTAGCTAGTTGGTGGGGTAACGGCTCACCAAGGCGACGATGCGTAGCCGACCTGAGAGGGTGAACGGCCACA